>NZ_CP101458.1:1488496-2232744 GCF_024362525.1 Natrononativus amylolyticus
TGGGACCGACGGTACGCGATCGTCGACGAGAACGGCGGGTACGTCAACGGAAAGCGCGAGCAGCGGATCCACCGCCTGCGCGCCGAGTTCGACCTCGAGCGAGAAACCATCGCGATCCGGGACGACGGCTCGTCCGGGGCTTCGCCGCGCGAGCGGGAGCTGTCGGCGCGGACGTTCCACCTCGAACTCGACCGCCGGGCGCTCGAGTCGTACCTCACCGAGTTCTTCGAGTATCCCGTGACGCTGGTTCGCGAGGAGGAAGGTGGATTTCCGGACGACACGGCGGCGGCTGGACCGACGGTTATCTCGAGGGGGACCCTCGAGGCGGTCGCCGACTGGTTCGACGGGATCGATCCAACGGAGATGCGTCGACGGCTCCGGCCCAACCTCGTCGTCGACGGCCCCGCCTTCTGGGAGGACCGACTGTACGACGAACCCGGGCGGGTCGTTCCGTTCGGGACCGACGCGACGACGCTCCACGGCGTCAACCCCTGCCAGCGCTGCGTCGTTCCGACTCGAGATCCCGACACCGGCGAGGTGACGCCCGACTTTCGCGAGCGGTTCGTCGACCGCCGCGAGGCGACGCTCCCGGAGTGGGCGGGCGACGCCTGGTTCGACCACTACTTCCGGCTGATGGTCAACACGCGGGTGCCCGAGTCGTCGTGGGGCGAGCGCCTCGAGACGGGCGATCGGCTCACTGTCGGCGACCCGATGGCCGATCCGTCGGGCTGACGCGGATCGAGGGCAACTCTCGCCGCTCAGCCGACGGTCTGCGTCTCCGCGTCGAGGGCCGTCGCCGTGTAGTAGGCGGTCTCCCCGGGAACGACCACCCCGAGTTCGACCGCTGCCTGTTCGTCGGCGTCGAACCCGAGTTCGTCGGTCGCGATCTGCTCGAGTTCGGCGCCAGACTCGTCGTAGAACGCGGCGACGACGACCACCCGACGCGCCCGCCCGCCGTTGACGACGGTCGCGACGAGTTCGACGGGCTCGCCGCGAACGGCCCGAATCGCCGACTCGTCTTCCGTTTCGGTCCGAACGGTGGCGTCGATGACCGCGAGGTCCTCGTCGGTGTCGGAGACGGCCTCGCGGTAGATCCGAATCCGGTTGCGGATCGCCTCGAGCCGACGGGCGTGGTCGCCCTCGACCTGTTCCTGGGCGCGCAACAGCAGGCTCTCGACGTCGTCGAGTAGCGACGCCTGTGTTGCCGCCTCGCGGACCTCGAACCTCGCGAGGTCTTCGCGGGCCTGTTCGATGGCGACGGCCGGATCGCCGCCGACGTCTGCCTGGATCGCCTCGAGGTCGTCGTCGACGCGGAGCACTGCCGGAAGCGAAGCGGTGGCGTTCGACATGGCGTACTCGAGGTTCGACGGACGGAGGGGTGAACGTTGACCTTGCAGCGACCCCCGGTCGCGGCGGCCACCCGTTTCAGGAACGCTTTTGCCGTTCTGCCGGGACGTTCGTGATAATGTCTGTCGATAACTCCACGGTACTCGTTACTGGCGGGACGGGATTCATCGGGTCGTACGTCGTCGAAGACCTCGTCGAGCACGGTCACGACGTCGTGGCGTACGATCTCTCGACCGACCCACGGATCCTCGAGAAACTCGGCGTCGCCGACGACGTCGAGATCCGCCGCGGCGACGTCTCGGACGCGACGGACGTCATCCGAGCGGTCCGCGAGACGGGGGCGACCCACGTCGTCCACCTCGCGGCGTTGCTCACGACGACCGCGCGCGAGAACCCGCGGGCGGCTCAGCAGGTCAACATCGAGGGGACGAACAACGTCTTCGAAGCGGCGCGAATCCTCGACGACCAGGTCGAACGCGTGGCGTGGGCCTCCTCGGCGGCCGTCTACGCACCCCCGACGAACTACACGGCGAACGACGGCTGGGTCACCGAGGACGACCTCGTCTACCCCGACACGCTCTACGGCGCGACCAAGGAGTACAACGAACACCAGGCGCGGGTGTACTACGAGGATCACGGCGTCTCCCACGTCGGCCTGCGTCCGACGGTCGCCTACGGCCCCTACCGCGAAACTGGCGGGTCGGCGTTTCTCGCGAACATCATCGAGAAACCCGCGCTCGGCGAGCCGTTCTCGGTGGAGTACGGCGACCAGGTGATCGACTGGCAGTACGTCCGGGACATCGCCCAGGCGTTCCGCAAGGCGGCGTTCGCCCCCGACGCCCGACTCTCCCGGCGCGTCTACAACGTCCGCGGAACGGTCGCGACCATCCGCGAGGCCGCCGAAACCGTCGAGAAGATCGTTCCCGACGCGGAGATCGACGTCAGCGACGAGGGCGAACTCCCCTGGACCCAGAAGCTCGAGATGAGCGCCGCGAAAGAGGACCTGAACTACGACCCCGAGTACGACCTCGAGACCGGGTTCAGCGAGTACATCGACGTGCTCCGCCGGGAGGCGGGTCTGGAACCGCTGTAAACTGCGCTCGCGATCGCTCGCTCGTTTTCAGTTCTGGTATTCGGGACCAAACCTCCAAGGTGGTCCTCCGTTTCCTCCGGCTATGAACTACGGTCTCGATATCACGTCCGACGGAGTTCGGCTGGCACGAACCGTCGCCGACGGCGCCGACCTCGAGGTTAGCCGCGCGCCGGCGGTCGCCTGTCCGCTCGAGTCGATCGCCGAGGTGCCGCCGGTCGCACTCGGCGAGCGCTGCTCGATCGAACGCGACGGCACCACGTACGTCCTCGGCGAGGACGCCGAACGCGTCGCCGACGCAACCGGGGCGGCGCTCGAGCCCCTGTTCGTCGACGGCGTGCCGGCCGGCGAGCACGTCGAACCGGCGCTGTCGGCGCTCGTCGGCGGGCTCCTGGCCGACGCCGGGGCCCTCGAGGGCGCGATCGGCGGACGGCTCTGTTACACGACTCCCGGACGGATCGTCGACGGGACCGAATCCACAATCCGCGGCGACCGCCGCGAGGGTGGGGCACTCCCCGGGGACTTCGCGTCGGCCGCGGGCCTCGAGCCGGCGCCGATCACCGCCGGGTTCGCCGTCGTCTACGACCAGCTCGCAGCGGACAAACACACCGGCCTCGGCATCTGCATCGGCGAGCAGCTCACGAGCGTCTCGCTGTCGTACTACGGCGTGCCGGCGCTGGCGTTCTCGCTGCCGAAGGGCCGCGAGTGGCTGATCGCCGCCGCGGCCGACGACACCGGTTCCGACCCGGTCGCGGTCGCGGCCGCCCTCGAGGCGTTCACGCTCGACCCGGACGCCGCAACCGGCGAGATCGAGAGCGCCCTCGCGGGCGCGTTCGACGCGCTCGCCGTCGAACTGGCGACCGCGATCGCCGACCGGGCCGACGAGAGCGACCTCCAGTCGGGGCTCGCGGTTCCCGTCGCGGTCGCCGGCAGCGGAGCCGTCGAGGGCGTCGAGTACCTGCTCGGCGGGCGGTTCGACGGGAGCCCCCTTCCGATCTCAATTCGCGGCGTCAGACTCGCAGAGGAGCCGGCCGAGTGCGCCGCTCGAGGCGCCCTCGCGGCCGCGACTGACGGAATCGACGGCCTCGAAGCCGTCACCTGGTCGGCCCCCGAGGCGGCACCGACGGCCGGGGAAACGCTGACGTTCTCCGAACCGAGCGCCGACGACCCTACCGCGTCCGACGGCTCCGCGATAGCGGACGACGCCATCGACCAGCTGTTCGACCGGCTGGCGAACAGGGACGCGGAGATCGAAGCCGTCGCCGCCGAGGTCGAGACCCTCTCCGAGGCGCTCGAGTCGGTCGATAAACGCGCCGCGACGGCGGTCGACGCCCTCGGTGACGATCTGGAGGGGGTTTCGGCGGCCGTCGCGGATCTCGAAACTTCCCTCGAGGCCACTCGAGACGACCTCACGGCGACCGGCGATGCGCTCGCGGAACTCCGCGATACACACGAGCGGCTGGCCGAAGAGAGCGCGACCGCGGCCGAGTGTGCCCGCCTCGACGCGGCGCTCGCCGACCTCGAAGACCGGCTCGACGCCGCCGTCACCCGCGTCGACCGCGTTTCGGATCGTCTCGAGGAGCACTCGACGGAGGCGGAAACGCGGGTCGCGGAGCTGGCCGGTCACGTCGAATCGCTGTCGGCGGACGTCGAATCGTTGTCGGCGGAGACGGACGACGGAATCGCGCACCTGACCGCGACCTTCTCGGAGACGGAGTCCGCACTCGAGGGCCGCGTCGACTCGGCAGTCGCCGACCTCGAGAGCTCGCTCTCGACCCTCGAAACGGCGATCGGAGACGTCGACGACCGCCTCGACACGACCCGGTCGGAACTCGAACGCGAGATCGACGACCGGCTCGAGACGGAACCGGTCGACCCGGAGCGGGTGGATCGACTCGAGTCGCGGGTCGCGGACCTCACAGAGATCGGACCGCGGTGTGGGACGCTCGAGGAACGACTCGAGGCGCTCGAGGTGGGAGCCGACCGGGACGCCAGCCGCGCGCGCGACGACCTCGTCGACCTGCGCGCTGACCTCGAGGCGGTACGAGCCGAGTCGAAGGTGTCGACGGGCGTCGCTGTCCCGATGCTCGCTGGCGGTGGGGCCGCCGGAATCGTCGCCGGTGGCGTTACCGCGGCGTCGGTCGGCGACCCGGTCGGCCTCGCCGGGGTACTGCTGGGTGCGGTGCTCGTTGGCGTCGCCGGCTGGCTGACCCGCTCGTAGCTCGTTCGTCCGCTACCCCTCAAGGATACCGTCGTCTTTCACGTTCGGCGAGCCGACGACGAGCACGGTGCTATCCTCGACGGCCCGGAGCTGTCGCCAGGACTCCGGTGGGACGACCAGACAGTCGTGCTGGCGGAGCTCGACGACGTCGCGGTCGTCCTCGCGTTCGATCGTCACGTCGACGGTTCCCTCGAGGACGACGTACAGCTCCTCCTGTTCCCGCTGGCGGTGGTAGGCGTTCTCCTCGCCCTTCTCGTACTCCCAGATGCTGGGGCGCATCTCGTCGGGCCTGAGCTCGACCCCGACCGGGAGCAGCGTGGGCGCTTCGTCCTCGAGTTCGTGCGGCTCGATCTCGCTGCGTGTGGCTAGCGAGTACATAGACCGGGGTTCGACGCTCAGCGCCAAAAACGCACACCCGGCAGCAGCACCCACTGGCGTCGCATCCCGTCGCTCACGTCCCGGCGTCGTCGAACACCCACAGGAGCGCACTCAGCGCGGTCGCGCCGGCGATCGAGACCGCGAGGAGCCCGAACGCGGGTCTGAAGCCGGCGGTCTCCGAGAGGTAGCCCACGAGCGCGGGGGCGACCGCGCCGGCGCCCATCAGCATCGTCCTGACGATCCCCAGTCCGCCCCCCGAGATCTCGGTCGGAACCGCCGACATCAGGTACGAGCCCCTGACGGGGCGAAAGCCGTGCGAGCCCAGGCCGACGAGGACGAGCGCGCCGCCGAGGGCGAGCGCGGATCCGGAACCGGACAGCGAGACGAGTCCAACCATCCCGAGGCTGGCGCCCGCGAGCGCGCAGACGATCACGGGCAGCGTGCCGATCCGGTCGCTCACCTCGCCGGTGACGAGCTGGACGAGGCTGACGGCGAACAGCGCGCTGTACAGTAAGCTCGCGGTCGTGGCCTCGAGTCCACCCTCCTCGGTCAGGTACAGCGGCGCGAACGCGACGAGGCCGTTGTACGTAAAGGAGAACAGCACCGTGACGAGGACGAAGACGGTGAACCGCCACTCACCGAAGAGTCGGGCGTAGCGCCCCAGCCCGCCACCCCCGGTCACGGCCGTCTTCGGATCGACTTCGGGGTCGTCCGGCAGCCGGTCGGGGACCCGGAGGACGAACGCGGCACCGAGAGCGAGGCCGACGACCCCCGCGACGAGAAACACCAGCCGCCAGCTGGCGCCGAAGGCGTAGGAGACGCCGGCGACGGCGACCACCGCTGCGGGCGCGACCACGCCGCCGAACGTGCCGAAGGTGTCGAGCGCCCCCAGCGCGCGGCCGGTCCTCGAGGGGTACACGCGCGCGAGCAACCGGACGGCGACGGTCTTGTGGGCACCGGTGCCCGCCCCCATGAGGACCATCGCGAGGACGAGGACGGCGAACGACGAATCGACGGTCAGCGCGAGCGCCGCGAGCGCGGCGGCGACGACGCCGGCCGTGATGACCGTCACCGAGCCGAGCCTGTCGGCGAGCACGCCGGAGGGGAACTGCATCGCCGCGTAGACGAGCATGAACGCGGTGAACGCGAGGCCGAGAACGGTGTTGGAGACCCCGTAGGTGTCCTGAAACGGACCGAACAGCGGCGGAAACGCGTACCGGAGGAACTTCGCGAGAAACCAGATCGCCGCCGTCAACAGGAGGACGTCGAAGGTGGCGAGGCGGCGAAACTGTCCCGACATCGAGCTCTCGTCCCGTGCAACGGCGGGCCGGAACCGAGTATGCTCCGGTTGCGGCAGGACCGCACTCGAGTCGTCTCGGTTGCGACAGGACCGCACTCGAGTCCCGTGCTCGGTCCGTTCGCGTCGGCGGAGGACGGTCGACCGTCGGGATCGACCGGTTCCGTAGCTCACCCGGTCGTCTGGGAGTACTCGTCGACCCACTCTTTGAGGGTGATCCCCATCGTCGCCTGGGTGATCGCGTTCGAACTCGCCGAGTTCGCACTCTTGACGAGTTCGGCCTCGAGGGTGCGCGTCGGCACCTCCCCCAGGAAGTGGGGGATCGCCCGCTGGACGGCGAGCGGACAGCCGACCTCGTGGGCCAGCGCGTACCCCGAGATGGAGTGGGGGATCTCCTCGCTCGCGTAGGTGGGGTCGGGATCGACGAGTTCCTCGTCGACGAAGTCGACGTACTCGTAACACTTGCCGACGTCGTGGAGCAGACACGCCGCCACGATCGCGTCGGTGTCGGGGTCGGCGCCGTGGAACTCCCGCTGGACCGCGGCGGACTCGAGGGCGATTTTCGTCACCCCGCGGACGTGCTCGACGTTGTCCACCTCGTGGATGTTCCAGGCGTAGGGGATGTCGTGGATATCTCGCCAGCCGCCGCGCTCGAGGGCCAGTTTCCAGGCCTCGACGACCTGCTCGCGGAGGTCCGCATCCTCGATCTCCTCGAGTTCGGGAAACGCCTCCCGAACCTGCCGTTCGTAGTCGGGACCGGTGTCACTCATGGCGGCTACTCCCCGGTGCGGTCGACCTGGAGCGTTTCCTTGCCGATGAACCGCGGGCGCTCGTCGATCGCGAGGAAGTTGTCGACGTCCTCGCGGGCCTCCTTCGCTTTGCCTTTCGCCGGATCGTAGTCCCGCGAGCCCTCGCTCCCGAGGGCGTCGTACAGCGCCTCCAGCTCCTCGAAGTAGAGTTCGGCGACGCCGTCGAACTCGCTGTTCTCGGGGTCCGTGGGGAGGACGGTCGCGTAGCGCACCACGCCCTCGATCTCGCGCGCGATCGGGGTGTGCTCGTTCTGCCAGTGGTCGACGAACTCCTCGTGGCTCATCCCCTCCTGGCGGACGAGGAACGCGGAGTGCTTGTACAGCCCCGTCGTGTCGCCGTCCGTCTCATCTTTCTGGATAATCTCCTCACCGATCAGCCGGGGTCGTTCCTCGACGGCAAGGAAGTTGTCGACGTCCTCGCGGGCCTTCGCGGCCACCTCCTTCGTCGGATCGTAGTCCCGGGAGCCGGGACTGCCCAGGGCGTCGTGGAGGTCCTCGAGGCTCTCGAAGTAGAGTTCGGCGAGACCGTCGAACTCGGCGTGTTCCGGTTCCGTGGGAATCACCGTCTGGTAGCGCACCACGCCCTCGATGTCGCGGGCGATCGGGGTGTGCTCTCCCTGCCAGTAGTCGACGAACTCCTCGTGGCTCATTCCGTCCTGGCGGACGAGACAGGCGACGTGCTTGTACATACGTGCTGAGCAATGCCGTGTCCCACTAAAAAAGGTGAGGAACCGCCGTCGGCTGGCGGTTCCCGCGCGGGTCCCGCGGCCGTCTGCCCGTCTCGTGTCGGTGGTTTTCATAAGGAACGTTCGTGAAGGGGGAGGTATGTACGAGCGAAGCTTCATGGAGGGAACCCGCGGCACGCAGGCCGTCGACTGGGAGGAGCGCATCGACGTCAAGCGCCTGCGCGAGGAGCGAAAAGAGCGCGCCTTAGAGCGCCTACAGGAGACAGATCTGGGCTCGATGCTGCTCGTCTCGGACCCGAACATCCGGTACGTCACCGGGCTGGCGATGACCGGCGGGAGCGGGGCGGACCACTACACCTTGCTCACGGAAGAGGGCGATATCGTTCACTGGGACACCGCCGACCACGCGAGCAATCAGCGTTTCAATTGCCCGTGGCTGCAGGACATTCGCTACGCCTGTCCCGGCCTCGGCAACGTCCCCCGCGCGTCCGGGCGCGATTCCGCCCGCCAGTTCTTGAAGGGGAAGATGGCCGAGACGGTCGTGACCGCACTCGAGGAGTACGGCGTGAGCGACGAGAAGATGGGCCTCGACGTCGGCAACGCCGGCCTGATCGGCGCGTTCGAAGAGCGCGGCGTCGAAGTCGACACGGCGACCGTCCACGCGGTGATGGAGGACGCCCGGAAGGTCAAGACGCGCGACGAGATCGAGTGCCTGCGGCAGGTGGCCGCGATCTGCGAAGCGGGCTTCCAGCGGATCAAGAACGCCGCCGAACCGGGGATGCGCGAGTCGGAGGTCTGGGGACAGGCGGTGGACGAACTCTGGCGCCAGGGGGCGTTCGTCGGCGGCGGCTACCTCACCTCCGGACCCAACACGTGGCCGAAACACCAGGCGAACACCACCGACCGGACGATCCGCCCGAAGGATCTCGTCTACGCCGACATGTACAACATCGGCTACCTGGGCTACCGGTCGTGTTACTACCGCACGTTCTCGATGGGCGAGCCCACCGAGGCCCAGCAGGACGCTTACGAGATCGCCCGGGACAACCTCTACGACGTCCTCGAGGAGATACAACCGGGCGCGACGACCGACGAGATCGCCGAGGCCTTCCCCGACATGGAGGGCGAGCACGCCGAGTTCTACGACGCCGACGAGCACTGGCAGATGACGACGAACCACTGGGCGCACGGGCTCGGCCTCCAGCTGTACGAGGTGCCGCTGATCTGGCGTGGCCTCTCACCCGATCACCCGATCGAGATCGAGGAGGGGATGACGATGGCAGTCGAGACCCAGGAGCCCGCCGAGCGCCAGGGCGTCCGCGTCGAGGAGATGGTCGTCGTCCGCGAGAACGGGGTCGAGATCCTGAGCCAGTGGCCGGTCGAGGAGATCACGCGGATCGACTACTGAGCGATTCGATCCCGCTCCCACGAGATTCGTCCTCCGAAACCGACACGCACGTCTTCGCGGGGTTCCAAGTCGTCGACACGGAATGAACACAGCCAAGCTGAAGCCGGTGTACCTGATCGGAATCGTTCTCAATATCGGCGCCCTCGCGTTCGCCCTCTCGACAGGCTCGTTCCTCTACGCCAGCGCGTTCGCGTTCGTCATCGTCTACCTCGCGTTTCGCTACCGGATGCTCTCGGCGTAGACCAGCCGACGCCTCCGCCAGGCCTCGAGCGTCGCTGGATGAAAATCGGCGTCTGTCCTCCGAGTCCGTCACTCCCGGCGGAGCCGATACCAGTGTTCGTTCGGCTTCATCAGGATCTCGACCGGTTTCGGGGCCGTGAAGTTCGTGCGACCGAGGTCGGTCACCTCCCAGCCGGGGAAGTTCGCCTCGAGTTCCTCCCGAGTCGCCCCCCGCGGTAACGGCCCCCGTCGCTTCGGCTCCCACGCGAGCAGGAGCACGGTCGCCTCGTCTCCGGCGACGGCGTCGACCTCCCGAGCCATCGCCGCGCGCTGTTCGCTGGTCAGCCCGTGGTAGGTCCCCGTATCGAGGACGAGTCGGTACTCGCCGTCGACGCCAGCCCCGCGGAGGTCGGTCACGTCGCCGCGGACGAGTTCCATCTCGACGCCCGCCTCGTCGACCCGGTCTCGAGCGCGCCCGAGCGCCTTCTCGACGATGTCGACGCCCGTGACCTGCCAGCCCCGCTTGGCCAGTTCGACCCCCCAGATTCCGCTGCCGGTGCCGAGGTCGAGCGCCGACCCGTACGGTGGATCGCGCCCGACTTCCGCCTCGTCGAACAGCCGTTCGATGGAGGCGACGAACGCGGGAGTCTCGATTGCCGACTCCCACGGGTGAAAGCCCACCGCGTACGCCAGCCGGTAGTTCATCGCCGCCACCTCCGTCGGTGGCCGCCTACGGCGCGACGAACCGTCCGAGGACGGATCGACGGATCAGTCGGTAGTGTCGTTGTTCGTGCCATGGTCCCCTCGTAGCGCCGGTTTCTACGGGTCGCGTTCCCCAACCGTGACTCACAGCGAGCGCTATGTATCACTACGAGCCGGGCCATGATATGTGTTATCAGTGAACTCGAACCCGGTCCGTCGCACTCGAGTCTCGCAGACGGAGGCGTCGACGAAACGCGGGCGCCGTCGACCGCTCGCGTCGCCCCCGATGTGGAAACGACTTTGCCCCGGCCCCACAACAGTCGCCCCATGCAACTCGGCACTGGGCTGTTCACGTGTCAGCGACGGCCGGACGACGACCGGTCGATGACCGAGATTTACGACGAGATGCTCACTCTGGGGCGGGCCATCGAGGACGCCGGACTCGACAGCGCCTGGGTGTCCGAACACCACTTCGCTGAGGACGGCTACCTCTCGGGGACGATGCCCGCACTCGGCGCGCTCGCCGCCGAAACCGATGAGATCGAACTCGGAACCTGCATCGCGCTGGCCCCGCTGTACGACGGGGTGCGGCTGGCCGAGGACGCCGCGACGGTCGATCTCATCTCCGGCGGGCGGCTGACCCTGGGGCTCGCCATCGGATCGAACCCCCGCGAGTTCGACGCCTTCGGCGTCCCGCGCGAGGAGCGCGTCGACCGCCTCGCGGACCAGGTCGACCTGGTCCGTGCCGCGTGGTCGGACGGCCCGCTCGAGTACGACGCCCAGTTCCACGACGTTTCACCCGACGTCTCCGTGACGCCGAAACCCGACTCCGAGATCCCGATTATGCTCGGCGGGGCCGCGAAACCAGCCGTTCGCCGCGCCGCCCGCACGGCCGACGCGTGGTGTGCACCCTCCTCGCTGTCCGTGGGCGGGCTGAAAAAGCGCGTCGACGACATCCGGAACGTTCGCGACGAGGAAGGGCTCGACGGCGAGTTCGGGATCTACGTGCTCCAGCACGGCTTCGTCGGCGACTCCCGCGAGGAGGCCTGGGAGGAGATGAGAGACGGCTACCTCTACATCCAGCGTCGGTACGCCGAGATCTTCTCCGGGGAGGAGGTACCTGAACTCCCCGAAGAACGCAAACAGGAACTGAAGGAGCAGGCCATCTTCGGCACCCCCGAACAGGTGATCGAGGGCCTCGAGCCCTACCGGGAGGCGCTGGGCGACGACATCCACTTCATCTTCAGGACCTACCACCCCGGAATCGGTACCGACGCGATGACGGAGTGTATCGAGCGCCTCGGGAGCGAGGTCGCCCCGGAGGTGCGGTGATGGGCTTTCATACCTTCCCTATCGACCGGGCAGACGCGCTCGAGGACCCCTCCAGGTACCGGTACTGCTCCCGGGAGGAACTCGTGGAGATGCTGGCTCTCGAGGCCGACGCCGCGGTCGCGGATCTCGGCTCCGGCACCGGGTTCTACGCCGACGACGTCGCCCCGTTCGCCGGCACGCTGTACGCCGTCGACGTCCAGGCGGAGATGCACGAGAAGTACCGCGAGAAGGGGCTCCCCGAGAACGTCGACGTCGTTACCGCGGGCATCGAGTCGCTACCGTTCGACGACGACCACCTCGACGCCGCCTACTCGACGATGACCCACCACGAGTACGCCGGTGAGGACGCCTTCGCTGAACTCGCCCGAGTGATCCAACCCGGCGGGCGGCTCGTCACCGTCGACTGGTCGGCCGACGGCCCCGGCGAAGACGGCCCGTCGACGGACGAACGGTTCTCGCTCGAGGAGACAACCGCCGACCTCGAGGCGGCGGGCTTCGAGATTCTCGAGGCCCGAAACCGACCCGAGACGTTCGCGGTCGTCGCCCGACGGTAGCGGCGAGAGTCTTTTGCCCGTGGGGTGCTAACATCACACATGAACAGGTTCGACCCGTACGTTCCCGTGGGTTCGTACTACGAGTGTCTGGGGTGCGGATTCCGCGCGACGGCGGCGCACACGCCGGGGTCGTGCCCGCGCTGTGGCGGTCCGGTGAAGAACATGGGTATCGCCCAGGAGTGACGCGAGCGGAGCCGTACCGGTCAGCCGAAGTCGGGCAGGTCCTCCGGCGGCTCGTACTCGGCCTCCCAGTCGATGTACTCCTCCTTGAGGACGACCGAGACGATCTGTCCGAACTCCGTGAGCTCGGCGTTGATGGCGGAGACGGTTCCCCACGAATCGATCTCGGGGTGGTACCCGCGCTCGCGCCAGTCCTCGGAAATGCCGGGGGCGTGATAGCCCACCCGGTCGGCGAAGTCGTCCCAGAAGAAGTCGAAGCCGGCGAACAGCTCGAGGTCGCGGGCGATGGCGTACTCCTCGTCGGTGAGGTCGGTGTCCGCCGCCCACTCGGAAAACGCCTCCTCCCAGGCGCCGTCCTCGAGAAACTCCTGGAGCTCCTCGCGGCGGTAGTCGACGTCCGTCTCGGTCCCGGTTCCGATCGTGGCGTCCTCGTACTCGTTCGGATCGACGAACGACAACTCCGGCGGGTCGGGCGGCTCGACATCGAGTCCCATGGCTCGAGGAAGGGCGGGTCGAGGGATAAGAATTCGCCCCGTCCTCGAGGGCGGCTCGAACGTCGGAACCCGAACGCTCAACCGCCTCGCTCCCTTTCGGTGAGCCAATGACCGGTGACGGCTACCAGGCGGCGATCCTCGACGTCGACGGGACCATCGTTCGCGGAAACGCGTTGCTCCCCGGTGCGGTCGACGGGCTGGCCACCCTCGAGGAGGTCGGCGTCTCCCGACTGCTCTTTTCGAACAACCCCACCCGTGGCGCAGCCCACTACGGCGAGAAGCTGGCCGCACACGGGATCGACGTCGCACCCGAGGACGTGCTCACCTCGGCGACGGTGACTGCGGCGTACCTCGCTGAAAACCACGCCGGCGAGCGGATCTACCTCGTCGGCGAGGACCGACTCCGACGGATCCTCGAGGACGCCGGACTCTCGGTTACGACCGAGCCGACGGCCGCGGAGGTCGTCGTCGGCTCGATCGATCGCGACCTCGAGTTCGACACCCTTTCGGACGCCCTGACGGCTCTCGAACGTGAGGTTCCCTTCTACGGCACCGACCCGGACGTGACGATTCCGACCGACGACGGCTCGATTCCGGGCTCGGGCGCGATCCTCGCGGCGATGGAAGCGATGGGCGGTCGTCAGGTCGACGCGATCCTCGGAAAACCGTCCGCGGTCGCCGCCGCGGCGGCGATGGCCCGCCTCGAGGCACCGCCCTCGGAGACGCTCGTCGTCGGCGACCGTCTCGACACCGATATTCTGCTCGGCGCGGACGCCGGGATGGATACCGCCGTCGTGCTGACCGGCGTTACGACGCGAGCGACCGTCGAGGACGGCGACGTCACTCCGGATTACGTTCTCGAGTCGCTGGGCGACGTGGGCGACCTCCTCTCGTAGCCGGGACCGTGCGAACCTGTCGCAGGCCACCGCCAGCTACTTTTCCTCGCCGCGAGAGCCCCGACCATGCAGGAGTTCGTCACCCCGCCGCCGCTCGAGCGCGGCGACCGTATCGCCGTCGTCGCCCCCGCCTCGAACTCGGCTGCGGAGTTCCCGCACGTCTACGAGCTGGGACTCGAGCGCCTGCGCGACCCCTTCGGCCTCGAGCCGGTCGAGTACCCCACCGCCACGCGGGACGCCGACTTCCTCTACGACCGCCCCGAAGAGCGGGCGTCCGACGTGATGGACGCCTTCGCGGACCCCGAGATCCGGGGCGTGATCGCCGTCATCGGCGGCAACGACCAGATCCGGATGCTCTCCACCTCGAGCCCGACGTCCTCCGGGAGAACCCGACGCGATTCTACGGCTACAGCGACAACACGAACCTCGCGCTGTACCTCTGGAACCTCGGCGTCGTCTCGTTCTACGGCCCGTGCGTCCTGACGGAACTCGCGATGGACGGCGGGATGTTCGAGCACACCGTCGAGTACACGGAACGGGCGTTGTTCGCCGACTCGTTCGGCGACCTTCGACCCGCCGACCGGTTCACCGACGAGCCGGGCGACTGGGCGGACCCCGACTCGCTCGAGGAGCCACGAACGACGGAACAAAACCCGGGCTGGTCGTGGTCCGGCGGCGAGGCCCCCGTCGCGGGACGCGTCTGGGGCGGCTGTCTCGAGATCGTAGACCAGCAGTTCCTCGCCGACTGCTTCCTCCCCGACGAGGACGCCCTCGAGGGGACGGTACTCGTCCTCGAGACGAGCGAGGAGGTGCCCGATCCCGAGTGGGTCGCCGGCGTGCTCCGGGCGCTCGGGGAGCGAGGGCTGCTCGAGCGGTTTTCGGGGGCGATCGTCGGCAGGCCGGCCGCGCGCTCGCACCTCGAGGGTCGCGAGCCGGAGTGGCGAGAGCGGTATCGAGAACGGCAACGAGAGGCTGTCTCGAGCGTCTTCGCGGAGTACAATCCGGAGGCGCCGGTCGTTCAGAACGTCGACGTCGGCCACACCTGGCCGACGACGCCGATTCCGATCGGCGGACGGGTCGAGATCGACCCGCGGGCCGAACGGATCCGATTCGACTGAGGAACGAGCCGATTACCGGCCGTCGTCCTCGTTCGCCAGCGCCTCTTCGCGGAGTCGGCGCCCCTCCTCGGTGCCCACCGTCAGCTCCGGAACCGTCGTCGGCCGGCGGTTCTCGTCGATGGCGACGAAGACGAAGTAGGACTCGGTGGTTTTCTCGCGCTCGCGAGTCCGGAGGTCCTCGCGGTAGGTTCGGAGACGAACCTTCACGCTCGAGCGCCCGGCGTCGTAGACGTAGGCCTCGATGAAGGCGGTGTCGCCGACCGGGATCGGGCGCTCGAAGTTCATCTGGTCGACGCGGGCGGTGACGCAGGTTTCCCCGGAAAAGCGCATCGCCGACATCGCGCCGATCTCGTCCATCCACTTCATGACGTTCCCCCCGTGAGCCGTCTCGAGCATGTTCGCGTGGTTTGGCTGGACCATCTCCCGGTTCTCGATGAACGTCTCCATCAGGTCGGTCATCGGCGGAGATTACGAGAGGACGGCAATCAGTCTTCTCAACCCGCATGGGGCTTCGATACTGGTAAAAGTCGGGACGATGTTGATGCGGTAATGAGTGATGCAGGCGACGCGAGCGTTCCGGAGCCGCCCGATCCGCCGGAGCGCGAGCGCGGTTCCGTCACCGTTCTCGGTACGGCACACGTCTCCCAGGCGAGCGTCGACGAGGTCTACGAGACCATCGACGAGGAGCGCCCGGACGTAGTCGCCGTCGAACTCGACGAGAGCCGGTATCGGCAGATGCAAGGCGGTGCGCCGGAGGACATCGAAGCTCGAGACCTCCTGAGCGGGAACACGGTGTTTCAGTTTCTGGCCTACTGGATGCTTTCCTACGTCCAGTCGCGCCTCGGCGAGAAGTTCGACATCGAACCCGGCGCGGACATGAAGGCGGCGATCGAGGCCGCCGAGGCGAACGGCCACGGCGTCGCCCTGGTCGACCGCGACATTCAGGTGACGATGCAACGGTTCTGGGCGCGGCTCTCGCTCTCCGAGAAACTGAAGATGGTCGGTGGCCTCGCCCTCGGCGTGACCGATCCGCGAACGATCTCGGTGGGCTTCGGCGCCGCAGCCGGGCTGTTCGTCGGGCTCGTCTTCGCCGCGTTTCTCGCCCCGCTTCTCGGCCTCGGCGACCTGCTCGCGTTCGGGCTCACCGATCCGGCGACGCTCCAGTACGTCGGCGCGCTCGGCTACGGCACCGTCGGCGGGCTGTTGATCGGATTGCTTTTCCTTCCCTCCCTCGAGACGCCCGAGGAGTACTCCGGCGGGCTCGTCAGCGGCTTCACGCTGCGGGTCGCGATCGGCGTCCTGCTCGGAATCGGTGGCTGTCTCGCTCTCGTCGCGACGAACACGTTCGTCGGGCCGCTCTCGGCCGGCGCGTTCGAAAACGCCGGCACGCTCACGATCCGCGGGCTGGTCGGCGTCCTCGCCGGCGTCGGGATCGGGGCCACCCTCGGCTTCCTGCTCGGCTCCGCCCTCGACGCGGTCACTGAGGACGTCGAGGACCTAGACGAGATCGACATCGAGGAGATGACCGACGGCGACGTCGTCGCCGCCATGATGGAGGAGTTCCGCCGGTTCAGTCCCCGGGGTGCCAACGCCCTGATCGACGAACGCGACGCCTACATCGCCCACAAGGTCCACGCGCTGCGCGAGCAGGGGTTCAACGTCCTCGCGGTCGTCGGCGCGGGCCACAAGGCCGGCATCGACCGCTACCTCGAGAACCCCGAGACGCTGCCGCCGCTCGAGTCGATCACCGGCACGGACTCCGGCCGGCGGTTCTCGCCGCTGAAGATCTTCGGCTACCTCGTGATGGTCGGCTTCCTCGGCTTTTTCTTCCTGCTGATCATGGCCGGGGTGCAGAACACGTTCCTCTTGCAGCTGTTCGCCGCCTGGTTCCTGTTCAACGGCATCTTCGCGTTCACGCTCGCCCGGCTGGCGGGTGCCCGCTGGACCAGCGCCGGCGTCGGCGGCTCCGTCGCCTGGCTCACCAGCATCAACCCGCTGCTCGCGCCGGGCTGGTTCGCCGGCTACGTCGAACTCAAACACCGGCCGGTCAACGTCGGCGACATCCAGGCGCTGAACGAGATCATCGGCGACGCGGATCGTCCGCTCGGCGAGGCTCTCGAGGAGATGTTCGACGTACCGCTGTTCCGGCTTATCATGATCGTCGCGCTGACGAACGTCGGGAGCATGATCGCGACGCTGCTGTTCCCGGTCGTCGTTCTGCCGTGGCTGGCGACCGATATCGGCGGGGTCGACGCGCTGATGAACGAATTGATCCGGGGCGCGCAGATGAGTCTCGAGCAACTCCTCGAGCTGATCCGATGAGCTACCGAACCCACTCTCGATCACAGTCGCCCCTCGAGTTCAGCAACCGCGAACTGTTCGACCTCGCCGTCGCCTGGATCGCACTGAGCGTGGCGTTCGCGCTGTTTCTCGATCCGCCGAGTGCGGGTCGGTTCGACCTCGAGCCGTTTCTCTACCTCACGGGACTGAGTTTCGTCACCGTCGGCGTCGCCTTCCTGCTCCACGAACTCGCCCACAAGGTCGTCGCGATCCGCTTCGGCCAGGTCGCGGAGTTCCGCGCCGACTACGGGATGTTGTTTCTGGCGATCATGAGCGCGCTGGTCGGCTTCCTGTTCGCCGCCCCCGGTGCGGTCTACCACCGCGGCCGGATCACCTACCGGGAGAACGGCCTGATCGCGCTGGCGGGGCCGGTGACCAACCACGGGCTCGCCGTCGTGTTCCTGCCGCTCATGTTCCTCCCGGCCGCCGTCGGCGCACCGTCGTTCGTCGGCCAGATCGGTCACATGGGCGTGCTCATCAACCTCTTTCTGGCCGCGTTCAACATGATCCCGTTCGGCCCGCTCGACGGCAAATCCGTCTGGCAGTGGCACAAGGGCGTGTTCGCGCTCGTGTTCGGCCTCAGCCTCGTCTTCCTGGCTGGTTTCCTCCTGCTGTTCGGCCTCTGGTAGCCGCCCGCGGCGGACCGGTGTCCTTTTGCCGGCCCCGCGAGGTCGTTCAGGCATGACCGACGGAGACGACGAGGGACTCACGTACGCCGGAACCGGCGTCGATATCGAGGCCAGCGAGGACGCCACGGCGGCGCTGCTCGAGGCCTTCGGCTCCGACCTCACCACGGAGTACGCCGGCCTGCTCGACATCGGGGATCGGTACCTCGCGCTGGCGACCGACGGCGTCGGAACGAAACTGCTGGTCGCGGAAGCGATGGACGACTTCTCGACCATCGGCATCGACTGCATCGCGATGAACGCGAACGACCTCGTCGCCGCCGGCGTCGAACCGGTCGCATTCGTCGACTACCTCGCGATAGATGAGCCCGACGATCGACTCACCAACGAGATCGGCCAGGGACTCGCCGTCGGACTCGAGCAGGCCGACCTCACCCTCCTCGGCGGCGAGACGGCGGTGATGCCCGAGGTGATCAACGGCTTCGACCTCGCGGGAACCTGTGCCGGCCTCGCGGCGAAGGACGAGGTGCTCGAGGGTGAATCCCAGGTGGGCGACGCGCTCGTCGGCGTTGCCTCGAACGGGATCCACTCGAACGGCCTCACGCTCGCGCGCGAGGCGGTGACCCGGAATCACGAGTACACCGACACGTTCCCGCTCGACCCCGAGGTGACGATCGGCGAGGAGCTGTTGCGGCCGACCCGGATTTACACGGAGCTGCTCGAGTCGATGCGCGAGTACGACGTTCACGCGGCGGCGCACGTCACTGGCGGCGGCTGGACGAACCTCTCGCGGATGGGCGAGCGCCGGTACGTGATCGACGATCCGTTGCCCACACAGCCGATTTTCGAGTTCGTACAGGAGGAGGGCGAGGTCTCCGACGAGGAGATGCACCGGACGTTCAACATGGGAACCGGGTTCGTCCTCGCGCTGCCGGAGGCGGACGCCGAGTCGCTCGCTGGGGAAACCGACGGGAGAGTCATCGGTCACGTCGAGGGCGGTGATGCCGTGGAGATTCGCGGTCTACCGCTGTCCTGATTTTCGTCGGATCGTCTTCTCGCTGCGATCCGGCGTTCGGGTTGGTGACAGTGGTACGTGAGTGCCAGTCGATTTCACGGCTAGCTGTCAAAAACGACGTGCTAAATACGGAGGATAAGTTCAGCAAACCGTCTTCGATTATTTCGAGTAATGTGCGCTGAACGTCCATCAGTCATCGATCAATACAAGAATTCGCCCGATTGATTGGCGTGACGTGACTCCTGACTGGCGTCCCAAAGAGTCTATTAAATGGTTGGAAACGCAGGTTGCCTTCAACGAGCGGCAAATATCCTTCCGATTCACCTGGGAGCAACCTGATCCCGGTGGCTGGCTCCATGATATGCTCGTCTACCAGGACGGAGAGTGGCAACAGTTCGGCGATCCGTCGCCGTGGGTTGCCAACGGTGAGTACGGGGATCACACTGGATTCTACGAAGATCGAGTAAGCTTTCTACTGGACGACGGCTCCGTCAAAGGTGCCGAGCAATTCGGTGGATGGCTGACTGTACACACCGGTCAGCGGTCGATGCCTAGTCAGGTTCCCAGATCGGACGTCCGCGAACACGATCACTTTGGGCCGGACGGGCTAGACAAGACGGATATCCGGAAGTACATCCCACAGGCATGTGAGGGTGAGTGGTGGGAAAACGACTGGCGAGCGGTCAGACCACAGCACGAACTCGACCAGTTGAAAGCCGACGGCGTGTTTCTCGACCTGCCAATGTGGCGTGCTCACCGCAGTAACCCGAAAGGATACGGGACGGATCACCACGTCCTTGATTATCGACACAGTGACCAGGGCCAAAATACGTACACGGCCCAAAACTGGAACCCGGAGGACGGCCCCGAGTATATGTGGAACCCGGACGTCGTCGATGCTGGTGCGCTCGACTATCACGATATTCGTGACGGCACTCTCCCAGACCAGCAGGACGGAACATATGCACTGGAACTGGAAGATGCAGCGGAATTCGATCCAGCTGTCGCCGAGTGGGAAGGCGCGATGATCCCACGACGACCGTTGCGAGAACCCTCCGGAAGCGCCGCAGATTGGAAGGCCACCGGGACGTGGGAAGATGGCCAGTGGATCGTCGAAATGTGGCGCGATCTGGAAACTGACCATCCTGCCGATACCAAACAGCTCCACCCAGGCGAGGTGTACACGTGGTCGCCGGCAGTTCATCACGGGGCTGGTCAACGATGGCACTGGGTCGCCTATCCCTACAGGTTAGGACTCGGCGTGAAACCCGATTACGTGGGCGACCAGTACACCGATGGAACGACCGAACTCGTCGCTGAGGGATTTACGGGCGAAAACCCGAACTGGGACACGGTCGAGTCGCATACGATCCCACTCATCTTTCCAGGGACCCTCACGTGGGACGATCTCGTCAGTTCAGCGCACTCGCGTAGTCCAGAGATCCGTGACGCAGGGATTACGATGTGGGAACTGTACGAGAAAGATCCCGCCTCGTTTCTCCCCTAAAGACTGTCAGGTGGGGCCAGCGTTCCGGCCCAAATCACCGACTTCGCCGACATTTATGCTCATGACTGGCTGAATTAGACTATGGCAGGTCAACAAGTCGAAGTTGCCGGACCGATGGATGCGTTCCGGCAGTTCTTCTCCCTTCAGCGAGACGTTCTGGTACTCTCGTTGGCGATGTTTGCTTTCAGCTTGGGGTTCCAGATGACCAATCGATTCCTTCCGGAGTATCTCGTCTTCCTCGGCGCAACTGGGTTCATCGTGGGTCTGTTCGCCACGCTCGGGAACGTAATCGGGGCAGTCTTTCCGTACTACGGTGGGGTTGTCTCTGATCGCGTCGGTTCACGATATGCCTTGACTGTTTTCGGATTTCTTTCGACGTTCGGATTTGCGATCTGGTTCGCTGCTGCCTACATCCCGGCAATCGATCTTGGTGCGTTCGTCCTCGAGCCGTGGGTTTGGGTGTTCGTCGGGCTGTTATTGGCCCAGTGCTGGAAATCGTTCGGAATCGGCGGTCACTACGCGATTGTTAAGCAGACCACCGAACCGAGCCGACTGGTTCGCGGATTCGCCAGTACGGAAACGTTCCGACGAACAGCGTTTCTGATTGCGCCACTGATCGTCGCTATCCTCGTGGCCGACCAACTGATGCCCGGTTTTCTGTGGGTGCTCGTGATCGCCATTGTCTTCGCTGTCCTCGGCACAATCGTACAGCACCTGCTGTACGAAGCCGATAAGGACACCGTCGGGAAGGAGTTCCAGGGCTTCGGCCAGATCCTCACCGATCTACGGGCGCTTCCAGACCCATTACGTCCATTGCTGGTGGCAGATACGTTCGTGCGGTTCGCCAATGGGATGGTATACGCGTTTTTCATCCTCGTGATCACGCAACTGATGGGGATCGGACTGACGGTGACGGTTCCCGTGTTTGGCACGATCAACCTGTCGCCCGCCGCGTTCTTCGGCGTTCTCCTGAGCGTCGAGATGTTTATCGCACTCCTCACGATGGCTCCCGCCGCCAAAATCGCCGAGCATGTCGGACTCAAGCCAGTCGTTGGACTCGGCTTTTTGGTCTACGCCGTCTTTCCGATCATGCTCATCTTCGCGCCGGAAAACTCGTTGGTCTTGATCGCACTGTTCGCGTTCTCGGGGCTGCGCTTCGCTGGGTTACCGGCTCACAAGGCACTGATCGTTGGACCGGCTGAACGAGGTGCAGGCGGTCGAGTGACTGGCTCATACTACTTCGTCCGTGGTGCGATCGTGATCCCCAGCGGGGTACTAGGTGGGTTCCTGTGGGAGTTCGTGAACCCGGAAATCTCGTTCACGATTGCATCGGTCATCGGGATGATTGGTGTCGCCTACTTCGTGATCTTCGGCGAGGAGTTCGAGGCCTACCAATAGTTGGAAGCTGGATAGTTAGTTGGTCGCGGTAGTTTACTCACCGCGAACCATTGATCAACGCAGCTTGCCCGACAGGCGATCGAGTTTACTCGAGCGCCGTCCGTCGCACCGTCTCGTACTCCCCGTCGCTGTAGGCGATGAGGCGAACGTCCGTCAGCGATTCGGGCTCGTACTCCCGAATCGTCTCGGCGATGATCGCCGCGCCGTCTGCGAGGTCGAACCCCGCGACGCCGCAGCCGAGCGCCGGCAGGACGAGCGATTCGCACCCGCGCTCGTCGGCAGCCTCGAGGGAGTTACGGGTCGCCTCGCGGATGCTCTCGGCGGTCGCCCGGCCGTCGCCGTCGTGGGGCATCGCCGCCGCGTGGATTACGTACTCGGCCTCGAGGTCGTAGGCGTCGGTGACGGCCGCGTCGCCGAGGTCGACCGGTCCCGTCGCCATCGCTTCCTCCTCGAGTTCGTCGCCCGCAGCGCGCCTGAGCGCACCCGCGACGCCCGATCCCATTCGCAGGCTCGTCCCCGCCGCGTTGACCAGCGCGTCGGCCTCCTGTGCGGCGATGTCGCCCTGGATCACGTCGAACTCCATGTCTCGAGAAACGCTCGCATCGGTCTTCAGCGCTGGGGCCGCTGCGGCCGTCGATCGGCACCACCTGGCCACCCTCGAGCGGTCGCCCCGCCGCCGGCCCATGCAGGTGTGTCGTTTACCGAGACTCGAGGCGAACGCACGACAATGGACATTCCTACCGATCGGGTGCTGATCATGATCGTCGCGGCGACCGGATTCGCGGTCCTGGTCGGCGGCTGGGCCGGCGGTCTCGCCCGCGCGGAGGCGTCGGGCTTCGAGGAGATCGCCATCCGAGTCGGCCTGGGTGCCGTCTTCCTGATCGCGATGATCGGCGCCTGGTACCTCTTCGCGGGCGTCGACGAGGAGAGCGAAGCCTGATCGCTCCCGGAGCGCAGCAGGCAGAGAAATGCGTAGAATGAGACTCGAGTTACAGTTAGAGGATGATGCTCTTCTTGCGCATCATCTCGTGGATCGAGGCGTCGAGGCCCTCGCGGCCGATGCCCGAGTCCTTGTTGCCGCCGAAGGGAACGTCGCCCAGGCCGTGAGAGGGCGCGCCGTTGATACGCACCGCGCCGGCGTCGACGCGATCCGCGACGTCCAGCGCCCGGTTGTAGTCGGTCGTGAACACCGCGGCGTCGAGGGCGAGGTCGGAGCCGTTCGAAATCTCGATGGCTTCCTCCCGGTCCTCGAAGGTCGTGACGACGGCGACGGGGCCGAACTGCTCCTCGTCGACGATACGGGCGTCGTGGGGGACGTTCGCAAGCAGGGTCGGCTCGAAGAACTGATTGCCGAGTTCGTCCGGAACGCCCTCCGGCGCCCGCCGCTCCCCGCCGCGAACGAGGTCGGCACCCTTCTCGACGGCGTCCTCGACGAGCTCCTCGACCCAGTCGGCCTGGTCCTCGCTGATGAGCGGGCCGAAGGCGGTCTCCTCGTCGAAGAGGTCGCCTGCCTGCCAGGTGTTCATGTTGTAGTCGATCTTCTCGACGAGGTCGTCGTGGACCGACTCGTGAGCGAGCACCCGCGAGATCGCCGAGCAGCGCTGACCGGCGTACTTGAGCGATCCCTTCGTGCAGGCGCCTGCCACCTCGTCCAGGTTCGCGTCGTCGAAGACGATGGCGGGCGCGTTGCCGCCGAGTTCCATGTGCAGGTTGACCATCCCGCTCTCGCGGGCGACGTGCTTGCCGGCGCCCGAGGAGCCGGTCATCGCGATGGCGTTGACGCGGTCGTCGCTCGAGAGCACGTCCCCGATCTCGCTCCCGCGGCCGGGAACGAAGTTGAACGCGCCGTCGGGGAGTCCGTCGACGTCCGCGATGACGTCGGCGAGGATCGCCGCCGAGATCGGCGTGTTGCTCGCGGGTTTGAGCAGGACGCTGTTGCCCGCGGCGAGGGCGGGGGCGACCTGCAGGGCGGTCGTCGCCAGGGGGTAGTTGTACGGCGTGATACAGAGGACCGCGCCGATCGGCTCGTGTTTGACGATGGCGTTCCAGCCCTCGTGGCCCTCGGTGGAGCCCTCGCGGAACTCGCCCTTGCTGACGATGTTGCGGGCTTCCTCGGCGGCGCGGTCGAAGCGCTCGGCGGCGGAACCGACCTCGCCGCGGGCCGAGGAGATCGGTTTGCCGGCCTCGCGGACGATGACCTCCGCGAGCTCCTCCTCTCGTTCGCGCAGTCCCGCCGCGATCTCTTCACACCACTTCGCGCGCTCGACGACCGTCGTCTGGCGCAGTTCGGGCTTTACCTCGTGGGCGGCCGCGAGCGCCGTCCGCGCGTGTTCGGGGCCCGCAGCCGCGACGGCCGCGAACGTGCCGCCGTCGGCGAGATCCGTCACCGACAGGGTGTTCTCGGTCTCGAGCCACTCGCCGTCGACGTAGATCCGTTCTCTCCGCTGTGCGACTCTGGTTGCCATATGCGGCCCTACGAGCGCCTCACTGAAAATATTTACTCAAGGGTGAAAAAACAGAACAGCGATCTCTAGTGTTTCCTCGCGTGACCTGTTTCGCCCCTCGGAGAGTTACGGTGACAACGGATGGGTGAAAAATATCTTCCTGAATCGAAAATAAAAATTCTGTGCCGGGAAACGCTTAAGGGGAATGGCGGTGTAGCGGCTAGCGAGATGAGCACTCAAAAGACCGTCCGACAGCAGGCCGACACCGTCGAGGAGAACCGACTGCGAATCGAGCGGGAGAAGGCCGAACAGATCGTCGACGCGCTCAACTCCGAGCTCTCCAACTCGTACGTCCTCTACCACCAGCTGAAAAAGCACCACTGGGTCGTCGAGGGAGCGGAGTTCCGCGACCTGCACATCTTCTTCGAGGAGGCTTACGAGCACGTCGAGGAGGGGGCGGACATCATCGCCGAGCGCGCACAGGCCCTCGGCGGCGTTCCCGTCTCGGGACCGTCGAACTTAGAGGACCGCGCGACCGTCGAGTTCGAAGGCGAGGACGTCTACGACATCCGCACCATGATGGACAACGACCTCGAGATGTACGGCGACATCATCGAGTCGATGCGCGGCAGCATAGAACTCGCCGACAACCTCGGGGACTACGCCACCGCCGAGATCCTTCGAGAAATTCTCGTCACCGTCGAGGAGGACGCCCACCACTTCGAACACTACCTCGAGGACGAGACGCTCGTGCTCGAAGAAGCGACGCACTGAGCGGGGCTGAAGCGGTTCGGGCGGCTTTTTTTGAAGAAACGGCGCTCGAGAGTCAGGGCTCGAGATCGACGGCGATGTCGGTCGCGATCCAGCCGTCGGTGTTGTTCCGTTCGGTGAATACGACTTTTCCGGGGCGCGTTTCGTGGCTGGTGACGAGCCAGTCGGCGGGCTCGCGATCGGCAACCGTCCGTTCGTCCTCGTTACGAGCGGGAACGTCCATTAGCAGATCTTAGGCGCCCCTAAAAC
This sequence comes from Natrononativus amylolyticus, assembly GCF_024362525.1. Taxonomy (GTDB): domain Archaea; phylum Halobacteriota; class Halobacteria; order Halobacteriales; family Natrialbaceae; genus Natrononativus; species Natrononativus amylolyticus. The sequence goes on from NZ_CP101458.1 coordinate 1,513,578, forward strand.
TAAAAAGATTCCGGGTCGGGTCGCCCGCCCGGATCGACCGGGGTGCTCGACTCGCCCCCGAGCCTCGCAGCGGGCGTCGCCGGCCGCTCAGTCGCTCACTCGAGGTCGAACCGATCGAGCGTCATCACCTTGTGCCACGCCTCGACGAAGTCGTGGACGAACTGCTCCTCGCCGTCCTCTGCGGCGTAGACGTCGGCGATGGCCCGAAGGCGGGCGTTCGAGCCGAAGACGAGATCCACGCGGGTTCCCGTCCACTCGACCTCGCCGGTCTCGCGGTCGCGGATCTCGTAGCGTTCCGCGGCGTCCGCGGGCTGTTCCCGATCGACGACGTCTTCGGACTCCGACCCGTCGACGGACTCCCACTCGTAGTCCATGTCGAGCAGGGTGACGAAGAAGTCGTTGGTCAGCGTCCCCGGCTGGTCGGTGAAGACGCCGAGATCGGAGCCGTCGTAGTTCGCGCCCAACGCGCGCATGCCGCCGACCAACACCGTCATCTCGGGAACGGTCAGTTCCAGGAGGTCGGCCTTGTCGACGAGCAACTCCTCGGCGGAGTCGGCGGTCTCGTCGCCGAGATAGTTGCGGAACCCGTCGGCTCTCGGCTTGAGCGCCTCGAACGAGTCGACGTCGGTCTGTTCCTGCGAGGCGTCGACGCGACCCGGTTCGAACGGAACTTCGACGTCGTAACCGGCGTCGGCTGCGGCCTGCTCGACGGCTGCCGCGCCGCCCAGGACGATCAGGTCGGCGAGCGAGACCCGCACGTCGTCGGATCGCGAGCCGTTGAACTCCTCCTGGATGATCTCGAGGGTCTCCAGTACGGTCGCCAACTCCTCGGGGTTGTTTACCTCCCAGTTCTTCTGTGGCTCGAGGCGAATCCGGGCGCCGTTCGCGCCCCCGCGCTTGTCGCCGTACCGGAACGTCGACGCCGACGCCCAGGCGGTCTTTACGAGCTGGGAGACGGACAGCTCCGATGCGAGGAGCTCCGCTTTGAGTTCGGAAATCTCCTCGTCGCCGAGCAGGTCGTAGTCGACCTCGGGGAGGGGGTCCTGCCACAGCAGTTCCTCGTCCGGAACCTCCGGACCGACGAGCTGGGACGGCGGACCCATGTCGCGGTGGATCAGCTTGAACCAGGCCCTCGCGAAGGCGTCCTGGAACTCCTCGGGGTTCTCCCGGAAGCGCTCGATGATCTCCCGGTACTCGGGATCGCGCTTCAGGGCGACGTCCGTCGTCAGCATCATCACGTTCTCTTTCTCCTCCGGGTCCTCGGCACCGGGTGCGGCGCCGTCGAGTTCGCCGTTCTGCGTGGTCCACTGCCACGCGCCGCCGGGACCCGTCTCGGGCTCCCACTCGTGCTCGAGCAGGTTGTCGAGGTAGCTCGTGTCCCACTGGGTCGGCGTGGTGTTCCACGGTCCCTCGATGCCGCTGGTGATCGTATCGGCTCCCTTTCCGGAGCCGTGGCTGCTCTCCCAGCCGAGTCCCTGCTGCTCGATGGGGGCGGCCTCGGGCTCGGGGCCGACGTGGTCGTCGGGGTCGGAGGCGCCGTGGACCTTCCCGAAGGTGTGTCCGCCGGCGATGAGCGCGGCCGTCTCCTCGTCGTTCATCGCCATCTGGCCGAACGACTGTCGGATCCGTTCTGCCGCCCACTCCGGATCCGGATTCCCCTCCGGTCCCTCCGGGTTCACGTAGATGAGCCCCATCACGGTGGCGGCGAGCGGGTGATCGAGTTCGTCGTCCTCGTCGAAGCGGTCGGCGGTCTCCCACTCGCTTTCGGGGCCCCAGTCGACGGCCTCGTCGGGCTCGAACTCGTCTTCGCGTCCGCCGCCGAAGCCGAACGTCTCGAAGCCCATCGACTCGAGGGCGACGTTCCCGCTCAGGACGAGCAGGTCGGCCCACGAGAGCTGTCGGCCGTACTTCTGCTTGACCGGCCAGAGCAGGCGGCGCGCCTTGTCGAGGTTCGCGTTGTCGGGCCAGCTGTTGAGGGGCGCAAACCGCTGGGTGCCGCCCGAGGCACCGCCGCGGCCGTCGCTGATGCGGTACGTACCGGCGCTGTGCCACGCCATTCGGATCATTAACGGCCCGTAGTGGCCGTAGTCGGCCGGCCACCACTCCTGGGAGTCCGTCAGCACGTCCTCGATGTCCGCCTTCACCTCGTCGAGGTCGAGCTTCTGGAACTCCTCGGCGTAGTCGAAGTCCTCGTCGACCGGACCGACGTCGCGGGCGTTCTGGTCGAGAATCCCGAGGTTCAACTGATTCGGCCACCAGTCTTGGTTGGACCTGGTCATCGCCTGGAAGTTGCTGCTTTCGCGTGTTAAGATTGTCTATTTCGGTAACGAAGTCTTCGTTGGACCCCAAGAACTATTCCGAATCCGTAAACTTTTGACGGCGACCGCGGCGCGCCGTGCATTCGACCGTCGTCGGCGAAACCGGCCGCAACGCGTGGGTCGACGGGAGTTCGACGAGGTTCGGTCGGAGAAGACGATACGGCCGCCCGCAGTTCCTTCGGGACTCGAGTCGGACCGATCCCGCCGCCGCCGCGGAGCGAAGCACTAACGGGCTCGCTCCCGGATACTCCGACGATGAGCTACGACGTGCTGGTCGCCGGCGAAACGCTGATCGACTTCCTGCCGGCCCGTCCCGGCCCGCTGTCGGACGTCGAGGGGTTCGAGCGCCGGCCCGGTGGCGCCCCCGCGAACGTCGCCGTCGCGCTCTCGAGGCTCGAGGCGCCGCCGCTGTTCTGGACCCGCGTCGGCGACGACCCGTTCGGGCGCTTCCTCGAGGACACCCTCCTCGCGGAGGGGATTCCCGGCCGGTACCTCGAGCGCGACCCGGCCGCCAAGACGACGCTCGCGTTCGTGACCCACGACGAAGGCGGCGATCGGACCTTCTCGTTCTACCGGGACGACACCGCCGACACCAGACTCGAGGCGGGGACGATCGGTGACGACGCGCTGGAGTCGGTTTCGTGGGTCCACGCCGGCGGCGTCTCCCTCGCCGGCGGCTCCTCGCAGGAGGCGACGCTCGACCTGCTCGAGCGAGCCGCCGAACGCGACTGTACCGTGTCGTTCGACCCGAACGCCCGGCCGGAGCTGTGGCCCGACGCGGGGACGTTCCGTGAGGTCTGTCGGGCGGCCCTCGAACGCGTCGACGTCTGCAAGGCGACCGTCGGGGAGCTCGAGGCGCTCGGGTTCGACGGAGCCACCCCCGAGGCGCTGGCGCGAGACGCCCTCGAGGCGTCGGGGCCGCACACCGTCCTCGTCACCCGCGGACGCGAGGGCGCCGTCGCCGTCGCGGGCGACGGCTCGCCGTGGCCCGGGGTCGCCGACCACGGCGGCTACGAGGTCGACGTCGTCGACACCACCGGCGCCGGCGACGCGTTCGTCGCCGGCTCCATCGCGGCGCTGCGCGAGGGGCGAGGGCTCGAGGACGCGCTGTCGTTCGCGAGCGGCGTCGCGGCGACGGCCACCACCGACGCGGGGGCGATGGCGGCGCTGCCGACCCGGGCGGCCGTCGACGCCTTTCTCGCGGATCGTCGGTAGTCTCCGGCGCCACCCCGTGCAAGCAGATTCATTATCGGCCGCCTCCGCGTTCGTCCACTATGAGTTCCGAGGACCGGTCAGTGGTATCGACCGCCAAGCAGGTCGTCGCGGGGGTCCAGGAGAAGAACGTCCCGTTCATGGCGGCGAGCATCGCCTACCAGGCGTTCGTCTCGCTCATCCCGCTGCTCGTGCTCGTGTTCTTTCTCGTCACGATCGTCGGCGACGAGCAACTCGCAGCCCAGGTCGCCGACATCACCGAGGGCGTCCTCCCCGAGAGCGGCCAGCAACTACTCGAGGAGGCGATCACCGACTCGGCTGCGACGGCGGGAACGTCGATCATCGGGCTGGTGATACTGCTGTGGGGGTCGCTGAAGATCTTCCGAGGGATCGACACCGCGTTCTCGGAGATCTACGACTCGACGAGCGAGAGCTCCTTCCTGGGCGATCTCCGCGACGCGATCATCGTCTTCGGCGCGCTCGGCCTCGCCGTGCTCGCCGCGGGCGCCGCCACGCTCGCGTTCGCGTTCCTGCCGGACGTTCCGTTCCTGGGCCTGCTCAATCCGCTCTTGCTCGTCGTCGGGTTCACGATCGCGTTCTACCCGATGTACTACTTCTTCCCGAACGTCGACGTCTCCGCCCGCGAGATTCTGCCGGGCGTTCTCGTCGCCGCCGTGGGGTGGGCCGCGCTCCAGGCGCTGTTCCAGGTGTACGTCGCGATCGCCGCCGGCTCCGAGTCCGCCGACGCCATCGGCGCGATCCTGCTTCTCCTGACGTGGCTGTACTTCGGCGGCCTGCTGTTGCTCGCCGGCGCGGTCGTCAACGCCACCACCTCGGGTCACCTCGTCCTGGAGGACGACCTCGAGCGCGCTCCTCCACGGCAGGTCACCCGCGAGCGGGAACTCGCACAGATCGCCGACCAGCGGGACCGCCTCGCACGCGAGCGCGATCAGCTTCGGAACGACCTCGAGGCCCAGCGGTCGCGTCGAACCGACCTCGAGGCGCGCGTCGACCGGCTCGCGACGGACGTTCACCGGCTCGAGCGCGAGAACGAGGAGCTGCGCCGGGAACTCGAGTACCGGGAAGAGCCCCCCTGGCGTCAGGCGCTGGAGACGGTGCTGGAACGGGTCGACTCCGTGAACGTCGGCACGGTCAGGGAGTCCCGGGAGTAGTCGCGGCGCCAGCGGGCGGCTCGAGTCGGGACACCTTTGTGCGTTGCCGGCACACTCAGTACCGTGTCACACCCGGCTCGGGCGGCCCGTCGCCACATCCAGTCCGACCACGTGGCCGTCCTCGACGGCATCGATTACTGTGCGGACAGGGTCGCCGAACCGTGGACCGACGGGCGGGTGAGCGACCGCTCGCGGGTCGTCGACTCCCTCGAGTCCTGGCTCGAGTCGACCGGGCTGCTCGCGAAGCTTCCGCTCGTGCTCACCGACGCCGTCGAGGCGGCCGGGTACGAACTGGCGGCGCCGCCGGTTGCCGCCCCGCCGTACGTCGCGATCACGAGTCGCGGCCCGATCCTCCGGGCGACGATCGACCCCGGTCGGCTGGTGGTCCGGTTCGAGGCGTTCGACGTCGTCCGCGAACCCCGCGGCTACCGGCGACTCGACGGCGTTCGGCTGGCGGTTTGTCTCGAGTGCTAGGATCAGCAGGTTTACTCCGGCCGCCGCCGTGGCTCCGAGCGATGCATCCGCGCGCAGACGCGTTCAGGACGATGGCTCGAGAAACCTACGGCTTCGACCCCGACGTCGAGGAGTTTCCGGAAGGGACGAAGACGGCGGCCGACGCCGCCGACGCCGTCGGCTGCGACGTCGCCCAGATCGCGAGTTCGCTCGCGTTCGACGTTGACGGCGAGCTCGTGGTGTCGGTGACCAGCGGGGCGAACCGCGTCAGCGAGGCCGCCCTGGCCGCGTACTTCGAGACCGACGCCGAGGCCGTCTCGATGGCCGACGCCGACCGGATCAAGGAGGAACTCGGCTGGTCGATCGGCGGCGTCCCGCCGTTCTGTCACGACCGCGCGGTGCCGGTCGTGATGGACGAGACGTTACTCGAGTTCGACACCGTCTGGGCCGCCGCCGGCACGCCGAAGGCGGTGTTCCCGATCGACCCCGAAACGCTGCGGTCGTACGCCGACGCCGAACCCGCCCCCGTCACGGAGTGATAACGCGGCGAGCGTCGATCGCGCGTCTGATCGCACGCGGTGGGCCGGTCTGCAGTGGCTGGTTTCGATAACGGACGACTCACCCCCGCCGCGGCGCAGTCGGGAGGTGCTCGCCGAGGAACTCGTCGACGATCTCGAAGGTCCGGATCTTCTGTTCGATGTCCGAGGAGCCGTGACCCTCCGCGCCGAGTTCGTGGTAGGCGAACTCCTCACCCTCGGTCCAGCCCTTCGCTTCGAGGGCGTCCCGGAACAGCCGCGCCTGGGAGATCGGACACCGGGGATCGTTGACGCCGTGAACGATACAGATCGGTGCCTCGATGTTCTCGACGTGGGTGAGCGGGCTCCGCTCGCGGTAGAAGTCGGCGTTCTCCTCGGGGTCGCCGAGCTGTTGCTCGAGGATCGTCTTGAAGTGAGGCATCGACTCCTCGTAGAGGGCGAGCAGGTCCGTGATGCCGACGCGGGCGACGCCGGCCGACCAGACCTCCGGGTACGAGACGAGCTGCCAGAAGGCGCTGTAGCCGCCGTATGAACCTCCCATCACGGCCACGTCCTCGATCCCCTCCCGGTCTGCGAGCCAGCGGCCCGCGTTAGCGACGTCGGCCTGCTCGCCGCCGCCCCAGTCGCCCCGGACCCTGTTCTTGAACTCGCGGCCGCGGCCGACCGAGCCGCGGTAGTTCGGCTGGAGGACGGTGTACCCCCGCTGCACGAGAAACTGGACGTACGGGCTGAACCGCCGCCGGGACTGGCCGTGGGGTCCGCCGTGGACGTGAACGATCCCCGTCGGCGAGGGCTCGGCGGGTTCGTACAGCAGCGCGCCGATCTCCACCCCGTCCCGCGACTCGTAGGTGACGTACTCGCTGTCGACGAACGAGTCCGGAGCGAGCCCGCCGTACTCGGCGTCTACCAGCACCTCGCTCTCGTCGCTCGCGAGGTCGTAGGCGAGCAGCCGCTTTCGCTCGCTCGAGGTCTGCTGGGTGACGAGCACGGTCTCGTCCTCGAGAAACGGATTTCCGCCGCCCATCGATCCGGGATAGCTCGAGACGCCCTCGGGGAGGTCCAGTTCGATCGCCGAGTCGTCCTCGAGGTCGTACCGGATCGGGACGACCGCAGCGCGGCGCGTCCGGAGCGCGAGGAACCCGCTCCCGTCGGGCAGGAACTCGACCGGCGACTCCTCGGCGTCGCCGCCGTACCACGTCACCTCGTCGCTCGCGAGGTCGTAGACGCCACACCGAGTGAGGTCCTCGGTGTTGTCCGAGACGAGCAGGCGGTCGCCGTCGGGGTGCCAGGCCGCGGGACTGGCCTCGGCGCCGTGGTCGCCGACCTCGAGGTTGCGGGCGTTCGAGCCGTCGGCGTCGGCGACGTAGACGTCCTGGTTGTCGAGGTCGTCGGACTCGTTGGTCGCGTAGGCGATTCGATCACCGACGGGTCCGACGGTCACCCCGCGGACGGGCTGGTCGTAGGCGGTGAGCTGTTCGAACTCGCCGCTCTCGAGGTCGTGGCGGTAGAGATTGAGCTGATCGCGGGCATCGCTCGCGTAGTAGAGATACCGGCCGTCGGGGCCGACGTCGGCGAGCACGCACTGGCCGTCCCGGCCGACGACCCGGTCGACGGCCCCCTCGAGGTCGATCGAGAAGACGTCGTTCTGTTCGTCGCCGCCCTCGTCGCGGTGGAAGAAGAGCCGGTCGCCGTCGGGGTGCCACCGGATCGGGTACCGGACCGCCCGCGGTACCTCGCCGTCGCTGAGTCGTGCTCGCGCTCCCGTCTCGAGGTCGAGCACGTACAGCTCGTTTCGCCCCGTCTCGTCGTAGTAGAAGGCGACCCGGCCGCCATCGGGGGAGGCGACCGGCGCGCGAACCTCCGGGAGACTCGCCAGCGTCTCGAGCACGTCGTCGGTTTCGACCGTCGCGTCAGTCATGTCAGCACGTGTGTATCGGCTCGAAATAAGTGTGCTGGCACGACGGGACCGTCACTCGGCCACGCCGCAGTAGCCGATGGCCGAGCAGGCGAGGGTCTGGGCGGTCTCGAGCAGCGAGGTGACGGTGGTGTACTCGTCGACCCCGTGGAGGTTCGGCCCGTAGGGGCCGGCGGTGACGACGGGAACGTCGTAGTAGCGCTGGAAGAACCGCTCGTCGAGAGCGGCGTTGCCGCCGACGTACGTGCCGGCGTCCCCGCAGATCCTCTCGGCGTTTCGCTCGACGGTCGCGACGATGTCGGCGTCCCGCGGGACCTCGTGCGGCGCGGCGTTCCAGCCGACCCACTCCACCGTCGGCGGGTTCTCGGCGAGCCACTCGTCGTCCGCGGCCGCCGCCGCGATCGTCCCCTCGATCTCCTCGCGCACGTCCGCTCGGCTCTCACCGGGCGGCCAGCCGACCCGTCCCTTCAGCGTCACCTCGGCGGGAACCGACGCCGGCCAGTCGCCCCCTTCGACGACGCCGACGTTGATGTTCGTCACGTGGCCCTCGAGGTCCGGATCGGCGCCGTAGGCGGGCGGGAAGTCGATCCGCGCCTGGCGGTCGTCGTTCAGGTCGCCGAGCGCGCGGTTTACGAGACACGCCTTGTCGAAGGCGCTCACGCCCTGGTGGCCCCAGGCGGCGTGGGCCTTCTTCCCGGGAACCGCGACGTCGAAGAACATCACGCCCGCGCTCGCGATGCCGACGTTCGGGAGGCCGAACGGCTCCGGGACGATCGCCGCATCGGGGACGTAGCCCCGCTCGAGCGCCGAGAGCACGCCGCCGACGCCGCCGGCTTCCTCCTCGATCGTGCTCTGGACGTAGAGGTCCCCGGCGAGTTCGATTCCCTCCGCCTGCAGGGTCTCGACCACGAGCAACATCGCGGCGAGCCCACCCTTCATATCGGAGACGCCCCGCCCGTAAACGCGGTCGCCGTCCCGGCGAAGCGTCCACGGATCACCCTCCCAGGCCGACTCCGGATCGGCGGGCACGACGTCGATGTGTCCCGAGAGCGCGAGCGTCGGACCGTCGCCGGCGCCGGGAACCGTCGCGACGGCGTTCTCGCGTCCCTCGTAGCCGTGCTCGTCGTACGAGGAGGTCCGAAAGTAGCCGGGATGGTCCGCGAGCGCCTCCGGATCGGGCTCCCAGGTGTCGACCGCGAGCCCGAGGCGGTCGAACTCCGCGAGCATCACTCGCTGGCCGACCGGTTCGTTTCCTGTCACCGACTTCGCGGCGACGAGTCGCTCGAGGGTCTCGAGCAGACGCTCTTCGCGGTCGGCAATCGACTGACACACCCGCTCTCGCGTGGACGAGGCGTTCATACGGGCGTATCGTCCGTGTGGGGTGTTAGCTGTTTCAGTCGCGGTATTCGGCCGGTATTAACAACACACGGGAGATATTGACGGCGGAATTAATAACTCGAGTGGGTAGGATAATAACACTTTTACCCGCCGGTTCGAATGCACCGGTATGAACCTCACACGCCGATCGGTCCTCGCGGGAACTGCAGGTGCGATCACAACCGGGGCTCTCGCGGGCTGTCTGGACGACGTTGCGTCGGACGCGGAGGGAAGCGCAGGTTCGGGATATGCGGCGTTTTTCACCCTCTGGGACTGGTCCGAACAGGTCGCCGGCGACGAACTCTCGTTCGAGAACCCCGTCCCGGCCGGGACGATGGGCCACGGGTTCGAGCCCAGTAGCGAGGTCCTCACGGAGATCGCCGACTCGGACGTGTTCGTCTACCTCGACACGTCGGAGTTTAGCTGGGCTCAGGAGGCCGCAGACCGCCTCGAGGCCGACTACCCCGACGTCGTCGTCGTCGACGGACTCGACGGGATCGACCTGCTCGAGTGGGACCACGATCACGACGACGACCACGGTGACGATCATCACGACGACGACCACGGTGACGATCATCACGACGACGACCACGGTGACGATCATCACGACGACGACCACGGTGACGATCATCACGACGACGACCACGACGACCACGACCACGATCACGGTGAGTACGATCCACACGTGTGGGTGGACCCGGTTCGGGCCCAGCGAATCGTCGACAACATCGCCGACGGACTCGCGGACGCAGACCCGGACAACGAGGAGACGTTCCGCGACAACGCCGAGGCGTACAACGACCGACTCGAGGACCTCCACGGCGAGTTCGAGGACCTCTTCGCGAACGCCGATCGCGACGTGATCGTCGTCGCCGGCCACGACTCCTACCAGTACCTCGAGGACCGCTACGGGTTCGAGGTACACACGCCAGTCGGCGTCTCCCCGCACGACGAGCCGAGCCAGGACGACATCGCGGAGACGATCGATCTCGTCGACGAGCACGGCATCGACACGATCCTGTACGACCACTTCGAGTCGCCGACGCTCGCGGAGACGATCGTCGAGAACAGCGACGCGACGGAGACGCTTGCGATCACCCCCGCGGAGGGAACCACCGACGAGTGGGCCGAGGAGGGGTGGGGGTACCTCGAGCAAATGGAAGAGATAAACCTCTCCGCGTTCGAACAGGCAGTAGGATCGCAGTGACCGCCGTCGCACACCTCGAAGACGTCTCGTTCGCCTACGGCGACCAGCCGGCGGTCTCGAACGTGTCGCTGACCGTCGAGGAGGGCGATTTCCTCGGGTTGATCGGCCCGAACGGCTCCGGAAAGACCACGCTGTTGCACATCATGCTCGGCCTGCTCGGCCCGGACAGCGGGACCGTCGAACTGTTCGGCGAACCGGTCGAGGCGTTCGACGACGGCGAGCGAATCGGCTACGTCTCCCAGCAGGCGACCAACAAGGGCACCACCATGCCCGTCACCGTCGAGGAGGCCGTCCGGATGGGGCGGTTCGCCCACGCCGGCCACTCTCGGCTGACCGACCGCGACCACGCAGCCGTCGAGGAGGCCCTCGAGACGGTAGATCTGGCGGGACTCGCGGACCGGCGCGTCGGCCAGCTCTCCGGCGGCCAACGCCAACGAGCGTACATCGCCCGCGCGCTCGCGAGCGAGGCCGACCTGCTCGCACTCGACGAGCCGACCGTCGGCGTCGACGCCGAGTCCCGCGACGCGTTCTACCGGCTGCTCGAGTCGTTGAACGATAACGGGATCACCATCATCCTGATCGAACACGACATCGGCGTCGTCACGGATCGGGCCGACCGCATCGCCTGTATCAACCGCGAACTGTTCCACCACGGCGACACCGAATCGTTCGTCGAGAGCGACGCGCTGACCGAAGCCTACGGCGCGACCGGCCGGGTCGTCGAACACCACCACTGACGATGAGCGAGCGACTCAGACACCGACTCGAGCTCGCCGGAATCGCCGTCGTCGCCGCGCTCGCAGCCCTGATGATGGCGTACCTGCTCGTCTACTGGCTTCGGGAGTACCCCGTCGCCGGGGCGGCGTTCGAGGGACTGCTGGCCGTCGGCCGAACCATGGACGCCGTCTTCGGCACGAACGTCTTCAGACACCCGTTCATGTGGGATTCGATCGCGACGGGCGTGTTCATCGGCATCGTCGGCCCCCTCATCGGAACCTTCCTCGTCCACCGCGAGATGGCGCTCATCGGCGAGACGCTGGCGCACACGGCGTTCGCCGGCGTCGCCGTCGGTCTCCTGCTCGGGACGTCGACCGACTGGAACGCCCCGCTGTTGCTCGCGGCGCTCGTCGTCGCCATCCTCGGCGCGTTCGCCGTCCAGTGGCTCGCAGAGCGCACCAGCACGTACGGCGACGTCCCCATCGCGATCATGCTCACCGGCAGTTTCGCCGTCGGGACGCTCATCATCAGCTACGGCCGCGGGCTCACCGGCGTCAACATCGACAGCTACCTGTTCGGCAACATCGCGTTCGTTCCGCTCGAGGGCGCGCGGATGATGGCCGTCCTGAGCGTGGTGGTCGTCGCGGTGATCGCGCTCACGTACAAACAGCACCTGTTCATCACGTTCGACGAGCAGGCGGCCCGCGTCGCCCGGCTCAACGTCACCTGGTACAACACCCTCCTGGTCGTGATGACGGCCATCGTCGTCGTCGGCTCGATGCAGGTCCTGGGGGTGATTCTCGTCGCCGGAATGCTCGTGATCCCGGTCGCAGCCGCCACCCAGATCGCCCACAGCTTCCGCGAGACGCTCTACCTCTCGATCCTGTTCGGCGAACTCTCGGTCGTCGGCGGCTTCCTGTTCTCCGTCAACCAGGGGCTCCCCGCCGGCGGCTCGATCATCGTGTTCGCGATCGCGATCTACCTCCTCGCGGTCGTCCTCTCGGGGCGATCGGTGACCGCGCTCTCGATGCACTGAGTACCTCGACCTTTAACACCCTCCTCGGTGAACCCGAAGCCGATGGGCAGGTTACAGGAGCTGTTCGCACCCGAGACCGTCGCCGTCGTCGGGGCGACCGACCGCGACGGTGCCGTCGGCCGTGCGATCCTCGAGAACCTCGCGGCGGACTTCGAGGGTGAGGTCGTCCCGGTCAACCCGAACCGCGACGCCGTTCTGGAACTCGAGTGTTATCCGGACGTCTCGAGCGCGCCGCCGGTCGATCTGTCGGTGATCGTCGTCCCGCCGTCGATCGTCCTCGAGGCGATCCGGGAGTCCGCCGAAGCGGGCGTCGAGAACGTCGTCGTCATCACGGCCGGCTTCTCAGAAACCGGCGGCGAGGGCGCGGCCCGCGAGCGCGAACTGCGCGAGATCGCCGCCGAGTACGACCTCAACCTCGTCGGCCCCAACAGCCTGGGCGTGATGAGCACCGGCGTCGGACTGAACGCCACGTTCGGTCCCGAGAACGCCCTCGAGGGCTCCGTCTCGTTCATGAGCCAGTCGGGCGCGTTCATCACCGCCGTCCTCGACTGGGCGAACGAGCAGGGGATCGGCTTTCGAGACGTCGTCTCGCTCGGCAACAAGGCCGTCCTCGACGAGGCGGACTTCATCCGCGAGTGGGGCGAGAGCCCCGACACCGACGTCGTCATCGGCTACCTCGAGGGGATCGACGGCGGCGCGGAGTTCGTCGAAACCACCCGGGAGGTCACCGCCGAGACGCCGGTGGTCCTCGTCAAGTCCGGCCGCACCGACGCGGGCGCCAAGGCGGCCTCCTCGCACACCGGCGCGATCGCCGGCACCGAGCGGGCCTACGAGGCGGGACTGGAGCAAGCCGGCGTGCTCCGGGCGCGGTCGGTCCAGGAGCTGTTCGACTACGCCCGCGCGCTCTCCGGGCTGCCGGCGCCCGACGCCGACGGCGTCGCCGTCGTCACGAACGCGGGCGGCCCCGGCGTGCTCACGACCGACGCCGTCGGCGACTCGTCGCTCGAGATGGCCTCGTTCACCGACGAGACGATCGACGCGCTCGCCGAGGCGATGCCCGAGGAGGCGAACGTCTACAACCCGATCGACGTCATCGGCGACGCCGACCTCGAGCGGTTCGACGAGGCCCTCGACATCGCGCTGGGCGATCCGAACGTCGGTGCGGCGGTCGTCGTCAGTGCGCCCACTGCAGTGCTCAGGTACGACGAGCTGGCGGAGGCGGTTATCAGCCGCCACACCGAACACGAGAAGCCGGTCGTCACCTGCCTGATGGGCGGCGACCGCGCGCGGGCCGCCGAGATCAGCCTGCGGGAGTTCGGCGTTCCGAACTACTTCGACCCCGCCCGGGCGGTGTCGGGGCTCGACGCACTCGCACGCTACCGGCGCATCCGCGAGCGGTCGGTCGACGCGCCGGCGACGTTCGACGTCGACCGCGAGCGCGCCCGCGAGGTGCTGGCTCGCGCCGAGAGCCGGACGGACAACCGCCTCGGCGTCGAGGCGATGGACCTCCTCGAGGCGTACGGGATCCCGACGCCGACCGGGGAGATCGTCGACGACCCCGACGAGGCCGTCTCGGTCGCCGAGTCGATCGAGGGGGAGGTCGTGTTGAAGATCGTCAGCCCCGACATCTCCCACAAGTCCGACATCGGCGGCGTCAAGGTCGGCGTGAGCGACGACGAGGTGTACGACGCCTACGAGGACGTCGTCGCTCGGGCGCGCAACTACCAGCCCGACGCGACGATCATCGGCGTGCAGGTCCAGGAGATGGTCGATCTCGAGGCGTCGACGGAGACGATCGTCGGGATGAACCGCGATCCGCAGTTCGGCCCGCTCTTGCTGTTCGGCCTCGGCGGTATCTTCGTCGAGATCCTCGAGGACACCTCGATCCGGGTGGCCCCGATCGGGGAGGGAGCGGCCCGGGAGATGGTCGACGAAATCCGGGCAGCGCCGCTGTTGCGCGGCGCCCGCGGCCGCGAACCGGCGGACGTCGAGGGCGTCGTCGAGACGATCCAGCGACTCTCACAGCTCGTCACCGACTTCCCGGCGATTCTCGAACTCGACGTGAACCCGCTGGTCGCGGGGCCGGACGGCGTACAGGCGATCGACCTCAGACTCACGGTTGACACGGAGGAGCTATGACCACCGACACCACCAGACCCATACTCGTTACCTCGTTACAGGAGAGCACCGGCAAGACGGCCGTCACCCTCGCCCTCGCGCGTATCGCGCGCGAGAACGGCGCGGACGTCGGCTACATGAAACCGAAGGGGACCCGCCTCCAGAGCAACGTCGGCAAGACCCTCGACGAGGACCCCCTTCTCGCGCGCGAACTGCTCGGACTCGAGGCGGAGATACACGACCTAGAACCCGTCGTCTACTCGCCGACGTTCATCGAGCAGGCGATCCGGGGGCGCGAGGACCCCGCGGAACTCCGCGAGCGCGTCGCCGAGGCGTTCGAGACGCTCGCGGCCGACGTCGATCGACTCTTTCTCGAGGGCGGGGGCCGCCTCGAACTCGGTGGCATCGTCGAACTCACCGACGCCGACGTCGCCGAACTGGTCGACGCCCGCGTCGTCCTGATCGCCCCCTACGAGTCGCCCGGCGACGTCGACGACGTGCTCGCCGCGACCCGGTCGCTCGGCGACCGGTTCGCCGGTCTCATCTTCAACAACGTCGCCGACGCCGCCTACGACCAGCTCGAAACCGACATCGTGCCGTTCCTCGAGGGGCGGGACATTCCCGTCTACGGCGTGCTTCCACGAGAGCGGACGCTGGCGGGCGTAACGGTCGAGGCCCTCGCCGACGAACTCGGCGCGACGCTCCTCGTCGAGGACGGGGCCGACGCGTACGTCGAGCGTTTCGCGGTCGGCGCGATGGGCGCCGACAGCGCGCTCCGTCACTTCCGCCGGACCAAAGACGCCGCGGTCATCACCGGCGGCGACCGGGCCGAGATTCACACGGCGGCGCTCGAGGCGCCCGGCGTTCGGTGTCTGATCCTCACCGGCGGCCACCGCCCCTCGGGGGCGGTCGTCGGCCAGGCAGCCGAGAAAGGGGTGCCGATTCTCGCGGTTCAGACGGATACGCTGACGACCGTCGAACGCGCCGAGGACGTCGTCCGCAGCGGCCGGACCCGCGACGAGCGAACCGTCGAACAGATGCAGTCGCTGCTCTCCGATCACGCGGACACCGACGCGATTTTCCGTCTCTAACTGCGGATGGACCGTCTCGCTATCGAAGGTGGGCGACGCTCGCCGATCGGCACTCGAGAGAAAACTGCCGAGGCGGGGTAGCCCGGGCGTACTGCCCCGCCCCGGCGCCGGTTGTTGTCAGAGGCACCCCGGCGCACTGATGATTATTCCCCAGTGGTATAGTATCACCTGTCGGGAAGCGCGTCACACAGTGGATTCAGGTATATAAATGCTCGGCTCATTGAAATAGGAATGTCGCTGCGCGCCGGTACTGATCGGGCGACGGTCCCGGATCGTCTCCGCAAAGTTTCGGTATCGTCGCCCGTCGCACGGTGATCGCCGGTGGCTGTTAGAGACGACGCGTGTCCGAGTCGCTCCGTCTGACCAAGAATTAAGAGTCCACCGCTCATGGACCCTGATATGGACGACACACCCCAGGAGATCACGTCCCTCGTCGGGCGCGAGGTGTACTCGAACAACGGGGTCTTCGTCGGCGACGTCGAAGACCTCCGGCTGAACGTCGACGGTGAAGCCGTGACCGGACTCGCGCTCGGAAATCTCAACACGGAACTGTTCGCCGAGGAGGCACGGAGCGCCCGCGGCGTGATCCTTCCGTACCGCTGGGTTCGCTCGGTCGGCGACGTTATCCTGGTCAACGACGTCGTCGAGCGGGTGCGCGAACCGGACGACGAGGAAGAAGTCGTCGCCTGAGACGGCCTGTAGCACCGATTTACCGGAATGACCGTGGCCGGCGCGGGCGCTCTGGAACCCCCTCTCCAGCAGTCAGTACGTGTTTTAGCTCCCGTTCGATCCCTCGGAGCCGTCGACGCCCATCGCGTCGAACAGCGTGCGTTTGACCGCCTCCTCGGTCAGTCCGAGCAGCGTTTCGCGCGTATCCTCCGAGATTTCGATGCCGGTGAAGATTCCGAGCGGAATCTCCGCGCTCGCCTGCGTCGAGTGACCCGCGGTCTCGCCGATCTCGCCGTAGGCGTCGTCGAGGACCTTCCCGATGTTCATCCGGATGTCCTTCGAGCGCGCCGCGAGAAAGATCGTCTCCTCGGCGATGCCGAAGACGGCCGTCGTCGTCACGCCCTCGAGGTTGAGCAGGTGACTCGCCGCCTGCGAGAGCGCCTCGCGGTCCCGGACGAAGCCGGCGTTCGAGACGAGGTGACTCCCCTGGACGTCGCGGTTGGCGATCGCCTCGGCGAGCACGTCGAGGGTCTCGGGGGACATCGAGGGCGACTCGACCTGTTCTAAGGTGTCGTGGTTCGCGAAGGGGTAGAGGTAGGCCGCGGCGGTCAGGTCCGCCGGCGTCGTATCGCGCTTGAAGTCGAGGGTCTCTGCGCGAATCCCGTAGAGCAGGGCGGTCGCGACGGCCTCGGAGACGCTCATGTCGAACTCCTGGGTGTACTTCGTCATGATCGTCGACGTCGAGGACATGTTCGGCCGGATGTCGACGAACGCGGGATCGTAGTCATCGTCCGGCTCGTGGTGATCGATGATGATGTCGATGTCGAGGCCGATCTCGCTCGCCGCGGCGTGGTCGACGTGAGCGACCGTGTCGTACACCGACCGGTCCTCGATGTCGTCCCACTGCAGGAGTTCGATGCCCAGCAGATTGACGAACGCGCGGTTCTCCTGGTGGCCGATATCGCCCAGGTAGACGATGTCGGACTCCACACCCAGGTGCGCTGCGATCGCCTGGAGGGCGGCCGCGCTCGCGATCGAATCGGGGTCCGGGCTGTTCTGGGTGACGATCGCCAATCGATCGCCGGTCTCCTCGAGAATAGCCGCGAGCTTCGCCGCGTTGTACTCGAGTTCGCCGGACTCGAGTGCCCGCAGTGCGGAGTCGGCGATCACCGTGGAGGGGTTGATGACGATGTCAGCGCCCAGTTCGGAGAGTTCGTCGCCGGAGACTGGATCGCTCGCGCGCGCGACGACGAACTGCTCGTTGCCGAGCGCTCGGATGTGTTCGACCGCCTGCTTGTTCGATTCGACGTCGGAGGCGAGAATGAGAACGACGCTCCGGTCCGCGACGATCTCGGCGGTCTCCGCCTCGCGGATATCCGCCGTTCGCGCGTCGAGGTCCTGGTCGCGAAGCGATTCGACGCGGCTCTCGTCGCGGTCGATTATCAGCACGTCCTTGCCCTGACCGACCAGTTCCTCGGCCACAGCGTAGCCGACGCTCCCGCAGCCGAGAATGGCGTAGTCGGACGTCGACGAGATAGTAACCCCCGTACTCATGTACACTCAGGTCGGACTCACCGTACTTAACGCTCCCGAAGACAGTGACGTTTTGGGACCAGAGCCCGGGATCGCGGTTCCCGAATGCACACCACTCTCACGCCGACTACCAAGCAAAACCTATTTCACTGCACACCCGAAACTCGAGGATACAGGGCCGGTAGCTCAGTTAGGCAGAGCGTCTGACTCTTAATCAGACGGTCGCGTGTTCAAATCGCGCCCGGCCCGTTCTGCACCGCGAACAAATCGTGAGCGGTGCATCACGGAACCGGCGGGATTTGAACTAGACTGAAGTTCTGCGCGAAGCGCAGGTTCTCAGGCGTAGTTCACAATCGCGCCCGGCCCCCTTTCTTCGACAACAAAGCGACCGCAGCACCCGACGTAAACCGCTCTGTGATCCGTCGACACTTCGCTCGAGCGGTTCCTCTCTACACTTCGGCTACCACCGCTCCCCCTCGCTCGACCCAATAGTACCAGTTACTGTAATATGGAAGGTGTATTCTAACCGCCGTTCTGGCGTGAGTTTCTCTCACACGTTCTCGACTACCGGACTGTTTCACCGGTCGTGAGGGTCTTGAACGTAACTCGGTGTCGACTCATTGTGTTCACATACTGTTTCACGCGACTGTTTCGCGCGGCCGAAATAGCCTCGAAAAAACGCAAGGCGTGATCGGTTTTGAAGGGTCGTAAACAGAATAAACAGTGACTAACAGGATGGGATCATAGATTATCTCATCCTAACTGCATCTTACTACCAGAATCGTGTACTCAGGGGCTGAATATCCGTATACCGGGCGAGAAACGGTCTGAAATAGGGTCACACCGGTCGGGAGGCGTTCAATGCTTTATTACCGACTCGCCACAAGGAGTAGTCGAGACAATGAGCACGACACAGACCACTTCCGACGGCGCGGTCGCGAACGACGTTGGGAACGATCATCGTGATGAGACGCAGCCGGCCGACCTCGAGAAGGACGACATCTTCCACATCCTGCAGACGCGGCGTCGCCGGGACGCGCTGCGGTACCTGCAGGGAACCGACGAGCCGGTACGCATGCGCGATCTCGCAGAGCAGGTAGCGGCCTGGGAGAACGAGACGACCGTCGAGCAGCTGAGTTCGGACGAGCGCCAGCGCGTGTACATCTCGCTGTACCAGTCGCACCTGCCGAAACTCGACGAGGAGGGGATCATCAACTACAACCAGAGTCGCGGGATCGTCGAGCGCACGCCCGCGGCCGACCAGTTCGATCCGTACCTCGAGCCGACCGACGAGGAGGCAGCCGACGCGGACGGCGAGGGCGTGGAGACGAACGTGAGCAGCTACTACTTCGGCGCCGCGTTCGTGAGCACGCTCCTGTTGCTCGCCTCCGCGACCGGCCTCTCCGCGCTCGCCGGCATCACGCTCGGCGCGGTTATTCTCGCGCTGTTCGTCAGCGTCACCGTGGCACAGCGCTATCTGAACTGACGCTTCTGGCGGGAGTCTCCTGAGCAGTTTTCCTCGAGTGAGAGAGCGATGGCGGGGCCGAGAGAGGGAACGTTAAGGGCCGTGAGAGTGACCGCTGAGCCATGCACGTCGACAGCGACGACGGAGTGGCGCGGATCACGTTCGACCGCCCGGGCGTGATGAACGCGTTCTCGACGGAGACCGCGGCACAGCTCGCGGACGAGATCGAGGCGGTTTCCCCGGACGACCACCACGCGGTCGTTCTCACCGGCGAGGGTGCCGCGTTCAGCGCCGGCGGCGACATCCAGGCGATGGCCGACCGAACCGAGGGTCCACAGGAGGCCTACGAGCGCGTCTGCGAGACGTTCGGGCGGGTCGTCGAATCGATGCTCGAGTGTCGGGTACCGATCGTCGCGAAGGTCAACGGCGACGCGGTGGGCGCCGGACTCGCGATCGCCGCCCTCTCGGACTTCGCGTACGCGACTGAGGAGGCGCGGTTCTCGTGTGCGTTCGTTCGCGTCGGGTTGATCCCCGACACCGGGGGGACGTTCCTGTTACCCAAACTGGTGGGGCTTCGCACCGCGAAACAGCTCGCGTTCACGGGTGAGTTCTTCTCGGCCGCCGAAGCAGCCGACTACGACCTGATCAACGAAGCCGTCCCCGACGAGGAACTCGACGAGCGCGTCGCCGAAACGGTCGACCGCCTCGGCCGCCGGCCGACCCGGACGATCGGGCTGATGAAACAGGCCATGCACGAGAACCTGGGTCGTCACTGGTCGGAGTCGCTCGACTACGAGAACCTGCTGCAGGTCCAGGCGTACACCTCCGACGCACACGAAGAGGGCGTCCAGGCGTTTCTCGAGGGGCGACCCCCCGAGTTCGACTGAGTCGGCGTCCGTCGGGTGTTCTCCCCCGTTTCGAGGCCGTGCATCTGCAAGCACCATTGGCTTACTCGGGTTCGTGGTGGGTTTCGGTTGCAATGTCTGCACAATTCAGCGACGACGACATCGGGAAGACAGTCGTCAACGCGAACGGTGACGAGGTCGGGATCGTCTCGGCGGTCGAACACGGAACCGCCCACGTCGAACCCGACCCTGGTATCACGGATACGATCAAAGCGAAACTCGGCTGGGAGGGTACGGGCGAGGAGGCCTACCCGCTCCAGGAACAGGCCGTCGCCAGCGTCACGGACGACGAGATCCGGCTCGAGGGCGACCTCTCGGGCGCCGGTTCGACGCACACGGGTCAGTCGACCGGCGCTGCCGCCGGCGGAACGACGGGAACCCGCGACACCGACGTCCGGGATGACGACGACGACCTGATCGGTGACGACGATGACGACGGGCTCATCGGCGACGACGACGATCGCCGAGGCCGGGACCGTCGTACCGACGACGACGACCTGATCGGTGACGACGACGACAGTCTCATCGGTGACGACGATGACGACGAGCTCATCGGCGATGACGACGACGACCTGATCGGCGACGACGACGACGAACACCGAAGCCGCCGTGACCGAGACACCGACGACGACGACATCATCTAAGTTCACCGTAGCGTCTTGCCGTGTCGTAGCGCTGCCCTCCTCCCCGTTCGACGTACTCAAGAGCGTCGCACCGGTTCCGTCAGAGTCCCAGGAACGACTCGGCGTTCTCCCAGAGGAGTTTGCGCTGGAGTTCCTCGGAGAACTCGAGGGCGGCGAACTGCTCGAGCCAGGGTTTCGGTTCGAGCATCGGGTAGTCGGTGCCGAACATGACCTTGTCCGAAAGCAGCGTCTTCGCGTAGTGGAGCACCTGATCGTCGATGTACTTCGGCATCCACCCCGAGAGGTCCATGTAGACGTTCCCCTTCTGCTGGCAGATCGCGAGCTGTTCTCGCTCCCAGGGGAACGCCGGGTGGGCGATGAGGATCTGCAGGTCGGGGAAGTTCGCCGCGACGTCGTCGATCAGCATCGGGTTGCCGTACTTGATCTTGAGCCCGCGACCGCCCGGCGCACAGGCGCCGAGCGTCGAGTTCCCGCCGTGAAAGACGACGGGAACGTCGAGTTCTTCGATCGTCGCCCACAGCTCCTCGTGGGCGGGATCGGAGGGATCGAACCCCTGGGCGATCTGCTGGAACTTGAACCCGGAGAGGTCGAGATCCTCGACGCAGCGCCGGGCCTCCGCGACGCAGTCGTCCTTCAGCGGATCGACGGAGCCGAAGCCGACGAAGAAGTCGGGGTGCTCGTCGCGCACCGCCGCGACGTACTCGTTCGGCACCGGCGGGTTCCCGGTGTTCGTCTCGGCGTCCCACCCGAGCAAGACGGCGCGGCCGACGCCGACGGCGCGGTACTCCTCGATCATGTTCTCGTAGGTGTCCGTCTCGAGGTCCGCACCGAAGCGGTCGGCGGCGTCGCGCATCATCTCGCCGCCCGCGTCGTGGAGGAACTCGCTGGTCGGCTGGTGGGCGTGGGTGTCGATCGCCCGCGGGCCGTCGGCGGCCTCGAGCGCTGCCGGAAGTGCCATACGCTGTCCTGCGACAGCGAGGGTAAAAATGGCGCCGCTTTCTCGCGCCCGTCTCACATGTACGTGCGGTCTTCCGGGTAGTCGCGTCCCTCGGGCCCGCCCTCGCCCATCGCGGTCATCCGATCGGCGAGCGTCGAGTAGTACTGGGCCAGCTGTTCGGACTGCTCGCGCAGCTCTCGCTCGTCGACGTCGACGCCGTAGAGCCGCTCTATAGCGTCGACGAGCAACAGTGCGGCCTCGAGGTCCGGCCCCGGCGGGTGCGTCGGCGTCACGAGCGCACCCGTCGGCGGCGCGTCGCCGTTGAGGCTGCGCGCCACGACGTCGCCGACGACGCCGTCGAGAACGCCCCCGGTGAGCCCCTCGAATCCGGCGTCGGCGAGCCGTCGACGCCGAAACGTCTCCGTTGCGACGGAGAACACCGCGTGCTCGTCGGCTTCGTGGGGGAAGGCCACGCCGTACGGGATCGCGATCTCGTCGATACCGGCCTTACTCGCCCACTCGAGGACGGCGTCGACGAACGGGGCGGCCGCCCACACCGGCACGAACAGCTCGCCGATCAGCAGCGCCAGCGGCGTGTCGACCACGTCGTAGATGCGGGTGTGGTTTCTCGGCTCACCGTCCGCGAACGGCGTGATCGACGGCAGTCCGTCGGGTGCGACGTGGCCGACCTCCTCGCACTCGAGGTGGCGAATCAGGTAGTCGGTCGCGGTGACGCCCGCGAAGCCGGGATTCGACAGCCCGAGGACGAGCACCGAGCTGTCGCCGTCGCGTGCGGAGGTGACGTCGAACGATGCCTGTGGTGACATGCGCTCGATACACCCCGTCGCTGTAAAAACCCGTCACCCTCTCCGGATCACTCCCGCTCCTGACGGACGGTCAACACCGGCACGTCGGACATCCTGACGACCTTCTCGGTGACGCTGCCGAGCAGGTAGCGGTCGATTCCCGTTCGCCCGTGAGTCCCCATCACGATCAGGTCGATGTCGTGGTCGGTCGCGTACTCGAGGATCTCGCCGTGGGGAGCGCCTCTGGCGACGTCGGTGACGATCCGGTCGAACCCGGCTTCCCGCGCGCGCGTTTCGACGTCGGTGACGATCCGGTTGCCGGACGTTTCGAACTCCTCGACGATCGTCCCCATCTCGACGTCGTTGGCGAACACGGTCGCGTCGATCACGTAGAGGACGTGCAACGCCGCGTCGTACGTCGTCGCGAGGTCGAGCGCGTGTTCCAGCGCGCGGTCGATCGTCGCGCTGCCGTCCGTCGGAAGGAGGATCCGGTCGTACATGGGTCCCCGTTCGCCCCGGGGGTGCAAAGTTGTGTGTGTCCGAACCGCCCCGTACCCGACTACCCGGTCGCTGCCCGTATCGAAGCGTTATTCCCGCGAGCCGGTGTAGGCCGTCAGCATGAGCACCGTCTCGTCGCCGAGCGTCGGAACGCCGGGCTGTCGCCGGGAGATCGGTCGCCGCCGATGACGTTCGACGAGTTGCGCATCCGGGCCGACGAGGCGAGCCGCCGGGCGAACGAGGCGTACAGGCGACTCGAGCGCCGCTACGAGGGCTTTTCCGAGCGCGAGCGAACCCGTCGGGTGTCCCGACGCCGGTTCAGCACGCTCGTCGACCGCACCCGGCGGACGGGGGCGCCGTTCGGCGCGCACACGATCGTCTCACGGTCCTCGGGGGAGCTGTTGCTCGTCCGCCACGAGGGTGTCGACCGCTGGGTGCTCCCCGGCGGGGGCGTCGACCGCGGGGAGTCGTTTCTCGAGGCGGCGCGGCGCGAACTCGACGAGGAGGCCGGAATCGACGCCCGGTACGAGGGGCTGGCGATGGTCACCCGCGTCGAGATCGAGACCGGCGGCTACGAGACCTGGGGGATCATTCCAACGTTCGCCGCGACCGCGGAGAGCCTCGAGCCGGAGGTTTCCGACCCCGACGGCGAAATCTCGGCCGCCCGCTGGTTCGAGACGCTGCCGGCGGACACGCGCGACCGCGAGGAACTCCTCGCCTGGCGGGCCGAAAACGGCGTGTAGTCGATCGGCTCGAGAACCGGCCCCGGCTTCAGGAGCTCGGCTCGCCGTGTGAGACGCCCTCTCGCTCGTCGGCGTCCATCCGCCGGAGCGCCGCCCGGGCGTTGCTCGCGTCGTAGCCGAAGAACACCGCCTCGCCGTAGGCGGCGGCGACCTCGGTCGCGTGGATCAGGTCGTCGATGTCGACGTTCACCGCGTACAGTTCGACGCTGAACGGCGTCTCGAGCGCGCTCTGGAACCCCTTCGCGATCGTCTCGAGCCAGTAGGTCGTCCCGTAGGCGGTGTCGTACAGCGGGACGACGAACTCGTCGACGTGGGCCTCGAGGGCCTCGAGGTCGATCCCCGCCCGCTCGTAGAGGTGGCCGGGGTAGGGGTCGGGGTAGAGGGTCATGTAGACGCGACCGGGAATCCGGGCGGTCGCGGCCTCGACGAACTCGGTGATGACGCTCGCGCGCCAGGCGTACCAGTCGTCGTGCGCGCTCTCCTCGAAGTCGCGCTCACAAAACCCGCAGTGACAGTACTCCGGGCGGGGAAAGCCAATATCGTCGAGGCGGACGTCCTCGTTAGCAGCGACGCAGTCGTCGATGATCTCGAACAACCCCTGGCGGTACTCCTCGCGGGAGGGACAGACGTACGCCCAGTCGAAGTACGTCCGGTCGCGGGTCGCCGGCCGCCCCATGTCGTCGACCGGAACGAGCGATGGGTCGGCATCGGCGGCGGCGTTGTCGCCGAAACACGAGACCATGTTGACCGCGTCGGGGAGCGGCTCGGCGGACCTGCCGGTGACGTCTTTGACCTCGTAGAAACCGCGGTCGAACTCCCCCCACCCCGCTTCCTCAGCGTTCCGCGTGACCACGCCGTACATGGACGGGGGTACGGACTCGAGGGAGTAAGGCGTTCGGAACTCGGTTACTCGACCGGTTCGTACTCGACTTCGACCTCGGAGGGACCGCTGAGGAAGAGTTTCCAGAGGACGACGAGTGCGACCAGCGCGATCAGGAATTTTATTGAGCGCGGCATGTGCACGCAGACAATTGTGTGCAGATCACTTAGATATTCTGTCTCGCCGACTAGATTTCGATCCGACCGGTCGTCAGCCGTCGATGAGGTCGGCGATGTCCTCGCGGACGATCGTCTCGCAGTAGGCACACCGGACGCCGTCGTCGAGGACGTCGAACGTCGAGGTGACGGGTTCGCTGTCGGTCGTGATGCAGTTGGGGTTCGGACACGAGAGCACGCCGTCGACGACGGCAGGCCGCTCGACCCGGTGTTTCTCGACGACGTCGTACTCCCGAACGATGTTGATCGTCGCGTCGGGAGCGATCAGCGACAGCACGTCGACTTCGTCCTGGCTCAGCTCTCGGCCCTCGACTTTCACGATGTCCTTGCGGGCGAGGCGATCCGACGGGACGTTGATCCCGACGGAGACCTCCTCGCCCTCGCTGCCGTCGATGCCGAGGATCGTGAGGACGTTCAGCGCCTGTCCGCCGTGGACGTGGTCGATCACCGTTCCGTTCCGGATCTTGCTGACGCGAAGTTCGTGATCTGCGCTCATTGTGAACCACCGATGAGGAGGTCGAGCAGCGCCATTCGGACCGGCACCCCGTTGTGGGCCTGCTCGAAGTACGCCGCGTGGGACGTCTCGTCGACGTCGGGGGCGATCTCGTCGACGCGCGGGAGCGGGTGCATCACCGTCAGGTCGTCGTTCGCCGCCTCGAGGTCCGCCGCGTCGATCTGGTACTCGCCGGCGACCTGCTGGTACTCGTTCTCGTCGGGGAACCGCTCGCGCTGGATACGGGTGACGTAGAGCACGTCGAGGGAGGGGAGGACCGCCTCGAGGCCGTCGTGTTCGCGGACCGAAGCCCCCTCCTGGTGGAGGTCGTAGACGACCTCGCGGGGCAGCCGCAGGCTCTCCGGGCTGATGAAGTGTTGCTGGGCGTCGAAGTTCGTCAGCGCGTAGGCCAGCGAGTGGACCGTCCGTCCGTACTTCAGGTCGCCCATGATCCCGATCGTCAGATCGTCCAGTCCGGCGCTCTCCCGGATGGTGTAGAGGTCGAGTAAGGTCTGGGTCGGGTGGTGGCCAGCGCCGTCGCCGGCGTTGACGAGCGGCACGTCGACGAACTCGCTCGCCATCGTCGCCGACCCCTGCTTCGGGTGGCGCAGGACGAGCGCGTCTGCGTACCCCTCGATGACCCGAACCGTGTCGGCGAGGCTCTCGCCTTTCGTGACGCTCGAGGACTCGATCGACCCCATGTCGACGACGTCGCCGCCGAGGCGTTTCATCGCCGTCTCGAAGCTCATCTTCGTCCGGGTGCTCGGCTCGAAAAAGAGCAGGCCGAGCAGCGTCCCGACGTGGCGGCCGGCGACGGCGTCCGGATCGGCGGCGATCTCGGCGGCGCGGTCGAGGACCTGCTCGATGTCCGCCCGCGAGAGTTGTTTACTCGTGATGAGGTGCTCGTGGCACATTCGTTCGATACGGCTCCCCCTGCCCCCTTGAATCTCACCATTCGTCAGCCGGGGCGGATTCGCTCGCTCGCGCGTAACGCAAAGAGTTATGCAGGCAGTGTGGAAAATCAGTATACCCGTATGGTCGGCCGACTACACACCGGAATCAGTGTACTCGACCGCAAACTCGACGGCGGACTGCCGCCGGGCTGTGTGGTCGCCTACACGGCGAAGCCGGCCAGCCAGTCGGAACTCCTGCTCTACGAACTCACGGCCGCCCGCGGCACGCTCTACCTCTCGACGGAGCGATCCGAAGCGCTCGTCCGACACGCGATCGACTCCTCGAAGGGCCGCGTCGGCAGCCCGACGGTGCGACACGTCTCGAGTGCCGATCCCCTCGAGGAGGCGACCCGGTTCACCAGCGCGGTCCCCGAGGGCGCGAACCTGATCATCGACACGATGGACGTCCTCGAGCGAGCGGAGCCGGCCGCCTACGTCGCCTTTCTCAACCGGCTCAAAGAGCACATGCTCGACACCGGCAGCATCGCGGTGCTCCACTGTCTGAAGGGGCCCGAAGAGCCGGCCAACCGCGCGCGAACCGAACACCTCGCCGACGCCGTCTTCGACCTGCGGACGAACCTCGAGGGTTCGGAGATCGAAAACCACCTCTCGATCCCGAAGTTCCGCGGCGGCGGCGCCCCGACGGAGACGATCAAGCTCCAGCTCTCCGAACAGGTCGAGATCGACACGAGCCGCGACATCGCCTGATCAGTTCGCCGTCTCCGTTTCGACGTCGGCGCCGCTCCCGTAGACGCTGAGCGTCGTGATCGCGAGCGTGCGGTACGCACGCCGGAGCCGCTCGGACAGCGCCTGGTGGGAGACCCCCAGTTCCGCGGCGAGTTCCTCCATCGTGATCCGTCTCGGAACCTCGAAGTAGCCGCGCTCGACCGCCAACTCGAGCGTCCGGTGTTGTGCCTCGGTCAACTCGAGACGGGTGTTACCCGTATCCGTGGTTCGGGTTATCTTGAGAACCTCGACGTCGACGCCTTCGCTTTTTAGCTGGTCGTGGCTCTGCTGGAGGTGGGACCTCTCGGGAAATCGGAGCCGGAGCGTCCACGTCCCGCCGGTCCCGGTCATCGCGAAAATCGCCGCCCGGTCCCTGAACAGCTGGAGCAACACGTCGTACATCGACGTCCCGAACTCGAAGTCGTACAGCAGCCGGCCGTCCCCGGCGGTGATCAGCGAGTAGGACTCGACGGTCGGGTCGACGTCGAACGCGCCCTCGAGGGCCGCGCGCTCCTCGCCCGACACCCAGAAGCCGGGAAAACCGGCGGTCAGCGTGTTTTCCATCTCGTATCTCGCGTCCGGCAGCTCGTCGAACGTCCGCTCTAGCGCCGTATCTTCGCCCGGCAACTGGAGGGTAACCAGCACAGCCATGGCCGTTTCTAGCCGAGGAGGGGGGTTAGCTCGGCGCCATGATTTCGTAGTGTCTATTTATTTTGTCAGGCTGTGTTACGTTCCGACGATCCGGGACGACCGCACGCTACGTACCGTCGTGGTCGTCGGCACCGATGATTACCGTGTTCTCGACGAGGTTTCGGTGGGCCCGGCGCAACCGCTCGGACAGCGCCTGCCCGGAGATACCGAGTTCCGCGGCGAGTTCGTCCCTCGTCAGCCCGCGCGGAACCTCGTAGTAGCCGCGCTCGAACGCCGCCTCGAGGGTCGTCTGCTGGCTGTCGGTCAGCCCGAACCGTCCCTTGCGACCGTCGTCCAGCTGATAGATAGACTGAATGTCGATCGAGAGGCCGTGCTCCCCGCAGTAGTCGTACGTCCGCGAGAGCGCCTCTCGCTCGGGAAACAGCGTTCGGAGCATCCACCCCTCGCTGTTCCCCTCCGCGGCCAGCACCGTCCCCTCTTCCTCGACGAGAATCCGGATCAGCGCCTCGACGTGGCCGACCCAACTCATCTCGTACAGCCGCTCGTCCTCGAGGTTCGAGACGAGTCGGACGTCTTCGACGGTGTCGTCGGCCGAAAGCGCCCCCTCGAGCCCGTCGAACGCGGGGCCGCTGATCCAGACGAACGGCATGACGTGGCTCCGGTCGTGGGCGACGATGCGCTCGATCTCGAACTGCAACGTCTCGAAGGCCTCGACCGTTTCGCTGAGCGCGAACTCGGCCGCCGGCAGCTGCAACTCTGCGATAACGCCCATACCGGAACGGAAACGCTCGTCGGGTATAAGTCGTACTCAGTCGGAACGCCTCGTCGACACTGCCCGTAACTCGCCTCGAAAGAACTGCCGCAGCCGTCGTCGGGGTTACTCCTCGTCTGCGCCCTCGAGTTCCTCGACGATCTCGTCGGCGTCGATGTCGGCGTCCTCGAGCGCGTCCTCGAGGTCGGCGCCGCCGGCACCGGCGGCGCCGCCCATCCCGCCCATCATGCCGGGCATGCCCATCCCGCCCATGCCGTCGATGACCTCCTGGACGATGACGCGGTCGACGTCGACCTTGCCCATCAGGTCCTGGGCGATCTGCTGCTTCGAGAACATCCACTGCTGGTTCATCGTCAGCTGCGGGGTCGCCTCGATGTACAGCGTCTCCTTCTCGACGGTCTGGGTCTCGAACTCCGGTTCGGCGTCCTCCTCTTCCTCGTCGTCCTCGTCGGGCTCGACCTCAACCTCCTCTTCGACTTCGTCGGTCTCGATCCACATTTCGGGCTCGACGTCGAGGTACATCCCGAACAGGCCGGCCGCGCGCTCCTCGCGGTCGTCGACCTCCTCTAAGATCTCGTACTCGTACTCGACGTCCTCGCCGGCGAGCGGGTGGTTGAAGTCGACGCGGGCGCGGCTCCCCAGAATCGTGATGACGCTGCCGTGGCGGTTGTCGACGTGGACGTGCGCGCCGGGGTAGCGGTCGTCCTCGGGGATCTTCTCGGCGCTGATCGTCTCGACGGCCTCGGGGTCGTACTCGCCGAAGGCGTCGGTCGCGGCGATCGTCACGGAGCCGGAGTCGCCGGCTTCGCCGCCGAGGAGTTCGTCCTCGACCTCATCGAAGATGTGACCCTCGCCGAGGACGATCGTTCGCGGCTCGAACTCGTGGTCCTGGTCGGCGACGCCTTCTTCTTCGGCGACGTCGGGGTCGGTCGTGTCGACGAGCTGGTCGTCCTCGACGGTGCGTGCGGTGTACGCCAGCCGGATGAAGTCGCCGGCCTGCAGTCCGTCGGTTGCGTCTTCGACTTCCTCATCGACGTCATCGGCCTGCTCCTCGAGCTCGGCCTCCTGATCCTCGGTCATACATTGAACGTCCCGCTGTCCACATTTAAGGACGACGTTTTGCCTCGAGACCGGACCACCCCTTTCTTCGTTCCCCCGGCCGTGTCCTCGCCCATGTACGAAGTCGAAGTGAAGGTGCCGGCCGACCTCGAGGCGGTCCGCGACCGACTGGCCGACCTCGGCGCGCGACCGGCCGGAACGGTCGTCCAGGTCGACACCTACTACGACGCCCCCCACCGGTCGTTTCCCGAGACGGACGAGGCGCTCCGGATCCGCCGGGAGTCCGGTGCGGACGACCGCCGCGAGACGCGGCTGACCTACAAGGGTCCCCTCGTCGACGACGCCTCGAAGACCCGGGAGGAGGCCGAAACGGGCGTCGAGGAGGCCGAGGACCTCGAGGCGATCCTCACGAACCTCGGCTTCGACCCGGCGGCGACGGTTCGCAAGGAACGAACGCGGTACGCCCTCGAGGGGTACACCGTCACCCTCGATTCGGTCGCAGGCGTCGGCGAGTTCGTCGAGGTCGAAACCGAGGCGACGGCGGACGAACTCGAGGACGCCCGCGAGGACGCCTACGACGTGCTCGAGCGCCTCGAACTCGACCCGGCCGACCAGCTTCGGACCTCCTACCTGGAGCTTCACCTCGAGGGGTAACGGTTCGAGCGACGGTACGAGCGGCGCGAGCGCCGGCGCCTCGAGGGCTCTCGACCGCCGCATAACTCTCGAGCATTATTCGTTCGAGGCCTGTTTTCGCAAGTTATAGAACGACAGGAGGAAAACGTCGAGCAATGACAGACCGCAATATTCGCGTCGAGCCGATCGATCGACGCGCCGTCGAGGATCAGGAAGTCGAGATCGTCGAGCGAAAGGGGATCGGCCACCCCGACTCCATCTGCGACGGAATCGCCGAGAGCGTCGCCGGGGCGCTCGCTCGCGCGTACCTCGACCGCGTCGGCAAGGTGCTCCACTTCAACACCGACGAGACCCAGCTGGTCGCCGGCGAGGCCGCCCCCGCCTTCGGCGGCGGCGAGGTCGTCGACCCCATCTACGTCCTGATCGTCGGCCGGGCGACGAAACACTATGAGGGGCAGACGATCCCGACGGAGACGATCGCCCTGCGCGCCGCCCGTGACTACCTCGAGTCCGAACTCCCCCAACTCGAGTTCGGCACCGACGTGATCGTCGACATCAAGCTGGGCGAGGGCAGCGGGGACCTCCAGGACGTCTTCGGCGAGAACGAGGTCACGGTGCCGATGGCAAACGACACCAGTTTCGGCGTCGGTCACGCCCCGCTGTCGGAAACCGAGGAGATCGTCTGGAACGCCGAACGCCGGCTCAACGAGGAGTTCGCCGCCGAGAACCCCTACCTCGGCTCGGACGTGAAGATCATGGGCAAGCGCGAGGGCGACCGGATCGACGTCACCGTCGCCGCGGCGATGATCGACGAGCACATCGGCGACATGGACGACTACGTCGCCGCCGTCGACGCGGTCGGGGAGTTCGTCAGCGACGTCGCCGCGGAGTACACCGACCGGGACGTCACCGTCCACGTCAACACCGCAGACGACGTCGAGTCGGGCTCGATCTACCTCACCGTCACCGGCACCTCCGCCGAACAGGGCGACGACGGCTCGGTCGGGCGGGGCAACCGCGCCAACGGCCTCATCACGCCCAACCGCTCGATGTCGATGGAGGCGACGAGCGGGAAGAACCCGGTCAACCACATCGGCAAGATCTACAACCTCCTCTCGACGCAGATCGCAGAGGAGGTCGTCGACGAGGTCGACGGCATCCGCGACCTGCGCGTGCGCCTGCTCTCCCAGATCGGCCGGCCGATCGACCGACCGCACGTCGCCGACGTCCACGTCGTCACGGCCGACGGCGTCGAACTGGCCGACGTCCAGGGCGAGATCGAAGCCATCGTCGACGACCAGCTCGCGAACGTCACCGACGTCACCCGCCAGGTCATCGACGGCGAACTCACCACGTTCTGACCGGGTTCGACCCCTCGAGCGAAACCGGCACGGCAGGGGGAGCTTCGGAATAGTCAAGAGCGGACGTCGAGAACCGTACTACGAATCGAAATGGATTGCGGAGCGATCGCCAGTGAGTAATCACGAACCAAGTTCTCGCAGCATCGTCCTCGCCGTCGTCGCGAGCACGTTCTTCGTCGGCTTCGGCGGCGGCGTGATCTTCCCGATTCTGCCGAACCTCGGGGAGGTGCTCGGCATCTCGGCGGTCATGGTCGGACTCATCCTGTCGGCGAACCGCTGGACGCGGCTGCTCGCGAACGCGCCCGCCGGCGTCCTCGTCGACCGGATCGGCACCCGCAAACCGTTCGTCATCGGGCTGGCGATCGAGGGCGTCGCGACGTTCGGCTACGTCATCGCGATGCTGTTCCCGTCGACTGCCGAATTCTGGTTTCTGGCCGCCCGGTTGCTGTGGGGACTGGGCAGCGCGCTCGTGTTCGCGACGGCGTACACGATCACCGCGGACGTCAGCGAAGCCGACTCGCGGGGGACGAGCATGGGGATCGTCCGCGCCGGGATCACCTTCGGCTTCCCGGCCGGTCTCGTCCTCGGCGGGGTCACCAGCGAGATCTACGGTAACACCGCGGCGTTCGTCCTCGCGGCCGCCTTCGCCGGCCTCGCGAGTATCATCGCCTACTTCATCGTCCCCGAGACCCACGTCGACGAACACGACGACTCGGTCAAGCCGTGGGATCTCGAACTCACGATCCCCGCCGTCACCGTCGGCCTCGTCAACTTCGGGCTCTACTTCGCCTACGTCGGCGTGCTGTTCTCGACGCTCGTGCTCTACCTCCAGGTCGAGGGCCTCACCATCTCGACGGAGATCCTGGGGTACACCGTCGCGTTCGAAGAGCAGGGAACGTCGGGAATGCTGATGGCCGTCACCGTGCTCGCGGGGGCGGTCTTCACCATCTCCGGGGGCGTGATGAGCGACACAGTGGGGGCTCGAGTGCCCGTCCTCGTCGGCTTTCTCGTCCTGAACAGCCTCGGCTTTCTCGTCCTCGTCCTCGCGCCGTCGTTCTGGGTCGTCGTGGGCGGGTGCATCCTGATCGGGGCCGGTCAGGGCGGCGTCGGCGGCCCGCTCACCGCCCTGCTCGCGGACCTCACGCCCGACGAGCGAATGGGGCGGGCGATGGGGACGAACAACGTCCTCGGCGACGTCGGCGGGGGGCTCGGTCCGCTGATCTCCCTGCCGCTGGCCGAGACGATCGGCTTCGAGGTCATGTACGCGGTCAGCGCGATCATCGCCCTCGTCGCGGGAACGATCCTCGTCGTCGGCGTCTACGCCCACACCGGCAGCGTGAGCCCGACCGTCGACGAGTCGATCATCTAGCTGGCCTCGTAACCCCCTTATAGCGCGGACCGTCTACCTCGAGCCATGCACCCGCCGGGCGCCGACGTCGTCCTCATCCGCCAGGGAGACGTGAGCACGAAGAGCAACACCGTCAGGCGGTACATGACCGACTTCCTCCTCGAGAACACGGAGGCCGTCCTGGCCGACCGCGAGATCCCCGGCGAAATCGAACCCGGCTGGGACCGGCCGCTGATCCACACGGACGAGGCACACGTCGACGCGGCCGCGACCGCCGCGGCCGACGTCTTCGGGGTCGTCTCGACCAGTCCCGCGGTCGCGGTGTCGACCGAACTCGAGGCGATCCGCGAAACCCTCGCCGAGACTGCCCGCGAGCACTACACGGGCGGGACGTTCGCCGTCGACGCCCGCCGGGCCGACAAGCGACTCCCGTTCACGAGCGAGGACGTCGCCCGCGAGGGTGGCAGCGCGATCTGGGAGGCCGCCGAGACCGAGGGAATCGACCCCGAAGTCGATCTCGACGACCCCGACCTCACGTTCGGCGTCGAAGTTCGCGAGGACGCGGCCTACGTCTTCGTCGAGCGACTCGAGGGACCGGGCGGGCTCCCGCTCGGCTCGCAGGCGCCGCTGGTCGCGCTCGTCAGCGGCGGGATCGACTCGCCCGTGGCCGCCTACGAGCTGATGAAACGCGGCTCGCCGGTGATTCCCGTCTACGTCGATCTCGGGGATTACGGCGGACCGGACCACGAGGCACGGGCGATCGAGACCGTCAGGACGCTCTCGCGGTACGCGCCCAACTTCGACATGCGAACGTACCGGGTGCCCGGCGGCGAGACGGTCGCGCTGCTCGCGGAGACGATGGAGGAGGGGCGGATGCTCTCGCTGCGGCGCTTTTTCTACCGGATCGCCGAACACATCGCCGAGGAGACCGGCGCGAGCGGCATCGTCACGGGCGAAGCCATCGGACAGAAATCGAGCCAGACGGCCCAGAACATCGGCGTCACGAGCCGCGTTACCGATCTCCCGATCCACCGCCCCCTCCTCACCCGCGACAAGCAGGAGATCGTCGCACAGGCCCGCGAGATCGGTACTTACACCGACTCGACGATCGACGCCGGCTGCAACCGCATCGCTCCCGACCGCGCCGAGACCAACGCCCGCCTCGAGCCGCTGCTCGCGGCCGAACCGGACGACCTGCTCGAGCGCGCGGCGGAGGCGGCCGAGCGTGCGACGCTGGTCGATCCCTGACTGCGGTGAACGCTGGGGCATCGACCGCGCAGTCGTCGAAAGCCGAAACCCACATTATCGGGACACGCCCACTTCCGTACAGTGACCCGCGTCTGTCTCGTCGGCGCGCCCGAGGTGAACCTCCAGTACGAACTCCTCTCGCGGGAGACCTCCCGCGAGGCGCTCGCGACCTACGACCTCGAGCGCCCCTTCGAGAACTCGCTCTCGCTGCGAACCGTCAGCGTCGGCGCGGCGGTCTCGCTGTTGAACGACCTCCAGTGGTACCTCGTGCGGTTCGTCGACGACGTGCTGGTTCAGGAGCCGAGCGTCTCGGAGACGGAGTGGCTCTCTCGGGGACTCGCGGAGGCGCTGCGAAACGGCGAGCTCGAGCCCGGAGAAACGGGCGAGTTCTGCAAGGTGTACGGCCTCGAGGCCGACGAACCCGAGTCGTCGGCTGACGACGCCGACGACCACCCGGTCACGACGGTGACCGCACCCCGTCTGGTCGAACCGCTGTACGTCCGCCGGACCGGAGGCGAGGTGCCCGACTACGACCTCCGGGACGTCGAGGAGACGCTGGTCGTCCGGCTCACCGAAGCCGAGTTCTCGCCGTGACCGGCGGCACCGGCGCGACGACGATCGACGGCTGTCGGATCGCCTACAGGCGGGCGGGTACCGGGGGGCCGCCGGTCGTCCTCTTACACGGCGGGGGGATCGACGACGCGACCCTCTCGTGGTACCACGCGATCGACGCACTGGCCGACGAGCACCGGGTGTACGCCCCCGATTGGCCCGGCTACGGCGACAGCGAGGACGCCCTCCCCCACTCGATCGCGAGCTACGTCTCCGTCCTCGAGTCGTTTCTCGACGGCGTCGGCCACGAGCGCGCGTCGCTCGTCGGACTCTCGATGGGCGGCGCGGCGGCGCTCGGACTGGCCCTCGAGGACCCCTCGCGCGTCGAGCGCCTGGGTCTGGTCGGCAGCTACGGCCTCGGAGCGCGGCTCTCCGCGGGCTCGTTCTGGCGCGCACTCGCGTCCGTGCCGGGCGCGAACGCGGTCGGCTGGGCGGCGCTCGGAACGTCGACGGCGGCGACCCGGTTCGGCCTGGCGTCGGTGGTCGCCGACGCCTCGAACCTCGACGACGAGTTCGTGAGTGCGGTTCGATCGCGGGCGGGACGGCCGGGGGCCGGGCGCGCATTCGAAGCGTTCCAGCGCCACGAACTCGCGGCCGACGGCACGACGCGCACCGACTTCAGCGGTGAGCTCGAGTCGCTTGCGGCGCCGACGCTGCTCGTCCACGGCGGGGTCGACCCCCTGTTTCCAGTCGCCTGGTCCCGTCGGGCGGCCGCGGCGATCCCGGACGCGCGCCTCGAGGTGCTCGAAGACTGCGGTCACTGGGTGCCACGGGAGCGACCGCAGCGCTTCAACGAAATCTTGCGAACGTTTCTCACGGAGTGAGCCCGACGCTCGACCGGTTCCCACGAACTGGGACGGACACTGACGGGTGTTACTCCGGTGAAACGGATTGCAACGGTCGGCAACAGCATCCCTCTGTCGTCCGACTCGCCCCTCTCGTCAGTCGAACAGCCCGGTCGAGAGGTAGCGTTCGCCGCTGTCCCAGAAGACGGTGACGACCAGCGGGCAGTCGTCGACCGCGGGTTCGCCGCCGTCGGTTTTCGTCTCTCCGACCGCGCCGAACCGGCTCTCGAGGACGTCGGGCACCTCCGGGCAGTGCAACTCGGGTCTGGCGATGCGCTCGGCGACGCGCCGCGAGACGAGGCTCGTCGCGCCGCTCGACTGCCCCACGAGGACTCCCTCCTCGCGGGCCAGGCGCCGACACTCGGCTTCCGCGTCCTCGAGGGCGACCGTCTGGACCTCGTCGATCAGGTCGGTGTCGAGGTTGTCGCTGACGAACCCCGGCCCCATCCCCTGGAACTCGTCCTCGCCCGCCTCGCCCGTCGAAAGGACGGGGTTGCGGGCGGGCTCGACGGCGACGATCTCCACCGCCGGGAACTCCTCGCGGAGGCGACGGCCGACGCCCGAGAGCGTGCCGCCGGTGCCGACGCCGGCGACGAAGGCGTCGACCTCGCGCTCGCCGACCTGCTCGACGATCTCCTCGCCGGTGGTCCGGTAGTGGGCCTCGGGGTTCGCCGGGTTCTCGAACTGGCCCAACTGGACGGCTCCCTCGGCTTCGATCTCGTCTGCGCGCTCGCGAGCTGCCTCCATGTTCCCCTCGACCAGCTCGAGGTCGGCGCCGTACGCCGCCATGATCCGCCGGCGTTCCTCGGACTTCGAGGCCGGCATGACGATCGTGAGATCGTAGTCCCGCGCCGCACAGACGAGCGCGAGGCCGATCCCGGTGTTGCCGCTCGTCGGTTCGACGATCCGGTCGCCGGGCTCGAGCCTGCCGTCGCGTTCGGCCGCGCGAACCATCGCCATCGCGGGTCGGTCCTTGGCTGATCCGCCGGGGTTGAACGACTCGAGTTTGGCAGCGATCGTCGCTCCCTCCGGCGAGTTCACCTGGACCAGCGGCGAGCCGATGGTGTCCAGGATGCTTCCGTTCATCGCTCGAGGGTTGGGAGTGGAGACGTAAACGACTGCTGGACGTCGGCAGGACGTGCCGGTGTCGGTCGCTCGCCCCGTCCGGTGGTCGGTTCGGTCGACTGGCGGTACCCGATCATACCCCGTCGACGACGCCCCGTCTTATCACTACCAAGGGGGTAGATCGGGGCGCTCGAGGCTTATGGCCCGCATAATAAGGTAGGAACCCGTGTACGTTTTACGTGTATCCCTACCGGACACGGATTCACAACGACACACCACCACCATCACCATCTTGTCACCGTCCATCCGGTCGGTGGGGATCACCGATTCCACCGTTTTTTTACTCCCCGAGCACCGCGGCCGAGAGCCGCGGCGGGCGGCTACATCGGCCGTCTCCAAACAGTATAAATCGATCGCGGCGCAACCCGTGCGTATGAGTCTCGAGACGATGCGTCCGAACCCGACCTGGGATGCCCCCTCCTACGAGGACACCGTCGACACGCTCGCAGCCCACCGCGACGAACTCCGATATGCGATCTGGGGCGGCGACTGGTGTACGGACTGCCGGTCTCTGTTACCTGACTTCGGCGCGGCCCTCGAGGCCGCCGAGATCCCCGACGACCGCATCGAGGAGATTCCGGTCGACCAGGACAAGCAGGGCCCCAAAGTCGAGGAGTACGACGTCGAGTACATTCCGACGATCGTCGTCGAGGACGACGAGGGCAACGAGGTCGCCCGCTTCGTCGAGAGCGAGCCCCTCCCACCGGCGATCTACCTCGGCGAGGAGATCGAGGCGGCGCTCGAGTCGGCATAGGGACTGTTATCGTAGCCGCT
Organism: Natrononativus amylolyticus; assembly: GCF_024362525.1. Taxonomy (GTDB): domain Archaea; phylum Halobacteriota; class Halobacteria; order Halobacteriales; family Natrialbaceae; genus Natrononativus; species Natrononativus amylolyticus. The sequence goes on from NZ_CP101458.1 coordinate 1,550,586, forward strand.
TCGCTGTGAGTAGTGTGTAACCCGTTTCAGTTGTTACGCCGATCGAGAGCGCATCTGCTCGGTCGTCCGAGTCCTATAAATAAAATCGTCGTTCAGGGTCGCCGCGAGGCGACAGTGAAACCAGATCAGTTGCGGACGACGTTCGTCGCGCGCGGGCCCTTGGGGGCCTGTTCGATGTCGAATTCGATATCTGTGCCTTCTTCGAGGTCCGGGCCGCCGACGTCCTCCATGTGGAAGAATACGTCATCGTCCGCGTCGTCCGTCGAAATGAAACCGTAGCCGCCTGTGTCGTTGAAGAAATCAACCGTACCGTTTGCCATTACGAACGAACGTAGTGCCAGTACACGGATAACACTTCCGAGGGTCGTGGTACCACGATGTCGCCCCCTCTGGTACGTCTTCCCGGTCGTTCGAGCGACGTCACCACGAGTGTCCGTGCACCGCTTGTCAGCTGTCGAATGAGTCCTCGCGCTGTTCGTAGATTACCGTCAGCGACCCGGTCGACTGGCGTCCCGTCGCCTCGCGGATCGCCGCGAACTGCTGGAGCGCCTCGTCAGAGGCGGTATCCTCCCCTAGAGAGTCCCGCAACTCCTCACGCAGTGTATCGTACGCCGCTTCTGCGAGGAGTCGAACCGCGTACGCGTCGCTCTTTGATTCGACTTCGAAGGTGGCTTCGTATCGAGACATACGTGTACAGTGGGTGCTCCAGCGGCAAAGTACTGAGTACCGCAGACTCACCTCAGTCCTGAATCCGAATTTCGTCCGTTCCAGTGACCGCTATCGTTCTCCGAGCCACTCGAGCGCCTCCCCGACCTCGTGAACCGGCGGCGAGCACGTCCGATCCCGGCAGACGTACAGCGTCGGCTCGCCGTCCCTCGCCTCCCGGCCGGCCCAGATCGGCGGCGCCGACTCGAGGTCCAACTCCGCGAGCCAGGACTCGAGTCCCGCCTCCGTCGGCGGTCGCGGCGCGAACAGCCGGTCGGGCTGGTAGCGCTCGCCGAACGCCGCCCGCCACTCGCGCGGAACTTCGTCTGCGGCGATGGTGACCTCGAGCGGCCCCGCCTCGAGACGATCCGCGGCGAGACAGAGCGAGGTGTGTTGGAGCGGGTTCGCGTCGAGGCGGTTCGCGTGGGTCTCGAGGACGGATTCGACGATGCCCTCGAAGTCACTCCCGGTGAACGAGTCGAGCGCGAGCAGGACCTCGAGGGCGACCCCCATCGAGGAGGGCGTCGAACTGTCGTCGAGTTCCTGGGGTCGGGTCACCAACGACTCGCCGCTCTCGGGCGTGAAGTACAGCGTTCTCCGCTCCGGGTCCCAGAACTCCTCTTCGATGAGGCGAGCGAGCTCGGTGGCGAACGCGAGGTGGGAGACGTCGCCGGTGGCCTCGTAGCAGTCGAACGCGCCGCGGGCGAGGAAGGCGTAGTCCTCGAGATACCCCCGGATCGCCACGTCTCCGTCTTTGTACCGCCGCGAGAGCTGCGACTCACCGGCGTCCCACAGGTGGTCGCGAACGAACTCGAGGGCGTCCACCGCGGCCTCGGCGTAGGCGTCCTCGTCCAGCACGACCGCCGCCTCGGCGAACGCCGAGATCATCAGCCCGTTCCAGCCCGCGAGCACCTTTTCGTCCCGCCGTGGCCGAGGCCGTTTCTCGCGGGCCTCGAACAGCCGCCCGCGGGCTGCTTCGAGTCGCTCTTCGACCTCGTGCTCCTCGAGGTCGAACTCCGCTGTCAGTTCGGAAATCGAGGCGTCGAGGTTCGGCTGGTTCCTGCCCTCGAAGTTGCCCGACTCCGTAACGTCGTAGCGAGCACAGAACAGCTCGGCGTCGGTCTCGTCCTCGAGTACGTCCCGAACCTCTTCCGGCGTCCAGACGAAGAACGCGCCCTCTTCGCGCTCGCCCGTTTCGGGGTCCTCGCTCTGGGCGTCGAGCGTGCTGAAGAACCCACCATCGTCGTGGGTCAGCTCGCGGGAGACGAACTCGAGTGTTTCCTCGACAGCCCTCGCGTATCGCGCCTCGCCGGTGAGCTGGTAGCCCGCGAGCAGCGCCCGCGGAATCTCGGCGTTGTCGTACAGCATCTTCTCGAAGTGGGGGACCGTCCAGTCGCGGTCGACGCAGTAGCGGTGGAAGCCGCCGCCGACGTGGTCGTAGAGGCCGCCGTCGACCATCGCGTCGAGCGACTCGCTGACGACCTCGAGATACGCCTCCCGGCCCGTCCGCTGGTACGCTCGCCCGAGCAGGTGGAGTCTGGCTGGCTGGGGGAACTTCGGTCCGTCCGTCCCGAAGCCGCCGTATTTGCGGTCCGAACTCCGCAGGGCAGCCTCCGCAGCCGACTCGAGCACTTCGCCCGTCGGCGGCTCTGGGGCCCCCACCGTGTCGGGTGTTTCCTCGAGGCGATCCCGCGCCGCGGCGGTCCACTGCTCGGCCCGGTTCTCGACCTCCTCGCGGTCGTTTTCCCAGGAGTTTTGGATGTTCTCGAGGATCTCGAGGAAGCCGGGCATTCCCCGCTTCGAGCGTTTGGGGAAGTAGGTCCCGACGTAGAACGGTTTGCCCTGGGGTGTGAGCCAGGCGGAGAGGGGCCAGCCGCCCCGCCCCGTCACCAGCTGGCAGACGGTCATGTAGATGCTGTCCACGTCCGGGCGCTCCTCCCGGTCGACCTTGATGGGGACGAAGCCCTCGTTCAGCACCTCGGCGACCTCCTCGTCGGCGAAGCTCTCCTCTTCCATCACGTGACACCAGTGACACGCCGAGTAGCCGATCGAGAGGAAGATCGGCCGGTCGAGTTCGCGGGCGGCCTCGAGCGCCGCCTCGTCCCAGGGCTGCCAGTTGACGGGATTGTCCGCGTGCTGGCGCAGATAGGGACTCTGTTCGTCCTCGAGGCGGTTTCTGGCGGTGGGATCGCTCGCGGTCATAGGCGCGTCTACGGCCGGGCCGTGTAAAAGGTCAGTGTGGATGTCTCCCCACGACAGACGGCGCGTCGATTTTTGGAAGCTGTCCGCCTCGAAATATCGCGCCTTTTCGAGTTCGTGACGATCCTATTCCGTCAGCAGCCGCCGGAGCACGAGGTGGAGCACGCCGCCGTTCTCGATATACTCGACCGCTGCGGGGGTGCCCACCTGCGCGGTCACGTCGAATTGGGTGACCTCGCCGTCCTCGTCCTCGGCGACGACCGTGAGTTCGTCGTTGGGCTCGAGGCCGTCCTCGAGCCCGCGAATCTCGAACACCTCGCTGCCGTCGAGGCCGAGTTCCTCCCAGCCGTCGCCCTCCTCGAACTGCAGGGGCAGGACGCCCATGCCGACGAGGTTGTCGCGGTAAATTCGCTCGTAGCTCTGACCGATCGTCGCGCGGATGCCGAGCAGGGACGTCCCTTTGGCGGCCCAGTCGCGACTCGAGCCGGTGCCGAGTTCGACGCCGGCCATCACGATCAGCGGGGTGTCCTCCTCGCGGTAGCGCTCTGCGGCCTCGAACACCGTCGTCTCTTCATCCGTCGGGTGGTGAACCGTGTAGCCGCCCTCCTTCCCGTCGAGCATCTCGTTCTGGATGCGGACGTTCGCGAACGTCCCGCGCATCATGACCTCGTGGTTCCCGCGCCGGGAGCCGTAGGTGTTGAACTCGTAGGGTTCGACGCCCTGGGCGGCGAGCCACCTTCCTGCGGGCAGGGCCTCGCTGAACGGTCCCGCGGGGCTGATGTGGTCCGTGGTGACGGTGTCGCCGAGGGTCATGAGACAGCGCGCGTTCGCGATGTCCTCGACGCCGGGTTCCTCGAGGGGGAAGTCCTTGAAAAAGGGCGGCTCGCGGATGTACGTCGAGTCCGAATCCCACTCGTAGACGTCACCCTCGGGAGCGTCCAGCGCCTCCCAGCGCTCGTCGCCCTCGAAGACGCTGGCGTACTTCTCCTCGAACATTTCCGGGGAGACGCTCTCGTGGATGGTCTGGCGCACTTCTTCGGGGTCCGGCCAGACGTCCTCGAGGTAGACCGCCTCGCCCTCGTCGTTGGTGCCGATCGGCTCGTTCTCGAGGTCGATGTCCATCTTGCCCGCGAGGCCGTAAGCGACCACGAGCGGCGGACTTGCGAGGTAGTTCGCGCGGATTTTCGGATGGATGCGCGCCTCGAAGTTGCGGTTCCCCGAGAGGACGCTGGTCGTCCAGAGGTCGTGCTCGTCGATGGCGGCCTCGATCGGTTCGGCGAGCGGGCCGGCGTTGCCGATGCAGGTCGTACAGCCGTAGCCGACGACGTGGTAGCCAAGCGCCTCTAAGTCGTCCAGCAGGTCGGCCTGTTTCAGATACTCCGTGACGACCTTGCTACCCGGTGCGAGGCTGGTCTTGACGTACTCCGGTACCTCGAGGCCCTGCTCCGCGGCGTTGCGAGCCAGTAGGCCCGCGGCGACCATCACGGAGGGGTTCGAGGTGTTCGTACAGGACGTGATGGCGCTCACGAGCACGCTGCCGTGGCCGATTTCGACTTCGGTGCCGTCCTCGAGTTCGACGGGAACTTTGTCGCCGAGGCCGGGCTGTTCCTTCGAGACGAGGCCGCCGTCGCTCTCGGCCGCACCGGAGTCGATGACGCCCTCCTCCTCGAGCAGCGTCGGAAAGTGCTCGTCTAAGTCGCCCATCGGAATGCGGGCGTGGGGCTTCTTGTGGCCCGCGAGGCTGGGCTCGACGGTGCCGAGGTCGAACTCCACTTCCTCGGTGAACTCGGGGTCGTGATCGCCGAAGAGGCCCTGGGCCTCGAGGTACTCGCGGACGAGTTCGATGTGATCGTCCTCGCGGCCGGTAAGCTCGAGGTAGTCGAGGGTCGCCTCGTCGACGGGGAACATGCTGATGGTCGAGCCCTGCTCGGGGGCCATGTTGGCGATGGTGGCCCGATCAGCCACCGACAGCTGGGAGACGCCGGGACCGTAGAACTCGACGAACTTGTCGACGACGCCGACCTGGCGGAGCTTCTCGGTGATGTGGAGCACGAGGTCGGTCGCGGTCGCGCCCTCGGGGAGTTCGCCTGTCAGCTTGACGCCCACGACTTCGGGGAGGGTCATCGTGATCGGCTGGCCGAGCAGCGCGGCTTCGGCTTCGATGCCACCGACACCCCAGCCGACGACGCCGATGCCGCCGATCATCGGGGTGTGGCTGTCGGTGCCGACGAGGGTGTCGGGCAGCAGCCACTGCTCGCCCGCTTCCTCGCGGGCGTGAACGACCCGGCCGAGGTGCTCTAAGTTGACCTGGTGGACGATTCCCGTTCCCGGCGGGACGACGTTGAACCCGTCGAAGGCCTGCTGGGCCCACTTGATCGCGCGGTAGCGTTCCTCGTTGCGCTCGTACTCGAGTTCCACGTTCTGCTCGTAGGCGTCCTCGCTGCCGAAGTAGTCGACCTGAACGCTGTGGTCGATCACGAGGTCGCAGGGGACCTCGGGTTCGACGATCGTCGGGTCCTCGCCGGCGCGGTCGGCGGCCGAGCGCAGGGCGGCCAGGTCGACCACCGCGGGGACGCCGGTCAGGTCCTGCAGCACCACGCGGGAGGGCTGGAAGGGAACCTCCACGTCCGGTACGTTCGGCTCCCAGGAAGCCGCGTTCTTCACGTCCTGTGCGGAAATCGTCTCGCCATCAGCGTTTCGAAGGACTGCCTCGAGAAGAATCCGAACGCTCACGGGCAGCTTCTCGAGGTCGCAGAGTCCCTGCTCCTCGAGGACCGTGAGATCGGCCATCTTGTACGTCTCGCCGTCGTGTTCGAACTCCCGGATCGCCTCCGAGAACTCTTCAATTGCCATATGTATGAATCGAACCGGGGGGATTTGAACCCCTCGAGAACGCCCCGGAACGGGAATATTGCCGGAAAGCGTGCGAGTTTGTGTCGGAGGTTCGGGATGCTACGTCGTTCGGACGTACTCGAGGAACGCGAACCCGTCGCGTTCGTCCCGCGAGACCTCCTCCCACGTCCGACCCGCCCGATCCCACTCGGGGAAGCGCGTATCGCCAGGGGGGTTGTCGTGAATTTCGGTGACGACGAGGCGATCCATTGCCGGCAGGAACTGTTCGTAGACTGTCGCACCCCCCGCGACGAACGCTCGTTTCGTCCCCCCGTGGCGCTCTTCGGCCGCTTGCTCTGCGAGTGTGAGCGCCTCCTCGAGTCCGTTCGCCACGACGACGCTGCCGTCGTCGGGGGTCTCGAGTTCCCGGCTCGTCAGCACGACCGTCGTCCGCCCCGGGAGCGGTTCGCCCAGCGCCTCGAGAATGCCCTCGTAGGTCACCCGGCCCATGATCACCGGGTGGTCCATCGTCTGCTCCTTGAAGTGCGCCAGGTCCTCGGGGACGTGCCAGGGCATCCCGCCGTCGTTTCCGATCACGCCGTTTTCGGCGACGGCGACGATCCCGACGAGTTCGAGGTCGGTCTCGAGGCTCATTCTGCGACCGAGAACCGCAGGCCCCCGTGGGAGTCGTAGCCGGTGAGAGAAACGTCCTCGGCGCTGAACTCGTCGATCGTCGTCTCCGCGAGCTCGAGGGTCGGCCGCGCCTTCGGTTCCCGAGACAGTTGTTCGAGCAGGCCGGGGACGTGATCCAGCCGCTCGTCGCCCTCGGTCTCGGCGGGAGCGGTCGACTCGAGCCACTCGCGGGCCTCGAGGTACTCGGCGGGCTCGGTCGCGTCGGCGAGGCGGGACTGCAACTCCGGGAGATTGTCGGCGTACCACTCCCCGCGAGCGCCGCGGCCGCAGTAGACGTGGGCGTCGACGACCGTGTGGGCGAAGCTGCCGGGCTCGAGATCGACCTGCTGGGCGACGAGTTTCGTCAGCAGTGCGTAGGCCGCGATGTTGAACGGGATGCCGAGCGCCACGTCGCCCGAGCGCTGGGTGAGGTGGCAGTTCAGCCGGTCGCCCTGGACGTTAAAGACGAACGAGTAGTGGCAGGGCGGCAGCGTCGACACCGCGGCGTTGGCGGGGTGCCAGGCGTTGACGACGAGCCGGCGGGAGTTCGGCGAATCCGAGAGCGTGTCGATCACGTACTGGAGCTGGTCGAACGTGAGCGAGCCGTCTGCCTCCTCGGCGACCCACCGGTGGACGGCGTCGGGCCAGGACTCGCCCTCGAGTCGCCCTCCCTCGGCTCCTCCATCTCCACTCTCCGCCGGGACCGGGTATCGTCGCCAGAATCGGCCGTAGGCGGTGTCGAGACGGCCTTCTTCGTCGGCCCATGCGTTCCAGATTTTCGTCTCCTCGCGCAGGCCGCGGATATGTTCGTCGCCCGAAAGGTACCACTCGAGCTCGTGGAGCATGGAGTTCCAGCGGTAACCGTCCATCTTCTTGGTGGTGAGCAGCGGGAACCCGCGCTCGAGGTCGATCTCGTAGTGCTGGCTGAACGACGAGATCGTATCCACCCCCGTCCGGTTCGGCTTGTACGCGCCCGCAGAGAGGACGCCGTCGACGAGCTCGAGGTACTGTCGCATTGCCACCCGTTTCGCGTGCTCACCCTTAGGCGTTGAGTTCGAACCTCGACCCACGTTCGACGGCGCTGAATCAGTACGACTCGATGTCCAGCCCGTCGATTCGTTCGAAGTGATCGACGTTCCTCGTGAGCACCGGCACCTCGTTGACGAGCGCCGTCGCGCCGATGATCGTGTCGCCGATCCCGATCGCTCGACCGTCGGCGGTCAGCCGTCCATCGATTCGTCCGGCTTTCTTCATTACCGGACCGTCGGCAGGGTACACCGGTCTCGATTCGAGCACCGTCTCGATGCGCCGTCGCCGTTCCCCGGGGTTCTCGATCCGTTCGACGCTGTGATAGAGTTCGAACTGCGATACGGCAGAGATTCGAAGCGGCACGTGTTGACTCTCGAGAGCCCGGATCTTCTCGATGGCACGTTCAGTACCCTGCATGACGTCGATGAGGACGTCAGTATCGACGATCACGAGTCTATTCGGTCCGCGAGTTCGTCGAGACCCTCGCGCGATCGTTCGTCCTGCTCGCGAATCTTCTGACGGATCGTCTCGGCTTCTTCGTCGGTGAGGATGCCGGCGAGGTCGAGCAACGACCGTTCACCAGCGATCCGCTCGACGGTATCCGAGAACGACTCTCCCGCTTGCTTTCGGCTTTTGAGCCGCTGGTAGGCGTCCTCCGTAAGTCGAACGTTTCGATACTCGGTGTCGCCCATGCGCACATATGTGTGCAGCGTGGCCTTAACTGTTGTGCGGGAGGCGGTGCAACCACTTTGATCCGATAATCACTCCCACCGTTATCGCCACGCGTCTGTGAACGGTCGACGACTACGGGTGCGGTTGACGGTCGCCGCTGTTCTCCTTTTGAGCCGACTGCAGCTACGGCTCGACGTACTCGAGCCCGAGCCGGTCGAAGAGGAACGACCAGGTGTCGAGCGCCTCCTCGACGATCATCCAGGTCGGTTTGCCGACGCCGTGACCGGTGTCTCGGTTCGTCGCACAGAGGATCGGCTCCGTACTCGTATTCAGGTGCTGGAGGCGTGCGGCGGTCTTCCAGGCGTGGACCGGGTGGACGCGCGTATCTCCCTCCGCGGTCTTGAACAGGACCGCGGGGTAGTCGCGCGCCTCGAGATTGTGATAGGGCGAGTACTCGTAGATCCAGTCGAACGCATCGGGGTCCTCGGGCGAGCCGTACTCCGAGGTCCAGGACTCACCGAGCAACAGGGTGTGAAACCGGAGCATGTCGAGCAGCGGGACGTGACAGCAGACCGCGCGTACGAGGTCCGGACGCTGGGTCAGCACGACACCGACGGTGAGCCCGCCGTTCGAGCCGCCCTGGATCGCGAGGCGGCCGCTCGAGGTGTACCCTTCGTCGATCAGGTGTTCGGCAGCGGCGATCATGTCGTCAAAGGTGCGCTGTTTACGGTCGTGACGGGCCGCCTCGTGCCACTCCGTACCGAACTCGCCGCCCCCGCGGAGGTTCGCCTGGGCGTAGACACCGCCCGAGCGCAGGAACGCCGCGCGGGTCGCCGAGAAGCCGGGCGTCTGGCTGATCTCGAAGCCGCCGTAGCCGTACAGCAGGGTCGGGTTACTCCCGTCGCGTTCGAGGTCCGCGCGGTGGACGACGAACATCGGCACCTCGGTGCCGTCGGCCGAGTGGTACCACACCTGCTCGACCGTGAGCTCGAGGTCGACTCCCGGTTCCGAGCGCGCGAGTTCCTCGCGCTCGCCGCTCTCGAGGTCGTACCGATACACCGCAGGCGGCTGATCGAACGACTGGTAGGTGAAGAACGCCTCCGGTTCGTCCGGGTTTCCCGAGAGGCCAGCGACGGTGCCGAGGCCCGGAAGCGAGACGCTCCCTTCGTGGCCCCCCTCGAGGTCGAACACCTCGAGTTCGGAGACGGCGTTCCGTTCGTACTGGGCAACGAGGCTGTCCCCGGTCAGCGTCGCCCCCTTCAAAATCCCCTCGCGCTCGGGGACGACCTCCTCGAGGTCCCCGGGGTCGACCTCGCCGACCTCTCCCGACAGATCGAGCGAGAGCACTCTGTAGTAGGGGGCGTCGTGGTTCGTCCGGAGGTAGGCGGTGTCCTCGTGGAGCAGGGGCGTGTAGCGGTGTTCCGTCTCCGTAATTACGGGCGTCAGTTCGTCGTCGCCGACGGCGAGGTAGTACAGGTCGCTGCGCTCCCAGCCGGTGACGAGCGCGACGAGGAGGTGAGTCCCCTCTCGATCGGTCTCGAGCACCGGCCAGGTCGAGGGTTCGTCGATCTCGCACAGCCGGTCGTCCGTCTCGAGATCGGAGCCGAACTCGTGGTAGTGAATCGATTTTTGCAACTGTTCGCCGTCTTCGGGACTTCCCGTGCGGACGTAGTAGATCCCGTCCTCGACCCAGGCCGGCGGCCGCGCCCGGCCGAGATCCGGCAGCTCCTCGAGTACCTCCCCCGACTCGACGGAGAGGATGGTCACGTCGTACTGCTCGTCGCCGCCCTCGTTCCGGGCGTAGGCGAGTCGTTCCCCGTCGGGCGAAACGGACCACCACCCCATCGACGCGGTGCCGTCCCTGGTGAACTCGTTCGGATCGACGAGCGTCTCGCGCTCGTCCGCGAGCGACGGGCGGTGAGTGAGCACCGGCTGTTCGTCGTCAGCGGTTTCGATTTCCTGAAAGTAGCCCGTCGGAGCCGCCGCGATCGAGCCGTAGTCGGTCGTCCGCAGGACCGATTCGAACTCGGGGCGTAGCTTTTCGCGGACCTCGAGCGACTCGAGGTACGCTTCGGCGTGTTCGTTCTGGGCGTCGACCCAGTCGTCGACCGCCCCGCTCTCGTCCTCGAGCCACAGGTACGGATCGTCGATCGCCGTTCCGTGGCGCTCGTAGCTCGTGTCCTCCCGCTTCGTCGGCGGCGCGTTCATACCGGACCCGTTCGGATGACGCTCACATGAACCGTCGGGTCGGCGAACGTCCTGCCGCCTCGAGCGGCGATCGCCTCGCCAGCAGTCGCTCGAGCGCCACGCCCCAGTCGCGCCGACCGAAGGCGATCAGCGCGGCGGCGCCGACTGAAGGCGATTAGCGCGACGGCGCCGACCGATGTGATAGTAGCGGGAGGTCGGCGCAGCCGTCTACATCGTCGGTCCCGGATTCCACGAACGACCGCTGGCCACCGGTATCCACGAACGCGGATACTTCTCGCCCAGTCAAAGGATAACACTTACAGATTCGTGCGTTCCGCTAGCGACCATGCCAGAGACCGTACTCCTGATCGGCGGCGGCGGCCGCGAGCACGCTATCGCCCGCGCCCTGGAGGATAGCGAGGCAGACCTGTACGCCTGCGCCGGCAACCGAAACCCCGGCATCGCGCGGCTGGCGGCCGGGTTCGAGACGCTCGAGACGACCGACCCCGATGCGGTCGTCGCCTACGCCGACGAGGTGGGGGCGACGATCGCCGTCGTCGGCCCCGAGGCACCCCTCGCAGCGGGGGTCGCGGACGCCCTCGAGGAGGCCGGCGTCTACGCCTTCGGCCCCAAACAGGCCGACGCCAGGATCGAGACGGACAAGGCGTTCCAGCGCCGGTTCATGGCCGACAACGCGATTCCGGGCTGTCCGGACTTCGAGACGTTCGAGGATATGGACGCGGCGTGCGAGTTCGTCGACAGCTACGACGGCGACCTCGCGATCAAGCCCGCCGGCCTCACGGGCGGGAAAGGCGTGAAGGTCATCGGTGATCAGGTGACCGCAGCGGAGGGCAAGGAGTACATTCGGCAATCCGATTACGACCGGATCGTCCTCGAGGAACGGCTGATCGGCGAGGAGTTCACGATCCAGGCGCTCGTCGCTAACGGTTCGTTCGAAACCGCTCCCGCAGTGCAGGATCACAAGCGCGCCTACGAGGGCGACGAAGGGCCGAACACCGGCGGAATGGGATCGTACAGCGACGCGAGCTTCGAACTGCCGTTCATGACCCGCGAGGATTACACCGACGCCGTCGGCATCATCGAGGCGACCGTGGAGGCACTCGAGGACTACAGAGGGATTCTCTACGGCCAGTTCATGCTGACCGCGGAGGGCCCGAAGGTGATCGAGTTTAACGCCCGCTTCGGGGACCCCGAGGCGATGAACACCCTGCCGACCCTCGAGACCGACTTCCTCGACGTCCTGGTGGCGGCGCGGGACGGCGGCCCGGTGCCCGAACTCGAGTTCGCCGAGCGGGCGACGGTCTGTAAGTACGCCGTGCCGGAAGGGTATCCGACGGAGCCGAAAGCCGGGGCGAAAGTGCAAATCAGCGAGGAGAACGCCGGCGACGCGCTGCTCTACTACGCCAGCGTCGACGAGCGCGAGGACGGAATCTACACGACGACCTCGAGATCGTTCGCCGTCGTCGGGGTCGCCGAGACCATCGCTGACGCGGAGGAAATCGCCGAGGACGCCCTCGCCGTCGCGGGCGAGGAGGGGCTGCACGTGCGCCACGACATCGGGAAAGCGGCGCTGGTCCAGCAGCGCATCGACCACATCGAAGCGCTCCGGGGGTAGGCGGAGGGGCGGGCGCCCGGGTCCCGAACGCCCGGCCGCGTCGGCTGGTTTCTTATACGATCCCGACGAATTCCGTCGCAGTGACAGACGACGCCGACTCGAGACACGACCGCGTCACCGCCCACCCGACACCCGGCCGTGCGAACTCCCTGGCGTACTGGACAGACGCGAAACACCCCGTCCGGGTCGCGATCAACTACCTCGTCGTCTGGCTCGTTCGAATCTCGCCGAGCCTGCGGCTCAAGCGCCTGCTCCTCCGGCGACTCGGCGCCACCGTCGGCGAGGGGGTGTCGTGGGGGCTCGAGGCCACGCCGGACGTCTTCTGGCCGGAACTCATCACGGTCGAGGATCACGCCATCGTCGGCTACGACGCGACGATTCTGTGCCACGAGTTCCTCCAGGAGGAGTACCGCACCGGCGAGGTCGTCGTCGGCGAGCGGGCGATGATCGGCGCGGGGGCGATCATCCTGCCTGGCGTCGAAATCGGCGCGGACGCGAGCGTGGCGGCGAACTCGCTGGTCACCCGGGACGTGCCGCCGGGCGAAACCGTCGCGGGGGTGCCCGCCGAGCCGATGGGGAACGCCGGGAGCGAGGACGAGTCCTCGTCCTGACCGTTCGTTGCCTCGAGTCAGAAACCGAGGGAGCCGAACAGCCCGGGCGTCGCTACCGCGAGCGTGAACATGACTCCGGCGAGCCCGAGTTGCATCCCAGCGCTCCGGCGCAACTCCGCGCTTCGCCGCTCGAGGTCGCCGCCGACGAGAACCGGCGGCTCGTCGCCCGACCCCCTGAGGAGGGGGCCGTCTTCCGTCTCGGTGACGGTTCCCTGGACCGCGCCCTCGTCGCCCTCGCCGATCGCCGTCTCCTGGTAGCGATCCGGTGTGTGCGTCTTCCTGCCGAAGCTCACGGAGACCTCGAGGCCGCTCAGCAGTCCGCCATCGCCGACGAGTCAGAGTCGCTCGAGCAGTTTCGTCAGCGGATCGGGCTCTCCGAGACGAACCTCCGTCTCGGGCTCGGCGAGGTGGACGTTCGAGGCGTCGAACGGGTCGAAAACGCCGTTTTCTGCCCGGTCGGGCACCAGTTCGTCCCCGTCGACGCGAACGTACCGGCCGCCGTGGAGGACGCTGAACTCGCCGACGGCCAGCCCGCCGTCGGCGGTTCGCCAGCGCGTGCCACGATTCTGTCTGCCGCCCGTTCGCACCTTGCGGCGGACGCGCCAGGCGACGATCCGGGGCGAACCGGCCGCCTCGACCGCCTCCGCCGGCCGCTCTCGCTCGAGGGTCGCCGGCTCCACCACGTCGACGGGACCGTGGACCGTCGTCTCGCCGTCGGTTCGGCTACCGCGAGCTACGTCAGCGGCGATCCGTGACACCGTCCGGTACCGGCTGTAGTGTCTGTAGGTCTGATACAGCGCCCCGATTCCGATCAGACCGAACACCAGCGGGAGGAACGGTTCCATGTCCGAAATCGCGACTCTGGTGTGATGAATTCACGGAAATAATTAAAATTCTCCTACAGTACGGCCTCGAGACCGCCGCTACCGCGGGGCGTCGGATCGGCTGGCTCCCCGAGTTCGTCGGCGGAACCGCCACGCGGCGCCGCAGTACAGCGCGCCGCCGAGGAGCCACCAGGGATTCCAGAACAGGACGCGCCAGACGAGCGCCGGCCGATCCACCGCTCCCGGAACGTACGCGCCCGAGAGAACCAGCCCGTGCAGGACCATGTGTAGCCCGCCGTACGCCAGGAGCCCCAGGCCGATCAGCCAGACGCCCGCGAGCACCAGCCGTCGCGGAAGGATCTCTCGAGGGGACACGAGAGCCGCGAGGAGTGCCACGGGGACGAGTTTGAGAACGCCGGTGAGCCAGACCAGTCCGACGAACCACGGCTCGCGAGCCGCGGCCTGCTCTTCGACGCCGGACCCGAGCGTCGCCAGCCCGACCGTCCCACCGGCCGCCCAGTAGAAGCTCATCGCGGCGAAGACGACCCACCAGGCGCCGGCGATCCACAGCGGCACGGCTCGTGCCCGCTCAGTTGCTTCCCCAAGGTGGATTCGAGCCCGCACCGCGATCACCGCTGTCCGTACGTCGGAACGCACCATATAACGGGGGTGTCTCGACGCTCGCCGGCGGAGCGATACCCCGACTCAGAAAACCCACTCGAGCGCCGAGAGTCCGGCGACGGAGGCGACCGTGATCACGACGGTCCAGAGGGCGATGCTGCCGGTCATCCAGGCGAGCGTCGACCGTCCGCGCGCGCCGAGTCCGAGCGCGAGCACCGCGGCGAGGTGAACGCCGGTCAGAACCGGCGCGGCGAGCGCCAGGCCGGGGAGGCCGTAGGCGTTCCAGATTCGTTGCGCCCGCTTTCGGCGCTTCGAGGGCTCGCCGTCGCTTTCCCGGCGAGACTCGAGCCACGCCGAGAGCCGCTCGTAGCCGAGAACGATGCCGTAAATCGGGGCGACGTTGCCGGCGAAGGCGACGATGCCGACGAGAACCGGATCGAGACCGAGGCCGACGCCGATCGGGATCACGATGAGAATCTCGAGCAGCGGCGTCGCGGCGAGCGCGAAGACGAGGAGGTACTGCCAGGGGCCGCTCGCGGCGTCGATCCACTCGCGGGCCTGGCCCTCGAAGGCGAGCGGACCAGCGGCGAGTTCGGAGCCGCCGCTCAGTGCGACGAGAAGCGAGTCGACTGCCGACGAGGTGACGATGAGCGGGTCCATGAGGCGGGGATCGGTGCCGTCGAGTCGTTGGAATCGGGTGTCGGCGTGCTACGCGAGCGGCGTCACAGCGACGACCAGCACTTCCGGGCGCGGTTCCAGGAGGTGAGGTCGGCGATCCAGCGGGCGGCGATGAGCTTCTTCAGGTTCTTCGCGGGGCGGCCGCCGAAGGTGTCGACGGGCATCGAGAGACCGAAGGCGGGTTTGACGCCGTGGGCGACCGCCTTGTCGCCGACGGAGACGACGGTTCCCTTGTCCTCGAACTCCCAGGTTCTGAGGGGACGCCCCTCGATCACGCGCGAGATGTTCTCGCCGGCGACTTCGGCGGCCTGCCAGGCGGCCTGTGCGGTCGGCGGTGCGGGCTGGTTGCCCTGGTCGACGATCGCCGAGTCGCCGATGGCGAAGACGCGCTCGTCGCTGGTCTGGAAGTTCGCACCGGCGTTGACGCGGTTGTGCTCCTTCTCGAGGTCCGCCCCTTCGAGCGCCTCCCGGCCCGTGATGCCCCCGGTCCAGACGAAGACGTCGTACTCGAGGGGCTCGCCCTCGTCGAAGTGGATGACGCCGTCTTCGGCCTCGGTGATCGGGTCGTCGGTGTGGATCCTGACGCCGGCTTCCTCGAGCAGGTCGCGCAGCGCCTGCTGGATCTCCGGGTCGTTACCGGGGAAGATCTCGTCGAGCGCCTCGACCAGGTGGATCTCGAGGGGCGCGCGGTGTTTGTCGCGGAACTCGGCGATCTCGCCGGCGGTCTGGATACCCGAGAGGCCGGCGCCGCCGATGACGATCTGGGCGGGTTCGCCGCGGGTGGCCTCCCTGCTCGCCGTCTCGATCCGGTCGTGGATCTCGAGGGCGTCGTCGAGGCTCTTCAGGGTCAGCGAGTGCTCCGCGAGGCCGGGGATGCCGTAGTAGGCGGTTCCGCTGCCCAGACCGACGAGAACGTAGTCGTACTCGACGTCCTCGCTGTCGGCGAGCTCGACGACCTGCTCGTCGACGTCGAGGTTGGTGACGCTATCCTGGATGAACTGCGTCGTCGGCTCGGCGATGTCGTGAACGGGAATCGTGATGTCAGAGCGAACGGTCGGGTCCCGGACGACGCGGTGGGCCTCGTGGAGGACGAGGTGGTAGTCGGTGTCCGAGATCCAGGTCAGTCTTGCGGTGTCGTCAAGCTCCGACTGGAGCTTCGAGATCGCTCCGGCACCCGCGTAGCCAGCGCCAAGAACGACGACATTCTCAGTCATACTGCACTCTCGGAAACACTCCGATACAAAGGTGTTGAAACCGTTATCCGCGTGCGTCATAGTCCCATGCGGCAGGATCTGCCGGGGTGTCCTAGAGGATGCGCTTGCCGAACGCACTCGCCGCCAGCTCCGCCGCGAGGATTCCGGTCTCGTTCTGTTCGTCCAGGATCGGATTGACCTCCACGACGTCCATCGAGCGGAGCACGTCGCGCTCGAACACGGTCTCGAGTGCGGAGTGTGCCTCCCGGTAGGTCGCTCCGCCGCGGACGGGGGTTCCGACGCCCGGTGCCGCCTTGGGGTCGAGCCAGTCGAGGTCGAGGCTGACGTGGATTCCGTCGGTGTCGGTCGTCGCGACGTCGATGGCGTCCTCGACGACGGCCGTAATCCCGCGCTCGTCGATGTCGGACATCGTAAACGCCGTCACGTCGCTGTCGCGGATGGCCTCGCGCTCGCGGTCGTCGATGCTCCGCAGGCCGACGTACACCACCGACTCCTCGCGGACTCGGGGTGCCCGTGCCCACTCGAGTTCGCCGAACAGCCCCTTTCCGAGGGCCGCGGCGAGGGGCATCCCGTGGACGTTCCCGCTCGGGGAGGTCTCTGGCGTGTTGAGGTCGGCGTGGGCGTCGAACCAGATCACGCCGAGGTCGGCCTCGCGGGCGGACCCGCTCATGGTGCCGATCGAGATCGAGTGGTCGCCCCCGAGGACGAGCGGGAACGACCCCTCCGAGAGCGTTTCGGCGACCTGGTCTTCGAGACGGGTGCAGACGTCTTCGGTCTCGTTCAGGAACTTCGCGTTGCCCGTCCGCGGCGGCTTCGCGTCCGGGTCGCGCTCCTCGGCGCGCGGGATCAGGAGGTCCCCGGAGTCCGTACACTCGACGCCCGCCGACTCGAGGCCGTCGGCCAGTCCGCCGTACCTGATCGCCGACGGCCCCATGTCGACGCCGCGCCTGTTCGCCCCGTAGTCCATCGGTGCACCGATAATCCGAACGGTTCGGCCCATACGCCTCGTTCGCGAGGGGGTGTTTAGTTCGTGGCGATTCGACTGCGCTGAAGGTGGCGATACGTTTAGGGTTAGACGGTCCTAACTTCGAATCGATGATGCTGAGCGACGTGATGGAAGACTACCTGAAGGTTATCTACCAGCTTCAGCGCGGCCACGAGGAGCGGATCAAGACCTCAGAGATCGCCGACGAACTCGACGTCACGTCGCCGACGGTCACCAGCATGCTCGAGAAACTCGAGGAGCGCGGCCTGGTCGACCGCGAGAAGTACCGGGGAGTGACGCTCACCGACGAGGGCGAGACGGTCGCCCTCGAGGTGATTCGCCACCACCGCCTGCTCGAGGCCTACCTGACCGAGCACCTCGACTACGACTGGGCGGAGGTTCACGAGGAGGCCGACCGCCTCGAACACCACATCAGCGAGGACTTCGAGGCGCGGGTCGCCGCCGCCCTCGACGATCCGAACGTCGACCCTCACGGCTCGCCGATCCCCGGTGCAGACCTCGAGCCGCCGGTTTCCGCCGGCGAATCGGTCACGGAGTTCGCCGAAGGAGAGACGGTCGTCGTCGAGGAGGTCGCCGACGACGATCCCGAGGTGCTCTCGTACCTCGCCGACCACGGCATCGAACCGGGGGTCGAACTCGAGATCCTCGAGATCGCGCCGTTCGGAATGATTACGGCCAGCGCGGCCGGCCACGACGATCCCGTTTCCCTGCCGACTGACGTCGCCCGACACGTTCGAGTGACGCTCCCGGCCGGGACCGAACGCTGATCAGACGGGCTACCCCGCTCCCGACGAACGATCGGTTAGTGTAGACTCAATCTAAAAATTGATGGGGAACATATATTATTAGCCGCGTCTAAACATCTGCTCATGAAGGACGTCGTTGCGGGACGGACGCGAGGTGGTTTCGTTGTCACGTCTCGATAGTCTCGCCGATTCGCTCCCGGCCTGGATGCTCGCGGTCGCGCCGGTGCTCATTCTCGGCGCGGTCGCCGGGCTGTTGTACCTGACCTCCCCGTTCGGTGACATCGAATCGATGGCCGAAGCGGGACCGCTCGAGATCCTGTGGATGCTCACGGTCATCGGCGCGATCGCGGGGATCGTTCCGGTCGTCATCGGAATGCTCTGGTTCCCGTTCATTCGGTCGCTGGACCACCGCTATCTGCACGCGTTTCTGGCGCTCTCGGCGGGCGTGCTGGCGTTCATCGCCTTCGAGATGACCGAGGAGGTCTTCGAACACGGTGCCGAAGTCGGCCCCGTGGCCGCGGGCGGCCTCGAACTCTCCGGGGTGATCGTCGCGGGTGGGCTCGCTGTCGCTGGCGTCGGCGGCACCTTCGCCGTCATGTACGTGATCAGCGAGTGGCGCCAGCGAAAGATGGCCAGCGCAGAAAAGAGCGGTCTCACGATCGCCTACCTCGTCGCGGTCGCCCTCGGCCTGCACAGTATCGGCGAGGGGCTCGCCATCGGCGTGGCGTTCATCGACGGCCAGGGAACACTCGTCATGCTGCTCGTCGTCGGCTTCGTCATGCACAACGTGATGGAGGGGCCGACGGTCGTCGCCGCCGTCGCGCGCGACCACACGATCCCGCCGTTGCGCCACTTCGCGGCGATGGGCGTCATCGCCGGCGGACCCGTGATCCTCGGCGGCTGGGTCGGCAGCCTCGCGAACTCGTCCGCCCTCGCCGTGTTGTTCTACGCGGTCGCGGTGGGTGCGATCCTGCAGGTGATCATCGAACTCGTCGACCTCATCAAGTTCGACGCCGAGAGCGTCGTCACCCGGCTCAACGCCGCGACGTTCGTCGTCGGCGTCGCGCTGATGTTCGTCCTCGAGGACGTGATCGTCGAGGGCTGGATCGTCCCCGGCTGACTCGCGCCTCTCAGGCCGCGAGATACGGCGCGCAGACGCGCTCGATTCCCTCCTCGAACCGGATTTTCGGCTCCCAGTCCGTCTCCGCCGCGAACCTCGAGGAATCCGCCAGCGTATCGTGGACGTAGACCGTCGCCGGAATCGGGTTCTCTACGTACTCCGGCTCGACCGACCGATCGAGTTCCTCGTTGAGGAGGTCCACGACCGTATTGAAGTCGTAGCTCTCTCCGGTGCCGAGGTTGTACACGCCCGTGAGTTCGGCGTCGGCCGCTCGCTCGAGTCCCCGGACGACGTCCGAAACGTGCGTGAAATCCCGCGTCTGGGTGCCGTCGCCGTAGATCACCGGCGAGCGACCGTGTGCGACGTCGTCGGCGAACTGGGCGACGACGTTGGCGTACTGGCCCTTGTGACGCTCGGCGCCGCCGTACCCCTGGTACACCGAGAACAGCCGCATTCCGGCGACGTTCATCCCGTACCGGTTCGCGAAGTACTCGCCGTAGCGCTCGCGGGCGAGCTTCGAGGCCTCGTAGCCCGTCCTGGCCTCGACCGGGAGCGACTCGGACGACGGCTCGGTTCGGCTGCCGTAGATGGACGACGTCGAGGCGTAGACGACGGTCTCACAGCCGTTCTCGCGGACCTGTTCGACCGTGTTGACGAACCCCTCGACGTTGACCCGCGCCCCGCGGGCGGGTTCGGCCTCGTGCATCGCGTACGACGACAGGGCGGCCAGGTGAAAGCAGACGTCGACGTCGGCCGGGAGATCCGGATCGAGAACGTTCGCCTCCACGAACTCCACCCGATCCGTGAGGTTCTCGGGGGTCCCCAGCGAGCGGTCGTCGACGGCGATCACGTCGTTCGCTCGAGCGAGGCGGTTCGCGAGGTTCGATCCCACGAAGCCGCCACCGCCGGTTACCAGCACGCGCTGTCCCTCCATAGCCGTCGGACACCGCGGAGGTGTAAAAATGATTGACGTGCTCGTCGTGACTGAACAACGAGATTAGGATACCCCGAGGCCAACACCGAAAATCGAAGCCGCTACCGGGACAACCCATCGGGTTTAAGGAAATCAATTACGAAGGATTCGCTATGTCATCGATCGAACTCACCCCGAGTCAGAAGAAAATCTTGCGGGCGTTGACGAACCTGCACACTGATGCCGAAGACGCGATCAAAGGCGAGGACATCGCCGAACAGGTCGACCGAAACCCCGGCACGATTCGCAACCAGATGCAGAGCCTCAAGGCGCTCCAGCTCGTCGAGGGCGTCCCCGGACCGAAGGGCGGCTACAAGCCGACCGCCGCCGCCTACGAGGCCCTCGAGATCCAGCAGATGGACGAACCGGCCTCGGTCCCGCTCGAGCACAACGGCGAGGAAGTCGAGGGCGTCCTCGTCGAAGAGATCGACCTCTCGAGCGTCCACCACCCCGAGCTGTGTCGCGCGGAGGTTCACCTCCAGGGGTCGATGGGCGACATCCACGAGAACGACGACGTCAGGGTCGGTCCGACGCCGCTCTCGAAGCTCGTCATCGACGGCACCGTCGACGGCAAAGACGACACGAACAACATTCTCATTCTGCGGATCGACGATATGCGGGCGCCGGCGGAGGAGCCGGCCCACTGAGCGTCCTCCGGCCGCTCGGCTTCCGTTTTCCGTTCGAACTCGCGCGTCGCTGTTTTCACACCTCCCGACTCGAGTCGCCCCGCGCGGCGTCCCCGAGCAACCGAACACGTATGTCGGCCCGACGGTCAGTACTACCCGAATGAAGGGGTTCGATCGGGACGCAGACACCGCGCTCACCCTCCTCGCACTGGTGATCGTCACCGCGGGTGCGTATCTCCCCTGGATACGGCCACGCTCCGAAGCGGGAGCCGTGCCGGACATCCTCCTTCCGGAGATGAACGCCGGGATATCGGGGTACAGCCTCCTGCTGGTTGTCGCGATGTTAGCAGTCCTGTCGCTGCTCGTCGTCGGACGTGACCGCCGTCGGTCGCTCGCGACCGCCCTCGCCGGAACGTTCGTGTTCACCGTCGGCCTCTACTACGTCCTCGCGACACCGCTGATCGGCTTCGACGCGACGTTCGTCCCGACGACCGGCTGGTACCTGACGGTCGCGGGCGGACTCCTGCTCGCGGCCGTCGGACTCGCGGGGCTAGTCTCTAGTAGTCGTTGACAGTCATTGTACTCCCGGTTGCGAATTTGCGGCCAGCGCGTTTCCGCTGGCCGCTCCCGTACGACCGGTGAGTAACTCGTTTCAACGGCGACTATCGCTCACCGAATCGACTGCGATGTGCGACGGGTCGGTGCCCGCCGGTAAAACGAATCCAGAACTCGAGTGTCGCTGGCCTACTCGTCGGCGTCGTCGGCCGGGATAACGTCGACGCTGGCGACGGCGTCGCCCGCCTCGACGTCCATCAGCGTCACGCCCATCGTGTTCCGGCCGACCGTCGACACCTCGTCTGCCCGCGTTCGCATGATCTGGCCGCGCTCGCTCATCATCACGAGGTGATCCGCCGGCGTGACCGCCTTGACGGCCGTCACGGGACCGTTTCGCTCGTTGGTCTTGATGTCGATCAGCCCCTTGCCGTAGCGCGACTGGGTCCGGTACTCGGAGAGCAGCGTCCGCTTGCCGTAGCCGTTCCGGGTGACGGTGAGCAGCGCGCGTTCGTCGCTCTCGTCGGTCGCGACCAGCCCCGCGACGGCGTCGCCGCCCTCGAGTTTGATGCCGTTGACCCCGCGGGCGTTGCGCCCCATCGTCCGGACCTCGCTCTCGTCGAAGCGGATCGTCATCCCCCGCTCGGTGGCGACGACGAGGTCCTTCGTGCCGTCGGTGACCTCGACGTCGACCAGTTCGTCGCCGTCCTCGAGGGAGGCGGCGATGATCCCCGTCGAGAGGATGTTGTCGAACTCGGCGCCGGCGGTCCGCTTGACGTAGCCGTGTTTCGTCGCCATCGTCACGCACTCGTCGTCGTCGAAGGCGTCGGTGTCGACGACGGCCGTGATGTTCTCGCCGGGATCGAGATCGAGGATGTTGACGGCGGATTTGCCGCGGGCGGTGCGGGACATCTCCGGGATCTCGTAGGTTTTGAGCCGGTAGACCTGGCCGTGGTTCGTAAAGCACAGCAGGTAGTCGTGGGTGTTCGCCCGGAAGACGGTGGCGACCCGATCGTCGGTTTTGACGTCGGCGCCGATGATCCCCTTCCCGCCCCGGCCCTGTGCGCCGAAGGCGTCGACCGGCATCCGCTTGACGTAGTCGTCCTCGGTCATGACGACGAGGACGTCCTCCTCCGGAATGAGGTCCTCGTGGGTGACCGTCCCCTCGTCCTCGATTATCGAGGTGCGACGGTCGTCGTCGTACTCGTCTTTGATCTCGAGCAGCTCCGCCTCGATCACCGCGTCGAGTTCGGCGTCGCTCCCGAGGATCGCCTCGAGGCGTTCGATCTCGGCCTGGAGTTCGTCGTACTCGTCTTCGATCTCGGCGGCCTCCATCGAGGTGAGGCTCCCGAGTTGCATCCGGACGATGTGTTCGGCCTGTGGCTCCGAGAAGGCGAACTCGGACTGGAGCCCCTCGCGGGCGGCCGACCGGTCCTCGGAGTTGCGGATCAGTTCGACGACGTCGTCGACGCGCTCGAGGGCCTTGAGTCGCCCCTCCAGGATGTGTGCGCGCTCTTCGGCCTCGTTCAAATCGTACTCGCTGCGCCGGCGTACGACCTCGCGGCGGTGGGAGATGTACTCCTGGAGCGTGTCCTTGAGCGTGAGCACTCGCGGCTGGCCGTCGACCAGCGCGAGGTTGATCACGCCGAACGTGCGCTCTAGGTGGTTCTCGAGCAGGCGGTTCTTGACGACCTCGGTGTTCGCGCCGCGCTTGAGTTCGACGACGACCCGGACGCCGTCGCGGTCGGACTCGTCGCGCAGGTCCGAGATGCCCTCGATGGTCCCCTCGTTGACGTCGTCGGCGATGCGTTCGACCATCCGGGCCTTGTTCGCCTGGTAGGGGAGTTCGGTGATGACGATCCGCTCGCGACCCGACTTCCACTCCTCGACCTCGAACTCCGCGCGGACGCGGATGCGACCCCGACCCGTCGCGTAGGCGGAGTAGATGGCGTCGCGGCCGACGATGTTGGCGCCGGTCGGGAAGTCGGGCCCCTTGACGTGCTCCATCAGCTCCTCGACGGTCGCCTCGGGGTTCTCGAGCAGCTCGACCGTCGCGTCGACGATCTCGCCGAGGTTGTGCGGCGGGATGTTCGTCGACATTCCGACGGCGATCCCCGAGGAGCCGTTGACGAGCAGGTTCGGGAACGACGACGGCAGCACCGTCGGCTCCTGGAGGCGGTCGTCGTAGTTCGACTGGAAGTCGACCGTGTCCTTCTCGATGTCCTCGAGGAGTTCCTCGGCGATCGAGGCCATCCGCGCCTCAGTGTACCGCGGTGCGGCCGGCGGATCGCCGTCCATCGAGCCGAAGTTCCCCTGGCCGTCGACGAGCGGGTAGCGCATCGAGAAGTCCTGGGCCATCCGCACGAGCGTGTCGTAGATCGCGCTGTCGCCGTGGGGGTGGTAGTCACCCATCGTCTCCCCGACGATCGAGGAGGACTTGCGGTGGCTGCTCCCGGAGGTGACGCCCATCTCGTGCATCGCGTACAGGATCCGGCGGTGAACCGGTTTGAGGCCGTCGCGGACGTCCGGCAGGGCGCGTCCGGCGATGACGCTCATCGCGTAGTCGATGTACGACTGTTCCATCTCGTCTTCGATCCGAACGGTCTCGACCGTTCGCGCGTCGATGTCGGTCGGGTCGGGTACTTCTGAACTCATAGCTGTGTCTCCGCTCGTCGTGTCGTAGTCGGGTGTGTTCGCATGCGTTTCAGATGTCGATCCACTCCGCCTCCGGAGCGTGATCCTTGATGAACTGCTTTCGCGGCTCGACGGCGTCGCCCATCAGTACCGAGAACATCTTGTCCGCGGCCGCGGCGTCCTCGACGCTGATCTGCTTCAGGATGCGGTTGTCCGGGTTCATCGTCGTCTCCCAGAGCTGTTCGGGGTTCATCTCGCCTAACCCCTTGAACCGCTGGATCTGCGTCGGGTTGCCGTCGCACTTCTCGGCGACGATCTCGTCGCGCTCTTCGTCCGTCATCGCGTCGTAGGTGTTGCCCCGGTAGCGGATGCGGTACAGCGGCGGCTGGGTGGCGTAGACGTAGCCGCCCTCGAGCAGCGGCCGCATGTGGCGGTAGAAGAACGTCAGCAGGAGGGTGCGGATGTGCGCTCCATCGACGTCGGCGTCAGTCGCCATGATGATCTTCTTGTAGCGAACCGCCTCGGGGTCGAACTCGTCGCCGATCCCCGCCCCGATGGCGGTGATCATGTTCCGGATCTCGTCGTTCTCGAGGATTCGGTCCAGGCGGTGTTTCTCGACGTTGAGGATCTTCCCCTTGATCGGGAGGACGGCCTGGAACTCGGGGTTGCGCGCCTGCTTCGCGCTGCCGCCCGCGGAGTCACCCTCCGCGATGAACAGCTCTGCTTCCTCGGGGTCTTTGGTCTGGCAATCGGCGAGCTTGCCGGGCAGCGAGGTGGAGTCGAGCGCCGACTTCCGGCGCGTGAGCTCTTCTGCCTTCTTGGCGGCCTTGCGCGCTTTCGCGGCCTCGACGGCCTTCATCACGATCGCCTGGGCCGTGTCGGGGTGTTCCTCGAAGTAGGTGCTGAGCCCCTCGTGCATCGCGCTCTCGACGATACCGCGGACCTCGCTGTTGCCGAGTTTGGTCTTGGTCTGGCCCTCGAACTGGGGGTCGGGGTGTTTGACCGAGATGACGGCGGTGAGCCCCTCGCGGATGTCCTCGCCCCGCAGATTCTCCTCGATGTCCGAGAGCAGGTCGTTGTCGTTCGCGTAGTCGTTGACGACGCGCGTGAGCGCCGTCTTGAACCCGGTGAGGTGGGTTCCCCCCTCCCGGGTGTTGATGTTGTTCGCGAACGCGTGGATCGAGCCCTGGAGCTCCTCGGTGGCCTGCATCGCCACCTCGACCTGGATGCTCTGTTCTTCGTCCTCGAAGTAGATAATGTCCGAGTGAAGCGGCGCTCGCGTCTCGTTCAGGTAGGTGACGAACTCGCGAATGCCGCCCTCGTACTCGTAGGTCTCGGCGACCGCCTCGCCGTCGTCGGTCTCCTGGCGCTCGTCGCGGAGGGTGATCCGGACGCCGGAGTTGAGGAAGGCCAGTTCGCGAAGGCGGTTCGACAGTGTCGAGAAGGCGAACTCGTCGGTCTCGAAGATGTCGTCGTCGGGCCAGAACCGAATCCGGGTTCCGGTCTCCTCGTCCGCCTCGAGCTCTCGAACCCGCTCCATGTCGCCCTGGGGCTCGCCGCGCTCGAAGGCGTGGGTGAAGACGCCGCCGTCGCGCTTGACCTCGATCTCGAGGCGTCCGGAGAGGGCGTTGACCACCGAGACGCCGACGCCGTGGAGGCCGCCGGAGACCTGGTAGGACTTGTTGTCGAACTTGCCGCCGGCGTGGAGGACCGTGAGGATCACCTCGAGGGCGGGGCGGTCGTACTCCTCGTGCGTGTCGACGGGAATGCCGCGGCCGTCGTCGGTGACGCTCACGGAACCATCGGCGTGGATGGTGACCGTGATGTCGTCACAGTGACCGGCGAGCGCCTCGTCGATCGAGTTGTCCACCACTTCGTAGACGAGGTGGTGGAGTCCTCGAGAGTCTGTAGAACCGATGTACATCGCCGGCCGTTTTCGCACGGCTTCCAGGCCCTCTAAGACCTGGATTTGTCCGGCGCCGTACTCGCTTTCCTGGGACATGAGAAACCTGCTTTCGGATAGTGGTCGGGGGGTAATAAAAGTCACGTGTACGCGCTCGCGCGAGCGCGAGGCAGCAGCATAAAACGCCACCGCGGTTGCTAAACCCGTCGGCGTCCAACCCGAACTCGAGAGCCACCCGTGGAGAGGACGCCTGGGGACGCCGACTCCGACGACCGGTGTGAGCTGTGCGGAACGCCGGTCGAGAGCGCTCGCCGGCTCGAGGAGCGCGCAACGTTCTGTAGCGCCGGCTGTCGCGACGTCGCCCGCGCGCTCGGCGACCGAGAGCCCGCCCCCGGCCAGGTTCCGGACGCCGACGAGCGGCCGGCGGACGAGCTCACCCGCACGTTCTTCCGGGTCGACGGGATGCGCCAGGCGACCTGCGAGGCGTTCCTCGAGCGGGTCGCGACCGCCCGCGACGGGGTCGCCGCCGCGGAGGCGAGCTACGTGACCGAGACGGTTCGGGTGGACCACGACCTCGAACGGTGCTCGAAAGCGGCCCTCAGAGACGCGCTGAGCACGACCGGCTACACCGCGTATCTGCGCGAGGAGGCCGACGCCGACGGCGCGGCGGCGGGACCGACGCGCCGGTCGCGGGAGATGGTCGGCACGCGCAAGCGGCGCTCGGACGACACGTTCGACGCGCGGTACATCGTCGGGATCGTCTTCGGCGCGTTCCTGCTGGTTCCCTACGTGACGATCCTGTACCCGGTCCACCTGGCGACGGTGTACGACGGCTGGGTGCTCGGCCTGTACGCGGAGGCGTTTCAGGACGGAACCGGACCGCTGTTCGTCCGGATCTACCTCGTCCTCGCGGGCCTCGTCCTCGTCGTCACCGGAATGCCCGTGTTGCGCGGCGCGTACGTCGGTCTCGTGCTCCGTCGGCCGAACACGGATCTCCTCGTCTCGCTGACCATCGTGAGCGCTTTCCTCTACAGCACGGCCGCCGCGGTCGCCGGCCGAATCGACATCTACTACGACCTGACGATCGTGGTCGCCGCGGCGGTGATGGCCGGGAGTTTCTACGAGTCGTCGGTCAAACGCCGCGGGACGGAACTCCTGACCGAACTGACGATCTCGCAGGTCGACACTGCAAGACGGTACGAGGCCGACGGCACCACCCGAGAGGTCCCCGCGGCCGACCTCGAGCCCGGTGACCGACTGCTCGTCCGCCGCGGCGAGCGAATTCCGGTCGACGGCACCCTTGCGGAGGGGCGGTGTACCGTCGACGAGGCTGTCGTCACCGGCGAGTCACTCCCGGTCGCCAAGCGGGTGGGCGACCGGGTCGTCGGCGGGTCGGCCGTCACCGCCGACGCGGCCGTGGTGACCGTCGACGAGGGCGCCACGAGCAGCATCGAACGGCTCACGCACAGGGTCTGGAACCTCCAGAGCGCCGATCACGGTATACAGCGGCGAGCCGACCGGTACGCCGGGATCGCCGCCCTCGTCGTCGTCGCGGCCGCCGTCCTCGTCGCCGCGGGCGCGCTGCTGACCGGGATGGGGGCGACGACGGCGGCGCTCGCGGCGCTGCTGGCGGTTTTCGTCGTCTCCCCCTGGGGGCTCGGCCTCGCGACGCCGGTTTCGGTCGCGTCGATCCTCGAGGAGGCGCTGGATCGGGGACTCGTCGTCTTCGACGAGACCGTCTTCGAACGCCTCCGCGCGGTCGACGTCGTCGTCTTCGACAAGACGGGAACGCTCACCATCGGCAGGATGGAGGTGCTCGAGACGACCGCCCCCGACGACCTGCTCGCGACCGTCGCGGCCCTCGAGCGCCGCGCCTCTCACCCGGTCGGGGCGGCGATCGTGGCGGCGTTCGGCGTCGAATCGACGGGGGGCCGCCGGGTGGACGACGGGACCGCGGAGCGGGGCGACGAGCGACGGATCGAGGGGTTCACGGACCACGCGACCGGCGTCTCGGGCCGCGTCGACGGCGTCGAACTCCTCGCTGGCACGCCCGACCTCTTCGCGGATCGGGGGTGGGCGGTGCCGGCGTCCGTCGAGACGGCCGTCGCGGACGCCCGTCGATCCGGACATCTTCCGGTCGTCGTCGGCCGGGGCGGCGCGGCGGAGGGTGTCGTCGTCGTCGGCGACGAACCGCGAGACGGCTGGCGCGAGACCGTCACCGAACTCGGCGATCGCGGCCTCGAGGTGGTCGTCCTCACCGGCGACCACCGGGCGGCTACCGACGCGTTCGAGCGCCACCCCCACGTCGATCACGTGTTCGCGAGCGTCCCGCCCGCGGGGAAGACGGCGGCGATCGACCTGCTGAAAGCCGACGGCCGCGTCGCGATGGTCGGCGACGGGACGAACGACGCCCCGGCGCTCGCGGCGGCGGATCTGGGGATCTCGCTCGGCAGCGGCACCGCGCTGGCGTCGGACGCTTCCGACCTCACCGTCCTCGAGAACGACCTCGGGGCGGTCGCCCTCGCGTTCGATCTCTCACGGCGGGCGCGCGTTCGCGTCGCCCGAAACGAGTGGCTGGCGCTCGGCTACAACGCGGTCGTGATCCCAGCCGCGCTCGTGGGCCTCCTGAACCCGCTCACGGCGATGCTCGCCGTCGCGGCCAGCGGACTCCTCGTCGTCGCGAACGCCTCGCGGCGACTCGTTGCGACGTGAGTCTCGAGGCCCCGCGGGGACGTCTTCACTTTCACTCCGGTAACACACACCTTTTAGCCCCACCGCCGATAGGAACAGACGATGACGTCGTTCCAGTCGACACTCGGCGAGGAGGAGGGGATCGCCGAAGAGCTGGCCGCCAACCAGCGATCGATCTCCATCGCCGAGTTCTTCGAGAAGAACAAGCACATGCTCGGCTTCGACAGCGGCGCTCGAGGCCTCGTGACGGCCGTCAAGGAAGCCGTCGATAACGCCTTAGACGCCGCAGAGGAATCGGGTATCCTTCCGGACATCTACGTCGAGATCCAGGAGGACGAGGACTACTACACGCTAATCGTCGAGGACAACGGTCCCGGTCTGACGAAGGAGTCGCTCCCGAAGGTCTTCGGGAAGCTCCTCTACGGCTCTCGCTTTCACGCCCGCGAACAGTCCCGCGGCCAGCAGGGGATCGGTATCTCCGCTGCGGTGCTGTACTCTCAGCTGACGAGCGGCAAACCCGCCAAGATCACGAGTCGGACGCAGGGCTCGAGTCGGGCGCAGTACTTCGAACTGATCGTCGACACCGACGAGAACGAACCCGAGATCAGCGTCGACCGGGAGACGAGCTGGGATCGCCCCCACGGCACCCGGATCGAACTCGAGATGGAGGCGAACATGCGCGCTCGCCAGCAGCTCCACGACTACATCAAGCACACGGCGGTCGTCAACCCCCACGCCCGCCTCGAGCTCCGCGAGCCGACGGCACACTTCAAGTTCGAGCGCGCCACGGACCAGCTTCCCGAGGACACCGAGGAGATCCGACCCCACCCCCACGGCGTCGAGCTGGGCACCGTCCTGAAGATGCTGAACGCGACCGACTCCCAGACGGTTTCGGGCTTCCTGCAGGGTGAGTTCACCCGCGTCGGCAAGAAGACCGCCGACTCGGTGATCGACGCCTTCCGGGACCGCCACTACGGCCGCGAGATGGCGTGGTCGCCGCCCGCCGCCCACGAGCCCGTCGACGTCGAAGCGATCGTCGAGGAGGCCACCGTGAACAAGGGCGCCGAACCCACCGCTGCCTTCGCCGCGGCGGTCGCCGACGCCGTCTCGAGTCGCGACCGGATCGCCCACCACGAGCTCCGGGAGATCGTCGCCGAGGCCGCCGAAACGGCCGAAGCCGAGCACGGAACGGCGTTCGGCGAGACGGTACGGGAGAACGTCCTCGAAGCCGTCTGGGCCGCGCTCATCGACGCCGATCCCGGGACGGGTGAGACGCTCGAAGGCGGTGACGAGGAGCCCCTCGAATCCCGCCTCGTCACCGACCTGTACGCGCTCGCCGACGGAGCGACGAGCACCCGGAAGGACGACGAGGTAGTCCGCGCCTTCGCCGACAGACTCGCGGGCAAATTCGCCGACGAGGAGGACAACCGCCACCGGCTCACGCACCGTGAACTGCGCGCACACGTCGACCGCGCGGCCGAACTCACCGAGGAGTACGACGAGGTGGCCTTCGGCGACACCGCCCGCGAGAACGTGACCGAGGCGATCTGGGACGTGATGGTGACCGTTCCCGACGACCCGCCGCTCGTGCGCGAACTCGCCGAGGACCGCGACGCGACGAGCCACCTCGTCGAGGGAATGCGAGCGACTGACATCATGGCGCCGCCGACGCGGTGTCTCTCACCGATCACCGACGAGCTCATCGAGGCGGGGCTCAGAAAGGAGTTCGACGCGGACTTCTACGCGGCGGCGACGCGGGACGCCGAAGTGTCCGGCGGCGATCCGTTCATCGTCGAGGCCGGCATCGCCTACGGCGGCGACCTCTCCGCGGAGGGGAGCGTCGACGTCCTCCGCTTTGCCAACCGCGTCCCCCTCGTCTACCAGCGCGGGGCGTGTGCGACGACCGACGTCGTCAAGTCGATCGGCTGGCGCAACTACGGCCTCGACCAGCCCGGCGGCTCCGGCCTCCCCAACGGACCCGCCGTGATCATGATCCACGTCGCCTCGACGAACGTGCCGTTTACGAGCGAGTCCAAGGACGCCGTCGCGAACGTTCCCGAGATCGAAGACGAGATCGAACTCGCGATCCGCGAGGCCGCCCGCGAACTCAAGAGCTACCTCAACAAGCGGCGCTCGATGCAAAAACGGCGGAAGAAACAGAACGTCCTCGGGAAGATCCTCCCCGAGATGGCCGAGAAAGTGGCTGAAGTGACGGGGCGGCCGGAGCCGAACATCGACGACGCCATCGGCCGCATCATGAACAACGTCATCGTCAGCCGAACCCTCGAGGAGAACGGCGACGGCAACCGGATCAGCGTCGTCGTCGAGAACCACTCCGGGACGACCGAATCGCTCGAGATCACCGACATCGTCTCCGCGGAGCCGCGGAACCTGAGCGACGGCGCGACCGTCGTCGAGATGGACGACGAGTGGTTCGTCAAGTGGTCGCCCGACGTCTCGAGCGACGACGAGGCGGTCCTCGAGTACGAGGTCGACGCCGACGCGGCGTTCGACCTCGACGTGAAAGGTGTCGAAGACGAGAAACTCACGGTGTCATCATGAGCGCGAAAAACGACCAGCAGGCACGAGAGCAGTTGATCGACCTCGCCGCGCAGTTTTACGACCAGTTCGAACTCGGCGAGATTCCGAGCATGTCGATCCCGACCCGGACGAAGAGCAACATCGAGTACGACGAGGAGATGGGGGTGTGGGTGTACGGCGACCGCACCTCGACCCGATCCGCGAACTCCGTTCGCGGCGCCCGGAAACTCCTCAAGGCGGTGTACACCATCGAGTTTCTCTCGAACCAGCTCGAGGAGGACCGCTCGTCGACACTGCGTGAGCTGTACTACCTCTCGGAGAGCTGGGACAACAAGGAGGCCCAGTTCAACGACCAGGACGAGTCCAACCAGCTGATCGAGGACCTAGAGATCGTCAGCGAGGTCACTCGCGAGGACTTCCACATGCGCCCCGAGGAGTCCGGGGCGACGATCATGGGGCCGCTCCATTTGCGCGAGCAGACCCGCCGCGGCGAGCGCGAGATCCACTGTCAAGAGGACGTCGGCGAGGGCGGCTACCAGATTCCGAACAACCCCGACACGATCGAGTTCCTCGACAGCGACGCCGAGTTCGTCCTCGCGGTCGAGACCGGCGGGATGCGCGACCGGCTGGTCGAGAACGGCTTCGACGAGGAGTACGGCGCGCTGATCGTCCACCTCAAGGGCCAGCCCGCCCGCGCCACCCGCCGGATCACCAAGCGGCTCCACGACGAACTCGACCTCCCCGTTACCGTCTTCGCAGACGGCGACCCCTGGTCCTACCGGATCTACGGCTCCGTCGCCTACGGCTCGATCAAGTCCGCCCACCTCTCTGAATACCTCGCAACGCCCGAGGCGCAGTACATCGGCATCCAGCCCGCCGACATCGTCGAGTACGATCTGCCGACGGACCCGCTGTCGGATTCGGACGTCAACGCCCTCGAGAGCGAACTCGAGGACCCGCGCTTCCAGACCGACTACTGGGAGGAACAGATCCAGCTCCAGCTCGAGATCGAGAAGAAGTCCGAACAGCAGTCGCTCGCGGCCCGCGGTCTCGACTTCGTGACTGACACCTACCTGCCCGAACGGCTCGAGGCGATGGACGTCATCTAAAAGGTCTCGAGCAACGCCGGCGTGCTCCGGAAACGGCCCGGAGGCGATAACTGGTAATCGAGCGGGTCCGGGTTCCCCGAACGGCGATAGCACAATGGTCGATCACCCGCGTGAAGACACCGTCGAGGAGTACCGTGAGCTACTGGTGGTCGTCGCGTATCTGGCCGGCGTCTGGTGGTTCGTTTTCGCTGCGGTAAGCGCGTATTGGGCGGTCGGTGGGACACTCGGCGTCTCGACGCTCTGGGGCGGAACTGCGGAACTGTCCGGATCGCGTGCGCCGTGGATCGTCACCCTGCTGTGGGGCAGTAGCGTCCTGACGTTCGTTCTCGGCGTCCTCTCGCTGGCGATCGTTCGACCGTGGGGGCGTTACGTCCCAGACGAGGTACGACACGCCAGCGCGTTCATCGTCGGGTTGACGCTCGTTCCGTTCGTCGCGGTGGAAACGCTTCTACGGGGAGTCGTACTGGCCGGTGTCCTCGACCCCGAAGTGCTGACCCAGACGGCCGTCGCGTGGCGACTGCTCTTCTGGAATCCGTGGTGGGTTCTCGGCGTCCTCCTGTACTGTGTCGGCGCGTGGATCGACAGCTACACGGCAGACCAGCCGGCGACGGAACCAGCTGCCGACTCGTAGTATCGCGCCGCTGCGTTACCTCACCCGCTCCGTATCACGCGGAGTTTGAACTGCAATCGTGAGAGTAACGTCCCGAGCCCCTTCTACCGGGTTCGCAGCTACACTCGCTCGAGGCTCATCTCGCAGTCGCGTTCCCGTTCGCGGCCGTCACTCGACAGTCCCGAGAGTCGCCGCTCGGCTCGAACGCAGTGACGACAGTAGACGTCCGTCGCCTCCGATTTCGAAAGTGCCACGCCGAACAGCGCGACCTCGTCGCGGTACGTTCGCTCGAGGCCGCGGTCGACGGTCCCGCCACAGTCCGAACAGTCCTCGTCGGGACCGTCCACCCATCGCTCGTCGACCTCCGCCACCCGGCCGTGTTTCGAGGGGGGACCGCGTTCCTCGAGACGACGCTTCGAGGGCGGGAACGTGGAGAATCCCGCACCAGCGAACGCGAGTGCGAGCACGAGCGATCCCGCCGTCACGACGACACTGATCTCCGCCCACAGAAGCGCCGCGAACGCCAGGAGTACCGCGGCGCAGAACCACAGCAGCAGCGCCGCGACCGTCGCCGTCGCTCGCTCCAATCGGGAGGGCTCCGGTCTGCCGGCCGCGTCCGGATCGCCGTCGGCGTCGACGACGGCCCGCGTCGGGTTCCCGTAGTAAGAGTAAGCAGCGTAGAGGACGTTTCCGAGGCCCATCGTCGCCGAGAGGGTGAGGAACCCGACGAGGATGTGTACCCAGAGGGCGCCGAACGACCGCTTGATGAGCACCGCGTGATCGCCGAAGTCGTGCTCGAGACCCCACCCCTCGTTCATCGCGAGGCGAATGCGGTGTTCGAGCACCTCGCGGTCGGTGACCTCCTCGCCGTTTGCGGGTCGTGACGCCTCGAGACTCGTCGCGGTCCCGCAGTTCGGGCAGAAGTTCATCGCGTCGGTGACCCCCTCGCCGCAGTTCGAACAGTGCGTCGGCGAGGCATTGTTCATACGGGTGATCTGTCGCGATAATATCTAAACCCTTCTACAGGACGGCGAGGGGACGAGGCGAACCGGTGCGAGCGGTTACTCGTCCAGAACGACCGGCACGCCGCGTTTGGCGACGTCGACGACGAACGCCTCCTCGTCGGTCTCGAGCGCCTCGAACGTGTTGTAGTGAACCGGGAGAACGAGCCCCGGCTCGATGGTCTCGGCGAGGTCGGCGGCGTCGCGGCGGTCCATGGTGAAGCTGCCGCCGATCGGGGGCAAGAGGAGGTCGACACCCAACTCCTCGTGGACGGGGAGCACGTCCGAATCGCCGGGCCAGAACGCGGTGACGCCGTCGATCGTGACGCCGTAGCCACAGCCCGCGCCCTCGGGGTGGTAGGGGCTCCCGTCGTCGTCCGTGTACGGGCCGCCCGGTTCGTTGTACGCCTGGGTCGTGTAGAGGTCGAGCGGGCCGAGCACGAAATTCTCGTCGCCGCGGACGCGCTCTACCTCGTAGGGCAGTTCCTCGGGCTGCTCGTCGACGCGGTCGATCTCGTCGGCGTCGATCGCTTCGTGACAGAGCACGATGGCGTCTTCGTGGGCAACCCGACGAATCCCGTGGGGGTCGTAGTGGTCGTCGTGGGTGACGAGCACGAGGTCGCCGTCGCGGGCGTCGTAGTCGTCCAAGACGCCGTAGCGTCCGGGATCCATGTAGACGACCGTGCCGGTTTCGCCCTCGAGTCGGACGGTCGCGTAGCCGAGCCAGTCGACGGTGACGGCACCGAATCTGACGGTCATGGTCGCTCCTTCACGCAGGCTGCCGAAAAACGTTCGGCTGGCGGCACGTCCTGTGGCGGTCCGGAGAGCGGTCAGGGAATTCGAACCGTGTTCTCGAGCGTCCCCACGCCCTCGACCTCGACTTCGATCTCGTCGCCGTCCGCGAGCTTTCCGACGCCCTCCGGGGTTCCGGTGGCGATCACGTCGCCAGCTTCGAGGGTGAGGTAGGTCGTGATCTCGGCGATCAGCTCCGGAATCGGGAAGATGAGTTGCTCGAGCGAGCCGTCCTGACGCTGCTCGCCGTTGACCCACGAGCGGACGGCGGCGTCGTCGGGCACCTCGTCGGGGGTGGCGAGCACGGGGCCGACGGGGGCCGCGCCGTCGAACGCCTTCCCCCGGACCCAGTTCTGCTCCTGGCGCTGGTCGTCGCGGTTCGAGAGATCGTTGACGCAGGTGAACCCCTCGATTACGTCCATCGCCTCCGCTTCTGGGACGTCTCGACACTGTTCGCCGATCACGACGCCGAGTTCGGCTTCGTAGTCGATGCGCTCCTTTCCGGCGGGGACGGTGACGGTGTCGCCGTGGCCGGCGAGGGCGTTCGGCGGCTTGAGAAACAGCATCGGTCGGTCGGGAACCTCGGAGTCCATCTCCGCGGCGTGATCGGCGTAGTTCCGGCCGATGCAGACGATCTTCGACGGCTCGCTCGGCGGGAGGACGTCGATCTCGTCGGACTCGAGGTCGTAGCTCTCGTTGCCGAAGTGGACGTGGCCGCTCTCGAGTTCGCCGCGGCGGACGGCGCCGGCCGGATCGCGAAATCGGACGTACTTCATGCGTAGGGACTCGTATCCCGGCGCGAAAAGCGTTGAGGACGCGGCGAACGTCGACACGTCACGGTGAGTGAGTGTGTGCCAGCCTGGCGACGGAACGGAACGCTTTTTATTAGCCCGGAGCAACCGGTGACTGTAGTTCGCTCCGTTGGTGTAGTCCGGCCAATCATTTCGGCCTTTCGAGCCGATGACCTGGGTTCAAATCCCAGACGGAGCATGTTGCTGCGAACACTTCGTGGGCAGCAACTGCGCTCCTGGGTTTGAAGCATACCGAGGTTCTGTGAGCGAAGCGAACAGGTTCTCGGGAGCGGTTCAAATCCCAGACGGAGCATGGTGCGACGAGCAATTCTGCGAGCCGACGGTATCCGTCGGGACAGAAACCACCACGTGACGGCGGGTGCCGCCGTTCACCACTGTTCGGTGTAACTCAGGTGAAGCGCCTCTCGCACGTGATACCGGGTATCGGTAATGTCCTCCTGTTCGAGCGTCCGTTCGAGGTGGTGTTCGATGTTACACCGGATTGTCGAACTCCGCGAGCCACCCACCTCGGTCCGTCGCTCGCCAATGACACACGTTACCATGATCAAGGCCGACATATTCTTGACGGGCTCCCATAACAGTTGTCTTACTGGTACGAAGCCCGAACTGTACACGATTTCGCAATGCTCGAGCGCGCGCGGCGTCGACACGGAGTGATCCGTGCGCCGGAAGGAGGTTCGCTCGAGGGGATGGACGCCGATCCTCGCAGATACCGACCGTCGCGCTCGAGGCTGGCGCGAACGGAAACTGCCATGATTTAAGCAACGGCGCAACGCCCGTTCGAATGCGCAATGAAACTCCACGAGTATCAGGCGAAGCAGGTTTTCGCCGACGCCGGGATTCCGACGCCGGACTCACAGCTCGCGTCGGACGTCGACGGCGTACTGACCGCAGCCGAGGAGATCGGCTACCCGGTCGCAGTCAAGGCCCAGGTACAGGTCGGCGGCCGCGGGAAGGCCGGCGGGATCAAACTCGCCGACGACGAGGACGAGGCCCGTGAGGCCGCCGAATCCATTCTCGGGATGGACCTCAAGGGCTACCACGTCGACCGCGTGCTGGTCGAGCAGGCGGTCGACTTCACGGACGAGCTCTACGTCGGCATCACGATGGACCGCGGGGAGGGCAAGCCCGTCGCGATGGTCTCGACGAAAGGCGGCGTCGACATCGAGGAAGTCGCCGAGGAGACCCCCGACGCGATCGCCCGCGAGCACGTCGACCCCGCGTTCGGCATGCACCCCTACCAGGCTCGCAAGGCCGTCTACGACGCGGATGTCGACCCCGACCTCGCACGGGACGTCTCGAGCGTTCTCACCACGCTCTACCAGCTCTGGGACGACCGCGACGGGGCGGACGCCGAGATCAACCCGCTGATGGTTACGGCGGATGACGAAGTGATCGCGGCCGACGCCGTGATGAACATCGACGAGGACGCGCTGTTCCGCCAGCCCGAACTCGCGGAGATGGAAGAAGAGGCCGCGAGCGGCGACGAACTCGAGCAGAAGGCCGACGAGTACGGCTTCGACTACGTCCGCCTCGAGGGGAACGTCGGCATCATCGGCAACGGCGCCGGCCTCGTGATGACGACCCTCGACCTCGTGGACCACTACGGCGGCGAGCCCGCCAACTTCCTCGACGTCGGCGGCGGCGCGAAGGCCGACCGGATCGCCAACGCGCTGGACATGGTGTTTTCGGACGAGAACGTCGACAGCGTGGTGTTCAACATCTTCGGCGGCATCACCCGCGGCGACGAAGTCGCCAAGGGGATCAACGAGGCGTTAGGACAGTTCGACGAGATTCCCAAGCCGGTCGTCGTCCGACTGGCCGGGACGAACTGGGAAGAGGGGATGGAGATTCTGAACGAAGACCTCGTAACGGTCGAACAGACTTTAGAGGACGCGGTTCAGCGTGCCGTCGAGTACGCGGAGGGAGAACAATGAGTGTACTAGTCGACGACGACACCCGCGTCGTGGTACAGGGAATCACCGGCGGCGAAGGGAAGTTCCACGCCGGCCAGATGATCGAGTACGGGACCAACGTCGTCGCCGGCGCGGTGCCGGGCAAGGGCGGCCAGGAGGTCCACGGCGTCCCCGTCTACGACACCGTCGCCCAGGCGGTCGAGGAGGAAGACGCCGACGCCTCGGTGATCTTCGTCCCGCCGGCGTTCGCCGGCGACGCCATCTTCGAGGCACTCGACACCGACCTCGAGCTCGCCGTCGCCATCACCGAGGGCGTTCCGACCCAGGACATGGCGAAGGTGAACAAGCGGCTCACCGAGACGGACACCCGCCTCATCGGTCCCAACTGCCCCGGCCTCATCACTCCCGGCGAGGCCAAGCTGGGAATCCTCCCCGGTAACATCTTCTCGGAGGGCGACGTCGGGCTCGTCTCCCGTTCCGGTACTTTGACGTATCAGGTTGTCGACAGCCTGACGAACCGCGGCATCGGCCAGACGACCGCGATCGGCATCGGCGGTGACCCGATCATCGGCACCGACTTCGTTGACGCCCTCGAGCTGTTCGAGAACGATCCCGACACGAAGGCGATCGTCATGTGCGGCGAGATCGGCGGCGAGGACGAGGAGGAGGCCGCGGCCTACATCGACGAGCACGTCGACACCCCCGTCGCGGGCTTCATCGCCGGCCGTACCGCGCCCCCAGGAAAGCGGATGGGCCACGCCGGCGCGATCGTTTCGGGATCGGGCACCGGCACCGCAGAGAGCAAGATCGACGCGCTCAACGACGCGGGCGTTCCGGTCGGCGACACCCCCGAAGAGGTCGCAGACCACATCGAGGACCTGCTGTAGGGCGGCGACTCGAGCGACCGGCATCAGTCAGCTCGACCATATTTTCACGAGTTATTGACTGTTGAAACGGAGAAATTGGTTTGTCCGACGCTCGACTACCCGTGTGCAGGGGAGTTAGATGGTAGCACCAGACAGACTACAGTTACTGGTCGATCTTTCGAACGGAGCGACCGAGGAGTACACGCCGACGATCGACGAGGAGACGGGGGAGGTATCGTATCCGGACGCCCGACGGATCGTCGGGGAGGAAGACCGGGAGGCGCTCGAGGCGCTCGCCGATCACGACCTCCTCGAGATGGAGTTCGAGGAGAAGGTCTACCTCTGTCCGTCCTGCGACGCGGAGGGGATGCAGTACACGACGGTCTGCAGCCACTGTGAGTCACCCTACGCCGTCGAAACCGAACTGCTCTTTCACCCGACGTGTGAGACGACCCGGCCGCGCGAGGAGTTCATCGACGACGAGGGATTCTCGTGTCCGACCTGTGCCGAGAGCGTTCCGGGCGACGAACTGCACGGCTCGTGGGGGTACGAGTGCCGGGACTGCGGGGAGTGTACGGACGCGCCCGAACACCGCCTCAGCTGTCGATCCTGCGGCCGCCTCGCGGCGCTCGAGGACGGCGGCGAACGAGTGCTGTGCCGGTACGGCCTGAGCGCGACCGGCGAGGGGTGGCTCGAGACCCAGCTCGGGGCGCGGGAGGCGATCCGGAGCGCGCTCGACGCCCGCGGGTTCGAGACGAGGACGGACGAGCCGGTCACGACGGACGGGGGAGCCGACCACGTCCACGTCCACGTCTACGGCGAGGATCCGCTCCTCGACCGGGTCGTCGTCGCCGACGTCCACGACCGCGCAACCCTCGAGGACGTCGAGTGGCTCCGGGCCGCCTCGACGGGTGCGAACGCGATTCTGGTGACGACCTCGGGAACGATCGACGAACGCGCCGCAACGCTCGCCCGAAAGGAAGGGATACAGATCCTGAGCGTCGGCGACGACGGCGAGCTACGGCGCGAAGTCGACGTCACGGACGAGACGCCCGGACCGACGCTCATCCAGCGGTTGACCTCGGCGGTCTCTCAGTGACTCGAGATCGAGTACGGTAAGAAGCGAACGGCCGGTGACCCGACGCGACCGGATTCGTCCCGTTGCGCTACGAGCCGCGTCGAAACAGCGACCGAAGCATCGCTCGAACACGACCGAACAGCGAACGCGAGCGGGCGCCGTCGTCGGGATCGGCCTTCGCCTCCGCGGGTTCCTCGAGTGGGTCGTCGCCTCGTTCGCCGTCGCCGGTGTTGGCGGACCCGTCGCCGGAACCGGTTTCTGGACCCGACGGCTCTACGTCTTCCGAGCGCTCGCCGTCGTCGGTTTCGGTCGCCGACTCGTCTCGAGGCGGCGTTGCCGGTTTCGGCGGCGCCGCGTCGGTTCCCGACCCGCTGTCGATCCACAGGAACTCCTCGCCCTCCCGCCGATCGGCGAGCAGGAGATCCTCGAGTGCGTTCGCGTCCGCGAGCAGGTCGTCGTCCCGGCCGTCGGACTCGTCGCTGGGCTCGTCGGCGCTGGCGATGATCTCCTCGGGCGTCTCGCCCGTGAGAAGGTCGTCGCCGGCGTCGCCCGCTTCGCGCTGGAGCTGTGCGAACAGGTCGTCCGCCGCGACGGTTCCGTCGTCGGGGCGGGCTGTTCGCCGCACCGGCCGCTCGCCCTCGAGTGGCTCCGTCTCGATCCCGCCGAACAGTTCGTCCGCGCTCGAGGTGATCTCGAACGCCCCGCCCGCGTCGGTGTCGGTGTCTGTCATGCGCTCGCTTCTCACTACTCGAACGGCCACAATATTTAAATTTCTGTATCGTTCCGGCCGCGCCGGCTCGAAACCAGCGTTCGCCCCCTACACCGGTTCGCACTCGCTCGGATCGATGTCTGCAGGAGAGTCGAAACCCCGGCCAGGCGCGTCGCGAAGCGGGCGGGGTACCCCTCGCCAGAACGGCGGGACACGACGCTCGGGTCACGGGTCGACGCACCCCGTCGATCTATCCGGTCGTCTCCCGGCAACGGGCGAACGAGTCGAACCGTGAACGTAATACCACCTGACTGTGAGGATGCACTCGGATGGAAGACCGCGGCTTTGACCTCGAGGGACGCCTCGACGCGCTCGAGGATGCCGACCGCAGACGGACGCTCTCCCCTACCGACCGCGTCGCAGCACGGAGTTACTTCGCCGCGCCGGCGGGCGGTGGACTGCCGGTGCTCGACTCCGAGGAGATGCTGGTCTTCGGCTCGAACAACTACCTCGGGCTGACGGCCGACCAGCGCGTCCAGAACGCGGCCCGCCAGGCCGCCGCGACGGTCGGCACCGGGTCGGGTGCGAGTCGGTGCGTCTCCGGTGACACCATGGTTCACCACGACGTCGAGCGGCTGCTCGCGGAGACGACGCGAACCGATCGGACCCTCGCGTTCTCCTCGGGGTACGCCGCCGCCGTCGGCGCGCTGACGGTCCTCGAGCCGGACGTGATCTTCGCCGACGAGTACAACCGCACGAGCACCGTCGACGGCGCCCATCTCACCGACGCCACGATCGTCCGGTACGACCACTGCAGCGCGCCGGACCTCCACGAGAAGCTCTCCGAACGAGCGGCCCGCCCCGGCGCGGACGGAGAGTCCTGGCTGGTTGTCACGGACTCGGTGTTCAGCGCGGACGGCGCCGTCGCCCCGCTGTCGGCGCTCTGTGACGCCGCCGAGGAGTTCGGCGCGTGGACGCTCGTCGACGAAACCCACGCCATCGGGCTCTACGCCGACGCCGGAGGGATCGTC
Organism: Natrononativus amylolyticus; assembly: GCF_024362525.1. Taxonomy (GTDB): domain Archaea; phylum Halobacteriota; class Halobacteria; order Halobacteriales; family Natrialbaceae; genus Natrononativus; species Natrononativus amylolyticus. The sequence continues at coordinate 1,591,182 of NZ_CP101458.1, forward strand.
CGGGCCGAAGGCCTCGAGGATCGGGTCAACGTCCAGACGGGGTCGTTCGCGAACGCCCTCGCCAGCCAGGGCGGCTACGTCGCGGGAAGCGACGCGCTCATCGACTGCCTGGTCTCGGAAGCCGGTCCGTTCGTCCACTCGGCGGGACTCGCGCCGCCGGCCGTCGCCGCAGCGAGCGAGGCGCTCCACATCTCGCGTCACGACGACCCCCGCGAGGGGCTGTGGGAGAACGTCTCGCACCTCCGGGACGGCCTCGAGTCGATCGGCTTCGACGTCCTCGGCGATTCGCACGTGCTTCCGGTGCTCGTCGGCGACCGCCGGGAGACCCGCTCGGTCGCGTCGGCGCTTCGCGACCGGAGCGTGATCGCACGCCCCGTCTGTCCGCCCCGGGTTCCCGAGGGCTCGAGCCGCCTCCGGTTGACTCCGATGGCCACCCACAGAGAGGCTGACGTGATGGCCTGTCTCGAGGCCTGCCAGGTCGTCGGCGAGGAACGCGGCCTGCTGTAACGTGCGACGGGGCGGGCCGGATTAGAAGAAGTCGCTGAGTCCCGCCTGGCCGTCGTCGGCGTCGCTGTCGTCGTCGGCCGCGTCGTCCCGATCCGACGTCGTTTCCTCGGAGTTCCCGCTCGAGGCCTCGAGGGTCTGCTGTGTCTCCGTTTCGTCGCCGGCCGCCGCGTCGCGCTCGCCGTCGTCGCTGTTCGACTCGACCGCCGACAGGAAGGCGTTCCCGGAGTGGGCGACCGCCCGCTCGGTCGTCAGCTCCACGGCCTCCTCGACGACCGACTGGACCTTGTTCGTGTCCGCGCCGCTGCCGGTGACGAACGACACCTCCGTGGCGTCGAGGTCGTAGGCGGCGGCCATTCGAACGGTGAGGTCGCGGTTCGTGCAGTGGTGTGTCATCGCCGCGAGAAACGGGACGATTTCCCGACGAGCCGTGGCGACGCTCGTCCCCTCGCGCTCGGCGATGCGTTCGGCGATCGAGTCGCGGGTGTCCCGGCTGCCCCGGGTTCGGCCGAGCTTCGACCAGTAGCTCGGCGGCCCGTACCGCGTCCAGCCGCCCTTGGGTTCGCGCCTCGAGGCCGCTACCCCCGCGGTCATGTTGTCGGTCGCGTACCGCCAGTAGGAGTAGTTCTGGCTCGCCCGCACGCGCCCGAGCCAGCGGTCGGCGTTGGCCATGAAGCCGTAGGCGTCGGCCAGTTCCGCGCCCGCGTAGTCCTTGGGGACGTTGTCCTCGATCCAGTTGAGCAGGTCGTCGGGCGTCTCGTCGACGTCGTAGGAGGCCCGCAGCGCCCCCTCGGCGTCCTTCTCCTTGATGAGGGCGTCCAGAAAGTCGAAGATCCCCTCGGTGGTGTCGCGCTCGCTCGTGACGACGTCGTCGACGGTGAGAACCGTCGTTTCCTCGGCGACGGCCTGGAGGTCGTTTACGGCGGAACGGAGGTCCCCCGACGTCGACTCCGCGATCTTCTCGAGGGCCGCGTCCTCGAACTCGATCCCCTCCTTGCGGCAGATGTCCCGCAGGACGGGGACGATCGAGCGGGCGGAGACGTCGCGGAACTCGATCGTCTCGCAGGCGTTTCGCAGCGACTGGCTCATGTCGTAGAACTCGTTGGCCACGAGGACGATCGGCTGATTCCCTTCCTTGACGAGGCTCGTGACGGCTCGAGAGCCGCCGTAATCGGCGTTGCCGTGGAAGTTGTCGGCCTCGTCCATGATCACCAGCCGACGGCCCGCGCTGCCGGCGGTGAGCGTGCCGCTCTTGGCCGCCTCGCCGGCGACCCGCTCGATGACGTCGGCCTGCCGGTCGTCGCTCGCGTTGAGCTCCATCACCGGCCACCCCATGTCGTTGGCCAGCGCGTGCGCGGCCGACGTTTTCCCGACGCCGGGGCTGCCGTGGACGATGGCCGCCTTCCGGTGGTCGTCCCAGGTTTCGGCCCACTCCCGTAGCTTGTCTCGAGCCTTGTTGTTCCCGCGTACCTCCGAGAGCGTCGTCGGGCGGTACGTCTCGGTCCAGTCTACCATAGCATCATTACCTCCTCATGATTCATATAAGATGACCGCGTGTACAGATCCATGGCGTATGTCCAACTAGTGGTATCCGACGAACAAAAGGCTCGTTGGTCAGAATACGTAGACGAGCAGCCAGCCGTCGACTCCATCTCCGACCTCATCCGAACCGCCGTTGAAGGACACATGGCGCGTGACGATGACTCGGATCCATCAGACCTTAACACTCAGGTTATCGGTGGGGAACTCGACGAGATCGAAAGCCGACTGGCTACCATCGAAGACAAGGTAGATCTGCTGCGTCTCGAGAACGTCGAGGAAGACGAACTGGAAGGGATCGTCGAAAACATCGTTGAGCGATATGAAGTTGCCAACTCTGAGCACATCCTCAAAGAACTCGGCGTCGATACCGAGGACGAGTGGCCCTACAAGTGATGACGGGACACGATGATTTCGAGAATTGGCCGACACCCATTCAGCGCCATCTCATCCGCATTAAGGCACGGAAGTCCTCACACACTCTGAAGAACCGAGTGGTCACCCTCCAGCAGTGGCGGGAGTACTGTGAGGAAACTGGCTACGATGTCTTAGAGGCAGACACCGACCTCATCGACGGTTGGTTAGATGAGATGAGAATCGAAGGGTATGCCGACAAATCGATTCTGAACAAAGCATACGACCTGTCTGCTGTATACAGGTATCTTAATGATCGCGACGCCGTCGAGAGGAATCCCTTCGATCACGTGGAACTAAACTGGCTCTCGAACAAGCCCAAACTCGATACACACTCTGAGATACGGTATCTCGACATAGACGAGTATGAAACGCTCATCGACGCCTGTCGCGATCTCCGTGATGAACTCATCTTACGACTCCTTTGGGCTACAGGAGTGCGCGTATCCGAGGCGAGTGACATCCGCATTGATGATATTGACTTGGAAGAGCGCCAAATAGAAGTTCGAACCTCGAAACAACAACGCGGGGAAAATAAGAGTCGAACCGTCTACTATCGGTATGATCTGGCTCGTGTCCTCCGAGAATGGTTGAAAGGTGGTCGACGGAACAAATATCTCTATGCGGGTGAGTCCGATTATCTCCTCCTCACGAAGCAATCGCCCCGAATGCCAGTCAGACGATTAGGTGAGATCGTCCGTGAGGTAGCTGCCCGGACTGATCTCCAGGAGGTCGTCTATACGGACGTAGAGGGGAACCCACGGAATCGAATCACCCCACACACGTTCAGGCATTCCTACGCGGTCCATCGTACGAAGAACGGAATGCCCATCGTCTACCTCCAAGACTTGCTCGGCCACTCCGAGATCGATGTCACCCGCAAGTATCTCAAATTCCGATCCGACGATATCCGTGAGGCCGAAAAGAAATACGCCCCATAGTCGCAACGGTCCTCTATTTGACAGTTATGGTCCCTGAAGTCCTCAAATGACAATATAATTACCTGTATTAACCATTAATACGCATTGATTGTGGCAACATTAAATCTTCATGCTCTATACTACGAAAGGGGTAGGGGTTACGGAATACGCATACGGTAGAGCGCCTCAAAGTACTGAATTCAGCTGTCTGAATACGGTATCCTGATAATTTAGAAGGGGCTTCCCGTTCGGGGTCGTGGGTGGGTTCACTCTCGACTTTATTTCTCAAGCTTATCTTCATCACCTATGCCGTTGGCAATCTGTACTTTTCGCCAGACATTAAACAAAATCTCGGATATCCATGTACCTTCTTCCGACTTCTCTTCTATTTCCTCTTCTGAGATGTCGATCTCGATTGAGTGAGCACTGTCATTGGCATCGTACCGGAAGTCGTTAAGTGACTTAATGAAATCCTCATCCAGAGTTAACGAGTAGTGCCGAAAATCCTGTAACTGCTCATCGAAGTTCTCAATAAGGACGGAGAACGGCAGATACTGTGCTCGATCTGGATTGAAAAACATACGGATTTCTCTATTCCCGTAGTGTCCTCGAAGGATATCGATTAACAGCGATTCAAACAGCTTACGAGTCAGCACCATCGTTGCGTTATATGCCCTTATCTGGTATGTCTTGTTTATTTCATCGATCAATTGATTATAAAACCGTTCATCAGTATAGTCCACGGTCAAAAAGTCATCATCGCGTTGTTTTTCAGGGAACTCGGGGAGGTCCACCAGATCGGAGTAGTAATTCATTCCCTCGTGCGTCAGTAGATACCCATCTCCGTTCTTCTTCACATACCCATCGTTTGCTAACTGACTTGGATACGAGGAGACGTTATTCCGATTTACGTCGACGCGTGAATTATTCAGCGTCTCTTTTATTCTTTGAACTAAGACCGGTCCTTCGTCTTTCAATTCATCATAGAAGTATATGGTTAATCCGACGGTGTGCTTGTCTGTATCCACAGATGAATGCTTAATCACCCGATCGAAATTCATATCTTGATCTCAGACGCAAGGTCGGTAAAGAGCTGATACGCTTCGTCTTTTCCAGGTGGCCGAATTTCGGTAGTAGCGCTTGGTCCTTTACCCCGTCTGTTCAGATAGATATCCTCTTCTTCTACGCGACCCACATTTCTCCAGTTGTCTTCGTTCAACCCGGAATCAGCTAATGCCTGCTTCAGTTCTGATGTTTTCATTTTCTTTATGCCGTGGAAGTCATCCAAGACAGTGAGGAGAAGAATAGAAGCGTTCAGCAGTCGGTGCTGACCATTATCCCCAAGCAGGTCATTGTCTCCGATATAGCGAGGATGCTCTTTGATTTCACCATCTTCTACCCTTCCCGCTTTGACTAACCGATAGAGTTTCTGTTCAGATAGGTCGTTAAGGGAGGAGACACGATTAGTAAACCCGTCTAATGCCTCCTGCTCATGGAAATCTTGCTCAACTCCCTTCTGATCGTCTGCTTCTTCTTTTCCAACATCCGTCTCCTGCTGATCAACTTCCTCTAGATTTTCATCAGTATTTGGAAGCGGATCCGCTGGCGGATAGTCTTCTGTGATGTTCTTGAGGGCTTTGAGAACTTCTTCGTAGTCGTCTTCTTCATTCGCTTTGATTTCAGCTTCTATCGGCCCGTGCTGAAAGGTAATGTTGATATCCATATCACTTCTAAAACTGAATTATATTCTTATAAATCATTCTCATCAATTGATCACTCACTATTTGACTATGGTTCATCGGTGGCAATCCCATTATCAGGAATAATGGGAAGTATGGGCTGAGCAGTTTGAAATAGTCATAGTACTGACGGCAACTCATAGCCCAACACACTGGCTAACAGAATACCTGCTGCGATCGTCCAGGCGAACTCGCACTCTAATGACCACCTGAGTTCTGAGAGTGACTGAGCTGCCCCATAATTGATATAGATATATCGGGTTAAATCCCGCAGCAGCAAGAGCGATAATACCACCAACATTGCTATCAGCACTCCATCGAAGAACCATGTGAGGACGAGCCAAACAGGCAGACTCACAAATAGCAATAACACCAGTGTTCCGGTCCCGAAAAGCAAGGTCTTTCGGTCACTGTTTGGTGGTATCGTTGCACCATTATCCATCGCTGCTTCGATCTGATCCCTACCGAAGTCAGCAGCCTTACGAAGAACCAGTCCAATCACATTATCATCAGTTTCTTCATGGATAATGCTCGACCAAGTCTTCGCGTATTCCCTCAGCACCAGAAGATCGAGAACAACAAAGGATAGAGAAAGGACGAAAGCGAGGCTGACAAAGAAGGTTATCGGAGACAGGTATCCCGTCTGAGCGCTGGCGTGAAGACTGATGCCTGCGAGTCCTCCAATGAGAGCAAGTTGTAGTAACTTCGAACTCAATCGGAGTGATTTCCTGAGAAGACCCATATTCGGATCTTCGGCAGTCCCCGCCATAGCTCGAAGACACATTGTGAGAAAAACCACTCCAAGAGCGATCTGAAAGACCACCTCGTACTCCCAACCCGTTGAGAACTCGAAAACGATGAGCGAGAGAACACCGAGAATGATTGATTCAATGAGTATCGCATCACCCCCAACAACGGACTCGTTATAGCGTTCCACCACTGTATACAGGGATGGTATATCTTCTGAGTAATGAATTTTCTCACAGCTCACCCCTGTACGATCACGGGATCACCCAATCACTCGTAACTCTTAAATTGTCAGATAAACTATATTAATTATGGTACCGCCCGAGACCAGTCCGTTTGTTGTTGCACCTGATATTGGGACTGCCTATACGGCGCTGCTCGAGTCTCGAGTCCACGGGCTCTTCCCTCACGACTATCACGTCGTCCATATCTCAGAGCCTGTCTCTTCGATCGACTACGACGAGTTTTCCATAGAGCGATCTCAATGGCTCGAGGTAGTCAATACAGGAGAAACGCTGGGACGCTTCGAGAGCTACGAGTTCACCGACGGTACTACCGGGCGGTACTGGGTACAGGACCGTATCGAGGAGCTCTTCGCTGGCCTGTACGCTACCAGACTCACGGCCCCCCGTAACCAACTCGATATGATACGGGGTCGCCTCAAGCAAGGCAATCATGGACAGACAACGAATGCACTCCTCGGACAGCCATATCGACTTACTCCCGATCTCGAGAAGGCGACTGAAGGGAAACCACTCGCTCCTAACATTCCGTGTCTGGTCTTGCTACAATTCAAACCTCAGCGAGACAAGCTCCACCTCTATACGACGTTCCGAAGCCAATACATCGATACGAAGTGCTATGGGAATCTCATCAGTCTCGCTCTGTTACTCGCAGACATGTGCCACCAAACAGGCTATGAACCAGGCTATCTGGTAGAGACAGCTCATAATTCGATCTTCCGGAACGTTGGTGATGCGCGAGGGTTGTCTTCTGTTCTCTCTGATGATCCACCAAAAGGAACTCACTCTATTTCGTAAGGTTGGTTTCCGGTCTTCTGCAGAGGGCGATCTTGATCCGTATAGTATAGCGTATTTTATATCCGACTATAAACTAGAGCAATAATATGCTAAGGCTGTGAGAATGACTACTTCTTCTGTTATAGATGTGTACAGCTGCCCTAATCTGCCTGCACTATCTCTTGAAAATATCTTGTGAATTCTTAGTGGTGCGGGAGATACAGAGTAATTCTTGTCTCATTTGTTCTGTATCAACTAAGAGTTGATAATTACTACGAGGTCTTCCGCTGTTCTATTCTCCTGAAGGTTACATCTTCAGAGAGGATAAGATTATATCCGGGATTAAATAACGCGGAGAAACCATACGGGAAGGGTGGGAGTGGTGAACGATACTCGCCCCTACCCCACTCTAGTAAGGTAACCGCTTGCGAGTTCTCTCAGTCTACTATTGCTAGAGGTGGCTCCGGGTATTTCCAATCTCAAACGAATCGGGTGATCCGATTCTCGACTGGATAGAGTGCCTACCTTCATTGGTCCCGGTGTAACCAGTCGGACCTCCGGTAGCCAGGGTTGGCCGTTTGCACCCACTGCGAGTGCCATCAGACGCGACCTGCGTAAGCTCCCGCGCTGGCATTTCAGCCCAACGGAGACTTTTCATTTCTCCATTTTTCTGATCACGCGGAAGGTTCTCAGACCGATTAAGCTCCTGCGACGTATGGAACTTACCACATAGCCGGTTCGACGGACGATACACCTGTTTCATTTTTCGTTTTGGAGAAGGAGGGACCCCTCTCATTTGGATGCGATAAAGGCCCTCGTGGAGTTACCCCACCGACGCGGTCATTTCCACGTGGTGGAGCTCCAAATGATGGGTCTTTTATCGCAGCGTAGGATTCCTACGCCCTATTTACAAGTACTATTTACTTGCACTTAAGTATTTTGGTCTATTTGCAATTTCGTAATGTTATCACGCCTTTCAGTAGTATAATTCTTTGCACCCATGTGAGTTTCTCAGGTGCGTATTAATGATTAATACGCACCCCCAGGAGGAACAAAGTCGCATCCCGAAAAGCGAACCGGGATTTCAGGGACCGGTGATTCCCTGCCTGTTCTTGAACAGGAAATGATGCGACCACCACCGATTGAACACGGGAGATCGGGAAACGCGTCCCGCAGTATCAAATAAGCGTGGTATTAAAATAAGTCTTACTATAGTAAGGAATAAAGTGTAAAACATAGTAGCTATGTACGTAGTTCGAAAATGACTGTAAAACAACTCAATGTGTCGTTCGACGCGGAAACCCACGCAGCACTCTTAACTGTGAAAGGTGACCGGACCTGGAGACAGGCGATCGTCGATGAGTTCAGGGTCAACTGATGTCCAATCACTCCGTTTGGAACGAGAAGGTGAAGCAAGACCCTGATATCTGCCTGAACTGCTTCACCTGGCTCAAAGAGTCATATACACTTCGTGGAGTGATGACGAAACTCGGTGATCCTGACTCAGCGAAGACGTACACTCGAAATTCAAACGATCCCACGAACAGTGTAAAGGAGCGAGCTATTCGACGCCAACGACGTCGTATTCGTGGGCCTACTGTTGAGTTCGATGGTGATGGGCGAAAGGAGGATGAACACCAAGCAGCTCAGTATAACACGTATCCGGTCTGTGAGTGCGGCGTAGATCACCATGAAGTGGTCTACAAAGAAGAACTCACTCACGAGGAATTGAAGGGAGCCGTTGTTGAGATCGGAAAGAAACTCACGAATGATCGTCGTGTGAACCTCGATCGGAAGCAGCTGGTCGTTGATTACTTGAGACTCCGTGATTCGACTCGCCCGGAAGATCAGTTCGCCTCTTCTCGTCATCTCCTGAAGCATGTCGTTGATTCGAATGCGGAGATAGTGGATTACGAACCTCAAGAAACGGAGTTCGTCTATACTGATCGGGATGAGAAGAACAAACCGAATCTCACCCCCGAGGTCGATCTTGGCGAGGTAGACAACTCCCATCTCCCCGATCTCGATCAAGACCTCATCGAAGTCACGGGACGGTCCAGTGGGGCTACTGAATAATTAGATAGCTACCTCGAGCCCCCTGAATTCGTAGCCGTCGGCTTCCCTCGCGTAGGCGGTTTGCGTAGGGGGTAGGGGTTTCGCGGTATAGATAGTGAATATTTATGATTTCAATACAATGAAGAGCAAAATCACAGACGAAGCGAGTGGCACTGGCAAGAATATCAAAGATACAGTCCGCGAGTTCGAGTTAGTCGATCTAATTCCACCGAGTATCGTGAGTATCCTCGTTTGGGCGCGGGATACAATCCCTCGAGGACTTGGATTCGCAGATCGAACGAGACATTTCACTGGTGTCTTCGGGCTCACGGTCGTGATGGTGTTATCATCCGGATTCCTGTTGACGGTCGCAGCAGCGGTCTATTTCCTGATCGCAATCTGGTTTCCACTATTACGATTCATTCCTGCATTTGAGAGACGATGGCCCTTCGCCGAATCAAACTGGCCGCTGTGGGAGCTGGAGTGATCACTGATGATCGAACTCAAAGCGCCACATTCGCTTCAGGGCTGGTTTGTCTGGATCACAGCATTTACTCTTGGGCTGGTCGCATTCTTCTCATCAGCAGCGATTGGAAGCCCCATATTTGTCATCACAGTCGGGCTGATCGTGAGTGTTGCCTATGTCATCTATCTCCTACTATTCAAGACCCACAGTACACTCAAGCACGGTCGCTCGAGGGGGTGATCATAGATGCTACTGATTGGCGGGATCGTTCTGAGTATCGTGGTACTCGTCTACGTCTTCCCGGATGAAACTCGAACGTGGTGGACTCGAGTCTATACAACGAAGGAGGTCATGTTTGGAGCAGCCGGACTCATCCTCGCGTATTTCTTAATTCAGACGGGGAATCTATGGTTTGTGCTGCTTGGGGTGATCGGGATCGCCTATGGAGTACTGTGGATAGTGTTCGAACGACCTGATGAGAAGGTCAAACACACGTTGAGAGGTTGAGCAATGGGTGTCTGCTATCGAGTACTCCATTACGGGGTCAGTACGGGGAATCGATTTACGAAAACCGCACTACTTCGCCGTGGTCTGTTAGCTGGATTACGACCAAACGGGATAAAATACCGGGCTACGCTCGCTATTCTATATTCGCGCGCGTATAGGGTAATTGGCCGAAATAGTTCGGGCTCAATCGGCGCTCTCGAAAAATTAACGGAAATGATGAACATGCTCATCAGGGCTTGATCCCCCGGAATAGACGGTTTGGTGGGTTGTGAGTTACCGTAGGAAGGCTCCCCATCCTACGGTTCGGGCATGAGAAAAATCGCGACCGGGTTTCGGTGGTGTCAGCACTCCTAAAGCGCGTACCGAGTGATTACGGGCCTATTTCGATACTCCTGACGGCATTGATACCGATCTGGGACCGGAAGAGATTATGGGAAGAATGCTCGACCACTACGAGTTCCGATTAGATGACGCGCTCGAAAGGGCCAGGGCGGTTAATTCCAACTGGGACTGGCGAATTATACTTTCACTCTGGTTGCGGCAGTTTAAATATTCCCTTCTGCCAACTGGTTTAGTATGCGATACAATCGCGACGGTAATGGCTATGACAGAATCGCAACGTTCGACATCGAAACAACCCACTGGAAAGCCACAGAGGGTGAGACTGTTTCAGTGGGGATTGCCGTCCATGACTGTGGCGCTCCAGGAAGTGACATACAGTACAAACCGTTTCATCGCAACAGCACAGGTGACGAAGCCGAACTGATCGCTCGAGCGCTCGAATACGTCGACGACTGTGGAGTAGATGCTCTCGTCTCGTACAATGGCAGGGATTTCGACATGGACTTTCTCCACACACGGCAGTACCTTCTCGGAGAAGATAAGATCGAGCCGGAGATCGACACCCCAGCAACCCACATTGACCTCTTCGAAGACCGGAAGAAGAAGTGCAACCGGACGGGCGAAAAATGGCCGAAGCTCGAAGAGTGTCTTGCAACCTACAAGTTCGCTGAACCAGAAACGCTTTGGAACGGGCGTCCAGTTACGAACAAGCGGTTTGGCGAAGAACTTGGTCCTGCATATCTCGCTGCCCTGGAGGACAACGATCGCGACCAAGCCGACTCGCTCCGAGAAGTGATCGACCACTATCTCGTTACCGACCTCGAGGCAAATCTCGCGATCTACTACGCGGATACTGGACAGGAGTTCAAACCACACTATCTCGGGACTCGCGCCGTGTTCTGAGACCTACGTGACTATTCCACCCGCCGACGATCACCAATAATAGCCAGATCTCGAACCAGGGTGGTTTTATCAGAACAGCTTTCGCAGCGCCTCTAATGCATGTGAAAGATCTGGCGGGTTGAATTCAAATCGCCTTTCTACTCGAGAATTACCGTCCTCAGTTTCAATTTCTTTATACTCATATTTAATTCCAGACCCAAGATATAATACAATGAATACCAATTCAATTGGTCCAATAATTTCAAGTAAAAATGGACTCTCCTTGCGGATTCTCTTAACTTTGACCGCTCCATCACGCTGATTAGATAGATATCTGCCTTTGGTACGAGTAATTCTTTTGAGATCACCTTGACTGGCTAACTTTCCAATAATTCTTTCCCGAGCCTCTTTATCGTTCACGACCTCTTCTCGGCGCTCCTTGCTGTACGCGAATTCGTGTCTTATCTCGGCTAGTGTTTCTGATCCAGATAGACCTTCTGCGATCCCGTTTATATAATATAGTAATGCAGTTATCTCATTTAGAGATCTTTGTTCTGGTTCACGAGACACATGCAGTTCACCGACTGCAAGACCACTATCGTAGGTGCCATTATCCATAATAATTGCTGAGATTATATCCTATTAACTCTGTTTCTAGATGTTTGTGTGAAAGATCTAATGCTTGTGTCACGGTCTAAATATTGAAATTGACTTAGCGATTATGCCTAATACGTCTTTGTGCGCTTTCAAATTCGGATTATTACGCTTCAGACGCACAGATATTTGTATTTCGAGCCTTGGCCTTTTCTACGAGTTCCTTGTTGAACTGTCGCCCATCTTCACCTTCATGGGCTCGCCGATGACAATTCGGACACAGAGCAATGACGTTATCTGGATGGTCTGCCCCCTCGTCTCCAAGCATCTTCAAATGGTGGACCTCAAGAAATGGTTTCCCGTCTTTCGATTTGAACGGCGCTGCTTCTTCACAACCTTGACAAACCCCATCAGCAGAACGCCTCGCAAATTTTTTGACTACCTCAGATCGGTTGTACTGAGAACTTGCTCCTCCAGAAGACCCAGTAGAATCACTTGATCCGGAGTTACCACCGTTCGTTGATTGTAACGGCGCAGCTACGCAAGCATCCGCATAGAGCTCTTCTAATGGCTTCGTCTCAGGGTCGCCCTGGACTTTGACGGTTCGGCCTCCTACTGGGACAAGATCGAACAGAATTGCATCCCTGAAATTGTCCTTCTTATCTTGGAGAGGAACCCACTCGTGATCCTCATACTGGTATTCCCCCCGGTATCTGACCATGTAACTCTCATCGGTCTTCTCAAAAACATGGATCTCTTTACCCATGTCCTCGTGATCGCGGATTGCTCGATTCACGAAGCGCCAGTCCATGTCGCCTTCAGCGCCTTGTCCTGAGTATTGGAAGGTACCATCAGCCAGAAATTCGTCAACATATCCAAAGCTCCTCCCTCGATCACTCGTGATGATGAACACGTACGGGTTGTCTTTTGAGGTGATGATTCCACCTTGCCAAGTACCACCCTGAGCGGCCAGTTCATCGCGGCGGTGATAAGAGTCACCAAACTGAAGGTCCATAGTGATTGTACTTTTGCCAGACGTCTTGAAGCCTATGTTAGGTGGATACCATTCAAGAAGTAGAGGATTCCGTCACTGAAAATCTAGTCAAAAATACTATTGTATGTGGGCGAAAAGGTACAGTATGGTAAAAAGGGACGCGATATTCTCGGCCGATAATGAACACAGATACCGCCTTTTCAGAAGTCTTGACGGTGATTTTCGAGACAAAACCCTAACATTTGTGCTATTGAATCCGTCAACAGCGGACGATGAAATAGATGATGATGCAACCAAAAGGTGTATTGAAATTGCTAAATACCACGACTTCAAACACCTTGAAATTGTCAATCTATTCTCGCTAATTGAACCGACATCGGAGGATTTAGAGGATGCTAAGAATCCGGTTAGACAAGAAAATGACAAACATATCATTGAGTCCTGTGAGGAGGCAGATAAGATAATTTGTGGATGGGGTAATATTGGAGACCATATGAATAGAGCGGCAGAAGTTTACGAAAAGATATCACACCATGATCTTGAGTGTCTGAGAGTTAACCAAACTGGAGAACCCACATACGTAAATCCAAATGGACCACTACAACATCAATTGAGCTACGATACTCGGCCATATGAGAGAGCAATTGAGGTCTATTAATTCAGGCTAATAGGCCACATTTGGTATTGTAGTAGACAGGGCTCTGAATGAGTAATTTGTTTGCGGCAGTACGTGCTACGAAAGTGTATCCGCCATTAGTAAATATTCGACATTAAATTTCACCCGTCTATACCCGGAAGGGGGTAGGGGTTACGAAAAACGCATAGTTTGGAGCCCTTCTCACGGTTGTCTGTAGGTGTTTCGAGGGTACTTCGTCGTATCTTAGTATGTGGTTCAACCCCACTTCCAGACCAGCCACATCCAACTCACTAAACATTCATGAAGTCGTATTTATAGCAAGAGAGACAAATATATTGGCATGCCGGCTCAATACGGATATCAGATTGATTTAGCATTTCTCGTTACTACACCGCTGCATGTCGCAGGCCCGGATAGTGGCGGAACTGGGTTCTTCTTCCGCATTGATACAAATACATACATTGTTACCGCAGGGCATGTACTTGCAGACGAAGACCGAGAAAGCTATGGAGAGGAATTAAGATCGGAGATTCATCAACAACCACCCGAAGTATCCTATTATCTGCGTGATACTGACGACGTAACAAATACCACTAGATACTCCGTTGATCTCTCGGAAGAACAGCGGACTTGGGGTTTTGATCCGAATGGAGCGGACGTTGCAGTCATACAGATTGATGAGGAGCTGATTACCCTTCCGGATTACTTTAGTAGAGACGAAGATGATGAAGAACCCCGGTTTTCCTCGTTTTCGCTCACAGAACGTCAGTTCATTGGAAATAACCAACTGACGACTGATAGAGTGTACAGCCTCGGGTATCCAGGGAGACTGTACGATTCACAAACAAAGTTCCCGATCAGAAGAAATTCGTTACTCGCCACTCCGATACATGTCGATTTCGAGGGGAAGCCTCGATTCCTTACAGACGCACGCATGGACCCTGGGACTAGTGGAAGCCCAATCTTAGTCGAGCCATCTCAAGTCCAATATCCATGGGGTGCACATTTAACTCAAACTCACGAAACACCTATTCTACTCGGCGTTCATGCCGGGAACTTCTATTATAACGAAGGCAACTCTGAATCTGAGGAAGATTGTTTGAGAGCGACACAATATTTCGACCTCAACGAGACTTGGCGTCCCGAGGCGATTATTCGTGCGATACAGGAGGCTGTTCCCAGCTAGATTGAATGGCAGAATACTGATCATATTTTGGAAGAGAGTCGGTATATTCATAAACTCAATAACAAAAATAGATCAATAAGGTATGCTTGATAATATTGAAAAACCTTATTGGCACGATGATTTGAAGAGTATCTATGAGAATGGGAGCGAAAAGGAATGTAATGGTACAATCGAGAACGAGGACATCTTAAAAGAGAACAAGTACATTAAAGACGCGATTGTCGATGGAGAAAAAGATCTTGTGATCACTTCTGAGGGACATAGAGCCTATGAGAAATTCCGTGATCAACAACTCGATTATGCAAAGGTCAATGTAGCACAGTCAGTAGCATTGTTGGTTGGGATTATTGGAGCATTAGCTTCGTTGATAATCGCGTTCCCTGGTGGGGCAATGTGGCTCGCTGGGGCTGCAGCCCTTATTTTGTTTGTTACTGGAATTATAATTCAAATAGAACTAGGAAGGGTAGAATAGCTCTAAGAACGACCATACTGGTCAGACGCATCTCGCCAGGGTTCAACACCTAGACCAATAGTCCTCGTAGAGGTCTGAGTTTATACAAAGCTTGGCTAAATTAACGAATGTTCCGAATATCTCCGTGTACCCCTCATGAGTAGTAATCCTGACGGAATTAATTCAACACATTACTTGCGATTTCGTCCTCTGGCGAGTCGTCACAATAATATAGGAACTAACTGAGTAAATCATGATAAGGTCATGTTGAATTAGGGCACTTCTCGGTCCAGTCGGTCATTGTCCGATGTTGGAAGAAGCGCGTTCAGTGGTTCCGGAGCACCGCCCGTTCCCGTTCGCCGACGGTCACTCGAGCGGGCGGGCCACCATCTCCCCCCAGTGGGAAAAGCCGTGGCGCTCGTAGAACGCCTGCGCCCGATCGTTCTCGCGGTCGACGTCGAGGACGATCCGATCCAGGGGCAACTCCTGTTCACGAGCGGTCTCGAGGACGGCGTCCATCAGGTCGTCGGCGACGCCGCTGCCCCGGTGAGCGGGCTCGAGATAGAGTTCGTTCAACACGGCGGCGTCCCAGACGTGTGCGAGCGACGACGGGAGGACGAACGCGTAGCCGACGAGTTCCTCCTCGACGGCGGCGACGGTGACCGCTTCCGGCTCCTCGGCGACGCAGCGGTCGACCCACTCGAGGTAGCTCGCCTCGTAGTCGGCGGTGAGCTTCGCCGCGTATACTTCCGCTTTCTCTTCGCCGCCGGTTTCGCCGCCGAGACCGAGTTCGAACTCGCGCTTGAGCGCCCACAGCGCGTCGGCGTCGGTCGTCGGCTCGTACGGACGAACATCGTGATCCATGCCGCCCCGTTGGACGGTGACTCCCCTGTCTTTGTCGGTCGACTCGAGAACCGTCTCCGACAGCTACTTGAGGCGACCCCATGTCCCGACCCACATGGGCGGACGAGGACCACGTCGAGAGCTCGCGGAGAAGATCGCCGGCGAGATCACCCTGAGCGACGATCCCGGCGCCACGCTCCGCAAGTGGCGGACCGACTTCGACGTCTCCCAGACGGATCTCGCGGCCGAACTCGAGGTCTCGTCGTCGGTCATCTCCGACTACGAGAGCGGGCGCCGGACGAGCCCCGGAATCGGCGTCATTCGGCGGCTGGTCGAGGGGCTGTTGACGATCGACGAACACCGCGGCGGCGACCGCATCCGCCAGTACGGGCGCGTGCTCTCCGCGGGCTTCGAGAGCGACGTCGTCTACGATCTCCGGGAGTACGCGACGTCGATCCCCCTCTCGCGGCTGTACGGCGAGGTCGGCGCAACCGAGATCGCCGCGGGGGACACGGACAGCGTCAGCGGCCACACCGTCATCAACAGCATCCAGGCGATCACCCGGCTCTCGAGCGAGGAGTTCTTTCGCCTCTACGGACAGAGCACGAACCGCGTGCTCGTGTTCACGGACGTCACGCGAGGGGAGTCGCCGCTGGTCGCCCTGCGGGTCGTCAACCCGACGCCGAACGCCGTGATCCTCCACGGGCTCGAGGCCGACGAACTGTGGAACCACGCCGGTGATCTCGCGCGCATCGACGGCTACTCGCTGGCCGTGACCACGACCGACCTCGACGAGGTGCTCGAGTCCCTCATCGACCTCGAGTGATGGCGCTCGACCGAAGCGAACGACTCACGCTGGCGCTGGCGGCCGCGTTTCTGACGACGCTCGCGCTCGTCGTCGCCGTCGATACGCTCCTCGCGTGGCTCGCCTGGAGCGTCGCGATGATCGCCGTCGCGGGGGGCGCGCTCGTGGCGCTCAACCGCTCGAAGCCGGCCGAGTAGCTCGCCACGAACGGCGGGGAAACCGGGCGCACTCGAGTCGCGCGTTCTCCCGGAAAACCCCGAACGTCCGCTCAGGCGACCTGTTCTTCGTACTCCGCTGCCGTCAGCAACTCCTCGAGTTCGGACTCGTCGGCGGGGTCTATCTCGAGCATCCAGCCCTCGCCGAAGGGGTCGTCGTTGACGAGTTCGGGGGCGTCGAACAGCGCCTCGTTCACCGCGATCACGTCGCCGCTGACGGGCGCGTAGAGGTCGGAGACGGCCTTGATCGATTCGATGACGCCGAAGGCGGTTTCGGCCTCGAGTTCGTCGCCCTCGTCGGGGAGTTCGACGAAGACGACGTCGCCCAGTTCGTCCTGTGCGAAGTCGGAGATACCGACGCGAACGCCGTCGTCGGTCTCGAGCGCCCACTCGTGCGATTCCATGTACCGTCGGTCGTCGGGGATGTCGAAGCTCATTATACTGTGTCGATGAAGGGGGTGGTTTCAACTCTTGCCTTTTTGGACTGGCCGCGGACGACGACCCGCAGGGTGGTCCCCGGGTCGGCGTACTCGACGGGGACGTAGCCGAGGCCGATCGGCGCCTCGAGGGTCGGACTCATCGTCCCGCTCGTGACCTCGCCGATCACCCGGCCGTCGGGGTTCGTGACGTCGTAGCCGTGGCGGGGAACGCCGCGGTCGATCAGTTTGAACCCGACGAGTTTCTCCTCGACGCCCTCCTCCTTTACGGCCTCGAGGGCGTCCCGGCCGACGAACTCCGTGTCGAGTTTGACGGTGAAGCCGATGCCGGCCTCGTAGGGGGTTCGCGGGTTTGACTCGAGGTCGAAATCCTGGCCGGCGAGCAGGTAGCCCGCCTCGATACGCAGGGTGTCACGGGCGCCGAGCCCGCAGGGCTGACAGTCGAACGCCGACCAGACGGTTTCGGCGTCACCCCACGGAACGATGAACTCGTAGCCGTCCTCGCCCGTATAACCGGTGCGGGCGGTCCAGCACTCGACGCCGTCGACGGTGGCGTACCGCGCCTCGAACCGGCCGAGGTCGCCGATCGGTTCGTCGACCGCGTCGGCGACGAGGTCGCGAGCGTTCGGCCCCTGGACGGCGAACATCGCGTACTCGTCGGTCTGATTGTCGACGGTCGCCTCGAGATCCCACTCGTTGCGGTGGCTGATCCAGCGTTCGTGCATCGCCTCGTCGTTGCCGGCGTTGGGAACGAACAGGTACGCCGGCCCGTCGTTGTCGTCCGGCAGCCGGTAGATCATCGTGTCGTCGATGATCACGCCGTCGGCGTCGGTGATCGCGGCGTACTGGGAGTCGCCGACGTCGAGCGCGCTGACGTCGTTCGAGGTCAGGCGCTGGAGCAGCGCCTCGGCGTCGGGTCCGCTGACGGAGATCTCGCCCATGTGCGAGACGTCGAAGATCCCCGCCTCCTCGCGAACCGCGGTGTGTTCCGTGCGAATCGAGTCGAATTCGACCGGCATGTCCCAGCCGCCAAACTCGGTGAACTTCGCCCCTCGTTCGTCGTGGAGTCCACGCAACGGCGGCGTCTGTAGCGGCATAGTTTGGGGGACACTCCCGGGGTAGTAATGCTTTTTCGTCGGCCGCCGCCGATCCGCGGCGCTCTCGGTGACTCGAGTATCAAAAAACGAACCGCGGGTGGAAACGAGAGTGAACGCCCGATTCGGTTAGTCGGATCGTTCGGTGACTGTCAGGGTGTAGTCGCCGCTGCCGTCCCAGGCATCGACGAGGATGTACAGATCGGTCGACGTGTCGGGGTTGTCGATGACGATCTGCTCGTCGCTCCCCCAGTTGTAGGAGATGTGGTCGTAGTCGCTGGTCGTCGGACACCACGCCCGCCCCTCGTTCGCGTAGAGGTCGAACGTCGCGTTCGTCGGTCCGCTGAGGTCGATGACGACCTCGCTCGGACTGTCGAACTCCCAGGCGTAGGACCAGCAGTCACTGTCCCCGGAGCCGCTCAGCGAGTCCTCGACCGTCGTGGTCTCCTCGTCCGGGTCGTCGGGGTCGTCGGGATCGTCCGGATCCTCGTCGGGCTCTGTGTTGACCGCGTTGTCCGCGTCGACGCGACCGTAGCCCTGCTCGTTCTCGGAGAGGCCGATGTCGACGGCGGTGTTCTGGAGGTGGCTGCGGAGCTCGTCGTTCGAGAGGCCGGAGTGTGCGGAGAGCGCGAGGCCGGCGACGCCCGCCACGACCGGCGACGCCATCGACGTCCCGGAGTAGGAGTCGTAGTCGTCCCAGTTGACCGACGAGAGCACGTTCCCGCCGGGTGCGGCCAGTTCGATCTCGGGGCCGACGTTGGTGAAACTCGAGAGCGTCTCGCCCTCGTCGAGCGAGGACACCGCCATGACGCTATCGTAGGCGGCCGGGTACGAGACGCTGCCGCCGTGGTCGTTGCCGGCGGCGGCGACGAGCAGCGAACCCTGGCTGTAGGCGTACTCACAGGCGTCGTTCATCGTATCGGAGAAGCCGCCGCCACCGAGGGACATGTTGAGAATCTCCGCGCCCTGGTCCGCCGACCACTGGATCGCGTCGGCGATGTCCGACAGCGAACCGCCGCCGCTCTCGTCGAGCGCGCGCGCCGAGAGCATCGAACAGTTGGAGATGCCCGCGTGTCCCTCGCCGTTGTCGGTGCCGCCCGCGGCGATGCCGCCGACGTGAGTGCCGTGATCCTCGCCCTCGTTCACGGGGTAGGGGTCGCTTCCGGCTCCAGCGAAGTTCTCGCCGTAGTCGGAGACGCTGCCGTCCATGTTCTCCTCGAGGTTCGGATGGTCGTACTGGATCCCCTGGTCGATGATCGAGATCGTCACCCCGGAGTCCCCGAGCGTCGTCGCCCAGGCCCCCTCGCAGTTGACCTGCTGCGGGGCGTACTGCTGGCCGTACATCGGGTCGTTCGGCGTGAAGAACGCCTCGACCGTCGCGTTGTCCTCTGCGTACTCGACCTCGTCTACGTCGAGGACGTTCTGCTTGAAGTTCTCTCGTGCCTGCTCGGAGGCGTTCGATGGGAACTCGACTGCAACGTAGCCGAGCACCTCGTTCTCGTGGACGATCTCGGCGTTGCCGGGAACCGCCGGCTCGACCGTCTCCTCCGCGGACGACGCCCGCCGCGAGACGCCGACGAGGACCTCGTCCTTTTTCGGACCTGGTTCACGGCCGGGCGTGGCGCTAACGACACCACCCATCCCGAAGAACGCGCCGAGCGCTCCAGCCGTCTTTAGTACAGTTCGTCGATCAAAGCCAGGGTTGCCATCCTTTGCCATGATACGTTATCACCAACCTCGCTGGTATATTAATTTCTTGTGAAACTCACTAGAATTTATGTCAGCGTTCCAATAGCTTTGGAAATCACCATTAAAAATACCCTGCGGCTACCGTATCGGTGTGGTGTCCGGTAGCTGACAAACGTACCGGGCAGAATAAACTTTTATCGAGTTTTCTAACCATGGACACTAATGCAGCGTTCCGTATCGCACCCCTTCTCACGACCGATGGTCCACCACCCCCTCGAGCCCCGATCCGCTCCGTGAACCGAGCGGCCGTTTCATCGACGGCGTATACTCGCGGCACACGCTCGCTCGAGGCGGTTTTCGGGCAATTATTGCGAACCCGATCCACGACGGCCGGGATCCGTCACACCTTTCTACCCGACGGACCCTCCGCCAGACTATGTTCGAGCGCGTTCGTGCCCGCTTCGCCGCCGTCGACGACACCCCCGCGGTCGGTCTCTTCATCGACGGGCCGAACGTCTTCAGAGACGAGTTCGACGTCGACCTGGACGACCTCAGAGAGATCGGCCAGTCGCTCGGCCGCACCGGCGTCCTCCGCCTCTACCTCGACGAACACGCGACGCCTGGGCTGATCCAGGCCGCCGAGGCGCGCGGGTTCGAGGTGGTCATCACGAGCGGCGACGTCGACGTCAAACTCGCCGTCGACGCGACGGCGCTCGTCGCCGAAGGACGTCTCGACGTGCTCGCGATCGGCTCTCGAGACACCGACTTCAAGCCCGTCCTCGAGTACGCCGGCGCGGCCGGCGTCGAAACCGTCGCGATCGCCCCCGGGGCCCACGGCCGCTCCGACGCCCTCCGGAACGCCGCCGACGAGGCGATCACTCTCGGATCGTAGGACGACCGCGCCCGACTCGAAGAACCAGCCGAAGCGGTGACTTTTCCCGACCGGCCCGCCGAATGGGTGGTATGACCGACGTCGACACGCCGATCCTCGACAACCACCTCCACATCGACCCCGACAACGGCCGGGGGCTCGAGGCCGTCCGGGATTTCGCGCGCGTGGGCGGGACGCACCTGCTGATCGTGAACAAACCCTCCTGGCACCTCGGCGTCGAGGCCGATCGGGGCGAGGACTTCCGGCCCGTCTTCGAGCGCACCCTCGAGGTCGTCGCCGCCGCCTCGGCCGAACTCCCGGGGCGGGCCTGGCCCGTCCTCGGCGTCCACCCCGGCCTCGTCTCCCGGCTGATCGACGACCGCGGGGTCTCGCCCGACGAGGCCCGAGAGATCATGCGAGGCGGGATCGACGTCGCAGCCGAGTACGTCCGATCGGGGGAGGCGCTCGCGCTCAAGTCCGGCCGACCCCACTACGAGGTGAGCGATGCCGTCTGGGACGCCTCGAACGCGGTGATGCGCCGGGCGTTCGAGCACGGCGCCGACTGCGACTGTTCCGTCCAGCTCCACACCGAGGCGAGCGAGGACCTCACCGAACTCGCCGCGTGGGCCGAAGACGCCGGCCTCCCCGCTCACCGGGTCGTCAAACACTACGCCGGCGGGCGCCTCGCGGGGCCGACGCCGAGCGTGATGAGCGAGCGGGACCGCCTCGAGGTCGCGGCCGAAACGGGAGAGCCGTTTCTCATGGAGACCGACTTCGTCGACGATCCAGACCGGCCGGGCGCCGTCCTCGGACCCAAGACGGTTCCCCGCCGGGTCCGGTGGCTGCTCGAGGAGGGGTACGACGCGGCCGTCGAGAACGCACACGTCGAAACCCCCGCGCTCGTCTACGGGATCGACACCGACGGCACCCTCACGTAGCCGACGGCGGCGTCTTCCGGTTCGACGCACCGCGCACAGGTAGAGAAAGGCATTTCAAGCGGCCGGTATAGGTCTCTGTATGAGCAATCCCCCCACCGAGTACTATTCGGCGGAACGCTGGCAGAACTGGATCGACCGCATCAACGACGAGGAGATCGATCCGGAAGACGAGTCCTCCGCCCGCCTGCTGTTGAACCTCCAGGACGACACGGCGATCGCCGTCGCCAAGATCGTCTCGGCCTACGACGAGGGGGAACTCGAGCAGGAGCAGGCGCTTTCGGAGATCGCCGACGTCCGCGAGATCGTCCTCGCGGACGTCGACATCGACGACGAGGAGACGCGGATGCTCGTCGACGGCGTCCAGACGAGTCTCGTCTGCGTCTTCTTCGCCGCCGAGGAGTACGTCGCGGGCGGGCCGGCCGAGGAGGGGAGCGTCGACGACTATCTCGGCGCCGCCGCAAACGCCGAAGCCGAGGAGGACCTCGACGCCGCGCTGGGGTACGCCGCCCAGGCCGGCACGCGGATCATCGACGGCGAGGAGCTCGACGTCTCGATCGCCGAGGAACTCGAGTACGGACTGGTCACCGAGTGGATCAACGGTCTCGACAGCCTCCAGAGCGCGATGAGTGATCCCGAAGTCGTCGAGGAAGACGAGTAACCGATCGTTTTCGCCGGCACCCACCGACAGCGCCAGTGAGAGCGCAAGCGCCGGCTATCGCGGGCCTCGGACTGTGGTCCTCCGTACCGGGCGCGGGCGCCGTTCTCGCTCGAGGGTTCGGCGATCGTCGAAATAGCGAACGACAGTCACTTGTAGCGTCGCCGGTACGTATCTCGTATGACCGCAGTCGGTATCGACGCCGTCGAAATCTGGACCGGCAACCTCAAACTCGACCTTCCCGGAACCTTCGCTCCCCAGAAGGGCGAAGACCCCGAGAAGTACACGAAGGGACTGGGGCTGAACGCCTCGTCGTTCCCCGACAGCTACGAGGACATCGTCACGATGGCCGCCAACGCGGCCTACCGGCTGATGGACCGGAAGGGGCTCGAGCCCGACGACATCGGCCGGATCGACGTCGCGACCGAGAGCGCCTTCGACAACTCGAAACCCGTCTCGACGTACGTCGCGGGCTGCCTCGAGGGAGTGTTCGACGGCGACTTCCACCACGCGAACAAGGGCGAGCGAAAGTTCGCCTGCATCGCGGGCACCCAAAGCCTGGACGACGCCTACAACTGGATCCGCGCGGGACGCAACCGCGGCCGCGCGGCGCTCGTGATCGCGACGGACACCGCGCTGTACGCCCGCGACGATGCGGGCGAGGCGACTCAGGGCGCCGGCGCCGTCGCGATGCTCATTTCTGAGGACCCCTCGCTGGTCGAACTCTCGACCCACCAGGGCTACGGCAGCGCCGACGAGACCGACTTCCTCAAGCCCAACCAGCAGTTCCCGAGCGTCGACGGCAAGCGCTCGGTGCAGGTGTACCTCGCACGCATGCGCGAGGCGCTGATGGACTACGAATCCGTCGCCGGCGACATCCACCCCGACGACGTCCGGTTCGTGCCGTTTCACACGCCGTTCCCGGGGATGGTCCGCAAGGCCGGCCTGCTCGGCTACCGCTACCTCACGCGCGACACCGCCATCGAGGAGGAACTCGCCGAGGAGATCGGTCGCCAGCCCCGGCTGGAAGCGTTCGACACCGAGGACGCCTACCACGACGCCGTCCGGGAGTACACGGACGCGCTCAAGGGAACCGACCGATACCGCGAGTGGTACGCCGAGACGATCGACCCGACGCTGACGATCTCACGGGAGGTCGGCAACTGGTACACCGGCTCGGTTCACGTCGCCCGCGCCAGCGCGCTCAAACACGCCCTCGAGACCGGCGAGGACGCCACCGGCGAGACGCTGATGGTCGGCTCCTACGGCAGCGGCGCGCAGGCGGAGGTCCACACGGAGACCGTCCAGGCGGGCTGGACCGAGGAGATCGGGGCGCTGAACGTCGACGAACAGCTCGACTCCCGGTACGACCTCTCCTGGGCGGAGTACGAGGAGGTCCACGACGTCCACAACCACGAGATGGATGTCGAGGTCGAGGAGTTCACCGCTCCCGAATCGGAGTTCGTCTTCGACGGCTGGGGGCGGATGGGCGAACGGAAGTACCGGTTCGTCGAATAACCGCGATTCCGGGACTCCGTTCTGCGGGCCGTACCGGAGCAGCAAAGAGGTGCGTTCATTACCCTTTGTTCGTAACTACCGACCACCGTGTTCCGGACCGACACTCCAGACGGCAGCCGGGGACAGCCGTCCGTCGCCGTCCGGGACCCTCTCTACCACCACACTCATCATGCACGGATCACACGCCACGGGGAGCCCGTACGCACCCCACACGGATGACGACACGACGGCGATGCTCGAGGCGATCGGGGTCGAGTCGGTCGACGACCTCTTCGACATCCCCGAGGAGGTGCGATTCGACGACGAGTTCGGCATCGACGCCCGCAGCGAACGGGAGACGCGCGAACTCGTCCGGTCGATTCTCGGGCGCAACGACGATCTCACGGAACTGCTCGGCCGGGGCCACTACGGCTACTACGTTCCCTCGCTGGTCGACCACCTCGCCGACCGCTCGGAGTTTCTGACCTCCTACACCCAGTACCAGCCAGAGGTCTCCCAGGGCTTCCTCCAGGCGCTGTTCGAGTACCAGTCGCTGCTGGTCGAACTCACGGGTCTGGAGATCGCGAACTGCTCGATGTACGACGCCGCCACCGCGCTGGGCGAGGCCGCGACCCTGGCCGACCGCGCCCGCGAGACGAGCGGCCACCGCGTGCTCGTCCCCGACTTGCTTCTCAAGGGCCGGCGAAGCACCCTCGAGAACTACGTCGCCGGCACCGACCTCGCGGTCGAGACGTATCTGACCGACGACGCGACGGCCGACCTCGAGGGGCTCGCGGAGCTGGTCGACGACGAGGTCGCGATGATCTACGCGGAGAATCCCACCGTCCGGGGGGCGATCGAGGAGCGACTGTCCGAGATCGGCGACCTCGCGACCGATGCGTCGGCGCTGTTCGTCCTCGGCACCGACCCGGTCGCGCTCTCGTTGCTCCAGCGGCCGGCCGACGTCGGCGCTGACGTCGTCGTCGGCGATGCGAGCGTGCTCGGGCTGCCGACGAGCTACGGGATGGGACTCGGGCTGTTCGCCACCGACGAACGGTTCCTCAGACAGGTGCCGGGACGGCTCGTCGGCATCAGCGAGGACGCGACAGACCGGCGGGCGTACACCCTGACCCTGCAGACGCGCGAACAGCACATCCGCCGGGAGCGAGCGACGAGCAACATCTGTACGAACCAGGCGTGGGTCGCCCTCCGGACGGCGATGCACGCGGCCGTGCTCGGTCCCTCAGGGATGGTCGATCTCGCAAAGCGGGGCGTGACTCGAGCCGAAGGACTCACGGAGCGGATCGACGAGATCGACGGCGTCACGGCACCGGTCCACGACCGCCGGCACTTCCGGGAGTTCGTCGCCCGCGTCGACCGGCCCGCGCGGGCGGTAGCCGAGGACCTCGAGGATCGCGGTTTCGCGGTCCACGTCGTCGGTGAACACGAACTCCAGTGCTGCGTCGCGGGGGTCGACGACGCGGCGCTCGACTCCTTCGTCGACGCCCTCGCGGAGGTGGCCCGATGAGCGACGACCGCACGCCGGGTGAAGGGGCGCCGGGCGGACAGTCCCGCTACGACCAAGCGAGGTACGTTCGCGACGGCCAGTACGAGCCGTTGCTCTCGGAGAAGGACCTGACCCGCGTCGAGATCGACGACTCACCGCTGCCCGACGACCTCACCCGGGACGGCCTCGAGCTTCCCGAACTCTCCGAACCCGAACTCGCGCGCCACTACACCCGGCTCTCCCAGATGGTCTACGGCATCGACAGCGGTCCCTACCCCCTGGGCTCGTGTACGATGAAGTACAACCCGAAGTTCACGGAGGACGTGGCGGCACTGCCGACGGCCGCGGTCCACCCCGACCGCTCTGCGGCGTCGGTCCAGGGGACCCTCGAGGTACTCTACCGGCTCCAGGACTCCCTCGGTCGAATCGGCGGGATGGACGCCGTCACCCTCCAGCCGCCGGCGGGGGCGGCCGGGGAGTTCGTCGGCATCCGCGTCGCAGCGGCCTACCACGCGGACAACGGCGAAGACCACCGCGACGAGGTGATCGTCCCCGAGAGTGCCCACGGCACGAACTTCGCGACGGCCGCCCTGGGCGGCTACGACGTCGTCTCCCTGCCCAGCGACGAGGACGGTCGGGTCGACCTCGAGGCGCTCGAGGCCGCCCTGAGCGAGAACACGGCCGCGCTCATGCTCACCAACCCGAACACGCTCGGATTGTTCGAGCGCGACATCGCCGAAATCGCCGGGATGGTCCACGACGTCGGGGGCCTGCTCTACTACGACGGCGCGAACCTCAACGCCCTGCTCGGCCGGGCCCGACCGGGAGACATGGGCTTCGACGTGATGCACTACAACGTCCACAAGACGTTCGCGACGCCCCACGGCGGGGGCGGCCCCGGTGCGGGACCGGTCGGCGTCACCGAGGAACTCGCCCCCTTCCTCCCCTCGCCGCGGGTGCGCGAGCGGGAGGGCGAGAGCGGCTACGAACTGTTCGATCCCGAACAGTCGATCGGCCACGTCCACGGCTTCCAAGGCAACTGGCTCGTCCTGCTGAAGGCGTTCGCCTACATCGCCCGGCTGGGTGACGAGGGACTCTGGGACGCCAGCGCGAAGGCCGTGCTCAACGCGAACTACCTCGCCAGCCAGATCGACTACGAGGTTCCCTACGGCCCGTTCCACCACGAGTTCGTCGCCAGCGCCGGCGACCAGGACGCCGCCGACGTCGCCAAGCGGATGCTCGACTACGGAGTCCACCCGCCGACGACGAAGTGGCCGGAGATCGTCCCCGAGGCGCTGATGACCGAGCCGACGGAAGTCGAGAGCAAGGAGACGCTGGACCAGCTCGCCGCGGCGTTCCGGGCGGTCGCCGGCGAGGACGACGACGCGCTCGAGTCCGCCCCCGAGCGAACCACCGCGCGACGGATCGACCAGACGAGCGCCGCGCGCAACCCGCGGCTCTCCTGGCAGGCGCTCGAGGACAGTGAGTGATAACGCGGGCGGTGTCGTTCGGTGGCGGTCGTCCAGACGGTACTCCGGCGGGCTCGCGACCCGCGAAACTGCGTATTCCGAGATGGCGTTTATCGGGTGTCGTGTTCTCGAGTCGGTCGCCGTGAGTGGAGAGTGTGTGCGGTGAACTGACGGACTAGGCCGCGCTCGAGTCGATGCCGTTGATCGTGACGAAGCCGTAGTCGCAGTCGGGGCAGTGCCACTTCACTTTCTCGCCGAGGTGCAGGGTCGTGCTCGCGGCGCGATAGAACGTTTTGTCCCCGCAGTCGGGACACTCGTGATCGAGTTCCTGAGCCATGTCTCCCGTTCGTGCGTCGAACGAGTTTAACGTACTGATTTGCCCGTTCGGGCCCCGGGTACGCTCGAAGGCGAACGCATACACTCCAGCGTGGTATACGAAATCGCCGAGCGACCCGACAGCGGAACTAAGTGCAGCGCCCCCCTCGCCTCTCACATGCCGATCTACACCGGTCGGGGTGACGACGGTGATACCGACCTGCGCGATATGAGTCGCGTCTCGAAGGCCAGCCCGCGGATCGAGGCGTACGGAACCGTCGACGAACTGAACGCGCTCGTCGGAACGATTCGGCCGACCGGTTACGCGGACGTCGACGAACAGCTCGAAGCCGTCCAGAACCACCTGCACGTCGTACAGGCGGACTTCGCGAATCCGGAACCGGACGAGGACGATCCAGTCGTTCGCGCCAGCCACGTCGCGGAGGTCGAAGGCTGGATCGACGCCTACGACGAGGAACTCGAGCCGCTGCGGTCGTTCATCCTGCCGACCGGCAGCGAGTCGGGCGCGAAACTCCACCACGCGCGAGCTGTCTGCCGACGGGCCGAACGGCGGGCGGTCGCACTGGCGAGCGAGGAGTCGGTCAACGACCAGGCCGTCCAGTACCTCAACCGCCTCTCGGACGGGCTGTTTACGATCGCCCGCGTCGTCAACCAGCGCGACGGCGAGCCAGAAGCGGCCCCCTCGTACTGACCGGTCGGCGGTCGTGTCACGGAGGATAACAGTCACAGATGTAATTCTGTCCTCCACAAAAAGGCTTTATTCGGTCACGCCCTAGGTTTGCCTACCCCATGAGCAAACACTTCGACGACGCCCAGTACTACCTGAAGCGAGCGAGCGAACACGCGAAGCTCGGCGTCAAAGAGACTCTCGAGCCGATCGAGGCGAAGCTCCGGGAGCTGACGGGGCGCGAAAAGGAACCCGAACCGGGCCGCGTCGAGTCGCTGATCGAGGAGGTCAAAGACGCCGAACGGAAAGCCGAGGGCGACGCGCGCGAAGCGCTCGGGAACGCTCGAGAGAAACTCGAGGAGTACCGCTCGAAGGAGTAGCCCCGCGGCCCGCTTTTGAAAGGAAGTCTTAAGTTCGATGCACGGATACCAACGGGTGCGGGTTGGTGATCTAGTCCGGTTATGATACCTCCTTCACACGGAGGAAGTCGGCAGTTCAAATCTGCCCCAACCCATTCGCTCACTTCGTTCGCGAGAACCCACAGACGACGTAGGGATGTTTATAGGTAGATCCAGTATCGGTGAACTGGATTCCATCAAGTCCCTTGTCCGGGGTCGTCGCCGTTGTGCGATTGTACTAACGGAATCTGGAATGATAGTTCTATCGGTGATCTCGCACCAGCGGGAAGCGCGGACAAGCAGAGAAGTATGTCAGTCCTTATTTTCACAACATTTGGTTGTGGTAGCTCTGGTCAGTATAGGACATCTACTTACCAGTGGTTCCAAAGTCGATTTTTGAACTTGCAAAACATTCATACCTACCGTCGGAATATTTGCAGCTATGATTCGACGTCAGTTTATCTCTGCAATATCCATCCCAAGTGTTTTTCTTCTTTCTGGATGCACAAGGTCCACCAACCAGCAGAGTCTTCCTGATGAAGGTGTCATTTGGATAGCTAACTCTACAGATACCGACCAGACAGTTGATGTACTCATCACAGATGAAGTTGATAGCACTGTATTTTCAGAACAGTACGAATTATCACCAGATGATACTGGAGGTAATAGCGAAGTGGGAGATGTCGGAAGCACGTATCATGTGGAGGTGACCACAAACGACCACGAGGAAAAATTCGAATGGGAAATGGCTCGAAACAGAAGCATACTTAACATATACATTGAAGATTCTGAGGTGCGGTTTGAGCGTGATGCACCAGAGGGGTAATTCGTTCAGTTCGCATGTGTACTTAGCAAATCTACTTCACCAATTCCTTACGAACTGGCAAACGCATCTTTGTCAAGCAGGAAGGGCGACGCCCACCTCCACTTCCGGTAGCGCAGAAATGCATCTGTCACTCACAGGCCACAGTCAGTAGCCAGTGGTCTTAGAAACCACTCCAGAAACCATGCTGACCCCTACAAACGTTATTCACAATAATTTGCTTGGTTTTTCGTGATATAATTTAACCTATCACTCTCGCGCATTCTCTAATGTGATTGAAGTTCGTAGCATGTAGGTAAGTTACCCTTCTCGTATAGATCTGCGTTAGAGCGCAAGTCAGGCACCTCGTGGAAATTGCATAAGTAAAATGGGATAGTTATACTCGCCCGACTGGAAGGCGGCAGCCACCGCCTCTCCATACTCTATGACTTGTCTGATAATCAAAGGAGGTTATTGGCAAGTCGTTTGCTCAAACTGATTAGCTAAGTTGGAGGTATCTATCCTCTTTTGATAAAAGTCAAGGCACGTTATTGTCACTGAGATACTTTGGCCTTAGAATTACTCTGTTCTAAACCGAAATATTTATGTTATCAGGGGCTGTTTGAAAGAGAGGGAACAGATGTTTCACACTCAATAGCTGCTGATGTGTGAACCCATTGACCTCTCTATTGATGTGCTCATTCGGTTCGAAATATGAGCTAAGCAATTCTCCCGATATGGTCAAGGCGTCTAATCCATAGGGTTTCACGCCTCGCTCCGCTGCGATTGGATGGTGGGGGGCCATATCTGTAGGCAATGTTGGGGAATACAACCCAAAGGTAGCCGTTGACAGATATGGTAAAACACCTCTTAGGTAGAGTCCCAAGCAAGAGCGGCTGAAGGGAGTCAGTAAGGGCCGTTTTGCAATTTTATAGAATTGTGCCATAATGTGGCATGGTAAACAGGCACAATACAATGGGTGCGATATTGTAGTATACTTGTCTGAAAATACCTATTCTCTATTCTTTAGATATCTAAACATTTTCGACTGGAAGGGACCACCCATCCTGTTTTCCTAACTTCTTTCATTGAAAGAGTACCAGTGAAACAGGTTAGATGATACTCTACCCCTTCCTGTCGAATACAATTATTGAAGACAGATGGTATTGATCAGTATTCATCTACCATTGAGGGTAATTTGAATATGGCTCCTAAAATCCATAATAATTCTGTGAGAGTTGCATTGGCTTCAGCTTGTGTGAATATGTTAATGTTCTAACTCCTCTCCTTCCAGTCGTTAGAAGACATTATTATTAGATCACTCCTTGATCCCCATCAAAAAACATGGAGGCTCGTGTCTTCCGTCTGCCTTCATCAGTTGATTGATCGTAGTGTTCTTTCAAGACATCTACAGATACATCAAATCGGCCAGACGATGCCTCATACGTCCAATCTTTTTCTTCTAAATGATAGGTGATCGATGCCCGCCGCATTGGGTGAGGTGAAATAGACGAAGGACACTTTGATGCTTTCTCGTAGTAACGGGCTTCACAGTCATCCATCTCCCGGTTGTGGGGGCACTCGTTCGTGTAGTAGCAAGGTCGTGAGATAGCGTAGATGAACGCTTGAATATTTGACGCGCTGTACCGTCCATTCGGACCTGTGAACAAGGGCTTCCGGCTGTACTCGTCTACCTTGCCACGGCGTTTCATCTCAATATAGTCTTCAATGATATCTCCGTGCTGGGGCCAGATGATTACTTCTCTCTCCCCGTTTTCCTTGTTTTTCAGCGGTGTTCCTGATTCTGGACGGTGCTTGAAACGGATAAGTCCATACCGGCCGTTCTCCCGCTGTTGGACAGGCTTGTAATCCTCAAGATCAAGTCCTCTGAGTGCCCCTCGACGGCAACCAGTGTGCCAGAACACGACAAACATAGCGTGTTTGACAGTGGCATATTCGAACTTCCCGAAATATTGTAGCAGTTTCTTCACCTCGTCAAAGTCCATCATATCGTCGCGGGAGAGATCTCCTTTAGCAAAGTCGGGGGTTTCGAGCTTAGTGTGAAGCTCTTGGTTCCCGTCGGTCGCGTCTATCCTCTTGCAGAACTTGAAGAACGTTCTAAGGGTGCTGAAGTGATTGCGAATAGTCGAATCAGCTATTCGCTGTCGAAGGTGGAATTTGTATTCAAGGAAGTGTGATCCATCAATGTCCTGTACTGATTCTATTCCTTGTTCGTCACACCAGACACAGAACTGATTGAGGTGATCCCTGTCTTTGTAGAGTGTTGATTTGGCCTTCTCGCCGGTCCGGTCTTTGATGTACAGTTCCATCAGCTCGTGCGGGTCGGTGATCGTCATTTGTTATCCGTTCTCCGCACACGGCGACACAAACGGAGCGAAGCGGAGTGCGTAGGCAGTTCAAATCTGCCCCAACCCACTACTCCTGACTTGTCGCGGTCGTAGTTCAACCCGATCGGGGTGTCCTCCGGCGTTCCGCTCGCCTCGAGAGACGACCGAAGTCGCCGTCTCAACACTCGAGCGACAGTTCGTACTCGTAGTACGTCGGACCGTAGCTGCTGAGCCAGATCGTGTAGCTCCCCGTTTTGGGGAGCCGATACTCGGAGAGAACGAACTCCTCGCCAGTGTACGTGGACTCGGCGCCGGGAGCGTAGGTTCCGTCGGCTCCGTACCTCGGTCCGTCGTACCGGCCGTCGGGATCGAACAGCATCGGACGAGGCTGTGAGGGTTCCTCGTCGCTTCGGGTCGTGATCGTCACGCAGTCTCCGCACCGTCCCTCGAACGTGTAGACGTCGTAGGCGATCGACGGGGTGTTGCGGCTGCGGACGCTGTCGTCGGTGAACTCGCCCGCGATCGTCTCGCCGCACTCGATGGGGATCGGTTCGGGCGGCCGGTCGGTTACCGGCGTTCTGTACGTGCAGTTCGTGTACAGTTCGTACTCGAAGGCCGGGTCGCGGGAGAACGCCCCCGTCGCGATGAGCCGATAGGTGCCGTCGGCGGGGAGACGCGCCGAAACGTGTGCGGCTCCCCAGTAGCCCGCTTCCGGGTCGTAGCCGATGCGTTCGTCGCCGTCGAACAGGTACAGTGCGGGATCGCCCGCGTAGTAGAACGGATCGTCGCCGATGCCCTCGTAGTCGGGGTTCGGGTAGGCCTCCGTCGCCATCGTGAAGTACACCCACTCGTCGGCGTACCCCTCGAAGCGGTACTCGTGGTAGCGAGAGTCCGGTGGCACGCCCTCGGGCGCGTCGTCGCCGGTCGGCGTCCGCGGATCGTCGTCTGTAAACTCGGCGGTCACGACCTCCTCGCACTCGAGGGCCCGAATCGCCGACTCCGTTTCGTCCTCGCCGGCAGCGCCCTCCCGGGCGTCCGTCGTCGACTGGGGTCCGTCGTCCGGGTTCGACTCGGTCGCCCCGTCGTGATCGTCGCCGCTCACCGTCGAACTCAGTGCGATCCCGCCGCCGACGAGCGGGACGGCCCCGATTCCTTTCAGTACGGTTCGCCGATCGAGTCGGTCAGTCACCCTGGAGCGACCGCCGTCAACCTGCTCAGTCATTACGAACCGCCCGTCGGCGGCCAAGGATATACGTATTGAGCGGCTAATGTCGACCGGCGAGCATCAGGCTCGCCCGATCCGATTCGCCCATCCGGGAGACGAGACCAGCGGACGAAAACGCCGTCTCGATCCTGTGTCAATCGTTCGAGCCCTCACGACTCGCTCGAGGCGTTGAACGAGTGAGAACACCGGAGACACTGGTAGAAATCGTAGTAGTCGACGGCGTCCGCTTCGTCGTCGACCGACACCGGAGAATCGTCCGAGTCGCCGTACACGCTCGTAAACTCGTATTCCTTCGGTGACGTGGTCGTCCCTCCCACGGCGAAGACGAGCCTGCTGTCGCAGTCGGGACACCTCGGGCGGTCGAACAGCATCGGAACTACCCGTGGTGTCCGTCCGGGGCCGCATAGTTTTTCGGGTGACCGGTCGCGTCGTCGGGTTTTACCCGAGTCCGTTTCGACGGGCGCGGGAGACGAACCCCTGCGGTGGACGCCGGACGAGAACCGCTACGGAATCGCTCCCGTTTCGAAGACCGCGTCCGCCAGCGAGTTCCGGTGATTGTCGTTCGGGCCGCCGGCGATCGGGAGCAGTCGCGCGTCGCGGACGTAGCGCTCGACGTCGTTCTCGCCGGCGTACCCCCGCTCGCCGTGGAGTCGAAGCGCCTCGTTCGCGACGTCGACCGCGGTTTCGGTCGCGTGTATCTTCGCCATTCGCAACTCGTGACCCGACGCTTCACCGCGGTCGAGGAGATCGGCGGCTCGCATGGTCAGAAGCCGGGCCGCGTCGACCCGCTGGGCCATCTCGGCTACCCGGTGTCGAACCGCCTGCGAGTCGGCGAGAGGCTTCCCGTCGCGTTCGCACTCGCTCGTGAACTCGAGCGTCGCCTCGAGGGCGGCCCGCGCGACGCCGACCCCGCGCGCCGGCAGGTTGACGCCGATCCCGCTCTCGCCCCGTCTGGCGTAGGCGGCGCCTTCCTCCCCGACGCGTCTGTCGTCGGGAACCCGGACCGCCGAGAGCGACACCATCGGCGACTTGACGCTCCGGGCGCCGAGCGTCTCCCAGACCGAGACGACCTCGAAGGCGTCGGCCGGGACCAGGAAGGCGCTGATGTTGTGTGGTGCGTCCGCGTCGGAGCCCGTTTTGGCGTACGTGAGAACCACGTCCGCCTCGAGGTAGTTCGTCACCCACGCTTTCGTTCCCGACAGCACCCACTCGTCGCCCTCTCGCCTCGCGGTGGTCTCCATCGCGAGCTTGTCCGTGCCCGCGTTCGCCTCGGTGAGTCCGAGCGCCCCCACTGTCTCGAAGCGCGCCATCGACGGGAGCACCGCCTCTTTCAGTCCGTCCGAGCCGAGCCGCTCGACCTCCGCTGCGACGCCGAGGTGGAGCGCGAGCGCGCTGGCGACCGGCATCATCGCCGCCGAGAGCTCCTCGGTCAGGATCGCCAGCTCGGTCAGCCCGTCGCCGCGGCCGCCGTACGCCGGCGACACGGTTAGTCCGGCGAACCCGCGGTCTCCGAGCGTCTCGAGGATCTCGCCCGGATACTGTTCGGTGCGGTCCAGTTCGGACGCGACGGGGTCGATCGACTCCCTCGCGACCGTCCGTGCCTCCTCGCGAACTTCGCGCTGCGCGTCCGTGAGAGTAAATCGCATACGGACACACTACTGCGAGCGCACGTAAAGCTGTGAGCGACGAGGGGGGTACGCTCGAGACTACCGTTATCGTTCTCGAGGCCGTACGGGTCCGATACCGACTCGGACGATGACGGCCAGCGACGACACCGCAACGGTTCGAACCGGGTGGCTACGGTTCGGTCTCGCGGTCGGGATGGCACAGACGCTGTTCGTGCTCGTGCTCGTCGTTCTCCTGCGGGTCGATCCCTCCCTTGCGGTGGGGTTCGCGATCGTTGCGAGCACCGTCGGTGGAATCGCCCTCGTGGTCTACGTTCTCTACATCCGCTAATCCGTCGCGTTCGTACCGAAACCACACACTGTTATTGTCTCGGCATCGCTACTGCAGTTGTGGACCGAAGTAGCCTCCCGTACGTCGCGCTTCACTACGTTCTCCTGCTCGTTCTCGTGTTCGGCAGCGTCGTCGCACTGGAGCGCAGCGGATTCGACGTCCCCCTGTGGCTGGGGGTGGTGATCGCCATCGTCGTCGGCCTGCTGTATCCGCGGCTGGTCCGCGAGATGGGGTTCGCACCCGAACAGTGGGAGTGACCGCCACAACCGGGGTCGTTCTCTCGCGTCTTCGAAAACGAGATCGAAGGACTACTTCCGCCGCCCGTTGATACCGGACGCCACCGCTTGCAGCTTTTCGAGCGGACTCGCCTCGCCGACGGCCGCCTGCGTGAGATAGAGGACGAAGACGACGGCGAGCGCGCCGACCTGGACGAGGAACGCCGGGAAGACCATGATGACGATGCCGAGACTGAAGAAGAGCGTCCGCATTCCGATCGTCCCCGCCCGTCCGAACGCGAAACGGTAGTTGAGCCCGTGGACGATCGCGATCGAGCCGAACAGGATCACGGTGCTCGTCACCAGCAGTCCGACCGTGATGTCCCCCTGATGGTTCACGATATCCGGATGGTAGATGAACGAGAACGGGAGGATAAACAGCGGGGTCGAGATCTTGATCGCCTCGAGACAGGTTCGCCAGAAGTTCGAGCCGGCGATACCCGTCGCGACCGCCACACAGGTGGCGATCGGCGGCGTCAACCCGGCCAGAATCGCCGCGTAGAACACGAAGAAGTGGCCCGCGAACTCGGGGAGGAAGAACTGACCGACGAGCGTCGGCGCGATCAGGAGCGCGACGACCGTGTACGCTGCGGTCGTCGGCATCCCGAGTCCGAGGATGATACAGATGATCATCGCCATGATCGCGGCGAAGAGCAACACGCCCCCCGAGAGGCTCATCAGGGTGAGCGAGATCGAGGTCGGCACGCCCGTCGCCTGCAGGATGTCGACGACGCCGTTGATCGCCGCGAGGATGATCGCGACCGGCGCGAGGACGACGACCCCCTCTCGAAGCCCGTTGAGCGTCTGCTTGAGCGTGTCGACGAACTTCCAGAACGTGAGCCGGACGTTTCCGGTGTCGTAGCCCTGCTTGAACGTCGGGATGAGGATCCCGAGTGCCGCCATGGCGACGACCGTTCGGAACGCGGAGGTCATCACCGTAAACTGGACGACCCCGAGGTAGTACACCAGAATCAACAGCGGGAGGCCGAACTTGATTCCCTCGAGTGCGAGCTCGAGCTGGGTGAGCTTCACGTCGAAGTGGTCGTCCATGTCCGGCTCCTCGATCTGCGGTGCGGCCGCGTAGTGGACCGCGATGACGATCGTGATCATGAGGATGGCCGCGGGGATCAGTCCGGCGATCAGGACGTCGACGTAGGAGACGCCCGTGATGAGCGACGCCATGACGAAGGCACCGGCACCCATCACCGGCGGCAGCACCTGTCCAGACGTCGAGGCGACGGACTCGATACCGCCCGCGGTCGCGGGCTTGACGCCGCTTTTCTTCATCATCGGGATCGTGAACGACCCGGTCATTCCGGCGTTGGCCGTCTGGCTTCCGTTGACCGAGCCGATGACGGCGCTGGCGAGGACGGCCGTCTGTGCGACCCCGGAGTCGACGTACTTCGCCGACCGGACAGCCGCCCGGAGGATCAGATCGAACGCGCCGTACGCCTTCAACATCCCCGCGTAGAGCAAGAATAGCGCGATCCACGCTGCGGTCAACTGCGTCAGGAACCCGAAGAACCCGTCGACGCTGATGACGAGGATGCGAAGCATCCGGTTCGGCGAGATGCCGGTGTGCCCGAGCGTTCCCGGAATGACCTCGCCGAAGAGACCGTACGCCATCCCGGCGAGAACGACGGCGAGAAAGGTGATACCGAACGAGCGCCACGTGAGATACAGCATGACGAGCGTGAACAGCGCCGCCATCACGAGCTCGGGGCTCGTCGCCCGGCCACCCTCGACGAGTACCGTGGTTTCGAGGGACGGGTGGGTGTCCTCGATCGCGTTGATGTAGATGTACGTGACCGTCGGAACGATGATCGCCGCGGAGACGATGTACGAGAGCGTCTCGAGCAAGTTCCCTCGAGCGAACAGTCGCTTGAGGTCAGTGAGGATGTAGTTCGTCCCACCGCCGACGCGCTCGATCGACTGGTGGAGCATATACAGGACCAGAACCCCGCCGAGGAAGCCGGCGCCGAACATCGCCCGGGACGCGCCCGTAAGGGACATGTACATGATGTACACCCAGAAGGGGATCGAAAGCAGGGCGAGAAGCGCCCAGAGCGTCATGTACTGTTTGATGTTCTCTCTGGAGAGGCGCTCACGGATCACGTCCGTGACCGGGCGGTCTGCCAGCTCCGGATCGACGCCGCCGACTATCGCGGGAGACGTATCGTCCAGGTCCTCCCCACCCCCGTCAGGGGCATCGTCGCCTGTATCAGTTCCTGTTGGCATTTTTAAAGTATTTGAGTAGTGTGTTAACGTACTCCTTCCGTTCGGAGGAGTAAGAAGCTATCCGCCGGATTAGTCGGCTTCGCCTTCGATCCAGTCGTCGTCCCAGACGTCGTGCTCCTGGAAGAACTCAGCAGCGCCCGGGTGGACCTCGAGATCCGGCATGACGGTCTCGGTCATCACCGACACGTCGCTGTAATCGAGCGTCGTCGGGTTCGAATCACGCATCGTGTCGTGGTGTTCGTGTGCGATCCGGCACATTTCGTACACTGCGTCGGGGTGAACGTCGGAGCCGAACGCCCACTGGCCCTGTAGCGCCCAGCTGGTCACTTCGTCGATACCCAGCTCCTCGGTGATGTCCTGCTGGTAGCCGTACGGTTCGTACGTTTCGATCGCAGCGCCTTCGATTCCCTCGAGGGTCTCGACGAAGTGATCGTCGACTTCGATGGCGTAGAGCTGGCCGTCGCTCCTGACGTCGACTTCCTGGCACCAGCCCGCGAGCTCGACGCGGTTGGAGCCGTACAGAACGAGGGCGTCGACGCGGCCCTCCTCGACCGCGCCGGGGATGTCGTCGGTGTTCTCGTTGTTGATGTCGTTCGCGTCCCAGATACCGTCCTCCCGCAGTACCTCTTCGGTGAGCAGACGGGTACCGAATCCGGGTTCGATCGGGTAGATGGTGTACCCACCCTCCCGGAGGTCCTCCGTCGACTCGATGTCCGAGCCCTCCATCGCGACCCAGTGCATCTCGAGGCTGTCGAAGAGGTACCCCTGCATCGGCAGGTTCTCGACGGGGTCCTCGTCGAACGGGTCCTCGTCGTTCATCGCCTTTGACAGCGAGTTGTTGTCGACACCGATGGTGCTGAAGTCTCCCGTGTCGAACTCGTACAGGTTCGCCGTCCACCCCTCCGTCTCCTGGACGTCGATCGTTAGCGTGTCACTGTGCTCGGAGGCGGCGAGAGCGGTCGCCTGGCCCGCCGCCTGCGTTGCACTGCCGCTCGATGTTCCGGCGATCGCGATACTGTGTCCGTCACCGTCACCCCCGAGATCGCCGAGGTCGTCGAGACAACCTGCGAGTCCGAGGGCCCCCACGGCTCCAGCACTTTTGAGCACCGTTCGTCGTGTGTTACCGCCTTCCCTTGTCATACATTCTCGTACTTGTAACAAGGGAAGTTAAGCTTTTCTGAGAATCCCATCATAAATCGATGCATATTGTTGGCGTTACACGTTCCAAAACCGACCGTACACGCCATAGATTTCGGTTATTTGAGGAGACTTGCCCAGATTCACTACTCGTGTAAATATGTGCGTGTTCAGGAAAATTGAGTTATTTACGCGAATCTAAGTTCCTAATTACATTATCACGTATAGAATAAATGGGTCGGCGAGTGGTCCACTCACACCCGTCGATAGATGACGATCAACAGGACGAGAGCGACGAACGTACTGACGCCGAGCATACTCCAGGCGGCGTCGTACCCGGACACGTCGACGAGAAAACCGAACGCCGGCGGTGCGACCAGCGCGCCGAAGTTCAACGTCAACTGCCCGCCGGCGGTCGCACTCCCCATCTCCTCGGTTGCCACGAGCGAGCCGATACACGAGTAGTAGATTCCCGTGAACCCGAGGACGAAAAAACCGAGGACGCTGAACAGGACGAGCGAGACGAGCGGCGTCTCGACGAGCGTCAGCACCAGAAACAGCACGAACGAGGCGGCCGTCTGCAAGAGCAGTATCCGAAGCGTCGAGACGGTTAACGGCGCGTTGAGAGTGTCAGCCAGCCAGCCGAAGGCGACACGGCCGGCGCTTCCGAAGACCTGTGCCGCCGCGAGCGTGACCCCGGCGAAGACGACGCTCGCGCCGACCGCCTCGTCGACGAACAGGATCGTGTAGCCGATCGTCGTGAACAGGCCGGCACCCAAAAAGAACCCGGCGGCGGTGAGCAGCGTGTACTCCGGCGTTTCGAAGTGAGAGCGAATGCCGAGGCGGGTGCCGTCGCGGTCGCCGCCGCCCGATCGGTACAGCACGTGGAAGACCCCGCTGACCACGACGGCGAGAACGGCCGTGAGAACGAACCCGACCTCCCAGCCGTACCGGGTCGCGCCGAACCACGGGATGAGAACCGCGCTGATTCCGCTTCCGGCGGTCACGCCCACCTGCTTGATCCCCATCGACGTGTTGAGCCGATCCTGCGGGATCGCGTTGAACACCGCCTTGTTGGTTCCCGGGATCGCGGTCGCGTAGAAGGCGCCGACGACGAACACCGCGACGAGCAGCGTCGGGTACGTCGGAGCGACCGTGACAGCAACCACGCCGACCGCGAGGCCGAGCAACCCGACGAGCAACGCTCGCCCCTCGCCGTACGTGTCGATGATCGCGCCGACCGGGATGAGAAACAGCGTGTACCCGAGCGTCAGCGCCGTCAGCATCACGCCGACGAGCGTCGCCGAGACGTTGAACTCCGCCCGGACGAACGGCGTCACCGCGTAGATCGTGTAAAAGCAGATGCTCGCGGTGACCTGCCAGAACAGGATGAGCGCGGTGTTCGCCCGCCAGTCTCGAGTCCGCGCCGCCGTCTCAACGGCCCCGCTCATCGCCGGATCAGCGACCCCACTCGACGTGCCAGTCGAACGCCGTCTCGAGGTCGTGGGGCGTGTGACCGCCGCCCCGCCCGGCGCGCTCGCGGTAGGCCTCGAGGTCCGCGCGAAACGACGGGTGGGCGACCTCGGTCAGCGTTTCGGCCCGCTCTCGCGGGGACAGACCGCGGAGGTCCGCGACGCCGTGTTCGGTCACCACGACGGAGACGTCGTGTTCTGAGTGGTCGACGTGGGGCGTCATCGGGACGATCCGCGAGATGTCGCCGCCCGCGGCCGTCGACGGCAGCGCCACGATCGAGAGCCGACAGTTGCGGACGAAGTCGCCGCCGCCGCCGATGCCGTTGACCATCCGCGTGCCGCCGACGTGGGTCGCGTTCGCGTTTCCGTAGAGGTCGACCTCGACGGCGCTGTTGACGCCGACGACGCCGAAGCGCTCGATCAGCGCCGGGTTGTTCGAGAGGTCGGCCGGTCGCAACACGACGTCGTCGACGTAGCGGTCGATCTCCGCGAAGAACCGCTGCTGGCCGTCCCGCGAGAGCGCCAGCGACGTCGCGCTCGCGCCGGCGAGTTCCCCCGAGTCGAGCATGTCGAGGAGCCCGTCCTGGAACACCTCCCCGAAGTAGATCACCTCGCGGTCGCCGAAGTCGATGTCCGAGAGCGCGCCCATCAGCGCGTTCCCCATGCTCCCGACGCCGAACTGGAGCGACACCGTCTCCTCGAGCAGCGGGTTCGTCGTCGCCTCCGCGGCGAGGAACTCGCCGAGGTGCTCTCCGATCGTGCGGTCGACGTCCGTCGGGTCGCGGAACGTGTACGGATCGTCCGGCGCCTCCGTTTCGACGACCGCGTGGAGGTCGTCCGGGTCGAACGCGACCCGGCTCTCGCCGATCCGTTCGATCGGCGCGTCGATCGGGATCGCCTCCCGAGCCGGCGGGGCGGCCCGCTCGTAGACGTCGTGAACCGCCGTCAGCTCGAGCGGCTGGGCGCGGTTCACCTCGAGGATCAGCCGGTCGGCCGCCCGAACCAGCGACGGGACGTGGCCGATCGACGTCGACGGGACGAACCAGCCCTCGCCGACCGCGACGGCCTCGACGATCGCGACGTCGACCTCGAGCCCCTGACCGAAGCGCAGTTCGTCGCCGAACTGGGAGACGTGGCGGTCGAAGAACTCTACTTCGCCGCCGTTGATCGCACTCCGGACCGCAGAGCGGGTCTGGAAGTGCGCCCGCCGGTCCATCGCCCCGGACTCGACGAGGGTCTCGTCGATCTCGCCGCCGACCCCGCCCGCGCTGACGATCGTCAGCGACGCCCGCTCGGCGAGTTCGGGGGGGACGGCCTTCGGGTAGCCGACGCCGCCGAACCCGCTGACCGCGACGGTGTCGCCGTCGGAGACGACGGCGGCCGCAACCGGCGCGTCCGCGAGCGGAAGCTCGCCGACGAGCCGGTCGTCTGCGGGGTCGCTCATTGGTCGTCGGGCTGGGTGCCGATCCCCTCGGGCCATCCCGGCGGCTGTTCGGCGGAGGGCTCCGCGTGCTCCCGTTTGAGCACCATCGGCGTCCGCTCGAGCGAGAGCACCTTCGTGCCGTCCTGGTTGTACGCCCGCAGCTCGGTGGTGACGATGCCGACGTGCGACCGGGAGTCGCTCTCGCGGGTCTCGAGTACCTCGCTCTCGGCGAAGATCGTATCGCCGTGGTAGACCGGCGCGTGGTGGCGGATCTTGTCGTAGCCGAGGTTCGCCGTGGCGTTTACCGAGACGTCGATCAC
This sequence comes from Natrononativus amylolyticus, assembly GCF_024362525.1. Lineage (GTDB taxonomy): Archaea > Halobacteriota > Halobacteria > Halobacteriales > Natrialbaceae > Natrononativus > Natrononativus amylolyticus. The sequence goes on from NZ_CP101458.1 coordinate 1,632,795, forward strand.
GCTCATCCCGACGGCCAGCGCGATGACGAACGTGCCGTCGACGAGGCGCTCGCCGAACTCGGTGTTCGCGGCGTACTCCTCGTTGAAGTGCATCGGATTGAGGTTCATCGTCACGTTCGTCATCCAGACGTTGTCCGTCTCGGTGACGGTGCGGCCGAACGGGTGCTTGTAGACGTCGCCGACGGCGAAGTCCTCGAAGTAACGCCCGTGCCAGCCGGCGACGACGCGCGTCTCGTCGGCCTGTTCGGAAGTCGGTTCGTCGATCGTGTCGTCCGTATCGTCAGTCATTGTGGGTTCGTGTTGGGTCGTTTACAGTCGGTTCGTCGGCGTTCACAGCGCCGCCTCGAGGGAGCCGTCCGGCCCCCGTCAGTACGACCGCGGTAGTCCGAGGACGGTCTCGCCGAGGTAGTTGAGCGCGAGCTGCTGGGAGATCGGCACGATCCGGGTGAGCCTGGCCTCCCGGAAGTAGCGCTCGACGTCGTACTCGCGGGCGACGCCGAACCCGCCGTGGGTCTGGACGGCGGCGTCCGCCGCGGCGAAGGCGGCCTCCGCGGCGAGGTACTTCGCGACGTTCGCGCGGGCGCCCGCGTCCTTCCGGTCGGCGTCGTCGAGCTCCTCGGCGCCGGCGTACACCAGCTGCTTGGCCGCGAGCACCTGCGCGTAGGCGTCGGCGATCGGGTGCTGGATCCCCTGGTTCGCCCCGATCGGCTGGCCGAACACCTCCCGTTCGTTCGCGTACTCGATCCCGCGCTCTAAGGCCGCCTCCCCGAGACCGACGCACTCGGCGGCGATCACGAGTCGCTCCTCGTTGAGCCCGTCGAGCACCTGGTAGAATCCCTCGCCCTCCTCGCCGATGAGTGCCTCCTCAGGCAGTCGCAGGTCCGAGAACCACATCTCGTAGGAGTGGACGAAGCCGCTGACCGTCTTGGGGATCTGGCGGATCTCGAGGGCGTCCTGGTCGTAGGCCTCCTCCAGGTCGACCAGGAACATCGAGATGCCGCGCGTTCGCTTGTCGGCCTCCTCGAGCGGGGTCGTCCGGGCCATCAGGACGAGGTAGTCGCTGGCGTCGACGCGGGAGATCCAGATCTTCTGGCCGTTGACGACGTACTCGTCGCCGTCCTTTTCGGCCGTCGTCTCCATCGCCGTCGAGTTCGAGCCGGCGTTCGGCTCGGTGAGGCCGAACGCCTGGATCGCCACCTCCCCGCGGGCGACGCGGGGCAGCAGCTCCGACTTCTGTTCCTCGCTTGCGTACTTCACGAGCGGCACGCTGTTGTAGATACCGCCGTGGATCGCCTGGGCGGCGCTGAAGCCGCCGCCGCTCGCGGCGATCTCCTCCATCATCACGACGACCTCCGGCGTCCCCATCCCCGCGCCGCCGTACTCCTCGGGGATCAGTATGCCGAGCCAGCCGTGCTCGCCGAGCTGGTCGACGAACTCCGATGGGTACTCCTCCTCGCGGTCCTTCTCACGCCAGTACTCGGCGTCGAAATCCGAACACACGTCGCGAATACTGCTGCGAACGAGCTGTTGTTCATCTGAGAGAGATATGCTGTCTCGCCAGGCGTGTGCCATCGTATACCTATGGCGAACTCACACACATAAGTCTGCAGAAGCCGGAAGGCCGGTTCACGACCGCTGACACTCGAGCGGCCGGAAAACCGCTACTCCGCGCGATCGAGCGCGTCGAACAGCGGCGCCGTCGAGTCGCCCGATCCGAGCCCGTCGACCGCCTCGACGATCGCGTCCGCAGCCTCGCCGTCGACGCCGGAGGTACCCGCGAGTTCGCGGAACTTCTCTCGAACCTCGGCCCACGACATCGGCTTCTCCGGCTCCCCGCGGGCGTACTCGACGAACCGCTCGTGGCGCCCGTCGGCGTCGACGCTGACGCGAGCCGTCCACCGCTGCGGGAACTCGTCGTTCGTCTCGTCGGTCGAGACGACCTCGACGCGGTCCATCAGCTCGCACAGCGCCGGCTCGTCGAGATTCTCCTGTGCCTCGAGGAAGGCGGCGAGCCCCGCCTCGCCGCGCGCGAGTGCGAGTGCGGCCGCGAACGGCGCGGAGAACTGGCAGTCGACGAAGTTCGACGGGCGCCGCTTCGCCTCGATCGGTTCGCCCGTCAGCCGAACGCCGGGGGCGGGGAGGTCGACCGTCACGGACTCCACCGCCTCGAGGTCGACCTCGCCTCGAAGGTCGAGCATCGCGTCGATCGCGGCGTGCATGTACCGACAGCAAGGGTACGGTTTGAGCGCGGTCTCGAGCACCGCCGCTCCGGGCTCGATCGACGCGAGAACCTCGGGGTGCGCCGTCTCGGTGTAGCCGTGGAGGAAGCCGTACGCCCCCTCGATCGGCTCGGCGGCGCCCCGGAACCCCGCGTCGACCAGTTCGGCCGCGAGCACCGCCCGCTGTGCGGCCAGACCGGGGTGGAGGCGCTTGTTCCAGGCGCCGTTCTCGAGGAACTGCAGCGAGCCGGCGGCCTGGCTGCCGTTGACGCCGAAGGCGGCCTCGAACGCCGTCGCGTCGAAGCCCCGGAGGCGGCCGACGGCGGCCGTCGCGCCGAAGGTTCCGCAGGTCGCGGTGAGGTGAAAGCCGCGGGCGTAGTGGGCGTCCGGGTCGACGGCGCGGCCGAGCGCGCAGGTGACGTCGTACCCCAGCGAGATCGCCGCGAACAGCTCCTCGCCGGTCGTCCCTCGCTCGCGAGCCACCGGGAGCGCGGCGGCGATGACGGGCGCGCCGGGGTGAAGCGACGACTCCCGGTGGGTGTCGTCGAAGTCCAGACTGTGGGCGAACGTTCCGCCGAGCAGCGCCGCGCGGTCGGCTGCGAGCGCCCCGCCGGTCGGAACTCGCGGGGCGTCGGCGCCTCCGAGCGCCTCGACGGCCTCGAGGACGCTGGCAGCGGAGCGGGCGTGAGCGCGGCCGCCGGCGACGAGTCCGATCCAGTCGAGGAGGTGACGCTCGATCCGTTCGGCGGTCTCCCTGTCGGGTGCGGGCGCGTCGGCGCAGTACGCCGCGAGCGGTTCGACCATCAGAACGCCCCCCGCGACCAGCCGCCGTCGACCGGGAGGGTCGTCCCTGTAACGTAGCTCGCCTCCGGCGATGCGAGGAACGCGACCGCGCTGGCGAACTCCTCGGGCGTTCCGAGGTCGTCGACCGCGAGTTCGTCCGCCCGGCGCTTCCGGGCCTCGTCGACCGTGATCCCCTCGCGCTCGGCGAGCAGCTCGATCTTGTGCTCGAGGCGCTCCGTGACGATCCCGCGCGGACAGACGCAGTTGACCCGGACCTCCGGTCCGTACTCCCGCGAGAGGGACTTCGAGAGCGCGTAGAGTCCCGGCCGGAGCAAGCTCTGGAAGACGTCGCCGGGAAGCGGCTCGCGAGCGGTGGCCGAGACGACGTTGACGACGGCGCCGCCGCCGTCGGCCAGCGCCGGTAGCGCGGTCCGTAGCGTGACGAACGTTCCCCGGATCACGCCCGCGTAGGCGTCGTCGAGCTCGTCGACGGTCGTCTCCTCGATCGACTGCACCGGCGGTCCGCCGTGGTTCGTCACCAGCACGTCGAGTCCCCCGAGGTCGTCGATCGCTCCGGAGACGGCCTCGCGGATCTCGTCAGGGGCGGTGAGATCTCCGGTCGCCACGAGGACGCAGTCCTCGTCGGCGCCGGTCTCCGCGACGATCCACTCTCGTGCGACCTCGAGATTCTCCCGGGACCGAGAGACGATTGCGACGCGAGCGCCCCGCTCGACCAGCTCTCGGGCCGTCTCCCGGCCCAGCCCCTTGCTCGCCGCGGTGACGAGCGCACGGGAGCCGTCGAAGTCGGCGTCCCCGTTCATGCTGGAGCCACGATCACCGGGCGTTCGCTGTCGAGAATGACCGCCTGCGTGACGCTGCCGAACAGCACCTTGCCGACGGGCGAGCGACGACGGGCGCTGAGGCTGATCGCGTTGACGTCGAACTCGTCGGCGAGCTCGAGGATCGCGGACGCGGGGTCGCCGGTCACGTCGTGGGCCTCGACCTCGACGCCCGACTCACGGAGCGAATTCACCACGCGTGAAACGGTGTCCGGAAGCCCCTGGAGGTCCTTCAGGGAGCGGTTGATCTCGTCGATGTACGCGGGACCGGCTTCGTCGCCGGGGGCGTCGATCTCCTCGTAGACGTACAGTACGTCGACCCGCAGTTCGTCCGTCGCGCTCGGGAGGTCGAGCAGAGTGTCGATCTGTGCCTGGGCTCTTTCCTCGTCCGTGTCCACCGGCGCCAACACGCGGTACATGTCCGGTACCTTGGTGGCAGGGACTATCAATCATGCGTGATCCAGACAGGCACACCCGGGTTCGCCATCCACAACGGGTATACGGTCGAAGGCTGAACTGCTACCCCGAGATCGTGACGGGACCATGATCGGACGCCGGGATGACGCGGCCTACGTCGTCGGAGCGGTGTCTGGTGCGCACTTTCTGTCGCACGTCTACCTGCTGGCCTACCCGCCCCTGTTTCCCGTGCTGGGGAGCGAGTTCGACGTAACGACCGCACAGCTCGGGTTGTTGGTGACGGCGATCTACGTGCCGACGCTGCTCCTGCAGTTTCCGCTGGGCGGCGTCGTCGACAGCGTCGGCGCCAAGCGCGTGCTGGTCGCGGGTCTCGTGGTAACCTCGCTTGCGATCACGCTCTCCGGGCTGGCGACCGCCTACTGGATGGTACTCGCCTGTGCGCTCCTCTCGGGCGTCGGCCAGTCTGTCTTTCACCCGGCCGACTACGCGCTGCTGGACAGCGTCGTCGACTCGAGCAACGAGGGGCTGGCGTTCAGTTCACACACGTTCGGCGGGTTCGCCGGCTTCGCGGCGGCGCCCGTGGTCGTCGGCGGCGTCGGGATCGCCTACGGCTGGCAGCTCGCGCTCGTCGCCGTCGGTGGGGTCGGGTTCGCCTACGCAGCGGCCTTCGCCCTGACGACGGCGCCGGTCCACGCGCGTCGAATCCGCACCTCGGACGCGGATCCGTCCGCCTCGACTGCGGCGCTCCTCGCCGAGATTCGCTCGTTCGTCCGGCAGCTCGACCTGCTGCTCGTGTTCGCGTTCTACCTGCTCAGCATGATGGCGATCGTCGGACTCCAGTCGTTCACGACCGTGCTCGCGGTCGACGCCTACGGCTTCGACGACGCGACGGCGAACACCCTTCTGACCGCACACCTCGCCAGCACGGCGGTCGGCATCGTCGCCGGCGGGCCGCTCGCCAACCGCCTCCCGTTTCGCCGGCTGATGATCGCGGCCTTCCTCGCTGCGGCCGGCGGCGTCTGGCTCGTCGCCAGCGGACTTCTTGACGCGGGGTTCGCCGCGTCCGTACTGCTGTTCTCGCTGATCGGACTTCTGATCGGACTGGCGCTCCCCTCGCGAGATCGCTTCGCCAACGCCGCCGCCGACCCGAACGCGACGGGAAAGAGCTTCGGCTTCTTCTTCACCGGGCTCTCACTGGGCGCGGTCGTTAGCCCGGTGCTCCTGGGCGCGCTCATCGACGCCCGGTCGGCCGCCGCCGCGTTCCTCCTGATCGGTGCCATCCTGCTGGCGGCGGTAGCGATCGTCGTCGTCGCCCTCCTCTCCGGTTCCGACGGCCGCCGCTGAGCCCCGCCGCTACCAGAGCCGACGGACGACGCTACCTTCTTCACGGCGTGCCGTGAGTACACCTCACATGACGACACTCGGATTCGTCGGCCTCGGCGAGATGGGCGGTGAGATGGCGACCCACCTCGTTCGAGCCGGCTACGAGACACGCGTCTTCGATCGCAGGCGGGAGCCGGTCGCGGTCCTCGAGTCGGCGGGCGCGAGCGGCGCGGAGTCGGTCGCGGTGGTCGGCGAGGGGGTCGACGCGGTCTTCCTCTCGTTGCCGGGACCGGCCGCGGTCGAACAGGTCGTGTCGGAGCTAGAACCGACGCTGTCGCCGGGATCGACCGTCGTCGACCTGACCACGTCGACGCCGGAGACGACCCGGTCGGTTGCCGATCGGCTCTCGAGCGCCGACGTCTCCGTCCTCGGCGCCCCCGTCAGCGGCGGCGCGTCGGGGGCCGAAGCCGGCAGCCTGACCGCGATGGTCGGCGGAGAGCGGGCGGCGCTCGAGCGCTGCCGACCGTACCTCGAGGCGTTCGCGACGAACGTCGTTCACGTCGGCGACGATCCGGGACACGGTCACGCCGTGAAACTGCTCAACAACTACCTCTCGTTCACCGCGATGGTCGCCACCTCCGAGACGGTCCTCCTCGGCCAGACCGCCGGCCTCGACCTCGAGACGATGTGCGAGGTGTTCAACGCCAGCACCGGCCGCAACTCGGCGACCGAAGACAAGTTCCCGGACTTCATCACCGCCGACCGCGACGTGGGGTTCGCCCTCGAACTGATGGAGAAGGACAGCCGGCTGCTACTCGAGTTCGCGGAGGACAACCGGGTGCCGCTGCTCCTGGCGGGCGTCGTCCGGAGCCAGGTGGGCCGAACGCGGGCCCGATACGGCGACGGAGGCGACATGACCGACGTGTACGACCACCTCCGGGAGACGATGGGCGTCGACGGCTCGCGGCGACGAAATGGGCCGTGAACGCTACTCGGGGTCCCAGCCGACGAACTCGTCGCCCGCCTCGAGGTCGACGTCGAGCGCGTCGATGATCCGTCCGAGCGCGAGGTAGCCCGCAGCGGTCGCGGCCGCACCGACCGTCGTCTCCTCGCCGACGTACTCGACGACCGCCTCGTGGAGCGCGTCGGTGACCCGGCCCCGAACGACGGCGCGGGTGTACGCGACCAGCGCCCGTTCCTCGTCGGGGAGCGCCCGCCGGTCGTCGCGGGCGATCGCGCCGATCTCCGCGGGCTCGAGGCCCGCGTCGGTCGCGATGGTGACGTGCTGGTGCCACTCGTAGGCGGATCCGATCTCGGAGGCGGCGGTCAGAATCACGATCTCGCGCTGGCGGTCCGTGAGCCCGGAGTGGTTCCACAGCGCCCCGAGAAACTCACGGAGCCCGCGGAGGACCTCCTGATTGTTCCCAATTGCGCTGTAGACGTTGACGGTCTTCCCGGGCTGGAGCGAGGAGACGACGAGCTCCTGGTACTCCGGATCGAGGTCGTCCTGCGTTACGTACGGGACTCGTGCCATGGCGAATGGGAACGCGGCACTCGCTTAACGTTTGTCGTCGGCTCTCCGCAACCGCCTGCCGTCGCGGCTCCGCAACCATCCTACCCCTCGGCCGCGCGAGCGACCTCGTCGCGAACCTCGGCGACGAAGGCGTCGAACGCCGGATTCTCGTCCGTTCGCACCCACCGGTAGGTCACGGTCCCCGCCTCGTCGAGGACGAAGACGCTCCGCTGGGCGACCTCGAGCGCGCCGTACATCTCCTCGAGGACGACGTCGTACGCCCGGATCACCTCGTGGTTCCAGTCCGAGAGCATCGAGAACGGCAGGTCGTGTTCCTCGATCCAGACGTTCTGGGCGAACGGGAGGTCGACGCTGACGCCGTACACCCGCGCCTCGAGGTCGTCGAACGCCGCGAACGAGTCGCGGAAGGCGCACATTTCGTCGGTGCAGCCGCTCGTGAACGCCGCCGGGTAGAAGGCGAGCACTAGCGGCCCGTCGCCGAGTTCGGCCGAGAGGGTGAACTCCCCGATGTCGTTGTACGCGGTCCCGCCGGCTTCGGGCAGCGTGAACTCCGGCGCTACCTCTCCTTCGTAGACCATACGACCCGTCTGCGGCCGCGGACGGAAAGCGTTTCTGCGCCGGTCGCTACCACTCGCGGATCGTCAGCGTGAGTGCGAGCAGACAGCCGGTCGTCGCGAACCCGGCGAGGACGAGAAACAGCGCCGTCGCGCTCGCGTAAGTGAGGACGACGCCGGCGACGCTGGCGCCGAGCGCGCCGATGCCGAAGATCGCGAGGAACGTCCAACCGAACGAGAGTCCGCGCGCCTCCGGCGGGGAGTAGCTGGCGATCGTCGCCTGCGTGAGCGGCTGCATCGCGAACAGGAAGATCCCGAGCAGCGCGCTCACGACCAGCAGCGGGCCGAAGCCGGCCGTCGCCGCGGGCACGTACGTGAGCCCGAGCACGGCGAGCGCGCCGAGTGCGATGACCAGTCCCCGCTCGGTCGGGATCCGGTCGGTGAGCAGCCCGCCGACGTACTGGCCGAGGATTCCGACCATCAACAACCCGACGTAGACGTACTGTGCGAGGTCGAACTCCTCTGCGAACGGGCTGTCCTCGGCGAACACCTCGAGTTCGACCTCGAGGGCGGCGAGGAAGTTCCCGAGCATGTCCGGCAGGAAGGTGAGGACGCCCCGGTAGTAGAGGCCGTTGAACATGACGATCGCGAAGACGGTGACGAACCCCGCCGTCAGCAGCAGTCGGGTGTCGGAGACGAACGACGCGGGCGTGATCTCCCCTTTGCTATCGACTCCCTCCGCATCCGGATCGACGGCGGCGGTCTCGTCGAACGAGAGCGTTAGCCCGACCAGGATCGTGAGAACCGTCGGGACGACGAGTATCGCGACGACGAGACGCCAGTCGAACGCGAGCAACAACAGCGCCGTCGCGAGCGGCCCGAGCGCGATTCCGAGGTTCCCCGCCATGCCGTGGTAGGCGTACGCGCGCCCACGCCCCTCTCCCCCGACTCCCTTGCTGATCAGGGTGAGCCCCGCCGGGTGGTAGACGCTCGCGGCGATCCCCCACATGCCCAGCGAGAGCGCGATCGCGTAGACGTTCGGTGAAAAGCCGAGGGCGAGAAACGACAGCGTCATCCCGATGAGGCAGGCGAAGATGAGCGGCCTGGAGCCGAACCGGTCTACCAGCACCCCGCCGGGAAGCGCGCCCACGCCGAACAGGAAGTAGCCGACGGTGACGACCGCCCCCAGCGTCGCCGCCGTCACGGAGAACTCGAGCAGCCAGATCGTCATCAGAATCGGGATCGACAGCTCGTAGGTGTGGACCATCATGTGCGACAGCGAGACGAACGTCACGATCGCCCGGTCGTTGTCGTTCATCCGGTCCGAGACCTCCGCGCCCCCGAGACACTCATTGGTCCACCATCTTTCGTGAGAGTGTTTGTATCTTGTGTAACCAGAAAAGGCCGTGAAACCCGCCTACAGCGCACTATCGGAACCTCAGGAAATCCCCAATCAGTAACCTGACACTACTCGAGGCCCTCGTGTTCGAGTCGGTAGCCGTCGGCGGTCCGGACGACGTCTGCGACCGCGACGAGCCGGATCCCGGTCTCCATCTGAGTCACGACGGCCGTCTCGTAGCGATCGGCGTCGTACGCGGGCGGCGATCCCTCCTCGCGCCGGTCGGCGACGAACTCCCGGTGGCGCTCGAGGCGGTGTCGTCCGACCTCCTGCGAGAGGGTCGGGACGTCCTCGACGCGCTCGTCGAACACCGAAACGAACGCCTCCTCTATGTCGACGCCGATCGAGTGGCGGCCCGCACACATCGCGGCGAGGCCGGTCGTTCCGGTGCCGAAGAACGGGTCCAGAACGGTGTCGCCGTAGGCCGAGTACATGCAGATCAGCCGGTAGGGGATCTCGAGGGGGTACGCCCCGGATCGCTCCCGGAGATCGTCGTCCTCCGGGAGCGCCTGGAGCTCGCCGCGAACGTCGGTCCAGACGTCGGTGAACCAGCGGTTGCGCTCCTCCCAGAAGTAGGCGGCCTCGTAGCGCCGGTCGGCGCCGGCCGGGAACGACCGGCTCTCCGACCCCTTTCGAAAGAGCAGGATGTACTCGTGCTCGAGGGTGACGTAGGCGTTCGGCGGGATCATCCCGCTGCCCATGAACTTCGCGGCGCTGTTGGCGGGTTTTCGCCAGAGCACGTCCGGAAGCGGATCGAAGCCGCGGGACTCGAACGCCTCGAGAACCCGCGCGTGGTTCGGGTAGACGCGAAAGCTCCCGTCGAGCGAGCGGGTCGCGTCGCCGACGTTGATACAGGCGATGCCGCCGTCGACGAGCACCCGCTCGACTTCGTCCCAGACCCGGTCGAGTTCGGCGTGCATTCCCTCGAACGCGTCCCGGCCGTCACCGGCGTCGAGCGCGTCGCCGATCGACGGATCGAGCTCCGAAAAGAGGTCGTCCCACATCTCGATCATGGGGTACGGCGGCGACGTGACGACGAGTTCGACCGACTCGTCGGCGACACCCTCGAGGGAGCGGGCGTCGCCGACGAGAACCCTGTGGGTCGTCTCCATTGGTCCCACTGTCGGCGTCGGCCCCTTAGCTCCTTCGTCAGCCGCGGGCGCGCTACGGCGGAAACCCGGCGGGGAAACGGCCGGGAGACGCGGGTCGGTACACGAACTCGAGACACCGGCCGCTGGTCGATGCGAGCGTCCGAAAATACGAGAGAGGTCGGAGACCGCCTTACTCTTCGACGTCGTTCTCGAGTTCGTCTTCCTCGCCCTCCACTTCGTTCTCGTCGCCCTCGTCGCCCTCGTCGTCGGTCTCCGCGGTGTCGATCGCGGGCTCGAACTCCTCGATCGGCTCCCACTCCTCCTCGTCGTCGGACTTGAGGCGGCGGCGCAGCAGTGCGATCCCGGCGAGCGCGCTCAGCGCGAGCACGAGGCGCGGGAGCCTGCGCCCTGAGTCGTCAGCTTCGGCTTCGGCGTCGGCCGCCTCGGCCTCGGCGTCGTCGGCTTCCGTCTCCGACTCGTCGCCGGTGAACTCCTCGATGATTTCGGGCTCGTCGACGTCCTCGAGCGGCGTCTCCTCGGCGTCGCCCTGCTGTCGACCGACGAGATATCCCGCCGCCGCCCCGAGTCCGACGAGCGCCCCGACGAGCGGAAGGGTCGGTTTCGACTCCTGCTCGGCACCTTCCGACTCCTCGACTGCCTCGAGGATCTGTTCACGCATCGGCGAGTCCATCCCCTTCTCGACTGCTTCTTTGACGAGTCGTTCCGAGAGAGTCTTTTCCTGTTGCTCCTTTTCGGGCATATTGCGATGAATGACATCCCTGTAAATAGTTCTGTCCAACGTTTCGATTAGTTTGGCCGAACCCGGCGGAGTTACAGCCTTCCTAACCGGAGTAAACGTTCTGCTAAGCCCTCGTTAACAAACAGGATCGGTTGGATCATCCGCTCGAGGTGGCGTCGTCGGTCGTTTTTGCCGGATCCACGACCGGCGCTCGAGTCTCGGGGAGACGGTCCGCTCGCGGGCGCGAGTCACACGCGAGTTCAGACGATCGGCTGGAGTAGTACGGTATTACCGAGCGCGTCGAACCCGCGGAACCCGTAGCCGAAGACCAGCGCGGCCGGCACCGCACCCGCGACCGTCGCCCGAAGCAGCGACGTGTCGTGGACGATCCGCAGGCCGACGATCAGCAACACCGCCCCGTAACACGCGAGCAGCGCTCGGAGCTCCGGAACCGGGATTCCCGCCAGCGCACAGGGGGCAGTCGAGTAGGCGATCACCTGTACGGTCTGGCTGATCCCCGCGCGGTCCTCGACGACGACCATCAGAACGAGCGTCTGTAGCGCCGAGACGAGGTGCAGCGCCAGCGGCGCGACCAGCAGGACGACGAGGCTGAGCCAGAACAGTCCGGCGATCGGCCGCGAGACGCCCTCGAGGGAGTAAACGCCGGGAACGAGCAGGAATCGGGTGGTCTCCGAGACGAGAACGACCGTCATCAGGAACGTCAGGCCGGGCGCCTGGTCGCCGGGGGAGACGGCGGCCCGAAAGAACCGCCACGGTCGGACGAGCACTTCGACCCACGCCCTGGCGAGCGCTCGCGGGCCGCGGTCCCGACCGCCCTCCGGGTTCTCGATCCAGCGCGTCATTCGGTTCGCAGCGTGTGACAGTGACGACAGCGGGCTTCGTAGGACTCCTCGGCGCCGACGAGGATCGTCGGGTCGTCGACGTGTGCCGGCTCGCCGTCGACCAGCCGCTGATTGCGCGTCGCGGGTTCACCGCAGACCGCACAGATCGCCCGGAACTTCTCGACGTACTCGGCGACGGCGATCAGCTGGGGCAGCGGTTCGAACGGCTCCCCGCGGAACGTCTGGTCCGTGCCGCTGACGATCACGCGCCGACCGTCGGCCGCCAGGCGTTCACAGCACGCCACGAGCGACGCCCCGAAGAAGTTCGCCTCGTCGAACGCGACGACCTGTTCGCCGTTGAGTTCGTCGAACACCCCCTCGAGATCGGTCTCCGGGTCGATCGCCGAGGCCTCCCAGCGGCGCCCGTCGTGGGAGCCGACGAACTCCGCGCCGTAGCGATCGTCGAGAGCGGGGGTGAAGACGGCGACCTCCTGGCCGGCGATCTCCGCGCGCCGCAGTCGCCGCAGCAGTTCCTCGGTTTTCCCGGAGAACATACTGCCGGTGACGACCTCGATCCACCCGCTGTTCGTGATCGCGTGCATCGAGCGAAACGGAGCAATCGACGGTTAAATGGTTTGCCAATTCACTCGCTCGAGACCGAAACGAGAACTAACTCTACGCCGATATAATGTCTTCCATAACAATACCCCCTCGCCCGGCAGTCGTGCGTATGAGCGTTATCCGGCGCCCCGGACTGTTCGGCCGGCGCACCTACCACCGGCTCACCGGCGTCACCGCGGCGGCCTCCGCGGCGACGGTCGAAACGCTAACCGTCGGGTTGTGGTTCGCGGTCGTCGTCATCGAGCCCCGAACGACGCTCGCGGCGCTGCTGGGGCTGTGCGCGCTGTTCTGTGGCTCGATCCTCCGGGCGAGCGTCGTCGAGGTGACGACCGCCACGCTCGAGGGCCTGTTCCAGCCCGAGCGAATCGGCGTCGCCCTCCTCGCCAGCGCGGGCTGGCTCTGCTGGCTGTTCGTGGCCGAGTCCGTCGGTGGCGAGTTCGGCCTCGCGGTCGCCGGAATCGCGCTCGCGGCCCTCCTCGCCGTTCAGTCGCGTCTCGAGGCCCGCGTCTTCGGCCCGACCGGCCGGCGGATCGGCCCCGCCGGGTTCGCGCTTCCGGCGACGCTCACGGCCGTCGGCGCGACGGTGCTGCTCGCTTCGACCTGGTTCACCGAGTGGTCCGTGACGACGGACCCGCTCTCGCTCGGCCTCGCGACGGTCGTCGTTCGCGTCGAGGCGTTCCAGGTCGGATTCGTCGTCTTCGGGCTGTTCGTCTTCCTCGCCCAACAATTCCGGTTTCGACGGCTGCTCGAACGGTGACTCACTTGCCCCTGGCGCCGACGTTCTGGTCGCTCTCGAAGGAGTCGGGGTCGGGTTCGATCGCCGCGTACTGCACCGCCCGCCGCCCCAGCGTCGCGGCGCGCTCCTCGAGGCCGTCGTCGACGAACCGCCCGTCCTCGAGGGCGCGGTTCGCGCGGGGGATCGCAACCTCGTGGGGAATCACCCACGCGTTGAGTGCCCGACACACCGACCGCAGGTGCTCGAGAGCCGTCACCGGAAACGCGCCGCCGGAGACGGCGAGCAGACCGACGGTCTCGTCTCTGAACTCGTCGAAACCGCAGTAGTCGAGGGCGGCTTTCAGCGGCGAGGAGTACGAGCCGTGGTACATCGGCGTGCCGAGAACGATCGCATCGGCCGCGCGGACGCGAGCGGCGAACTCCTCCGCGTCGCCGGCTGCCTCCCGGTCGACGTCCGGGTCGAACGTCGGTAGCTCCCACTCCCGGAGGTCGAGCAGTTCGGTTTCGGCGCCGCTTCGTTCGGCCTCCTCGAGCACGCGCTCGAGTGCCGCCCTGGTGTAACTCTCCTCGCGCAGACTGCCACAGATCGCGACGACGCGGACGGGATCTACGAGCCGGTCGTCGCCCTCCCGGTTTGCGGTCTCCATACGCGTGCGGTCGCACTCCGCCGCCAAAAGTCCCCTACTCGATCACCTGCGGAGGCGGGCGACCCGCTCGCCGTTCCTGGTGTCGATTGTGACGAGCCCGTCCGCCGAGAGGTCCTCGAGGAGCCCCTCGAGCCACTCGCGGCCGTGCGTTCCCTCCGGACTGTAGTCCACACGAACCCGGTGACCGAGCTCGTCCAGCCGGAGTTCGTCGTACTCTCGGAGCGTCCTGATCACGCGCCCGCGGAACTGCCGACGGCTCCCGTCGAAGCTCGGCTGGGTGGGGACGTCGGGTGCGGTGAAGTCGCCGCTGGCGTAGGCCGAACACCACTCGCGCCACGGGCAGCCGACCTCGTCACACCGCGGCCGTTTGGTGCAGGCGACGCCGCCGAGTTCCATGACCGCGTTGTTCCACGTCCGAGACTCCCCCTCGGGCATGAGTCGGTTCGCCACGTCCTCGAAAATCGCGTCGTCGTCGGGCACGTTGAAGGCGCGGTAGCAGACGCGCTTGACGTTCGTGTCGACGACCGCGTCGCCCTCGTTGAACGCAAAGCTCGCCACGGCGTTGGCGGTGTACGGACCCACGCCCATGAGCTCCTCGAGCTCCCCGGGACGCTCCGGAAACTCCCCGCCGTACTCCGATTCGACCTGGCGGGCGGCCTCGTGGAGGTACTTCGCGCGGTTGTTGTAGCCGAGGCTGTGGCCCGTCCAGAAGCCGACCACGTCGGATCGGTCGGCCGCCGCGAGACCGGCGGTCGTCGGCCACCGGTCGAGGAACGCCGTCCAGGCCTCCTCGACGCGCTCGAGCTGGGTCTGCTGGCTCATCACCTCGCTGACGAGGATGGCGTAGGGGTCGTCGGTGCGGCGCCACGGAAAGTCGCGGTGGTCGTCCTCGTACCACTCGACCAGCGCCTCCCTGACGGCCTCGAGGTCGTCGGGCAATTCGACGTCGGCGGTCATCGGCGGGGGTTGGGAGGGCGGGCGTTTAGGCGTGCTGGTGTCGGTCGCCCGCCGTGCCGACTGGCGGTCGGCCGCCGACGGCCGGCACGAAAGGACTATGCGGCCGGCTCGACTCCAGCCCGGTATGAGCCTCGACGACCTCGACGGCGACGTCACGGACGCCTACGCGGATCTCGGCGACGAACTCGCCGTCTCGCTCGACCGCGAAACCAGGAACGAACTCGCCTTGCTCGAGTGCGCCCTCGGCCCCGACGACCCCGACGAACTCGTCCGCCGGGCGGTCCACATGCTGTTCCAGACGGCCGTCGACACGGGGAACCTCGACTTTCACCTGCGCTCGAGCTACGACGTCACCTACGACGAGTACCTCTCGGGGATGACCTTCGAGGAGATGACCGGCGCGAACCAGTATCCCCCGCGGGACGACGAACGACGGTATCAGTTTTAACCTCCGGTTCGACGGACTGGAAGCGCCGCGAGTTCGCCCTACGAGGCGTCCGAGCAAGCCTGGCAGGAGCGGATCGAACGCGAGTCGGGAGACCAGCGCCGGTAACGGCAACTGCCGTTACGCCGTCGTCGTCATCTGCGCTGCGACGTCGTCGATCGCCTCGAGGAACAGCTCCGCACCGAGGTCGATCTCGCGCTCGGTGACGTCGAGCGGCGGCAGCAGGCGCAGCGTCTTGTAGCCACAGCCGAGGGTGAGCAGCCCGCGCTTCATCGCCGCCTCGACGACGGCCTCGCGGCGGGCCTTGGTGTCGAATTCGACGGCGAGCATCAGGCCGCGCCCGCGGACGTCGGTGAGTCCGGGAGCGTCGCTCTCCTCGAGGCGGGTCCGGAGCTGTTCCCCGCGGTCGCGGACGTTCTCGAGCAGGTTCGCCTCGCGGATCGCGTCGATGGTGAGCACGCCCTGGAGCGAGGCCATCATGTCGCCGGCGCCCCAGGTCGAGGAGATCCGACCTTTTTCCTCGGGGAAGACGTCCGAGCGGGAGATGGTCGCGCCGACGCGCAGGCCCTTGGCGCTGGTTATGACGTCGGGCGTGACCGGGAGGTGATCGACGCCCCACATCTCGCCGGTGCGGCCCAGGCCCGACTGGATCTCGTCGGCGATGATCTTCAGGTCGAAGCGCTCTCGCAGATCCTCGAGGTCCTGGGCGAAGCCGTCGTGGGGGACGCGGTAGCCGCCCTCGCCCTGAAGCGGCTCGAAGATGAGGAAGGCGACTTCATCGGGGTCGATGACGCCCTGTTCGGGGTCGAGTTTGTCGGCGACGACGTTACCGCCGGGGCCGTCGGTCCGCCACTCCGTCTCGTACATCTCCTGGGTCGAGGGGTAGGGGACGCTGACGACGCCCGGCACCTCGGGGTAGCCCTTTCGGTGGACGGCCTTCGAGCGGTTGAGCGAGAGGGCCCCGAGGGTGCGGCCGTGGAACGCGCCGTCGAAGGTGAAGGCGCGGTGGCCGCCCGATGCGTAGCAGATCTTGATCGCGTTCTCGACCGCCTCCGCGCCCGAGTTCGAGAGGAACACCCTGTCCATGCCGTACTCGCTCGTGAGGTCGACCAGCCGCTCCATCAGCTGGGTGGGGCCGGGGAAGTCGGCGTCTTCGGGGCTGGCGCCGCCGCTGACGTAGAAGTCCTGACCGGCGATCTTCAGCGGATCGACCAGATCGAACTCCCGGAGTTTGTCGGCGATCAGCGGGTTGTTGTACCCGAGCGGCGCCGCCGCGACGTGACTCGTGAAGTCCATGAGCACGTTGCCGTCGACGTCGGTACAGAAGGGGCCGACCGCCTCGGCCTGGGTGTCCCAGACGAAGTCGTAGACGTAGGTGCTCGGCGCCGAGAACTGATGGTGGTACTCCGACCAGCGTTTCGCTCGTGATCCGGGGATCGCGTCTACCTGTGGTTCGACCGTCTCTCGGTCCATGGGAGTCCTGCGCAAGCGAGTGATTAAAAATATTCGTTGTGGTTCCCGCAAACGTTAGACGACGACCAGGACGGATGCGACCGTTCCGCCGGCCAGCAACACGGCGCTGTACAGCGCGACCCGGTTTCTGAACGTCGCGTTGGCCGACGTCGCGGCCAGCACCGCCTTGACGACGATGCTCGAGACGGTCGCCAGCAGGATCGCGATCGTCGCCTCCGCCGACGTAAGCTGGCCCCCGCGGTAGAGGACGACGGCCGAGGTCGTCGCACCGGCGCTCGAGACCAGGCCGCTGGCGGCGGCGGTCACGTAGAAGCCGAGGGTGCCGAACCAGGTCTCGGCGAGCGAGCCGAAGACGAGAACGGCGAGGAAGACGGCGCCGAAGCCGAGCGCGTTCTTCATCGAGAACGGGTTCTCGAGGTTCATCGGCGCGGACTCCTGCCAGTCGGCGGTGACGCCCGCGACGAGAAACGCAAGCACGATGACGACCCCGAGCGGGACGATCGCCTCGAGCAGCGGCGACACGCCGCTTCCGGCGGTGAACGCCACGGCGATCGCGAGGTTCCGGGCGGCCATCGCGGCGTCGGCGAGGAGGATCGCCGCGACGGCGTAGGAGGCCGCCTCGGGGCGCTGTCGAACGTGGTCCAGCATCGTGCCGACGACGGCCGTCGAGGAGGCCAGTCCGCCGAAGAATCCGGTAACTGCGATCCCCCGACCGCCGTAGGTGGTGACGATGGCGTAGTTGACGATCCCGATGCCGGCGACGGCGACGACCATCAGCCAGATGACCTGGGGCTCGAGTGGGATCGTTACCGCCCCCAGCGCGAGGTCGTACGTCGCCGGTAACAGGGGGTAGACGACGAACGCGAGGATCGCGAACTCGGTGGTCGAGCGCATCTCCTCGCGACTGAGCCCCCAGGCGAACTCGTGGAGCTCTCGCTTCAGGACGAGCAACAGCGACGAGAGGACGGCGACGGTCACCCCCTCGAGGATGAACCCCGCGGCGACCAGCGCGCCGACGCCGTAGGCGACGAGCATCGAAACGGAGGTCGTCAGCGAGAGGCCCGTCCCTTCCTCGCCGAGCAGTCCCTGGACGGCCAGCAACACCCCCTGGACGATGACGAGGAGGCCGCCGAGTATCAGCAGGCTCTCCCCGACGCCGGCCTCCGTGACGAGGATCGTAAACACCGCTCCCAGCAGGCTGATCAGCGAGAACGTCCGAATGCCCGCGGATTTCTGGGACCACTCGCGCTCGAGGCCGAGGAACATTCCCAGCGCGCCCGCGAGGGCGATCCGGACGACGGCCTCGTCGAGCGGAGCCTCGAGGAGTTGCAGCGTGACGCCGTTCACTGCCCGTCCGTTCGGGCCAGTTATACTTATACGGTCTGGCGTACCGGGTTGTCGGCCCAACGACGGGACGAGGCGCGACCGGGCCGGAACCGACGGACAGCAGTCCGTCTCACTCGCTGCGACCCGCAAAGCGGTTCGCCTCGGCCGTCGACAGGTGCGCGCCGTCTCGCGGACAGTACTCGTAGTCGGGAGTTCGGGTTTCGAACCCACAGGTCGGACAGCGACGGAACGGCGCGTCGCCGCCAGTCTCCCGGCTCCGAAAGAGAAACGGTACGAACGGGAGAAACAGGAAGAACAGCACCGTCCCGAAGTAGACCCAGGCGGCGACGCTCACGGTGAGTCCGACCAGCAGGCCGACCAGTGCGGTGGCCACTCGAGCGGAGATCACGTCCTACAGATCGACGTACTGTCCTTCCCACTCGCGACGGGCCTCGAGTTCGCGACGGCCCCGGCGGGTGAGCGTGTAGAAGTTCGTCCGCCTGTCGCGGCGCCCCTTCTCGACTAACCCCTTCTCGACGAGGGTGTCGAGGTTCGGATAGAGGCGTCCGTGGTGGATCTCCTTCTCGTAGTACTGTTCGAGTTCGTCCTTGATCGCGAGGCCGTGTGGTTCCTCCTCGCCGGCGATAACGAAGAGCAGATCGCGCTGAAATCCTGTCAGGTCGTACATTGGGTAAGTACCGGTCGTACTTACTGTCGAATTTTAATAAGTATGTCGGGTCGTTTCGCGCTGATCCGCGATATTACCATTGACAGGCCGTTTGTCCAGTCGCTCCGAATGATACGTTCGGTGACTAGTACTCGGGTTTACTAGTGTTGTGCTGGATTCATGAACGGAAACGGAACAGTTTCGCGCCGGACGGTTCGGCCGCTCTCGGGTCGTCCTCGCAGTATCGGCGACTGCCGGCACTCGTCGGTTCGAGATCAGTAAACAGGAAAGCAGATCGCGCGACGTGAAAAAGGTCGCGCGATCGCTTGCCGCCCTGAATTGGTCCCCGCTGACGCTTCGGCCCTCCAAGCGAAGCGTCAAGTGAAGAAATTCGCTCGGGGTACTTAAATGTAACGACAACGTCCCCGTTCGTGATACGTTACCGACGCCGACTGTTGCTCAAATGTGCTCTTCCTCGAGGACCCAGCCGAGCGCCCGTTTGTAGTGGGTGAACATCCGTCTCACGCCGTCGTGGCGCATCTCGTCGCTCTCGAGCTGTTCCCTGAGGAACTCGTACTGCTCGCGGATCTCGTCTTCCTCGCGCATACCGCCCGCTACTGGACGCGGGTGTAAAAACCTCCGGCGGCCGGCAACGACGCCCGTCGAGGTTGCGATCCGGTAACGAATCGCCACCCCCGAGGTTCGGGTCCGTTTCGTCGGAAAGCACCAGTTTTCAAGCGATAACCGCGTGATCATCGTCCCCGAGCGGCCGTTCACGCCGATCGGCGCGCGCTCGCAACTGCCACACGGTAACGAACTGTTGAAATCCTGGCAGAACCCGCGACTCTCGCCGGAACCGCTCGTTTGCAGAACGAAGGCACCGACTCCGACGGGCGATGACCACCCTTCTCGAGGCACACGGAAACCAGTAGTTGAATCGTTCGAGACACGTACAACGTCCCACGTGCGGATCGGCGACCATCGGAACCGGTCGTCGAATCCGGGCCAGGAGACGGTCACATCGGTCGTTTCAGAAGATAGTTGTACGCGCCGCCCAACGTTGGCTGCGTGAAACGTCGAGCAGTCCTCGGGTTCGCACTCGCCGCGGTCTTTCTCGCGATTCTGGCTAACGCGATCGGAAGCGAAGAGATCGTCTCGGAGCTCGCCGAGGCGAACTACCGCGTTCTGGCCCTGGGACTCCTCGCCGGCACGCTGGCGCTTACGTTCCGCGGGCTCGTCTGGGTGACCTTCCTCGGGCTGGTCGACGAGAGTATGCCGCGCGGGCGGATCGGGCTGGTCTTTCTGACGGCGATGTTCGCAAAGTACGTCACGCCGTACGGCCAGGTTGCGACCGAACCGTTCGTCGCGTACCTCGTGGCTCGAGAGAGCGAAATGGCCTACGAGGACGGTCTCGCGGGGATCATCTCGGCGGACCTGTTGAACTACCTGCCGTACTACAGCTTCGGCTTTCTGGGGCTGCTCTGGATCGGCGCGTCGGGCGTCGTCGGCGACGGAATGGTCACGCAGGTCGTCGCGTTCGCCGCCCTGTTCTCGGTCGTCGCGACCCTGCTGTACGTCGCCGTGAGACACCCGTCGGCCGTCTACCGACTGATCCTCGCCGCAACGTCGGCCGTTCGAAAGACCGGCGGCGGCTTCTCGAGTAGACTCGAGAGCTCCCTCTCCGAGGCGTCCGTGAATCGGCGACTCGACGGGTTCTACGACACCGTCGACACGATCGCGGCCGACAGGCGCCGCCTCGCGGCCGGCGTGGTGTACGCACACGTCGGCATGGCGTTCCTGATGTCGCCCGTCTACATCGCCGCGAGCGCGCTCGGCTACGAACTCTCCCTCGCCGTCGTCGCGGTCGTCGTCGCGCTGGGAAAGCTCGGCGCCGTCGTGCCGGCGCCCGGCGGCACCGGCGGCGTCGAGGCGGTCGTCACGGCGGGACTCACCACCCTCGGCGGCCTCGAGTGGGCCGCCGCGTTTACGGTCGCGCTGATCTATCGCCTCTGTACGTACTGGCTGACCATCGGAATCGGCGGCGTCTGCGCGCTCGCACTCACCGCTCGAGAGTAGCGACGGTGGGACTTTTGTGCTGGCTCGAGTAGATCCACGCGATGAAGATCCGTGGCGAGCGCGAGTGCACCGAGTGCGGTACCCGCTGGTCGTACTACGAGACCGGCAGCGTCGGCTGCCCCGCCTGCGGCAGCCTCCGCAGCGTCGGGCTCGACGAGCGAACCGAACACACCGACACGGCCGCGGCGCTCGATCTCACTCCCGTCCGAAACGAGGTCGACTCGGCCTCGACGCGGGAACTCGCAACGCGGGCCCGACAGCGGTGTCGCGAGTACATCCGCAAACGGGGGTTCATCAGCGGTGGCGAGTTACGCGACCTCGACGACGCCTATCTTGCCGCGATGGAGCTCAGCCACGTCGCGGACGTGGTCGCTCGCGTCTCCCGCCTCGGCGATCCCGGGGAGCTGTACTTCCTCTCGCTGCTCGCCGACGCCGACGGCGGCGTGCGTCCGGCCGGCGAGGACGTTCCCCGGTCGTTTCACGGTCCGCGGGGGCTCGCGTACGCGAGCGCCGTCGACGAGTACAGGGACGATCTCCGAACCTGGATCGCCGATCGCTCGACGACCCCGACCGAACGGAGCCTCCTCGAGTCGCTCGGCGATCACGTCAGGCGGATCCAGCTGCTCGACGGCGACGTCGAGCCGGGGACCGCGGAGCGCCTGGTCGACGCGACCCGCGACCTCGCGAACGGGCTCCGCGGCGACGACGACGCTCTCGTCCGAGCGGGAGACCGACTCGAGCGCCTCGAGTGAGACTGCCGACTCGAATAGTCACGAACGACAACCACTTCTCGTCTCGCCTCGAACCGACGCCGATGGACGGGCCACGGTTCGAGGAACGACAGGACCACCCGTCGTGGCTCCTGACTGCGGTCGGCGTCTGTTCGCTGCCGGTCGTCGCCCTCGCCGCGATTGCGGTCCTCGACGGTACAACGAGTACGACCGCCGCGGCCGCTCCGCTGGGACTGCTCGTCACCTCGATCGCGATTCCCCTGGCACTGATCGCGCGCGGCGAACTGCTGACGCGGGTCGACGACCGCGGCCTCTCGATCCGATACTCGCCGTTTCACCGCTCGGCTCGCCGGATCTCGTTCGAGACGATCGAATCACTCGAGCGGGGAGAACGGCGCTCACACGGATACGGAATCCAGTGGACTCGAGCCGGCTGGGAGTACGTGCCGGACGCTACCGAGGGTATCTGGGTCCACCGTCGCGACGCCGCGTCCGTCTTTATCGGGTCGGAGCGACCGCACGACCTCGAGACGGCGATCAGGAACGGGCTGCACAGCCGCTGGTAGCCAGGTAAGCGGTGCGACTAGGGAAGTGCAACGTCGACGCCGGTCTGCTCGCTCGCCGCGCGCACGGTGTTGTAGAGCAACATCGCCCGGGTCATCGGCCCGACGCCGCCGGGGACCGGCGTGATCGCGCTCGCCACCTCGCGGGCGCTCTCGAAGTCGACGTCGCCGACGAGTTCGTACCCCTTCTCGGTGTCCGCCTCGACGCGGTTGACGCCGACGTCGATCACGACCGTCCCCGGCGCGAGCATCGAGCCGTCGACGAGTTCGGGGACGCCCACCGCGGCGACGACGATATCCGCGTTTCGCGTCTTCGCCGCCAGTTCCTCGGTTCGAGAGTGACAGACCGTCACCGTCGCGTTGCCGTCGTCGGCTTTCTGGAGCAACAGGTTCGCCAGCGGCTTGCCGACGATCTGCGAGCGGCCGACGATCGTCACGTCCGCGCCCTCCGTCTCGATGTCGTACGCCTCGAGCAGCTTCTGAACGCCGTGGGGCGTACAGGGCCGGAATCGGGCGTCGCCGGCGACGAGCCGACCGACGTTCTCCGGGTGGAAGCCGTCGACGTCCTTGGCGGGGTCGATGCGGCGGATCACCTCCCGGTAGTCGATATGATCGGGCACCGGGTTCTGCACGAGATAGCCGTGGACGTCGGAGTCGGCGTTGAGTTCCTCGAGCGTTTCGTACAACTCCTCGGCCGGCGCGTCGCCGTCGACGTCGACGTGCGTGCCGTCGATCCCGACCTCCTCGCAGTCGCGCTGTTTCATGTTGACATACGTCTGGCTCGCGGGATCGTCGCCCATCAACACCGTCGCGAGGCCGGGCCGCGCGCCGGCGTCGGCGAGGGTTTCGATCGCCCCGGAGAGGCCGTCGCGGATCTCGCCGGCCACGGCGTTTCCGTCGATGATTTCGGCGTCGGTCATACTCGAGGGGGCGAGCGCGAGCCTCTTCAACCCTCGGGTCCGTGCCCAATATCCCGTTCGGGCCGTCAAAAATATACACGTGTGTGTATCCTCCGTCCCGTGTGGATGGTGCGCTCGAGCCGTCGCTTCGAACCGGCTCCCGCGGCGAAAACGTAAAAACAGCCCGGTCGACGCGTGCCGCTACTCGTACAGCGGGTTCGCCGCACAGAGGGCGTCGACTTCCTCGCGGACCTCCCGCTCGACGTCCTCGTCGCCGGGCGCGTCGATGACCCGGGCAATACAGTCGCCGACCGTCCGGAGGTCGTCCTCGTCGAACCCACGCGTGGTGAGACCGGGCGTGCCCGCGCGAACGCCGCTCGGGTTGAACGCCGACCGGGTTTCGCCCGGGACGGTGTTCGCGTTGAGGACGATACCGGCGTCCTCGAGGGCCTCTTCGGCGTCGCCGCCGGTCGTATCGGGGTGGGAGTCGCGCAGGTCGACAAGCACGAGGTGGTTGTCGGTGCCGCCTGAAACCAGCGAGAACCCGTGTTCGGAGAGGCGCTCGCCGAGGGCCTTCGCGTTGGCGACGGTTCGCTCGGCGTACTCCTCGAACTCGGGCTCGAGGGCCTCACCGAAGCCGACGGCCTTCCCGGCGATGTTGTGCATCAGCGGGCCGCCTTGGCCGCCTGGAAACACCGCCGAGTCGACGTCGTCGGCGTACTCCTCGCTGGTCATCACGATACCCCCGCGACCGGCCCGGATCGTCTTGTGGGTGCTGCCGGTGACGAAGTCCGCGATTCCGACTGGCGAGGAGTGGACGCCGGCGGCGACGAGGCCGGTGATGTGGGCGATGTCTGCGAGGTGAAGCGCGCCGGCGGCGTCGGCGGCCTCCTGGATCCGCTCCCACTCGACCTCGCGCGGGTACGCCGAGTATCCCGAGACGATGACGTCCGGGTCGAACTCCTCAGCGTGGTCGCGCAGGCCGTCGTAGTCGAGGTAGCCCGTCTCGGGGTCGACCTCGTACTGTTCGACCTCGTAGAGCTGGCCCGTGAAGTTCGCCGGGTGGCCGTGGCTGAGATGGCCGCCGTGGGTGAGATCCAGCGAGAGGATCTTATCGCCCGGCTCGAGCATCGCGAAGTAGACGGCCTGGTTGGCCTGCGTGCCGGAGTGGGGCTGGACGTTGACGTGCTCGGCGCCGAACAGTTCGGTCGCCCGTTCGATGGCGAGTTCTTCGACTTCGTCGGCGTACTCACAGCCGCCGTAGTAGCGAGCGCCGGGGTACCCCTCGGCGTACTTGTTGGTTAGCGCACTTCCCTGGGCGTCGAGGACCGCCCGACTGACGTGGTTCTCGCTCGCGATCATCGAGAGCGTCGATCGCTGGCGGTCGACCTCGCTCTCGAGAGCGTCGGCAACTGCCGGATCGACGGCTCGGACGTGCTCGTGCTCCATACCGGATGGACCGTCTGGCTGCTGTATAAGTGTACCCTTCTCTGGCAACTCGAGACGGTACCGAAACCCCCGGAGGCGCGCCTCTGAGCCGATACGACGGTCGTCCGCTCGGCCCGCGTCCGGCACCGGCCTCGTCCATTCCGCTGGCACGAACGCCGTCGATCGACGACGGTGGGACAGATATTTCCGCCACCGGCCGACCCGGAGAGAGGCAAAATTCCGGCAAAGATCACCACGAACCGCGCTGATCAGAACTTCTGACGTGCGAAAGACCATCAAAAATAAGTACCCCTACAACGATTACTTATTCAGAGTAATGACCTCGAATTTACTAAACCAGCAGATTGACGATATCCTCGAGTCCGTCCTGGAGGACGCGACGGACGACGTCTATCTGATCAACCCCTCGCGGGAGGCCATCGAAGAGTTCGTCGTCGTCGCCACCGACTTCGACGGCGACCTCCCGACCGTTCACATGCTCGCCGACGAGCGCACCTTGAAGGAGGTGATGGACGACTTCATCGTCGCGTCCAACGCGGCCGACCTCATCACCGCCGGCGCGCTCGAACTCCGCTCGCTCGAGCAGGCCCCCGAGAACTCGCTGCTGATCACCGACGACCGCGTCGTCGCCCTCGTCCACGCGGGCGACCGCGTCGGCGGGCTCACGACCGACGACGGGGAGTTCGTCGAGGCGGCCACCGACACCTACGCCGGCCGCTGGGAGGACGCGACCGCGTTCAACCTCCGGACGCCGCCGATCAGCCGCGTCCGCGAGACCCTCGCAGAGGAGATCGGCGAGGGCGCAGAGGAGGACTTCACCGCGATCCTCGGCTCGCTCGAGACCGCCCGCGGCGACGGCGACGGCCTCGACGAGGTCACCATCTCGCTGCTGGTCGCCGCCAAGAACGAGGCGCTGCTGTACGACATCTCGAAGTGGGGCGAGGACGTCGGCATCGCTAGCAAGGCGACGTTCTCGCGGACGAAGACCAAACTCGAGGACATGGGGCTGATCGACACCGAGAAGGTCCCGATCGACGTCGGTCGGCCGCGCCTGCGCCTGAAGATCGGCGACGAGCGCCTCGAGGAGGCCGACAACGGCCAGTTGGCGACGGTGGCAGAGAGCATTCTCAACTAACGAAATTTTATTCTGTGGTCTATCGCGGTCACGAACCGTCGCGACCGCGATGTCCCTCGGTAAAATCATCAAAAGAGCGAAGCTCTTTTGGACCTCGCGGAAGCGAAGCTTCCGCTCAGTTTCGATCAAAAGCACTCCTCCCTCCGTTCGTTCCTTTCAGTCACTCACATCAGTCGTCGGCCCGCTCGCGCAGCCTGCGGCTGCGCTCGCGGTGGGTGTTGGCAAATGGCCTGCCCTTCCCCGGGTCACGCGTCCTCGCTCTCGCTCGGCTGCGTTCCCGGCCACTCGTGTCACGGTTGGGCAGCCCGGTCCGGCGCGTGGCGCAACGCCCAAGTCACCGCCGCGTCTCGGCTCGAGTATGTACGAGGCCGTCCACGCCCACCCCGACGGTGAGAGCACGGTTGCCAGGCTCGCGAAGACCGCGGCCGACTACGGCTTCGAGGGCGTGGTGGTTCGGAATCACTCGAGCGCCCGCGCCGAGTACGACGCCGACCGGATCGCCGAGGAGTACGGGATCGACGTCGTCGAGGGAGTCGAGATCCGGGCGGACAGCCCCGAGCGGGCGAGCGGGTCGATCGGGAACTTCCGTCGCTCCCACACGATCCTCGCGGTGGAGGGCGGTTCGAACGCGCTCAACCGGTTCGCAGTCGAACAGCCGAAAGTCGACGTGCTCGCCGACCCGATGGCCGGCGGCGACGTCAACCACGTCCTCGCGAAGGCGGCCGTCGAGAACGGCGTGCGCCTCGAGTTCTCGCTCGCGCCCGTCCTCCGCCGGAGCGGCGGGCGGCGGGTTCGGGCGGTGAAGGCGTTTCGGAAGCTCCGCGAGATCGTCGACTACTACGACGCCCCCTACGTCGTGAGCGCCGACCCGCGGAGCCACCTCGAGCTTCGGGCCCCGCGAGAGCTCCGGGCGCTGGGCGACCCGCTCGGCGTCGACGGCGAGTGGATCGCCGCGGGGCTCCGGGAGTGGGGCCGGCTCGCCGAGCGCAACCGCCGGGTGCAGTCCGATTCGTTCATTGAGCCGGGGGTCGAACGTGGCAGGTATGAAAAAGAGCGTTGACGAACACGCCGCCCGCTTCGACGAGAAGGCGGCCGACTACGACGAGTCGAAACCAGACGAGTACTACGCGTGTGCGAACCTCGTGATCGAACACGCCGCCCCCGACAGCGACGACGTCGTCCTCGACCTCGGCACCGGCACCGGCGCGATCGCCCTCGCGCTCGCCCCCGGGGCGAAGCGGGTCGTCGGCAGAGACATCAGCGAGGGAATGATGGAGGAGGCGAGGGCGAAAGCCGAGGACGAAGGCCTCGAGAACGTCGAGTTCGAGCACGGCACCTTCCGCGAGCCCGCCTACGACGGCCCCGCCGACGTCGTCGTCTCGAACTTCGCGATGCACCACCTCTCGGACGCCGAAAAGCGCGAGGCGATCGACGTCATCGCGGCCCTCGAGCCCCGGAAGTTCGTCCTCGGGGACATCATGTTCTTCGGCGAGCCCGACCCCGAGGCGCCGTTTTACGGCCCGGAGGTCGACGATCCGGCAACCGTCGGCACCCTCGCAGACGCGTTCACCGACGCCGGCTTCTCGCTGACGGCCGTCGAACGGGTCCACGACCAGATCGGCGTGCTCGTCGCCGAGGCCCCGCGAAGGGGTACGGACGAGTCCGAAAAAGGCCAGTGAAGCACCTCCCGAAGCACCTCCGGCCGCGCTGGCGGTATCTCGCGGTCGGCATCGAGTGCTGGCCGGACGCCTCGATCGGCCGCCGGTCGTTCCAGCGGGCGGTCTGGTACGCGAGCCAGAACCTGCTGGGCGACCCGGGGAGCGCCGACGCCGATCTCACGGTCGTCAGGTTCGCGTTCGCCGACGGCGCCGGCGAGGCGCTGTTGAAGGTCCGACGCGGGGAGACCGACCCCGCGCGGGCGGCGATCGCCTGTATCGACGAGATCGACGGCGAACCGGTCGGTATCGCCGTCCGCGGGATCGGTGGCACGATCCGTGCCGCTGAAGAAAAGTATTTAGGACGCCGCGGGCAAGTTCCGGAAGAGAGAAACGTCGTGTTCGAGAACGAAGACCGAGTCGCTGTCGTACGGAACGGTACGGGAGACGTGCGGCTCGAAACCTCGTTCGTCGGCGCGACAGACCTCGATTACGATTTAGCGTGATACTATGCAGGGACAAGCCCAACAGCAGGCGTACGACCGTGGCATTACGATCTTCTCGCCCGACGGCCGACTCTACCAGGTGGAGTACGCCCGCGAGGCGGTCAAACGTGGCACGGCGAGCATCGGGATTCGAACCGAGGGTGGCGTCGTTCTCGCGGTCGACAAACGGATCTCCTCGCCGCTTCTCGAGGAGTCGAGCGTCGAAAAGATCCACAAGGCCGACGACCACATCGGCATCGCGAACGCGGGCCACGTCGCCGACGCCCGCCAGCTGATCGACTTCGCGCGCCGGCAGGCACAGGTCAACCACCTCCGCTACGGCGAACCGATCGGCGTCGAGAGCCTCACGAAGGAGATCACCGACCACATCCAGCAGTACACCCAGGTCGGCGGCGCGCGCCCGTTCGGCGTCGCGCTGATCGTCGGCGGGATCGAAAACGGCGAGCCGCGGCTGTTCGAGACCGACCCCTCCGGGACCCCCTACGAGTGGAAGGCTCTCGCCGTCGGCGCCGAGCGCGGCGAACTCCAGGGGTATCTCGAGGAGAACTACGACGAGGAGGCAGACCTCGATGGCGGGATCGCCCTCGCGCTCGACGCGCTGGCGTCGGTCAACGAGGGCTCGATGCTCCCCCGCGAGGTCGGGCTGGCAACCATCGACGTCGAGACCGAGCGCTTCGAACAGTTCGACGACGACCGGATCGAGGAGTACCTCGTCGAGAACGACCTGCTCGACGAGGGCGACGACGAGGACGAAACCGACGACGAGTAACGACGGTCCGTCGTCCCGGCCGTCGCAGGAAAGTTCTTTTACCCGCCCCCTGCTATCCACAGGCATGATTTCGCTCGACGAGGCGGTGACCGCGCGACTCGAGTCCCACGGTGCGCGGTTCGAAGTGTTGGTAGATCCGGACGCAGCGCTCGCAATCAAACGCGGCGAGTTCGACGGCGACCTGGAGGAGGTGATCGCCGCGGAGGACGTCTTCGACAACGCGTCGACGGGCGACCGCCCCGCGGAGAACGACCTCGAGACGGTGTTCGGCACCACCGACCCCCTCGAGATCATCCCCGAGGTGGTCGAGCGCGGCGAGATACAGATCACGGCCGAACAGCGCCGCGAGATGCAAGAACAGAAGCGCAAGCAGCTGATCAACCGGATCACGCGAAACGCGATCAATCCACAGATGGACAACGCGCCCCACCCGCCCGAGCGCATCGAGAGCGCCCTCGAGGAGGCCGGCTTCACCGTGGATCCGATGGTGCCGGTCAGCGAACAGATCGACGACGCGCTGGACGACCTCCGGCCGATCATTCCGATCCGCTTCGAGGAGGTGACCGTCGCGGTCCAGCTTCCGCCGGAGTACGCCGGCAGCGTCCAGGCGCGGGTGCGCCAGTACGGCGACCTAGAGCGCGAGGAGTGGCAGCCCGACGGCTCCTGGGTCGGCGTCGTCACGTTCCCCGCGGGGCTCCAGAACGACTTCTACGACCTGCTCAACGAGCACACGAGCGGCGAGGCCGAAACCAGGATCGTCAAGGACAAAGACGAGCTGAGTACGCGGTAGTCGGTTCTACGCGTCCGCCGCGGAGGGGTTCACTACCCCCGGCGGAAGCCGATCATGAAGCCGGCGGTGAAGCCCGCGCCAAGCGAGAGCGTCGAGATCAACGACTCGAGCCAGGTCGGGTCCGCGCGGTCGGTCGTACTGATCAGTCCCGCCGAGAGGGCGCTCCAGTCGACGATCAGGATTCCCTGGGACTCGAGGTACCGAAAGACGACGAGCTGGAGGCCGATGATCACGGCGACGAGCTTCGCGATTTTCTTCGCAGCGAACCCCATGATCCCGCCGATAACCGCGCCGCCGCCGAACTCGAGGCCGAGGGCGGTTGGATCGATCTCTACCATCGTCAGTGAGATTCGCCCAGCCAACTAAGACTGTTTTGGTAGACAGAGTTTCCGCTTATCACGGGGTGTGTCTCCGCCACGGGATTGAAGGCACCTGGCCGCGTACCGGGAGCTATGAACCGCGTCGTCTCAACGGAGGTGTCCGGCCGGCCGCAGTGAGCTGGTCGCGTACGTGACGTCCGCACTCGCGGGCGGCGGCTGTGTCCCCGGCGCCGGCGGCGCCACACAGCGACGCGTCTCGACGGCGAGCGCGCGAACCGGCCGTTGCTGTCTGTCCCACCCCTCATGAGAGCACTTATCGCAAAACGCGTCGACTCCGGTACGCCGGACACCGAAGAGATCACGGATCTCGCCCGCGCGGCGGGCTACGAGGTCGTCGGTGAGGTCACCCAGTCGCGAACGGCGGACCCCGCCCTCCAGTTCGGAGAGGGGAAGGCCGACGAACTGGCCGACAAAGCGTCGATGGCCGACGTCTCGACGGTGATATTCGACAACCGTCTCGGGCCGTACCAGATGTACAACCTCGGCCGAAAACTGCCCGAGGACGTCGAGGTGATCGACCGGTTTACGCTGATCCTCGAGATCTTCGGCCAGCGCGCCCAGACACGCAAGGCCCAGCTCCAGGTCGAACTCGCCGAACTGCGCTACGAATTGCCGCGCGCAGAGGCCAAAACAAGCCTCGCGAAGCGCGACGAACACCCCGGGTTCATGGGGCTCGGCGAGTACGACGAGAGCCGCGAACGGGACATCAAAGCCCAGATCAGCCGGATCAGGGACGAACTCGGCCAGATCGAACGGGACGAGGAACACCGCCGGGAGCGCCGGCGGGACTCCGGGTTCGACCTGGTCGCGCTCGCCGGCTACACGAACGCCGGCAAGTCGACGCTGCTTCGCCGCCTCGCGGTCGACCTCGAGGTCGAGGAGAACGAGGACCTTCACCCGGACCTCGACGCGACCGCCGAGTCCCAGGATCGGCTGTTCACCACGCTGGGAACGACCACCCGCCGCGCCGACATCGAGCCGCGGGACGTCCTCGTGACCGACACGGTCGGCTTCATCAGCGACCTGCCCCACTGGCTGGTCGAGTCGTTCAAGTCGACGCTGGACTCGGTCTACCGCGCGGATCTCGTCTTGCTGGTCGTCGACGTCAGCGAGCCGGTCGACGAGATCCACGAGAAGCTCGTCACCTGTCACGACACCCTCTACGAGCGCAACGAGGCGCCGATCGTGACGGTGCTCAACAAGATCGACCGGGTCAGCGAGACGGAACTCGAGGAGAAGCGTACCGCTCTCGCCGCCCTCGCTCCCAACCCCGTCACGGTCAGCGCCCAGGAGGGGACGAACGTGGAGGCGCTCCTCGAGCGCATCGACGCGGAACTCCCCGACTGGCGCGACGAGCGGCTGGTGTTGCCGATGACCGACGAGACGATGAGCCTCGTCTCCTGGATCCACGACAACGCTCACGTCGACGACGTCACCTACGGCGACGAGGACGTACTGGTCGCCTTCGCGGCGCGACCGGCCGTGATCGAACAGGCGCGCTCGCGTGCGAGCGAACTCAGAGCGCCGTCGGCGGAATCGGCCTGAGACGACCCTCGCGCGCTATACCCCATGCTATAAACCACCCACGCGAGTCTGTGGAGGCATGGAACGCGTCGCGATCATCGGTTCGTCGATGACCCAGTTCGGCCAGCGCGAGGGCTGGATCCGCGACCTGCTCGCGGAGGCCGGCACCGCCTGCCTCTCCGATGCGGGGGTCGAACCGGGCGACCTCAAGCACCTGTACGTATCGAACATGGCCAGCGGCGAGTTCGAGGGCCAGGGCGGGATCATGAACGCCCTCGCCCACGACCTCGGGGCGCTCCCCGCCTACACCGAACGGATCGACCAGACGAGTTCGAGCGGCGGCGCGGGCATCTACGCCGCCTGGCGGTCGATCGCGAGCGGCGCAAGCGAGCTGACGATGCTCGTCGGCGGCGAGAAGATGACCCACCGCTCGACCGCGGAGGCGACCGACGTGATCGCCTCGATCACCCACCCCTGTGAGTACAAACACGGCGTCACCCTCCCCTCCTTCGCGGGGATGACCGCGCGCCACTACTTAGAGCGCTTCGACGCGCCCCGCGAGAGCCTGGCGAAGGTGGCGGTGAAGAATCACGAAAACGGCGTCGACAACCCCCACGCCCAGTTCCGCAAGGAGGTCGACCTCGAGACGGTCCTCGAGAGTCCGATCGTCGCCGACCCGCTCAGGCTGTACGACTTCTGTCCGATCACCGACGGGAGCGCGGCACTCATGTTCTGCCCGGAATCTGTCGCACAGGAGTACACCGACGAGTACGCCGTTGTCGCGGGCGTGGCGGGCGCAACCGATACCCACGTCGTCCACGAGCGCCCCGATCCGACGGTGATGGGCGGGGTCGTCGAGAGCGGCGAGGCGGCCTACGAAATGAGTGGCTACGGCCCCGGGGAGATCGACGTGGCCGAACTCCACGACATGTTCACCATCCTCGAGTTCCTCCAGATGGAGGGGCTCGGCTTCGCCGAACAGGGCGAGGCCTGGAAGCGCGTCGAGGCCGGCGAGACGGACCGCGACGGCGAGTTGCCGATCAACACCTCCGGCGGGCTGAAGTCGAAAGGCCATCCGCTGGGCGCGAGCGGCGTCGCTCAGGGCGTCGAGATCTACGAACAGCTCGTCGGCGAGGCCGGCCCGCGGCAGGTCGACGCCGAGGTCGGCCTCTGCTGTAACGTCGGCGGCTTCGGAAACTGCGTCATCACGACGATCATGGAGGCCGCAGCATGAGCGACCGCGAGATGACCGCCTACCGGTACGGGGACGGCTCGATCGGCTACCCGGGCCATCCCCTCGGCCCGGACGGCCAGGAGCCCGTCGACACCGTCGACCTGAGCGAGTACACGGCGACGGTCGTCACCTGGACGACGAGCACGGCGACGCCGCCGGGGGTCAGGGAGCCGAACCACATCGCGATCGTGGAGTTCGACGTAGACGGCGAACCGGTGCGGGCGATCGGACAGCTCACGACCGACGAGATCGAATCCGGAGACGAGGTTCGCCCGATCTACGCCGAGGAGCTCAGAGAACCGGGCGCGGGGATCAAGATCGCCGAGAGCCAGGCG
Organism: Natrononativus amylolyticus; assembly: GCF_024362525.1. Taxonomy (GTDB): domain Archaea; phylum Halobacteriota; class Halobacteria; order Halobacteriales; family Natrialbaceae; genus Natrononativus; species Natrononativus amylolyticus. The sequence continues at coordinate 1,665,452 of NZ_CP101458.1, forward strand.
TGGGACGGGTTCCGCTTCGAGCCGGTCTGACACCGGGACCCCCAGACGGCGGCCGGGGGCGCTATCGTTCGGCGTCGCCGCTCGAGTCGTCGCCGTCTTCGGATCCGTCACTCGAGTCGTCCGAATCGTCGTTTTCGGCCCCGTCGTCCGGTTCGTCGGTTCCGTACTGATCCTTCAGCGTCTCGAGTTCGGCGTCGACGTCGACGCTCGTTTCCGGTTCGTCGTCGGGTTCTTCGAGTTCGATCGTCCTGGCCGATTCCTCCTCGCTCGCGCTCGAGTCGGCGAGTCGCTCGTCGACGTCGTCCCGGAGCCGACGCGCGTCCTCGAGGAGTTCGCGCGCGCGATCGTTTTCGGGTAGCGCCCCGTCCGAGACCGCCCGCTGGAGCGCACTCAGGGCGCCGTCGAGCTGCGTCAGCGTCGTCTGCCGGAGTTCTTCTGCGCGTGCGCGCGTGGCCTCCGAGGCGTCGTCCGCACGCTCGCGAGCGTCGTCGGCCGTGCGCGCCAGCCGGAGGCTACGCTGGAACGCCTCGAGGGCCCGGACGTTCGCCTCGAGGATCGCGATGAGCGTCGGGATCGCGACGTCGTCGGCGAACCGGAGCAGTTCCCGCGGCGTCGGCGGCCGCAGCGGGAGTCGGGGGCGGCGCTCTCGCCGGCTGGCCCGCGCTTCGAGCTCCCCCCGGAGGGCCTCGAGCGTTCGGGAGAGTTCCCGGACGGCGTCGGCGAGGTCGTCGTCTGAACGGCTCATACGTACTGTATCACCTCCTACATGAAAAACCGGCCGATTCTCGAGGTGCGACCGTCCGTTCGGCGCCCGACCGGGACCCAAGCGTTTTTGCCCTCGTCGCGCCCCTGAACGAACGTGCGAATCGAGAACAGTTTCATCCCCGTCCGGGGTGTCGGCGAAGCGACCGAGCGGCGGCTCTGGGCGAACGGGATCACCCACTGGGACGAGTTCGACGGCAGCGTCGTCGGCTCGACGCTGGCCGACCGGATCGAGACGTTCATCGACGAGGGGTGGCGCCACCTCGAGCGCGGAAACCTCGGCTACTTCGCCGCGGAGTTGCCCGCCTCGAGCCGGTGGCGGCTGTACGAGAACGCCCGCGAGGAGGCTTGCTTTCTGGACATCGAGACGACGGGCCTCGACGCGAGCTGTAACGACGTGACGACCGTCAGCGTCCACCGCGGCGGCGAGACGAAGACGTTCGTCAACGGCCGCGACCTCACCGGCGAGCGACTCCAGACCGAGTTGGACGCGGCGTCGCTGCTGGTGACGTTCAACGGCCGGCGCTTCGACGTGCCGTTTCTCGAGACCTGCTACGACGTCGACGCGACGATTCCCCACGTCGACCTCATGTACGCCTGTCGGAAGCTGGGGTTAAGTGGCGGGCTCAAGCGGATCGAACGCGACCTCGGAATCGGCCGCGACATGCCCGACATCACCGGCCGCGACGCGGTCCGTCTCTGGCACGAGTACGAACGGGGCGACGAGGCCGCACTCGAGACGCTCGTCGAGTACAACCGGGCCGACACGGCGAACCTCGAACCGCTGATGGAGACCGTTACCAGACGACTCCACGACGACGTCTTCGAGGCCGCCCGTGCGGGACGACTCGACGGGTAGGGTGGGACAACACTCCTCCGACGCGAGTGTAACCGGTCCGTTACAATGTGTCCGTCCGGCGGTCCTTCCGAACGGACAGCGCCGTCCGGACAGCCGCCGGTGGCCGACCACCGGTAACTAAGCCCGTGCACTCCGACTCGATCACCGACATGAGTGAGTTCACCTACGAAGCCGATATCGACGTCCGCCTCCGCGACGTCGATTTCATGGGACACGTCAACAACGCGGTCTACGCGACCTACCTCGAGCAGGCTCGAGAGCAGTACTTCAGGGAGGTGCTCGGGGAATCACTGGTCGACACCGACACCGTCCTGGCGAACCTCACGATCGACTACGTCAGGCCGATCCAGGCCGACCAAACCGTGACCGTCGCGCTGACCGTCCCCGAACTCGGCAACTCGAGTCTCCCGATCGAGTACGAGGTTCGAGCCGACGGCGAGCGGGTCGCGACCGCCCGAACCGTCCAGGTGATCGTCGACCGCGAGTCGGGCGAGTCGCGGCCGTTATCGGAGTCCTGGCGCGAGCGGATCGCCACACACCGGAACGAGGCCCGCAGAAGCTGATTACTCGGTTTCGATGACGGTGACGTCGCCGTCGCTCGTCACGACCATGTCGTAGCCACAGAAGGTGAACTCGACGCGACCCGGGTTGCGCGGGGTGCCGTCCTCGCGGGGGGCGAACAGCGCCTCGAGCGCCTCGGGATTGAGGACGTCGTACAATGCTTCGTACTCGGGTGGTTCGATCTCCGTCGCGTCTACACCCTCTCGTTCGGCGACAGCGTCGACGATTTCGTAGCTGAGCGACTGGTGTCGTTTCGCATCCGAACGGTCCACTGAGAGTAGCATTAGAGCACACTCTTTCCACGGGTGGTTATAAATCCTGTGACCTCCACGCACGCACGGGGACGAAATCCGGTAGATGCCTCACATATATGTTCACTACTGTATAAATTGGGCAGTGAGAACAATCTAACATTACGAGAACCAGGATACGTTAAACGTTTCAAGCACGTCGAGCACGGTTCGCAATCCAATATTGTCGACCGGCGTAGAACGTGATTATACGCAACGGTTCTGGGACGAGGTCGTCGTCCCCACCATCGCTCGGCAGAGATCGAACTCGAGCGATCGAGAAAGCCAGGGCGGGGATTTGAACCCCGGGAGTCTCGATTACAAGTCGAGTGCATGAACCACCCATGCTCCCCTGGCGCTGGCTGCTGGTTAGCCGTCCTCCCTTGAATGTGTATCGTTTTTCGCCGGCTGCTCGAGCGACCGCTCCATCGAAATGCGGTACGGCTCGTAGCCCGCCCGCCGATAGAACCGCCGCGCGGCCTCGTTGGTTGCCATCGCCTCGAGGGCTACGACGTCGGCGCCCCGCTCTGCGAGCGCGTCCTCGACCGCCGACAGCAGCGCGGACCCGATTCCACGGTCGCGGTAGGGCGGCTTCACGTAGAGGTTCGAGAGCACCCCGCGCGTCGCGTCCAGCGCGAGCGCGCCGTGCTCGAATGAGAACGAGGCGAACCCCACGACGTCGCCGTCGAGACGCGCCACGAGCAGGCCGTCGGCGAACCGGTGGCCGAGCAGCGCGTCGCGCATCGTCGCGCGGTTCGCCTCCGGGAGGACGTGGGAGCCGTAGGCCCGCTGGTCGACCGCGAGTCGGACCCAGCAGTCGACGACGGCGTCGATGTCCGCCTCGGTGGCGGGCTCAATCGTGGGCGCGGGGTTCGAGGGTGGGACCATTCTCGAGTGCAGTTACGGCGGGGAGCGGTTCGGCGGTGAGCATCCGGAGCGCCGCTCCGCCGCCGGTGCTCACGTGTGAGAATCCCTCGACGCCGAGTCGGCGGAGCGCGGAGGCGGTGTCGCCGCCGCCGACGATGCTCGTCTCGACGTCGGTCGCCGCGCCGTACAGCTCCCGCGTTCCGCGTTCGAACAGGTCGTCCTCGTAGACGCCGGCGGGACCGTTGAGGATGACCGTCTCGGCGTCGTCGAGGAGTCGCCGGTAGTACGCGAGCGTCGACGTGCCGATGTCCATTGCGGCCTCGCCCTCCCGCGGCGGGAGCGCGTTGACGCCGATCTCGTGGCGCTCGCCGTCGCGTTCGACGGCGACGTCGTGGGGGAGGGCGATCCGTTCGCCGTGGGCGTCGAGCAGGTCGGCTGCGCGGTCGATCTCGTCCCAGTAGCCCTCCTCGTAGACGAAGTCCGAACTCGCGTCACCGAGGTCGACGCCGTCGGCGATCAGGAAGACGTTGCCGACGACCCCAGCAGTGAGGACGTGATCTGCGAGCCCCTTCTCGAGGACGCTCCAGGCGACGTCGATCGAGTCGGGGACTTTCGCCCCGCCGAGGACGTACACCCGGGGTTCGGGAGTCCCCTCGATCGCGCCCAGGATCTCGAGTTCCGCTTCCATCACGCGGCCGGCGTAGCCGGGGAGCGCGGCCGGGAAGCCGACCAGCGACGGCTGGGAGCGGTGGGCGGTCGCGAACGCGTCGTTGACGTAGGCGTCGAGAACGGGCGCGAGCCCGGTGACCAGGTGGGTCCGCGCGGCCCGCTCCGGTTCGAACTCCATGTACTCCTCGCTGTAGAAGCGGGTGTTCTCGAGAACGACGCACTCGCCGTCCTCGAGGGCGGCCACGGCCTCGCGAGCGGCCTCGCCGAACGTCGCGTCGACGTAGCCGACGGGGCGCTCGAGCAGCGTCGCCAGCCGGTCGGCGTGGCGCTCGAGCGTGACGAAATCGTCGCCACCGGGGCGGCCCTGGTGGGCGAGAACGGCGACGCGGCCGCCGCGCTCGAGGAGTTCGGAGAGTGTCTCCACGTGGGCGCGGAGGCGGGCGTCGTCGGCGAGCGAGCCGCCGTCTATCGGGCTGTTGATGTCAACCCGAACGCCGACGGTCGTCCCTTCGACGTCGAGATCGTCGAGGGTGTCGATCATTACCGACCACTGCATCGGCCCTCCCGAAAGGTCTTTCCATCGATCTATCGAATCCAGTCATTCGGTGTCATACTGCGTGCTGACGGCAGAATCGCACCGGGAGATCAGACGCCCCGGCAGTCGGCACAGACGAGTTGACCGTTCGAGTCCCACAGCGAGTCGGCGAGCGAGCCACACAGCTCGCAGACCCCCTGCGTCGAGTACTCGTCGCCGCCGTTCGTGACGAGCTCGCCGCTCCGGTCGCCTTCCACACCGAGTGCGGTCAGCGGGGCCTCCGCGGGCCGGTTCGAAGACGTCACCGCCTGAAACGACCCCGCTGCGGCGATGACGTCCCGCTGGGTGAGGACACCGAGGGTGTCGTCTCCGTCCGTTACAACCAGATTGCGGATGGCTTCCTTCGTCATCAGGTCCGCCGCGTCGGTGACCGACCGGTTCGCCTCGATCGTGAGCACCGGCGCGGACATCACCGCTCCGACCGTCGTCTCCGCGGGTGACCGCTCGGCTGCAACCACGCCCAGTACGTCCCACTCGGTCATGATGCCGACCGGCTCAGACCCGCGTACCACCAGCACACAGCCGACTCGCTCGTCACGCATCAGCTGGACGGCCCCGAGGACCGTATCAGACTCGCTGACGCCGACGTATTCGGTCGTCAGTACATCCGTGACCGACAGTTCCGCTTCCATATGCGACTAGTTCCCACAGACGCTCTAAAAACTACCCCCGTCACACTTATTCGATCCCCCGTCGAAGTTTCGGGGTCGGTTTCTCCGCTCTCGCTCACCACTCGAGTTCGACGCGCGTCTCCTTCGCGCGGCCGACCTCGAGGGCGTGTTTCGCGTCCATGCCGGCGGCCTGTGCGTTTCTGGCACGGCCGACGCCGACCCGCAGCGAGACGTCGGCGTCGCTCTCGACGTGTTCGATCGCGTCCTCGTAGTCGCGCCTTTCGAGGGCCGGACAGGTCGCGATGATGTTGTCGCCGCCGACGAAGAACGAGAGGCTGTCGTGGGCCGTCCGCATGTAGCGCATGAGCGCGGCGTACCCCTGCTCGATCTCGATGAAACTGTCGTAGGCGTTGAGCTGATCCGTGTAGTTGCCGGTCGCGTCGATCACGTCGAAGTGGGCGATCTGGACGTCGTCGTCGGTTCGGTCGTCCTCGCGGATGATACGGCCGTCGAGGATCTCCGTGCGGCCCTTGTCCTGGGCGCTGCCGGCCGCCTGGACGTGTTCGGTGGCGTCGGCGAGCGCTCGAGCGGGGCTGGGGTCGGCCGCCACGCCGAGGCTGAGCGTCACGGGATACCGATTGGCGATCGACTCCTGTAAGAGCGCGTGGTCGTCGACGCCCAGGCCGTTCGTCACGGCGATCATGTTGTCGAAGCGGGTGAAGAAGACGTAGCCGTCGCGGTTGCCGATGAACTGAGAGAGGTCGGCGTACAGCCGCGACTGGAGCGTCTGGAGGTCGGCTTCGCGGCGAGGCTCCGGCGTTACGGTCCACGGGCCGTAGTTGTCGATTTGAACGAGCGTAACCTGCGTGTTCGTCACTGTACCCGAAGGTTTCGAACGCCCTCGTATAAGTGGTACGCAATCCAGATTCGAGATGCTGACCGCAGCCGAGTCAGGCCGACTTCTGCTCGGGGTTCGCACCGACCGGATGGTAGTCCCAGAATCCGCCCTCGCGCATCGCGCGGCCGACGGCCTTGTGCATATCGACGATGGTCTCGAACTCGGCCTCCTCGACGTAGTCGAAGATCTCGCGCATCGGGACGACCTTCTGGTGGTTGATCCGGATCGGGTCGTCGCCGTGGGCCGCGACGAACTCCTCGCGGGAGAGCGGGAAGTCCTCGTCCTCGTCGACCTTCTTCGCGATAACCGCCATGTCGAACTTCCGCATCCCTTCGCTCCCCTCGTCGCCGTCGGGGTCGTGTGGCCAGTCCATACGGGGTGGTGTGCGTGGGGGCCGCAAAAGGGTTACTCTCCGTCCTCGAGGGGTGATGTCCGTGTCCCTGTGGGAGATGGCGGTCTTTCGTATCCGCGCGGGCGAGGTGGTTTCTTTTCGTGTCCGTGCAGGCGAAAGTCGGTGAGGATGGGATTTGAACTACGTGAAGACGGTCGCACTCACTTCGTTCGTGCGCTGCAACTTCCCTACTTCAAATCCCACCGTTCTCGTGGTCTCGCTCACGATGCTCCTCGCTTCGCTCGTCGCGTGAGTTCGCGAGAAAACGGTGAGGATGGGATTTGAACCCATGAGGCTGAAAGCCACCTGCTTTCAAGGCAGGCGCGTTGGGCCGCTCTGCCACCTCACCTCGAGTCATCGTTCTCGAGCCGGTCAAAAAGCGTTGTCGGTCTCCCGTTCGATCGACGGTCCCTCGCCGACAGACAGCCCCAGGTCGCCGACCGCGGCGGCCGTCGCCTCACCGCCCGGCCGCCCCGCGACCCGACGCGCCTCGAGACCCGCGACGACCGACGCCAGCCCGTCGACGGTGTCGAGCCGCGGGAGCATCGGTGCGAACCCCAGCTCCAGCCCGGCCGCCTCCGCGCGACCGGCCAGCGTCGCGAGTGCCGGCGCCGCGAAGGCGTCGTCGAAGTCGATCGGCTCGCCGAAGCCGGCGAAGTACGTTCGCCCGCCGGGCGCCGGGCCGAGGACGACGTCGCGCCGACGCAGCGTCATCGCCGCACCGTCGATCTCCGTGCGCCAGACCAGCGGCGCCGTCGGCTCGAGCACGCCGACGGTCGTCGCGCCCTCCCGGTTCAACAGGTGCGAGACCGTGTTGCCGACGCGGGCCGCCCGCGTCGAACCGACCTGTCGCTCGAAGCGGACGTCTTCGAGGTCCTCGAGTGCGCTCGCGGCCAGCGCACGGACGTCGGCTTCGGGCTCGCCGCCGCCGGCAGACGCGGGAAGCGTCTCCTCGTCGCGGTAGTTCACCAGCAGGTCGCCGCCGCTCGCGTCGACGGCCCGGAGCACGTCCGCGACGGCGGCCTCGTACAGCGTGGTCGCCGCGTCGGGCTCGAGCGGCGTCTGTTCGACGAGCGACGGGAGAACGAGCCCCGGCCGCGGCGGGTCGACGGGGACGACGACGATCATGCTCGAGTCTGGGACGCCGTCGACCTTGAACGCGGCGCTTCCCGCGCGATCACTTCCCGAGGACCGAGAGCGCGAGCGTCGCGGCGCCGGCCCCGCCGGTCAGCCCCAGCGCGAACCAGAGCCCGCCGAGGAGGGCGGAGCCGCCCCCGCTGGCCACCAGGGTGACGACGCCACCCAGGAAGGCACAGCAGATCGTGAGCCAGTCGCCGGCGTCGAGGGTCACGGCTGACGGGTCGGGCGCCACGACCATAACCTCCTCGCCCGCGCAGTATCGTCGAACGAACTAAGTCGCTCGCAGGGCTCGACTCGAGTATGATCGAACGAACGCTGACCGGCGTGCTCGGCACGCTGGTGATCGTCAGTATGGCCACCGTCGGCGTCTGGGCGCTCGTCGCGAACTACGTCCTCGAGTCGCCGGGCGCGCTCTTTCTCCCGTCGCTCGCGACGCTGATCGTCACGTCCGTCGTCGTCTTCGGGCTGTTCGCTCTCGGCGCTCGTTCCGACCGGTGGTTACAGAACCCCTACTGGTGAGCGGCGAGCCGGCAGCGACGTCGCCCTACCGCTTCCGTCGCCCCTTCGTCTGACGGTAATCCGACGCCATCAGCGCCGCGAACCCCTCGACCCACGCCTGGGTCTGCTCGTCCGTCTGCTCGAGCGGGTCGATCATCGGGACGAGTTCGAAGCCGCGACCGCGGATCGCCCTCGCGTGGCAGTCGGGAAGCGAGAGGTCCGCTGCGGGAGTCGTCGTGTACTCTTCGCCGATCTCGGTCAGCGCGCGCTCGCCGATCGGAACGATGATCTCGGGGTTGATCATCCGAATCTCGGCGTTGAGAAACGGCTCGCAGCTGTCGACCTCCTGGTCGGTCGGCGCTCGGTCGGGGTCGCGACACCGAGTGAGGTTCGTGAGGTAGACGTTGACGAGCTCCGGCCGCTCGAGATCCGAGGTCGCGTCACAGAGGCCGAGGCGCTGGAGGATGCGCTGGAACGCCGCCGCGCGGTCGTCGCCGGCGAACGGGACGCCGACCCGATCGGCGCCCGCGCTCGGCGCCTCCCCTACGAACAGGAAGTCCGCGCCGACGTCGCCGTAGCCGTGGACGACCTGCGATCGAGTCTCACAGAGGGCCGGGCAGTTCCGACAGTTCTCGTCCATGCCGAACGGGTTCGCGCGGGTCTGCTGGTTCGCGTCCACAGGCGTTCCTCGAGGCACGGCTACTAAAACGGCGCGCTCTCGAGGGGATCGCGCTCAGTCTCCCGGCGCGACGGCCCGTCCGTTCTGGGCCGGGGTGACTCGCCGCTCGAGTGCCAGTACGCCCGCGCCCAGGCAGAGGCAGCTGACGATCAGCGCCGGCCACAGCAGCGCGTCGATCCCGTAGTCGAAGAAGACGCCGCCGATCACGGGACCGATGCCGAAGCCGAGTCGCTTGGCGATCTCGAGCACCGACAGCTGTGCGCCGCGGGAGTCGACGGGACCGACGTCGCTCGCCAGCGCGGTGATCAGCGGCGCGTGGAGGATCTCGCCGAGCGTTCGCAGGACGAGAAACGCCCCGATGAGGCCGACGCCCAGCGCCCACGGCGCGCCGTAGGAAAGGGCGACGGCGACGAAGCTCGCGGTCCAGAACCCCGCCGAGAGCACCAGTCCGCGGGTGCGCCGCCAGTTCGTGATCCGGGCGACGATCGGCAGCTGGAGGGTGACGATCACGAGCGGGTTGAGCACGAACAGCGTTCCCAACTGTTCGCTCGTGAGGTCGAACGTCGCCTCCGCGTGGACGGGGATCGTCGAGTTCATCTGGGAGTAGGCGATCGCGAAGCCGACGTTCAACAGCGCCAGTGCGAGGATCGTCGGGTTGGTGACCGACCGCTGCCACTGCCGGAGGTTGTCGCGGATCGAGGGCCGTTCGAACGCCCGGTCGACGGTTTCCTCGAATCCGTCCGCTGCGGGTGATTTCGGCAGCGCGAACAGTAGAATCGCGGCTACGAGGCCGCTCGTCGCCCCGTTGGCGACGAAGACGCCCGCCTGGCTGACGGCGTAGATGAAACCCCCGAGAACGAAGCCGACGCCGAAGCCCGCGTTGCTCGCGACCTTGAGAAGGGCGTAGGCCCGGTCCCGCGCGTCGTCGTCCGTGAGGTCCGCGATCATCGCCTGACTCGCCGGGGTGAACAGCCCCATCACGAGCCCCGCGCTCGAGGCGACGACGACGAACTGCCCGGCCGTGGTGACGAGCGCGTAGGCGGCGAGCGCGGGCGCCGCAAGCGCCATGCTCGAGACCATCACCGGTCGCCGTCCGTACCGGTCCGCGAGGAAGCCGCCGACGAGGGTGCCGAGCGCGAGGCCGACGCTGTTGGCGAACAGGCCGATTCCGACGAGGGTGAACGCGATCCCCATCTCGCGGTAGAAGTAGAGGGTGGCGAAGGGGTAGACGAGTCCGGAGCCGAGGACGTTGACGAACCGTGCGCTAGCGACCACCCAGACGCCCCGATCGAACCCCCGGACGCTTTCGAACCGATACACGATCGAACGTCGAAAGGCGGGTGCAAAGTCGCTTCGAAACCGCATCCGGGACGCTCTCGGACTCGAGCGATCTCGAGGCGATAGTTGCTGAAAAACCGTACCGTGCGCGGATCAGCGACGGTCTTCGACCGCCCCGTCGACGGGCGCCCCGCTCGAGCGCCCGATCTCGCGGCGGAACGTCGTGGACGGCTCCCTGCGGGAGTACTCCGCGACCGCGACGAACGCGATCGCCCAGAGGATGGCTGCGATCCCCCAGATCTCGCCCGTCGAGCCGGCTTGAGCGGGGAACCCGACCGACAGCAGTCCGTAGTAGGCAGCCGGCAGGGCGGCGAACCACGCGGCGAGGCGCCAGCCGACGAACCCGAGCGCGGCGAAGAGGCCGTACGCCAGCGGAGCGATCGCGAGGCCGGCCATCATCACGTAGTGGCCGTCGAGCGCGTGCGGGTCGACCGCGCTCGAGGACAGTCCCCACTGTCCCACGGCGAACGCGAGCAGGGGGACCGCGGCGACGGCGACGAGCGCGAGCATCGCCGGGCTGTAGGAGTCGCCCCGGCGGAGCAGCCCCCGTCCCGCCGGGTGGGCGACGAGGGCGATGCTCGTAACCGCGAGGAAGGGGAGGACCTCCTCGGGGCGTCCGACGCCGAAGGCGACGGTGCCCGCGCTGACGACGGCGATGATCAGGAACGCCCCCCACATCGACGCGACGCGCGTCTTCGGCCGATACGCCTGCGCGAACAGTCCGAGCAAGAACGCACCCACGACGGTGGCGATCCCCATCACGTGGAGTCGGTGGATGCCGAGTTCGGCCCCGACGCCGGCGGTCCACCCGGTCACGAGCAGTGCGAGCAGGTCGGGCAGAAACAGCACCGTCATCGCGGCGGCCAGCAGGAGCGAGAGGTAGAACGCGCCCAGCCGGACGGTCGCGATCGACGACCGCCGCTTTCTCTCCCGCTCGAGTCCCGTTCCGGTGTACTCCGAATCTCTGACAGTCGTTCCCATAGTGATTCACGACTAGTACACCGCCGACGGAGATAAACATATTCTAAATGACATGATTGCATGAATATCAATTCCACAGTTATTATGATCGTGACCGACAGGAACTGTGAGCGTTTCGCCCGGAACACCACGTTCAGTGGTCGGATTCGGAACCGATCGCCGGTCGGCTGTCGGGCACCTCGCGTTCGAGACGACCACCATAAGTGAGCTGTCAATTCAGCGCTTGAGGCTCGAACCCGTTCGCGCTACCGGCCCCGGCGTGGACACGCGTCTCACACCCGTCGCGGCGGACGAACACTCGACAGCGGCGCCTACCGACCGAGGCCGCCGCGCTCGGTGACCTCGAGGATGAACTTCACGTTTCGAACGATCTCCTCGGGTGAGGTGTCTTCGGCCTCGTCGTAGAGGTCGCTTGTCCGGTAGAGGATGTTCGAGAGCTGTTTGCTCTCGCTCGTTTCCCCGCGAACGTCGTCGGCGATTTCCCGAAGCGTCTCGACGCGCTCGGAGTCGGGGGCGAAGACGCCGTCGTCCGGAGACTCGGCGTCGCCGGCGCCAGTCCCACCGTCGGTCATCGACCCTCGAGCTCGTCCGGCTCGCTCGGCGGTTCGCGGCTCTCGGCCGACTCGGAGGTCGCCCGCCGGTGGACGATTCCGGTGTTGTTCGCCACGCTCGCGGTCAGCTCCCGGAGCGCCTCGCCCGTTCCGCTCTCCTCGTCGAGCACCGTCGGCGCGCCCTCGTCGCCACCCTCTCGGACCGCTGGATCGAGCGGGATCGAGCCGAGGAAGGGCATGTCGTGGGCCGCTGCGAACCGCTCGCCGCCGCCGCTCCCGAAGATGTCGTGCTCGCCGCCGCAGTCGGGGCAGACGAACGTCGCCATGTTCTCGGCGATGCCGAGGACGACGGTGTCGTGGCGGGCGAACATCTGCAGCCCCTTTCGGGCGTCGTCTAAGGCGACGTCCTGGGGGGTCGTGACGATCACCGCGCCCGTGACGGGCATCGTCTGGAGCATCGTGAGCTGGGTGTCGCCGGTTCCCGGCGGGAGGTCGACGACGAGGTAGTCGAGGTGGCCCCACTCGACGTCCTCCGTGAGCTGGGTGATCACCTTGTGAACCATCGGCCCCCGCCAGATGACGGGGTCGTCCTCGCCCAGCAGGAACGCCATGCTCATCAGCTTCACGCCGTACTTCTCGGGCGGGACGAGCGTCTCGTCCTCGGTCGCCATCGGCGGCTCGTCGGCGTCGACCATCCGCGGGACGTTCGGCCCGTAGACGTCCGCGTCGAACAGGCCGACGCGGGCGCCGAGCCTCGAGAGCCCCGCCGCGAGGTTGACCGCCACGGTCGACTTTCCGACCCCGCCTTTCCCGCTCGCGACGGCGATCACGTTCTTGACGTTCGGGAGCACCGTCTCCTCGCCGGCGTCGTCGCGGTTCGGGATGCTGGCAGAGAGCTCGGGTTCGATCCCGTCCCCGGCGAGGACGTTTCGCACCTCCCCCGCGATGGCGGTCTCCGTCGGCGAGTAGGGTGCGCCGAGCGCGAGGTCGACGGCGACGTCGTCCCCGTCGATCTCGATGTCGTTGATCAGCCCCAACGAGACGATGTCGTCGCCGAGTTCCGGGTCCTCGACGGCCCGCAGCCGGTCGCGCACGTCGGCTTCGTTCATACCGGTAGGTCGCAGTCGGCGCTCGAAAAGCGTTGTGTTCGCCCGCACTCACGGACGAAAATCGAACCGCGGCCCGCCGTACGTCGGCGGGTCGGGCTCGAGTTCGATCCCCGTCTCGAAGCGCACGAAGTTGAGGTAGAACGGCCGGCCGCAGCCCTCGACCGGCTCCCCCTCGAGATCCGTCACCCCGTCCTCGCCGCAGACGAAGGCGATGCCGTCGGCGTCCTCGAGGCGCTCGTCGCCGGGGTCGGCGTACTCCCAGCCGGCCTGGGGAGAGATCGTGACCGACCGGTCCGCGAGGTCGGGCCGGCGCTCGACGCCGACGACGGCACCGCAGTGCGGACAGGTGTATCTGACGGTGACGGTCATCGGCGGAGGTAGGGACGGAACGAAGGTAAGGCCTGCGGGACACCCGGAAGCTCTTTTGTCCCGTCGGGAGTGCCCTCGAGTATGATCGACGAGACGGCCGAGGAAATCAGGGAGATGCAGACGCACAGCTCCTCGGTAGTGGCCGTAAACGCGACCCGCGCGCTCAGAGACCTGCTGGACCGAGAGTTCGCCTCCGTCGAGGAGTACACCCGCGCCCTCGAGCGCAACGGGAAGGTGCTCCGCCGGGCGAACCCCTCCCACGCCTCGCTGCAGAACGCCGTTCGCGCCGTCGTCGACGAGGTGGTCGACGACGGCCCCGAGAGCGTCGACGAGGCGAAGATGCTCACGGAGACGACGATCGAGGACGTCGTCGCTCGCGTCGAGTCGGGCAAGCGGCGGGCCGCCGAGAACGCCGTCTCTCACCTCGAGAACGGGGCGACGCTGCTCACCCACGACTTCTCCTCGACGGTTATCGAGGCCCTCGAACTCGCCACCGACGCGGGCAAGGAGTTCGACGTCTACGTGACGGAGGCGCGACCCCGGTACATCGGCCGGAAGACCGCCCGACGGCTGGCCGCGATGGAGGGCGTCGAGACGACGCTCGTCACCGACAGCGCGAGCGGCTACTACCTCGCCGAGTGCGACCGCGTCGTCGTCGGCATGGACTGCATCGTCGAGGAGACGCTGTACAACCGCGTGGGCACCTTCCCGATCGCCGCCGCGGCCGACCAGCTTGGAGTACCGGTGACGGTGCTCGGCTCGGCCTCGAAGATCATCACCGAGGGATTCGTCTTCGAGAACGAGTTCCGTTCCGGCGTCGAGGTGATGTCCGAACCCGCCGACGGATTCGCGGTCGGAAACCCGGCCTACGACGCGACGCCGGTCGACCTCCTCGAGAGCGTCGTCACCGACGAGGGACGTCGGACGTTCTGACGGCCGATCGCTCATCGGTCCCTGACAGTCACCGCCCCGGTGAACGTGTCATATGTCGCCAACGAGCGTAGGCCCCGTATGCGACTCGTGCAACTGTTCGTCCCCGACGGCGAGCGACGGGGCGTTCTCGAAACCCTGGACGCCGAGGGGGTCGACTACGCGATCACCGACGAGGGCGGCTCCGGTCGGTTCGAGGCGGTCGTCTCGGTCCCCGTTCCGCCGAGCGGCGTCGAACCGCTGCTCTCGAGGCTCCGCGAGCGAGGCCTCGACGAGGAGTCCTACGCCGTCGTCCTCTCGGCGGAGACGGTGGTTTCGCGCGCTGCCGAGGACTCGAGCCAGCGGTTCGCGGGGACGCGCATCTCGAGGGACGAACTCCGGTCCCGCGCCGAGGAGCTCGCCCCGGCGCTCTCGACGTACCTCGCCCTGCTCGTGTTGAGTACGATGATCGCCACCGCGGGGCTGCTCACGAACTCCGCGGCGACGATCATCGGCGCGATGGTCGTCGCGCCGCTGATGGGGCCGGCGCTCTCGGCGAGCGTGGGGGTCGTCGTCGACGACGACGGTCTCGCCTCCCGCGGGGTGTTGTTGCAGAGTCTCGGCCTGCTCGTCGCCGTCGCGACGGCCGCGCTCATCGGAATCGCGCTCCGCGGAACCGTCATCCTCCCGCCGGGGTTCGACGTGACCGCCGTTCCCGAGGTCGCCGAACGCATTACCCCGTCCGTGCTCTCGCTGTTTCTCGCGCTCGGCTCCGGCGCCGCGGGCGTGATCAGCCTCACGCGGAACGTCGGCTCCGTGCTCGTCGGCGTCGCAATCGCCGTCGCGCTCGTCCCGCCGGCGGCGACGGTCGGTCTCGGAATCGCCTGGGGCCACCCGGCGGTGATCCTCACCGCGGGAACGCTCGTTCTCGTTAACCTGTTCGCGATCAACCTCACCGCGTTGCTCATCCTGTGGCTGTCGGGCTACCGGCCGCACCGACGAGAGAGCGTCGGTCGCGCCTATCAGCGCGTGCGCTCGAGAGTGACAGTCATCGTCGTCGCCATCATGTTACTGACCGTCGTGCTCGCCGGCGTCACCTACGGCACCTACCAGGCGTCGGCCGTCGAACACGACGTCCAGACCGAACTCGCGGCGATGAGCGACGACCCCGCGTTCGACGGGTTGCACTTCGAGGAGGTCGCGGTCCAGTACGAACTGTACGACGTCTACGCCGAGCGCCAGCCGGCGGTCACGGTCCTCGTCGAGCGGCCGCCGGGCGAGGAGGAACCCGCGGAGTTCGCGGATACCGTTCGGGAACGGCTCGAGAGGGCAACCGGGACGGAGCTGACGGTGGCGGTCGAACTCGTCGACACGCAGCGCAGTGGTTCGTGAGCCGGCGAGCGATGAGAGAGTATTGGAGAGGGTGCCGGAGGCAATTGCAAAAAAAGCCCATACGGTGAGTGCCAACGGTTTTACTCCTGGGTGGTAGACGATTATAGAATGACATGTGATGGCTGTGGCATGGACGCTGCGGATGGGTACTCGAAAAAAGAGCTCGTCAAATGGAATCTGTCGTTCTCCTGGCCGCCCGTCCAACGGCAAAAAGTGACTGAATACTGGTGTTGGGACTGTACCAACAGCCTGGATGGAGACAGTGCAGGGGCGGCGAGTGGTGGGCCCGGTGGCCTGTGACGCGTAACGCCTGCAACGCAGTCCGACAGGAGAGGGTTCGCCAGCCGGTGTGCCACGCCTGTCACCGGTACTGCCCGTACGCAGTGACTGGCGACTGCCATCTCGTTCCGCTCGCCGCTACGGCTCGTCTCGAGGCCGGTTGCCGAACGTTCGCGGTGACCCCCTCGTGGGCGTCGCCCACTCGACGGCGTTGCGCAGCACCTGCCTGATCTCCTCGTTCTCGTAGATCGGGTACGTCTCGTGACCCGGTCGGAAGTAGAAGATTCGGCCGTTGCCGCGGCGGTAACAGCAGCCGCTGCGGAACACCTCGCCACCCTCGAACCAGCTCGTAAACACCAGCCGGTCCGGTTCGGGCACGTCGAACGGCTCGCCGTACATCTCCGTTTCGGGGAGTTCGACGTACTCCTCGAGGCCGTCGGCGATCGGGTGGCCGGGGTCGACCACCCACAGCCGCTCGGTCTCGCCGCTCTCGCGCCACTGGAGGTTGCAGGTGGTTCCCATCAGCCGCTTGAACACCTTCGAGAAGTGCGCCGAGTGGAGAACGAGCAGACCCATCCCCTCGAGCACCCGCTCCTGTACCCGGTCGACGACGTCGTCTGCGACCTCGTCGTGGGCCCGGTGGCCCCACCACAGCAGGACGTCCGTCGACTCGAGAACCTCGTCGGTGAGCCCGTGCTCGGGTTCGTCCAGGGTCGCGGTTCGGACGTCGTGGTCGGCCTCGAGCGCGTCGGCCAGAGTCGCGTGAATTCCGTCGGGATAGACGGCGGCGACCTCGTCGTCCTCTCGCTCGTGTCGGTACTCGTTCCAGATCGTGACGGTGGCCATCGACTCCCCGTTGGTGGCCGGACCCAAAAGGGCCGCCGATCGGCCGACGTAATCGTTCATTACGCCTTCATATCATGTGGGGTGAGAGAAATATGATCGCAAGTGTGACTTAGCATATAATGCACGGATTACTGGGTCACAATACTTATTTTGATCGCACACCGCGTACCGGTCATGGGTTCCTGGCACCGATCACAACTGAATACGAACTATTTCGTTGAGCACCCTGCCCTCCTCTGTTCTCCGCATAAATCGGGTGTTTCCCCGTGATCGGCGCGGGAGTCGGCGTCGGCGTCGTCGGCCTCGGCGGCATGGGACAGCTCCACGCCCAGAGCCTGCGCGACCTGGGTGCGGAGATCGTCGCCGGTGCCGATCTGGTGCCGGAGCAGCGACAGCGGTTCGCCGACGAGTTCGGTGCCCAGCCGTACGAGGACCACGAGTCGCTCGTCGTCGACGAGGCGGTCGACGCCGTCGTCGTCACGACGCCGAACCGGTTTCACGAACCGATCGCCGTCGCCGCCCTCGAGGCCGGCTGTCACGTCCTCGTCGAAAAGCCCCTCGCACACACCTTAGAGAGCGCCGAGCGGATCGCCGACGTCGCCGCGGACGCCGAGGGGATCTGTATGGTCGGCTTTCACAACCGCCACGCGGGCGCGACCGAACTGTTCGACGCCCACAAGAAACGCGGCCGGTTCGGCGAGCTCACGCACATCGAGGCCGACTACGTGCGTCGCCGCGGCGTCCCCGGCCCCGGCTCCTGGTTTACCAACCCCGACCTCGCCGGCGGCGGCTCGCTGCTCGACATCGGCGTCCACGCCCTCGACCTCGCCCTCTACGCCCTCGACTTTCCGGAGGTCCTCGAGGTCAGCGGCGTTGCACGGACCACCTTCGGTCACGACGAGACGTACGCCGACCCCGACGGCTTCGGCGACAACTGGAACGCGGAGGCCGACACGTACGACGTCGACGATTCGGTCACCGCCTTCATCCGCTGTTCGGGTGGCCGAACGATCTCTCTCGAGGCCGCCTGGGCGACGAACCGCGATCCGAGCATGGACTTCATCGCTCGCGGCACGAAGTCGGGCGCACAGTTCGAGATCGGTGACACCGATCTTACGCTCAAGGAAGCGGATACGGTCGGCTTCGACCACTACGCCGACGTCCAGCTCACCGGCGATCCCTCCCTGACCGGGTACAAAGAGCAGGACGAACTGTTCCTCGAGACGATCGCCGAGGGCGGGCGGCCCACGATGAACACGGTCGAGGAGGCCCTCACCGTCCAGCGGGTGATCGACGCGATCTACCGCTCGAGCGAGACGGGGCGCGCACAGCGTCTCGACGCCGTCGAGTCGCCCGCCGTCGACTCCGAGGCGTCGCCGCAGATCAACTGACGGTGGTCCCCGTGGCGATGGCCGAGACACCAGTGGAAGACGCCGGAGTCGCAACTTCCTTATCACCCATCGTTGTACGACTCCGCCTATGATGTTCTCGATCGCACCGAGGCGCGACTCGGATCGGCGGGCGGCTCCCGGGGAAGCGAACCTCGGGTCCGGTGGGGGGCCCGGCGACCAGTCGACGACCGTGGCCAGCGGATGACAGGGATGCGAATCCTCCGCGTCGCACAGAAGCTCTACCCGGAGGTGAAAGGCGGCGGGCCCTACCACGTCCACGCGATGAGCCGGGACCAGGCGGCGATGGGCCACGACGTCACCGTCGTCGCGGTTCGAACCGATCCGACGGCCCCGGCCCTCGAGGAGCGCGACGGCTACACGGTCGTCCGCTACGATCCGACGGCGACGGTGCTCGGGAACGGTATTTCGGCTGGCGTCGCCCGACACCTGTGGCACGCCGACGGGTTCGACGTGATCCACGCCCACTCACACCTGTACTTCTCGACGAACCTGGCGGCGGTACACCGGCTGTTCGACGACGTCCCCCTCGCGATCACGAATCACGGGCTGTTCTCCCAGACGGTCTCCGAACGGGTGTTCGACCTCTACTTGCGAACGGTCGGCCGGTGGACGTTCAACAGGGCCGACCTCACGTTTTGTTACACCGCGGCCGACGAACGGCGGCTCCGGGAGTACGGAACCCGTTCGCCGATCGAGATCGTTCCGAACGGCGTCGACACCGCCCGGTTCACGCCCGAGGGGCCGACCAGCGAGGCCATCGACGGCGACGGACCGGCGGTGCTGTTCGTCGGCCGGCTGGTCGAGGGCAAACACCCCCAGGACGTGATTCGGCTGCTCGAGCCCCTGACCGAGACGTTCCCCGGCGTCACGGCGTACTTCTGTGGCGACGGGCCGCTCCGACCCGACCTCGAGGCGCTCGCGGCCTCCCTGGGGGTTCGCGACCACGTCCGCTTTCTCGGTCACGTCTCCTACGACGAGATGCCGGCGATCTACCGGAGCGCCGACGTCTTCGTCCTGCCGAGTCGGTCCGAGGGGATTCCACGAACGGTCCTCGAGTCGTTCGCCTCGGGCGTTCCGGCGGTCGCGAGCGCGCTCGATCACATCGAGTCGGTCGTCGCCGTGGGCGGCGAAACCGCGCCCGTCGGCGACGTCGACGCCTTCGCGGCGGCGGTCGAGCGGCTGCTGTCGGATCCCGAGTACTACTCGGAGCTGTCGGCCCGCGGCCGCGAGTACGTGACGACCGAAGCGACGTGGGACCGAACCGTGGCGCTGACGACCGACCACCTCGACCGACTCGCCAGGCGGTGTCCGTGACCCGACGGACCCGCGCCCGGAGCGGTGACGAACGCGAACGGCGAGGAGTCCGCCCGCGCCGGGGGTGGCGATGACCGTCGCCGACCGGCCGAACGTCCTCCTGCTCGTCATGGACACGGCGCGGGTCGACGCCGTCCTCGGGCGCCCGGACGTCGCGCCGAACGTCGCCGAGATCGCCGCGGAGGGGACGACGTACACGAACGCGTTCGCGACGGGGCCGTGGACGCTGCCGTCTCACGCCTCGCTGTTCAGCGGCCAGTACACCTCCGAACACGGCGCCCACGCGGGGACGAAACGGTTCGATCCCGACGTGCCGACGCTCGCCGAGCGCCTCGCCTCGAGCGGCTACCGGACGGTCGGGTTCTCGAACAACACCTGGGTGAGCAGCGACTTCGGCTTCGACCGGGGATTCGAGGAGTTCCGCGTCGGCTGGCAACTGCTCTCGAGCGGGGCGGACCTCGCCGCCGTCGCGAAGGAGGCCGACGGGACGCTCGGTCGCATCAGGGCCGGGCTGTCGAAACTCGCCAGCCGAAACGCGCCGGCCACCCTGCTCAACGTCTGTTACTCCGAACTGCTCCGCGAGCGCTACGACAACGGCGCCTGGCTGACGAACCGGCGGATCGACCGCTGGCTCGGCAAGCGAACCGGGGATCGACCGTTCTTCGTGTTCGCCAACTACCTCGAGCCCCACCTCGAGTACGATCCGCCGAGGGCCTTCCGCGACCGGTTCCTTCCGGATGGGATGGAGCCGTCGGCTCTCAATGCCGTCAACCAGGACGCCTGGTCGTACATCGCGGGCCTCGAGGAGATGGACGGGCGAGAGTTCGAAGCCCTGCGGGCGCTATACCACGGCGAGGTCAACTACCTCGACCACCGGATCGGCCGCCTCTACGAGACCCTCGAATCCCACGGCGTCCTCGAGGAGACGGTCCTCGTGATCGTCGGCGACCACGGCGAGAACCTCGGCGACCACGGCCTGATGGACCACCAGTACTGCCTGTACGACACCCTCGTTCGCGTCCCGCTCGTCGTGCGCTACCCCGACGCCTTCGACGCGGGCGAGACCGCAGACCAACTCGTCGAACTGCGCGACCTCTACCCGACGATCCTCGAACTCGCGGGCCTCGAGACGCCGTCCGATCCCGCCGTCTCGACGCACTCGCTGCTCGCCCCCGAGGAACGATCTCGCGCCGTCAGCGAGTACCGCACGCCCCAACCCTCGATGGCGGCGCTCGAGGAGCGCGTCGGCGAACTCACGCCCGAACTCCGCCGGTACGATCGCGCGCTGCGCAGCGTCCGCACCCACGAGTGGGCGTACGTCGAGGGGACCGACGGCGCCCGCGAACTGTACGACCGCCGCGAGGATCCGGACGAGACGACGAACCTCGCCGAGGATCGGCCGACCGTCTGCGAGGAACTCGCCGCGGTGCTCGAGGAGCGCCTGGGTGCGCTCGAGCGCGCCGACGACGAGACCTCCGAGATGGACGACGCGGCGAAACAGCGCCTCGAGGACCTGGGGTACCTCCAGTGAGCGACCCGGTCGAGGGTCACAGAGAGCGGCCGCCCGCTCCCGGGGAGTCTCCCCCGCGGGTGCTGTTCGTCCTGGCGGTGATCCGACACACGACCTACGCCTACGAACTCGCCGAGCGAATCGACGAGCGAACGCCCGTCGACGTCACCGTGGTCTCCTACGAGGACCGCTCCGTGGACGACCTCGAGGTACAGATCCCCGACGGGCTGGAGGTCGTCACGCTCGGCGCGCGCTCGCGGTTCGATCCGCGGGCGATCCGTCGGCTCCGCGAACTGCTCTCCGACCCCCGATTCGACCTGATTCACACCCACCACAACTTCGTCGGCTCGCTCGCGCGCGCGCTCGCCCCGCGGGGGAAGCCGCTCGTCGACACCCAACACGCCGACCACCGGGGTCACTACTCGCTCGTCCAGAACGTCGTCAACGCCGCGACACTGCCGCGGGCGGATCGGATCGTCGTGAACTCGGCGGCGACGGGCCGGTCGTTCTACCCGCTCGAGCGACGGTTGCTCTCGGCCGACCGGGTCGGGGTGATCTACAACGGGATCGACCTGGGACGACTCGACGCCGCGCTCGCAGACGGCGGGGACGGAGTATCCGGTCGAAACGGCGACCGCCGCGTCGTCGCCGTCGGCCGGATGATCGGGACGAAGAACTTCGAGACGCTGATACGCGCGGTCGCCACCCTCGAGGATCCGTCCGTCCACCTGACCCTCGTCGGCGACGGTCCCCGACGCGCGGCCCTCGAGTCGCTGGCCGCAGATCTCGGCGTCGCAGACCGGACGACGTTCACCGGGACGGTGCCCCGCGAGGCGGTCTACCGCACCGTCGCCGCGAGCGACCTGTTCGTCCTCCCCTCCCGGTCGGAGGGGTTCTGCGTCGCCGCCGTCGAGGCGATGGCCTGCGGCGTTCCGGTGGTCGTCAGCGACATCCCCGTCCTCCGCGAGGTCGTCGGCGACGCGGGGTCGTACGCCGATCCGGACGATCCGGCGGCGTTCGCGGACCGAATGCGCGACCTGCTCGAGAACGACGACGCGCGCCTCGACGCGGGGCGACGTGCACGGAGGCGGGCCCGAGCGCGATTCTCGCTCGATCGGGCGGCCGACCTGCACGCGCGGCTGTACCGTCGGCTGCTCGAGTGACGCGCCGACGGGGGGTGACGGTATCGGCGGAATCTGACGCTATCGGGCTCGCTGGCCGCTCTCGGAACGTTGAAGTGAGCGTTGCTGGTATCTGCACGGGATACGGAGAATGGTCAACGAAGACCTGTCGGTACGCGAAAAGGCGCGCGCGTTCTGGCGCGTGGCCGCCTACAAACCGGCACTGACCGCGTTCATTATCCTGTTTAGCTTCTTTGCCGCCCTCCTCGAGGGGATCGGTCTCAGCTTCCTCATCCCGATCATCGAGGTGGTCCAGGAGCCGGGCGACCCGAGCGAGATGGACGGCGCGACGGGCGCGTTCGTCACCGTCTACGACGCCCTCGGCATCCCGTTCTCGCTCGGCTTCATCATCATGGGCGTCGCGCTCATCATGACGGTCCGGTACACCTCGAGTTTCGTCGTCGCGTGGCTGCGAGTCGCCTTGCAGACGTACTACATGCGCCACCTCCAGACCAAGTCCTTCGAGCGCGCACTCGACGCGCGGGTCGGCTACTTCGACCAGCACGGCTCCGACGACATCCTGAACGCGATCGTCACGCAGGCGGAGTACGCCGGGAAGGTGATCCGGGACTTCGTCCAGCTGTTCGAACAGCTGTTGCTCGCGCTGATGTACCTCGCCATCGCCTTCTACCTCGCGCCGGAGCTGACGGTCGTCGCGATCGCCGTTCTCGGAACGCTCACGTTCGTCGTCCGCAACGTCGTCGAGCCCGGCTACGCCGTCGGCGACCGGGTCGCCGAAGCGAACGAGCGCATCCAGGAGGCCGCCCAGGCGGGCACCCAGGGGATCCGCGACGTCAAGCTCTACACGAAAGGCGGCGACCTCAAGGAGCGCTTTACCACCTCGATCGACACGTTCACCGAGTCGACGATCACCCTCGGCCGGAACGAGGCCGCGATCGAGAAGTTCTACCACCTGGCGGCGGCGCTGGTCGTCTTCGCGCTGATCTACGTCGCCCTCGTGTTCACCGGGATGGGGCTGGGCGAACTCGGGGTCTTCCTGTTCGCGATGTTCCAGCTCGCACCCGTGGCGAGCCGCGTCAACAACAAATTCTACAAGGTCGAGGGCCGGCTCGCTCACCTGCTTCGGACCCAGGAGTTCATCCGCGAACTCGAGAACCAGGCCGAACGCGACGAGGGCGACCGCCCGGCCCCCGAACCGGTGACGCCGGTCGAGTTCGACGACGTCTCGTTCACCTACGAGACCGAGGAAGGCGGCGAGGAGCCGGTGCTCCGGAACCTCTCGCTGTCGATCGACGACGGCGAGTTCGTCGCCTTCGTCGGACAGTCCGGCGCGGGCAAGTCGACCGTCGTCTCCCTGCTCGCACGGCTGTACGAGCCGGACTCGGGCGAGATCCGCGCCGACGGCGTTCCGATCGAGGAGATCGACCTCGAGTCCTGGCGTGAGCGGATCGCGTTCGTCCAGCAGGACCCCTTCATCTTCAACGACACCCTGCGGGCGAACGTACTGATCGGCAACGAAGGGGCGAGCGACGCGGCCGTCGAGGAGGCCTGCGAGATCGCCTGCGTCACCGAGTTCACCGACGAACTCCGATGCGGGCTCGACACGGAGCTGGGCGACGACGGGGTGCGCCTCTCGGGCGGCCAGCGCCAGCGCGTCGCCCTGGCGCGGGCGCTGCTCAAGGACGCCGACGTCCTCGTCCTCGACGAGGCGACGAGCGACCTCGATACGAACATCGAACGCGACGTCCAGGCGGCGATCGAGTCGATGGACCGCGAGTACGCGATCGTCGCGATCGCCCACCGGCTCTCGACGGTGGTCAACGCAGACCGGATCTACACCCTCGAGGACGGCGAGATCGTCGAGGCCGGCCCGCACAACGAACTCGTCGACAACGGCGGCAAGTACGCCCAGCTGTACGCGACCCAGTGAACCGACGGCATCGCCGAGTTTCGACCGATTATACTCATAGTATATATATTCGAGCAAGGTGTACGGACGGATCAATGCGCTCACCGCCCCCGCATCTCCGCACGGCCAGTCCGACCGACCCCCGTCACCCCTGTCGGGTTCGACCGGCGCCGCCGGACCCGACCGCGAGACGGGAGGCCGGGCGCTAACCGTGGCCCTCGACGCCGACGATCTGCCGGCCGCGGTTCCGGCGTTGCTGATCCTCGCCGGCCTCGCGCCGACGACGTGGCTGTTCCCCTCGAGCGTCGGCTACCTCCTCTCCGGCGCGTTCGTCTGTGCGCTGGTCGTCTACGGGCTGTGGGCGACCGGCCTTCCCGAGCGGCTCCCCTGGGTCGCGGTCGTCCTGGGGGTCTACTGGCTCGGTCTCGGGGTCCAGTTTCTGGTGACCGGCGATCGGACGTTCCTCCCGTATCTCGCCCTCACGCCGCTCGCGATCGCGGCGTTCGTCGTCGTCGCGCCGCGACTGGTCGCCCGAAAACCGACGGCGTTCGCGGCGACGCTCTCGCTGCTCGCGCTGGGGCTGTCGGTGATCGGGTTCGCGCTGCTGGTCGCTCACTTCCGATACGGGTTCCAGGCGCCGTTTCTCGGCGACCACGTCCACGAGGTGGCGAACGTCCGAACCGCATCCGTCTACACGAACTCGAATCACTTCGGCTTCGCCGCGCTGCTCGGCGCGCTCAGCGCGCTGTACCTCACACTCGAGAACGGAACGCGACGGTGGTTCTGGGCGTGCGTAACCGTCTGTCTCGCCGTCGCGGTCGTGCTCTCGAACACGCGGTCCGCGCTGGTCGCGGGGGCCGCGGGCGTCGTGATTCTCTTCGGCGGTCTGGACCGCCGCCTCGGGATCGTCGCCGCGGTCGCGACCGTCGGCGGCGCCGTCGCGGTGGCGATCTTCTCGCTGTTCGAACGGGCGGTGCTGTCGGCGCTGGCGACGCTGCTCGTCCGGTTCGACGCCTGGAACAGCGCGTGGCAGGCGATCGTCGCGGATCCGGTCGTCGGCAACGGATTCGCCACCGGGATCCCCGTCCACAACTCGTACCTGGGCGTGCTGTTGCACACGGGCGTCGTCGTCGGCGGCGTCTACCTGCTCGGACTCGCCGCCGCCGGCGTCGTCGGCGCGCTGCGGGCCGTTCGTGGCGACTACTGGAACGTCTACGCGTTCGCGATGCTGGTCACCGTCTGCGTTCACCTCGCCGTCGAGACGTCGACGATCGGCGGACTGACGACCGGCGCGCTCGCGCTCGCGCTGTTTCTCGGACTCACGACCGACTCCTGGGGGCTCAGACTTCCGACCGCGCGGGCGTCGCGGGGATCGCTCGAGCGCGACCGGCCCCAGGGTCGGACCGCCCCCTCCGAGGACCGATCGCCGTAGCTCGAGAGCGACGACTCGAAAACAGTCGACCGACGGCGTGCGTCGCCGCGACGCCCTCAGATGACCTCTTCGAACTCGTTGTGGCCGTGGATGTCGACGCCCTCGTCGGTGATCTCACAGAGGAAGACGCCGTTACCGGAGCCGGTGTCGCGCTCGGCGGCCGATTTGATGCCGCGGGCGGCGATGACCATCGCCTCCTCGTTCGAGAGCCCCTCCTCGTACTCCTGCTCGAGCAGACCGTAGGCGAGTTGCATTCCGCTGCCGGTGACGGTGTAGTCGTCGCCCATGACGCCGCCGGCGGGGTCGATGGAGTAGACGTGGCTGCCCTCGTGGTCGACGCCGCCGAGGATCGGGTGGATCGCGAAGAACGGGCCGCCGCGGGCGAAGTTCCCCGCGAGCGTCGCGAGCGCGTCGATGCTCATCGAAGCGCCCTGACGGGCCTCGTAGAGGTTGACCTCGGCGCGGAGGCTCTTGATAAACGACTGGGCGCCGCCGACGCTGCCGACCATCGTCAGCGCGCCGGTCGGGTGGATCTGTTCGACCTTCTGGACGTTCTTGTTCGAGACGAACCGGCCGCCGAGGCTGGCGCGCATGTCCGTCGCGATGACGACGCCCTCGCCGGTCGTGAGACCGATGGTCGTCGTTCCCGTCTTGTTCACGTTGTCGAGGTCCGCACTCGAGAACTCGTTACGCGGGAGCGCACCGAGTTCGGGGTCGTACGGGCTGGTATCGTCGGCCAGCCGCTGGCTCGTGCGAGAGAAGTCGGAGTCGTGCATAGGCGTACGCATTGGCGTCACTAACGACCGGCACGGTATAAAAGATCGGTGTTCACTGCCGGCGTTTCCGCTACTCCAGGTGGCGCTCGCGCCCACGTCGGGTAGCGGCGGGACGAGCCTCCGGTAGAGCGCGGGTGCTCAGGAGGGTGCAGGACGCGAAAACGAGGTGGGCGGCTCAGTTCATGGTGGTGCGGGCGTCTTCGTAGGCCTCGCCGACGTTGGCGAGGACGCGGTGGACGGGGAGGGTGACCCCGGCCTGGCGGGCGGCGATTGCGAGGGGCATCACGGCGATACCGACCGCGATACACAGCTGATACAGGGCGAACATCGTCGCGTAGTACACGCGGGATTTCATCGGCGTTCAGTCGTGGGACAACCCGGAGGAGTACATAAGTCTTCTTGCCCTGGAAAAACGATAACGATCGTCCATCGAAAACCGGGTCGCCGCAGTCTGTCGATTCAACCTCAGTTGCCTCCCGAACAATTGCGGTCGCGTTCGGACCGCCATTTGGCTATCCCGGCCGGAATTGACCCGGGTGATTCTCGTAACTTATGCCCATTATCCGACTCTCGTGCGCGCTCTCGAGCGCCCGAACCGACCGGAGCGACGAACCGCAAAGCAGGAAACCCCCCGGACCGACCACCACGTATGGGAAACTACTTCGTCGCGATGGAAGCCGCGTGGCTCGTTCGTGACGTCGAGCAGATCGACGATGCGATCGGCGTCGCCGTCAGCGAGGCCGGAAAGCGACTCAACAGGGCGAACATGGAGTACGTCGAGGTCGAAGTCGGCGCGACGGGCTGTCCCGCCTGCGGGGAGCCGTTCGACTCCGCGTTCATCGCCGCCGACACTGCGCTCGTCGGCCTCGCGGTCGAGATGGACGTGTTCAACGCCGACGGCGAGGAACACGCCTCCCGGATCGCGAAGAGCGAGGTCGGCGGCGCGCTGCGTGACGTCCCGCTTTCGGTCGTCGAGGTCATCGAAACCGAGGCGGACGACGAGTAGGGGACCCAAACAGCTTTCTATAACCCGTGGTTATGTGGTGGTATGGAGCTTCCGACGCCCGCAGACCTCCGGCAACGCCGAACCGACCTGGGACTCACGCAGAGTGCGCTCGCCGACCGCGCTGACGTCTCACAGCCGCTGATCGCCCGGATCGAAGGCGGCGACGTCGACCCCCGCCTCTCGACGCTGCGCCGGATCGTCAACGCCTTAGAGGACGCCGAAGGCGACGTGATCCGGGCCGACGACCTCATGCACGAGGAGGTCGTCAGCGTCGCTCCGGAGGACTCGGTCGGCGAGGCGGCGACCCGGATGGCCGAGGAGGCCTACTCTCAGCTCGCGGTGATACAGGACGGGATTCCGGTCGGGTCGATCAGTCAGGGCGATCTGGTTCACCTCGACTCGGCGTCCCGGGACGAACCCGTCGAAGAGCACATGGCCGAGAGTTTTCCGACGGTCTCGAGGGACGCCACCCTCGACGAGATCAGCAACCTGCTCGATCACTACAAAGCCGTGATGATCACCGAAGCCGGCGAAACGGTCGGCATCATCACGGAAGCGGATCTGGCAGCGCGGCTGTCCTGAAACGCGACATCCGATCGAGCGGACAGTCTCCGTAATATTCTCCGGTGGTATTAGTAAGTTATAGGGGGCCGGTCAGGAATAGACGAACATGGCGTTCAGCAACCGGTTGCTCCAGGCCGGCGAACCGATCTGGGAGGCACAGTACGACCACCCCTTCGTTACCGAACTCGCCGCGGGAACTCTCGAGGAGGAGGCGTTTCTCCACTGGGTCCGCCAGGACTACCGCTACCTCCTCGATTACGCGCGAGTGTTCTCGATCGCCGGTGGAAAGGCACGCGACGAAGAGACGATGACCCACCTCTTCGGCGTCGCACACACGATCCTCGACTACGAGATGGATCTCCACAGAGAGTTCGCCGCGGAGTACGGTATCAGTCGCGGAGAACTCGAGGTCGTCGAGAAGGCGCCGACCTGCGTCGCGTACACGAACTATCTGGTGCGGACGGCGTACGAGGGGTCGATCGCCGAAATCGCCGCCGCCATCTACCCCTGCGGACAGGGATACCTCGATATCGCCGAACACATGGCCGACCTCGCCGAGGGCGAGCACCGGTACACGCCGTTCATCGAGAAGTACACGAGTGAGGAGTTCCGCGAGGCCGTCGATTGGATGCGTGCGTTCGTCGACCGCTGTGGCGAGCGGTATCCCGGCGAGCACGAGGCGATGGAACGGGCGTTCCTGACGAGCGCGAAACTCGAGGCCCGATTCTGGGAGATGGCGTACGCCCTGGAGGAGTGGGATCTGTAGCGAGGGAAACGCCGTCCCCTACCGTGGGGTCTTTACCTCCGAAGAAGTAGACGGGACATGGCCATCGAAGCCTCGTTCGTCGCGACGGAGGATCAGTTCCCCCTCGCGGAAGTTTTCTCGAAGTTCCCCGCCGCACAGATCGAACTGGACCGGGTCGTGCCGACGAACGAGGTGGTCATCCCGTACTTCTGGCTCCAGGGCGCCGACGTCTCCGAGATCGACATGGAGGGCATCGACCACCCCGGCATCAACGACCTCTGCGTCGTCGACGACGTCGACGGTGCAGTGCTCGTCCGAATCGACTGGGACTTCGCCTACGAAAGCGTCATCACCGCCGTCCTCGAGACCGACGTCGCGCTCGTCTCCGCGGTGGGAAGACGGGACAAGTGGACGTTCGAGATTCGCGGCGACGAACAGCAAGCGGTCTCTGACTTTCAGGCGCACTGTCTGGCTTGCGACATCCCCGTCGAACTCACGCAACTGCACGCCCTCTCCCCGCTGCACTCCGGTCGCGAATACGACCTGACGGACGCACAACGGGAGGCGCTGACGCTCGCGTACACTCGAGGTCACTTCGACTCGCCTCGACGGGCGACCCAGTCGGAGGTCGCGGACGAACTGGGGATCACGAGACAGGCGCTGGCGTCTCGTCTCCAGCGAGGGATCAGACGACTCGTCGCGAGCACGCTGATCGATCGGACCGAGTGAACACATAAACGAATTGCTCGCGCAAAAGTCACGCATACGCGACGGCGGCCTCTTACGTAGTACGTGAGCCGAATCGCTCAGCACGTGTGTGAAGAGACGCCTCTCGTCCGCTCGTCTGACGGCCTCATCTTCGACGAACGAGCGGAAACCTACCGCCTCGAGTACGATCCGACCGTCGACGACACGAGTCTCGCGGTCGTCGCAGCCGTCGCGGCCGCCTCCAGAACGGATCCCGCCGCGCTCGAGCCCTTACACGCCGCCATCGATGCGAGCGCACTCGATACGCTGTTCGAGTCCGCCGTCGCCGAGGACCGCCGGGAGTTCGCGGTCAGCTTCACGTTTTCGGCCTTCGACGTGACGGTCGAGAGTTCGGGAACGGTCGAGGTGAAACGGAGGCAATGTACCTGACGTTCGTCGACCTTCAGGACGTCGAGGGGACGATCGCTCCGGACTGGTCGATCGAGTACGACGGCGCGTCGGGTAACGCGATCGAATCCCTCGTCGACGACCTCAGAGACGACGTCGACGCGAGCAGCCGTGATCTGCAGGACCTTTCTGTCGCGCTGTTTACCGAGTGCCCGCTCAAGAAGATCGAGATCGTCGACGGCTCGAGCGACGGACGCTGACTCCGGTTCGCCGAGGCGGTCGGCGTCCTGAAACCGTCCCCCGTCACTCGTGGCCGGAGACGCGAACCGGCTCGTAGGGTTCCTCCAGGTAGGCGAGGTCCGACCTCGAGAGCGAAATCTCGAGGGCTTCGACGGCGTCCTCTAAGTGCTCGACGCTGGTCGTGCCGACGATGGGGGCATCGACCCACTCCTGGTGGAGCAGCCAGGCAAGGGCGATCTGGGCCATCGTGACGCCTTTCTCGGCGGCGAGTTCGGCCACTCGTTCGTTCACCTTCCGGCCGCCCCCGTCGCGGTAGGGGTGGGCGTACATGTGCTCTTCCGCCTCCCCGCGCTCGGTGGCGTCGATCTCCTCGTGCGGGCGCGTGAGGTAGCCGCGGGCCAGCGGCGACCAGGGAATCACGCCGACGTTCTCCTTCGCACAAAGGGGGAGCATCTCGCGTTCCTCCTCGCGATAGACGAGGTTGTAGTGGTTCTGCATCGTGACGAACCGCTCGAGGCCGAGTCGCTCGCTCGCGTGCAGCGCCTCGGCGAACTGGTGGGCCCACATCGAGGAGGCGCCAACGTAGCGAACCTGTCCTCGCCGCACGGCGTCGTCGAGCGCCGACAGCGTCGCCTCGATCGGCGTCTCGTCGTCCCAGCGGTGGATCTGGTAGAGGTCGATCGTCTCTATCCCCAGCCGGTCGAGGGAGGCCTCGAGTTCCTGTTCGATCGTCTTCCGGGAGAGCCCGCCGGAGTTGGGGTCGTCGTCGCGCATCGGGTGGTAGACCTTCGTCGCGACGACCTGTGCGTCCCGGTCGTAGTCGGCGAGAACGTTCCCGAGGATTCGCTCGGACTCCCCGCGGGAGTACATGTTCGCCGTGTCGAAGAAGTTGATCCCGAGGTCGACGGCGCGGTCGATGATCTCGCGGCTCTCCTCCTCCTCGAGGACCCACTCGCGCCAGTCGCTCGAGCCGAAGCTCATACAGCCGAGGCAGATGCGGCTGACCTCCATGCCGGTGTTTCCGAGGGTCGTGTACTCCATGGTCGGGCTACGGAGGCCGATCAAAAAAGGCTACGTGCGACGGCGATCCGCGCTCGCCGGTCAGACGACGCCGCGGACGAGCGCACCGAGCGCCGGCAGCCCCAGCGCGGCCCCGAGGGTCACGTAGACGGCGGGCGCCATCTCCAGCAGTCGCCAGCCGCTCCCGCCGAGGGACGCCGCGAAGACGGCCAGCACGACGAGACCGAATCCGACCCCGCCCACGAGCGCCCGCGGGAGCGACCGCGAGACGAGGCCGACGAGCGCGCCCCCGGCGACGAGGCCGAGCCAGTGGAGCCACGCGAGCGCCACGCCGACGACCAGCGCGACGAGAAGCGCCAGCAGGTGGACCCAAGGCTCGGTTCGCGCTCGCTCGAGCCCCCGCCACAGCCTCGACCGCGCGGAACCCTCGGCGGCCGGTTCGGCCGGCGGGGGACTCGAGCCGTCGTCGGCGCTCACGACGACCCCTCCTCGAAGCTGACCGCGACGTCGCCTGCGGGCTCGCGGTTCATCGGTTTGAACTCGGCGTCGACCCACCGCCGGAACTGGTCGTCGTAGTGATCCGAAAAGTAGTCCCCGGAGTTCCCGCCCGGGAGGATCGCCCACGCTCCCTCGCCGGGTTCGACCACCATCCGCCAGCTGCTGCCGACCGCGGACTCGAAGCGGTAGTTGTTCACCGTCGCCGGCGAGCCGTCGGTCGGCCGCACCTCGTAGTCGAGAAACGGTGCTTCGACGCCGAACGGGTGTTCGATCGTCGCCGTCGTGTTCCGGTCGCCGTAGACCGCCCATCCCTCCTCCTCGAGTTCCGCCAGCGCCGCCTCGAGCGCCCCGACGAGCAGTTCCTCGCGCGAGACGTCCTCGAAGAGCCGGCTGTCGGCCGACAGCGTCTCGAGCACCCAGTCGTTCGGGTAGTACGACTCCCCGAGGTCGGTATCGGCGAACAGCGGTTCGAATACGGCCCGGCGGTAGTGGGCGAGCCAGCGGTCGAACAACAGCGCTCCCTCGGAGTCACGTTCCATCCGGTACTCCCAGTTCTCGAGGGTGTCGGCGGCGTCGGCGAGGTCGCCCGTCTCGTCGTTCCCGTCGGCTTCCCCGCGCTCCTCGAGCGCCTCGAACAGCATCGAGACGAACCCCGGCGCCCGCTCGTCGCGGACGTCGCCCTGGAGGTCGCGGTGGAACGCGGCGTCGAGCGGCTCGTCGGACTCGAGGCGTGCGTCGAGTTCGTCGTAGATCCGCCGCCCCCGGTAGGGGGTCGCGTAGGCGACGCCGACGTAGTGGTCGGGGTCGTCCGCGACCCGCTGGTTGGCCGTCGCCAGCACGTCCGGGTCGACGACGTGGGGTTTCTCCTCGAGGGGGACGAACCCCTCCCAGGAGGACTCGCCGTAGGGTACAAAGCCGTCCCACTCGCCCTCGCCCGCCGAGCCGTCGAAGATCCGATTGCCGGAGACTCCCTCCCCGTCGACCTCCCGGATCGGCAGCTGTCCGGTCGCGTAGTACAGCGTCCGCCCGTCCGCGTCCGCGTACGTGAGGTTCTGGGTCGGCAGGTCGAACTTGTGGGTGGCCTCGAGGACGCCCTCGAGGTCGTCCGCGCGGGCGATCTCGTAGATCGCCTCGGTCGTCCGGGTCGCCGTGAGGCCGGTCCAGGCGACGCCGACTCGTTGCTCCTCGCGCTCGATCAGCGGTCCGTGGATCGTCTTCTTCACCGTCAGCGAGCGACTCTCACCGCCCGCGACCGCGATCTCTCGCTCCTCGACGTCGAACGCGCGCCACTCCCCGCCGTAGCGGTACCGTTCCCCCTCGTCGTCGATCTCGTAGCGGTAACAGTCGAGGACGTCGGCGCCGACGTTGGTAAAACCCCAGCCGCTGCGCTCGTTCGCGCCGATGATGACGAACGGGACGCCGGGAAACGTCACGCCGCGGACCGAGGTGTCGGGCACGCGGACGTGCTGTTCGTACCACAGCGGCGGCGTCATCAGCGTCAGGTGCGGGTCGTTGGCGACGATCGGCGTTCCGCTTCCGGTGTGCTCGCCGGAGACGAGCCAGCTGTTCGAGCCGACGCCCGTGGGCGACTCGAACCTCGAGAGCCAGTCGGTGAGTTCGCGGCCGACGGCTTGCGAGCGGCGACCGATCGAGTCGCCCTCATCGAGCGAGTCCCCGCCGATCCCCTCGCGCAGGATCGGCACGTCGTGGTCCATCCGCTCGGGGTACAGCGCCTCGAGTAGCTCCTCTCCGAGTCGATCCGCGAGCAGCGCCCGGCGGAGTTCGCCGAAGTTCCCCGTCAGGTCCCAGGAGATCTGTTTCTCCATCAACAGCGTGTCGACGGGGGTCCACGGCCGGGGTTCGTAGCCGAGCAGTTCGAACTCGAGGGTCAGCTGTTCGCCCTCGAAGGCCCTGTTCACCCCGTCGGCGTACGCCGCGAGGAGGTCGCCGACGGTGGTTCCCTCGAGGGGCTCCCAGGTCGCCTCGGCGGCGCCCGCGAAGTCCATCGCGACGTGGAACTCGTCCTCGGAGAGGGTGGCCTCGCCGACGAGTTCGGAGAGCTGGCCGCGCATCACCCGCCGCTGCAGATCGAGCTGGAACGGCCGGTCGAAACCGTGACAGTAGCCGACGGCGAAGTACGCCGCCGCCTCGTCGTCGGCCTCGACGTGGGGGACCCCGTCGTCGTCGATCCGAACCGTCGCCTCCCCGTGGGGGCTCGAGACCGACGCCGAGCGCTCGCGGCCGGCGGCGTCCCACGCCGTCCCCGACAGGGGGGCGAACGCCTCGAGCAGGCCACGGGCGCCCGACAGCGAGAGGCCGCCGACGCCGGCGGCGACGACCGCCGCGAGCGCCGCGCGCCGGCTGTACTCGGTTGCCATAGCCGAGAACGTGTCCACGCGTTTATAATACCGTCCGGTTTGGGCCGCCCGTTCGCGGGCGACGGCGCCTACGTCGTGACGAACCGACCGCGTTCCGCCGGCCGACGAGTTACGTAGCTGGGCCGCCACTGTTCGCCTATGACTCGCGTCCGAACGGCGTACACCCGCAACGGGTGGCGACTCGAGGTCTCACACGTCGTCTCGGCGCCGGCCGACGAGGCGTGGGAGCTCCTGTGTGACACCCACCGGTGGGTCGAGTGGAGCCCGACGATCACCGGCGTCGATTCCACCGGCCGCCGCCTCGAGGCCGACACCGCCGGCACCCTGCGAACCGTCGGCGGCCTCCGGCTTCCGTTCAGGATCACCGAGTACGACCCCGAGCGACGTCGCTGGAGCTGGGCCGTCGCACGGGTTCCGTCCACGGGCCACCGGATCGACGACCTCGGGGCGGATCGCTGTCGCGTCGCCTTCGAGCTGTCGCCGCTCGCGGCCGGCTACGTGCCGGTGTGTCTCCGCGGGCTCGAGCGGTTCGCTGCGCTCCTCGGCGACGAAACGGCGTAACGGGTCAGTCGCTCGAGCCGCGCGAACGCCCGCAGTCTCTCGCGGGTGCTCGACGAACCTCGACGAAGACGACTGAGACGGTTTGCGGTTCCGAGTTTCGGCGCACCACGCAGGGTGAGTCGCGGTGTGCCGGAGCTGACGGACGGGGGCTCACACGAGCGTTACTCGGGCTCGAGTTCGACCTGCTGGAGCGAGCGGTTCAGGTGACAGATCTCGTGTGGCGGATCGCCGTGAATCGTCCGGATGCGGTACTCCTCGTCGAAGGAGACGCCGTCGGGTTCGCAGAACTCGTGGCTGGGGCACTCGACGTACGGACACGGTCCCTGAAGCGTGGCCTTGCTCCCGCTGTAGGCGCCCTTCGAGGGAATGTTCGCCGTGACGGTGGCGGGTTCGACCTCGACGGCCCGAACGCCCTCGTCGTGCATCGCACACTCGAGTGTCTGGGCGTTCTCGCGGACGTCCGTCACCCGGTACTTGGTTCCGACCGAGAGGTTGAGACACTGGCTCCGGTAGGGACAGCCCGCACAGCCGTCGGCCTCGCCGTGGTAGACGAACTCGGTTCCCGGCTCCGCCAGCCGGGTCCCGATGAGCGTGACGGTCGACATACCACTCAGTTCTCACCGCGGGGGGTTAAGACTCACGTCCCGTCAGCTCGTCCAGCCGATCGAAGTAGCGCTCGCGGGGTACCTGGTACAGCCCCCGGTAGTCGAGCTCGCCGTCGTCGAATCGCCGGGCGAGTTCGATCGCGTACTCGAGCGCCGCCTCGCGGCTGGGAAACCGGTTGTCCTCCCGCAGGTGGACCTCGGGCTCGAGGTAGAGGGTGACGAACCAGTCGTCGTCGGCGGTGCGGCTGTTCGGGTTCACGCCGGGGCGTCGGGTCCGCTTGCCGTGGGTGAGGTAGAGCGTCGGCAGGCAGGGTGCGGGGAAGTCGTCGGCGTTGAACACGTCTGGCCGGTAGGCGAGCACGCTCCGGCCGTCCTCGCCGTCGTTCCAGACGACCCAGCCGTCGGGCAACGCCGAGAAGTCGGTCATACTCGCCCGTAGGGCGGGCGCGCCTAAATCACCGTCGTCCGCCGCGCACCAGCGAAGCCGTGCGTATCAGGCCGCTCGTTTATATACTCGCCACCCCCAGAACGGCCGTGCCACCCCCTCTCATAGATACGTTCTGTCCGGAATCTGGTGGAATTTGCTCCTGGTAAATATCTTTTGGGGTTAGTCTTAAGTAGTTGGATTACGCACTCATTAAACACTATCGGAATCCGTCCGACGGACCGATCCACTCTGCGCCCGTCCCCGGCGCACCGTCGTTTCGGCCGCGATCCGGTCGTCTCGCGGAACGAGTGGTGATGGTTCACACATGACACGAAACACCGACGCCGCCTGCACGGACTCGCCCTCCCCGGACAGCACGCCGTGGACGTCCACGCGCCGCGTCCGAGTCGCGCGGCCGTCGACCGACGGCCGCGAGGCGAACGATAGACGGGGGAACCAACAGCTGGCAATGATACAATGACTGGTGACATCGAGACGCTCGAGAAGCTGAGCACGGACTACAAGGAGTCGATGCCCGCGGATCTGCGGGAGACGAAGACCTTCGACTGGTACCTCGAGACGGCCTACGAGGACCCCAAGGTCGCCCGTAACGCCCACCAGCGGGTCGCGGACATGTTCGACTACTACGGGACGGCCTACGACGAGACCGAGGGTGTCGTCGAGTACAAACTCGCGAGCGAGGACCCGCTGGGCGACGGGGAGAACACCTTCTACGGGAAGGTGATCCACCAGTCGATCCACGAGTTCGTCAACAAGGTCAAGTCGGGCGCCCGTCGGCTCGGCCCGGAGCGCCGCATCAAGCTCCTGCTCGGCCCCGTGGGCTCCGGGAAGTCCCACTTCGACAAACAGGTCCGCAAGTACTTCGAGGACTACACCCTCCGCGAGGAGGGCCGGATGTACACGTTCCGCTGGACGAACCTCGGTGACGTGATCCGCGACCAGGACCCCACCGACGACACCGTTCGCTCGCCGATGAACCAGGACCCGCTCGTCCTCCTCCCCCTCGAGCAGCGCCAGTCGGTGATCGACGACCTGAACGAACGCCTCGACGCCCCCTACACGATCCAGAACGAACAGAGCCTCGACCCCGAGAGCGAGTTCTACATGGACCGGCTGCTCGCTCACTACGACGACGACCTTCAGGCGGTCCTCGAGAACCACGTCGAGATCATCCGGCTGGTCGCCGACGAGAACAAGCGCCAGTGTCTCGAGACGTTCGAACCCAAGGACAAGAAGAACCAGGACGAGACCGAACTGACGGGCGACGTCAACTACTCGAAGATCGCCATCTACGGCGAGAGCGACCCGCGGGCGTTCGACTACTCGGGGGCGTTCTGTAACGCGAACAGGGGGATTTTCAGCGGGGAGGAGTTGCTGAAGCTCCAGCGGGAGTTCCTCTACGACTTCCTGCACGCCACCCAGGAGATGACGATCAAGCCGAAGAACAACCCCCGCATCGACATAGACCAGGTGATCGTCGGTCGGACGAACATGCCCGAGTACAAGGACAAGAAGGGCGACGAGAAGATGGAGGCGTTCAACGACCGCACGAAACGGATCGACTTCCCGTACGTCCTCTCCTACGAGGACGAGGCGCTGATCTACCGCAAGATGCTGAACAACGCCGACGTCCCCGACATCGACGTCGAGCCCCACACCCTGGAGATGGCGGGCCTGTTCGGCGTGCTCACCCGCGTCGAAGAGCCCGACAACGAGACGGTCGACCTGCTCTCGAAGGCGAAGGCGTACAACGGCGAGATCGACGAGGGCGACGACATCGACGTGAAGAAGCTCCGCGAGGAGGCCGCCGCGAAGGCCGAGATCGGCGAGGGAATGGTCGGCGTCTCCCCCCGGTTCATCGGCGACGAGATCGCGGAAGCGATCATGGACTCCAAACACCGCCAGCGCGGCTTTCTCTCGCCGCTGACGGTGTTCAACTTCTTCGAGGAGAACCTGGAGCACCACGGTTCGATCCCCGAGGAGAACTTCGAGCGCTACTACCGCTACCTCGAACTCGTCCGCGAGGAGTACCGCGAGCGGGCCATCGAGGACGTCCGCCACGCGCTGGCCTACGACATCGACGAGATCCAGCGCCAGGGCGAGAAGTACATGGACCACGTGATGGCCTACATCGACGACGACACGATCGAGGATTCGTTGACCGGACGGGAACAGGAGCCCGACGAGACGTTCCTCCGATCGGTCGAGGAGAAGCTCGACGTCCCCGAGGACCGCAAGGAGGACTTCCGACAGGAGGTCAGCAACTGGGTCTCCCGCCGGGCCCGCGAGGGGACGACGTTCAACCCCCAGGACAACGAGCGCCTGCGCCGCGCCCTGGAGCGCAAGCTCTGGGAGGACAAGAAGCACAACATCAACTTCTCGGCGCTGGTGAGCGCCAACGAGTTCGACGACGACGAGCGCAGCGCCTGGATCGACGCCCTGATGGAGCAGGGCTACTCCGAGGCCGGTGCGAAGGAGGTGCTCGAGTTCGCCGGCGCGGAGGTCGCCAAGGCCGAGATCGAGGACTGATATGACCAGAGGAGACGAGTACGTCCGCGACGCCGACCGCGCCCTCGCCGAGACCTACGAGGAGCCGATGTCGATCGCCGAGTACGTCGACCGGCTGTTCGAGTCGCCGACGATCGGCTCGCACGCTCCGAAGTACCTGCTCGAGGCGATCGAAGCCGCCGGCACGCGGACCGTCGTCGAGGAGGGCGAGGAGAAACGACGCTACCGCTTCTTCGACGATCCGTACAACGACGGCGAGCACGCCATCCTCGGCAACACCGAGGTACTGAACGGGTTCGTCGACGACCTGCGGTCGATCGCCGCGGGCCGGGCGAAAGACGAGAAGATCGTCTGGTTCGAGGGACCGACCGCGACCGGGAAGTCCGAGCTCAAGCGCTGTCTGGTCAACGGGCTCAGGGAGTACTCGAAGACGCCCGAGGGCCGTCGCTACACCGTCGAGTGGAACGTCAACACCGTCGACGCCGACAGCCGCGGGCTGAGCTACGGCGGCGACGCAACCGCCGGCGACGACGAGAACTGGTACGAGAGCCCGGTCCAGGCTCACCCGCTGTCGGTGTTCCCCCCGGCCGTCCGCGAGGAACTGCTCGAGGCGCTCGACGACGAGGGCCACGTCCCGACCCGGATCGAGGCCCGACTCGACCCGTTCTCGCGGGAAGCCTACGACTTCTTGGAGGAGCGCTACCGCCGGCAGGGTACCGACGAGCTGTTCTCGGCGATCACGAACGAGCGACACGTCCGCGTGAAGAACTACGTCGTCGACGTCGGCCAGGGCGTCGGCGTCCTCCACAGCGAGGACGACGGCTCGCCCAAGGAGCGGCTGGTCGGCTCGTGGATGCACGGGATGCTCCAGGAGCTCGATTCTCGCGGGCGCAAGAACCCGCAGGCGTTCTCTTACGACGGGGTGCTCTCGCAGGGCAACGGCGTGCTCACCATCGTCGAGGACGCCGCCCAGCACGCCGACTTGCTCCAGAAGCTGCTCAACGTCCCCGACGAGCAGTCGGTCAAACTGGACAAGGGGATCGGGATGGACATCGACACCCAACTGGTGATAATCTCGAACCCGGATCTCGAGGCCCAGCTCAACCAGCACGCCGACAGGAACGGGATGGACCCGCTGAAGGCGCTCAAGCGCCGGCTGGACAAACACGAGTTCGGCTACCTGACCAACTGTAGCCTCGAGGCGGAGCTCATCCACCGCGAGCTCACGAACGAGACGACGATCTGGGAACTCCGCACGGAGGGCGAACTCCGTGACCGCGTCCGCGAGCCGGTAGTCGTCCCGATCAAAGACGGCGAGGGGACGATCCGACGGCGGGAGTTCGCGCCGCACGCGATCGAGGCGGCCGCGCTGTACGCGGTGGTCACCCGACTGGACGAGGAGGACCTCCCGAACGGGCTGGATCTGGTCGACAAGGCGCTGATCTTCGACCAGGGCTACCTCCAGGAGGGCGACACGCGCCGACGGAAAGACGAGTTCGACTTCGCCGAGACGAGCCACGACGGCGAACACGGCATTCCGGTCACCTACACCCGCGATACGCTCGCGGAGCTGTTACAGACGGACCGCGACCGCCACCACCCCGAGCTCGCAGTCGAGGACGTGATCATGCCGCGGGACGTCTTAAACGAGATGGCGAGCGGGCTGGCCGACGCGCCCGTCTTCTCGACCGGCGAGCGATCGGAGTTCGAGAACCGTGTGGTGCCCGTGAAGAACTACGTCTTCGACCGACAGGAGGGGGACGTCGTCGAGGCGATCATGCACGACAAGCGCGTCGACGAGGAAACCGTCGCAGAGTACGTCGAACACGTCTACGCCTGGGAGACGGACGAGGCGCTGTACAACGACCGCGGCGAGCAGATCGACCCCGATCCGCTGAAGATGAAGCTGTTCGAGGTCGAACACCTCGGGCGGTTCGACGAGGAGGCCTACGAGGGGAACCTCCCCCGCGAGAGCGTCCACCAGTTCCGCCGCGAGAAGGTGATCACTACGCTCAACCGCCACGCCTGGGAGCACCGCGACGAGGACTTCTCGGTCGCGGACGTCGACCTCACGGCGATTCCGATCATCCGGGCGGTCCTCGAGAGCCACGACTGGGACGACGTCAGGCGCACCTTCGAGGACTTCGACCCGCGCCAGTGGGACGACCCGCCGAGCGGCACGGAAACGGAGCGAGTGAAAGCCGAAACGATCGAGGCGATGATCGACCTGTTCGGTTACTCGACCGCGTCGGCCGAGCTGACCAGCAGACACGTCATGGGCCAGGTGAGCTACCGATGGGACTGAGAGACGACCTGGATCGGTTCCGCGAGGTCGGCGAGGAGCGCCGCGAGGACTTAGCGGAGTTCATCCAGTACGGCGACCTCGGCGGGAGCCGTCCGGACGAGATTCAGATCCCGGTGAAGATCGTCTCGCTGCCGGAGTTCGAGTACGACCGGCGCGACCAGGGTGGGGTCGGCCAGGGCGACGGCGGTACCCCCGACGTGGGCCAGCCGGTCGGCCAGCCACAGCCCCAGCCGGGTGACGGCGACGACGACGGCGACGAACCCGGTGAGGACGGCGGCGACCACGAGTACTACGAGATGGACCCCGAGGAGTTCGCCCAGGAGTTAGACGAGGAGCTGGGACTCGAGCTCGAGCCGAAGGGGAAGAAGGTCATCGAGGAGAAAGAGGGCCCCTACACCGACCTGACCCGGAGCGGTCCCGACAGCACGCTCGACTTCGAGCGGATGTTCAAGGAGGGGTTAAAGCGCAAGCTGGCGATGGACTTCGACGAGGAGTTCCTGCGCGAACTGTGCAAGGTCGAGGGGATCACGCCCCGCGAGGTGTTCGAGTGGGCTCGCGGCGAGAGCCTGCCGGTGTCGATGGCCTGGGTCGAGGAGGCCCACGCCGAGGTCGCAGACGAGCGCGGCGCCTGGGCGTCGATCGAGGAGGTCGAGGCGAACGTCGATCGCGAGACCGTCCAACAGAGGATCCGCCGGGAGGGGATCAAACACGTCCCCTTCCGTCGGGAGGACGAGCGCTACCGCTACCCCGAGATCGTCGAGGAGAAAGAGAAGAACGTCGTCGTGGTCAACATCCGCGACGTGAGCGGTTCGATGCGCGAGAAGAAACGGGAGTTGGTCGAACGGACCTTCACGCCGCTGGACTGGTACCTCACCGGGAAGTACGACAACGCGGAGTTCGTCTACATCGCCCACGACGCCGAGGCCTGGCGGGTCGAGCGCGAGGATTTCTTCGGCATCCGCAGCGGCGGCGGCACGAAGATCTCGAGCGCCTACGAACTCGCGGCGGAACTGCTCGAGGAGTACCCCTGGAGCGACTGGAACCGCTACGTGTTCGCCGCGGGCGACTCCGAGAACTCGAGCAACGACACCGAAGAGCGAGTGATCCCGCTGATGGAGGCGATTCCGGCGAACCTCCACGCCTACGTGGAGACCCAGCCCAGCGGGAACGCGATCAACGCGACCCACGCCGAGGAACTCGAGCGGTACTTCGGCGAGGACTCTGAGGACGTAGCCGTCGCCTACGTCAACGGCGAAGAGGACGTCACCGACGCCATCTACAGGATCCTCTCGACGGAGGGTGAGACGAATGAGTAACGCAGACAGATTCCGCAAACAGGCGATCGCGACCGACCTCGAGGAACCGGTCCGGGAGGCGAGAAACCTGGCACAGAAGCTGGGACTCGAGCCGTACCCGGTGAACTACTGGATCGTCGACTACGACGAGATGAACGAGTTGATCGCCTACGGCGGCTTCCAGTCGCGGTACCCCCACTGGCGGTGGGGGATGGCCTACGACCGCCAGCAGAAACAGGGCCAGTACGGCGGCGGGAAGGCCTTCGAGATCGTCAACAACGACAACCCGGCCCACGCGTTCCTCCAGGAGTCGAACACGTTAGCCGACCAGAAGGCCGTCATCACCCACGTCGAGGCCCACTCCGACTTCTTCGCGAACAACGAGTGGTTCGGCCTCTTTACCAGCGACCGCGCCGACGAGTCGGCCGTCGACGCGGCGGCGATGTTAGAGCGCCACGCGCGGGCGATCGGCGAGTACATGCAGGACCCGGAGATCGATCGGGCGGCCGTCGAGAAGTGGATCGACCACTGCCTGAGCCTCGAGGACAACATCGACCAGCACCGGGTGTTCCGGCGGCGACACGACGCGGACGGCTCGAAACCGGAGATCGACGAGGACCTCGCGGCGAAACTCGACGAGCTCGGCCTCTCCGAGGAGGTCAGAGGCGAGGTGTTCGACGACGAGTGGCTCGAGGCGCTCGAGGACGACGACGGCTCGTCGACGTTCCCCGAGACGCCCCAGAAGGACGTCCTCTCGTTCGTCCGCGAACACGGCAAACAGTACGACGCCGAGAGCGAGCGCGCCGTCGAGATGGAGCCCTGGCAGCGGGACGTCCTCGACATGATGCGAGCCGAGGCGTACTACTTCGCCGCCCAGAAGATGACGAAGGTGATGAACGAGGGGTGGGCCGCCTACTGGGAGTCGACGATGATGGCCGGCGAGGCGTTCGCGGGCGACGACGAGTTCGTCAACTACGCCGACCACATGGCGAAGGTGCTGGCCTCGCCGGGGCTCAACCCCTACAGCCTCGGTCTCGAACTCTGGCAGTACGTCGAGAACACGACCAACCGGCGGGAGGTCCTCGAGCGCCTGCTCCGGGTCGAGGGCGTCTCCTGGCGCAACCTCACCGACGTCGTCGACTTCGACGAGGTACTCGCTCGTCTCGAGGTGCCGCCCGATCTCGATCGCATCACGGCGGAGTCGCTCGACGCGCTCGAGGAACTCCCCGACGAGTGGGTCGACCGGGAGGCGCTCGAGGCTGCACGCGCGGGCGAGATCGATGTCGATCGATACCCGTGGAAAGTGCTCACCTACGAGGGGCTCGCGCGGCGTCACTACTCGCTGGTCAAGCGCCAGCACCGCGGCTTCCTCTCGCGGGTGAGCCAGAACGAACTCGAGCGGATCGGGCGTTACCTGTTCGACGACGCCCGTTACGCGTCCGTCGAGGAGGCGCTCGCGGACGTCGAGTTCACCGCGGGCTGGGACCGGATGTTCGACGTCCGCGAGAGCCACAACGACGTGACGTTCTTAGACGAGTTCCTCACCCAGGAGTTCATCACCGAGAACGACTACTTCACCTACGAGTACTCCCGGGCCTCGGGACAGTTCCACGTCTCGAGCACCGACGCCGCGGACGTCAAGAAGAAGCTGCTGTTGCAGTTCACCAACTTCGGCAAGCCGACGATCGCCGTCTACGACGGCAACTACGACAACGCCAACGAACTGCTGCTCGGCCACCAGTACAACGGCGTCGTGCTGGATCTCGGGAAGGCTCGAGAGACCCTCAAGCGGGTCTTCGAACTCTGGGGTCGACCGGTGAACCTCCTCACGATCGTCAAGGAGGTCGACGAACACGACGTCGAGGTCGCAAAGCGCCGCAACCGCGAACCCGAGCCGGAGGAGCGGGGCAAGCTGCTTCGCTACGACGGGACTCGCGTCACGACCGAGGACGTCCCCTGGGAGGCCGTCGAACACCTCGCCGCGGACGACGTCGACTACGACACCAAGCCCGAGGAGTGGCTCGCCTGAGTGGCCGACGGCCGCGTCTCCGGGCGCGTGATCTCCGGCGCGTCCGAATCCGAGAGCGACGAGCAG
Source organism: Natrononativus amylolyticus (assembly GCF_024362525.1). Classification (GTDB taxonomy): domain Archaea; phylum Halobacteriota; class Halobacteria; order Halobacteriales; family Natrialbaceae; genus Natrononativus; species Natrononativus amylolyticus. The sequence continues at coordinate 1,708,904 of NZ_CP101458.1, forward strand.
CCAGAACGTATTTACCGGACGGATGAACACGTCCACGTGAATGACTGGGGATGGGGACAGTCGTGACGACGGATCGGACGACAGCGACGGTAGCGGCGCCGGGTTCGACGTTCCCTCCGTACTGGCACAGCTCGACGCCGGGGACGATTCGACCCGGCTCGAGGGTGCCCGCGCGGTCAGCCGGATGATCGACGACGATCCAGCCAGGGCGGTCCCGACGGTGCCCAAGCTGCGCTCGCTGCTCGAGGACGGCTCGCCGGAACACCGCGCGCTCGCGGCCGACTCCCTGGCCGAACTGGCCGTCGAGTCGGTCGACGACGTCGCTCCCTCGGCCGACGCGATCGCGGCCTTCGTGTGCACAGAACTGCGAACCGACGGATCGCCACGGGCGACGGCGGACGCCCTGCGGTGTCTGGCTGCGATCGCCAGCGAGCGACCCGGCGCCGTGGCCGATCACGCCGACGACGTCGCCGCGGCGCTCGAGGCGACGGAGCAGTCGACGGAGTGGGGTCGGGAGACGCTCGCGGCCGTCGAGGAGGCACGCGCCGACCGGACCGAGGTCGGTCAGGATCGCGAGCAGTCGACGTGGCGTGAGACGTCGCCCGGACTCGAGGTCGACCGGTGAGCGATCCACGGCGTGTGAAGTAGTTGGTAGTGCGGGGCGTGGGGAGTGGTATGGCCGATTCAGACGTGAGTATCCCGTGGAGCCTGCCGTCCCTCCAGGCGGTTCTCGCGAGCACGCTCGTCCTCCCGCTCGGCGTCCCGCTTTTGAGCCCGGTGTTGCCGGTCATCCGCGACGCGTTCGCGATCACCGATGCGGGAGCGAGCCTGCTCATCACGGCCTACTTCGTCCCGGGAATCGTCCTCTCGCCGCTCATCGGACTGCTCGCGGACCGGTTCGGTCGCAAGCGCGTCATGATCCCAAGCCTGCTCGTGTTCGGAGTCACCGGCGGCCTGGCGGCGTTCACGAACGATTTCGGGGTCGTGTTGCTCTTGCGATTGGTTCAGGGAACCGCCTCGGCGGGCGTTTTCATCCTGACCGTGACGTTCATCAGCGATCTCTTCGAGGGAGTCCAGCGAAACGCGGTTCTCGGGGTCAACGCGGCGGTGCTGTTCGCCGGAGCAGCGATCTATCCGTTCGTCGGCGGCGCGCTCGCAGCCATCGACTGGCACGTTCCGTTCCTGGTCTACCTGCTCGCGGTACCGGTCGGGCTCTTCGCGATCCACGCGCTCGAGGAACCGGCCTCTGTCGCCCCGCAAACCGGACCGGCGTACCTCCGCGGGGCCGTCGACGCCCTGCCCGTGACCGAGGCCGGCGCGCTGTACGGCGCGACGTTCCTGCTCGAGGCGATCGCCTTCGGGACGATCCTGACGGCGCTGCCGTTCGTCCTGACCGCCGACTTCGGCGTCGCGCCGGTGGTCATCGGCGGCGTCCTGACGGTACAGACCGTCGCGTCGGCGCTCGTCGCCCTCGAGAACGGGCGGTTCGCCCGCCGGTGGTCGAACCACCGCCTCGTCGCGCTGAGCTTTCTCGCCTACGGGGTCGGACTCGGGCTCGTCTGGGTGGGTTCGTCGCTGCTCCTGATCACCGTCGGCGCGACCGTCGTCGGCGTCGGGTTCGGACTCGCCCTCCCCTCCGTCGACGCGGCGATCGGTCGCCTGGCCCCGCCGGAGTACCGGGCGGGCGCGCTCAGCATCCGCAACGGGACCACGTTCCTCGGGCGCTCGGCCGGGCCGATCGTCTTCACGAGCCTCGCGATCGTCACCGGCTACTCCGCGCTGTTGTTCGCCTCGGGCGTTCTCACGCTGGCGATCGGTGCGGTGGCCGTCGTCTACTCCGACGGCGGGCCGCGACGTTCCGAGCGGTCCGCGAGTCACTGAGACGGTCTGTCGTACCCGTTTGTCGGGGTTATCACTTCGGGTCGGAAATCACCGATAAGAAGCGACGATAGATCGTAGGAGTCGAAAAACGGTTGCCGGGGCTACGCCGCCGAGCGGAAGTCGATCTTCGGCCTGTTCGGGTGTTCGAGGGTGACGAGGGTGTACACCGGCGACCGCACGTAGAACTCCCGGACCATGGACCGCTCCTCAGGTGTGAGCGCACCCGTCACCTCGACGTCGATCTCGAGTTCGCCGTACATCTCGTGGGCGCGGTCGACGTCGTGGATGCCGAACAGCATCCGGAGGTCGACCGGCGCGCGGACGGTCGTGGTCACGTCCTCGACGTCGATTCCTTCCCGAATCGCGTTGTAGGCGATCGTCCCGTTGATGCAGGCGGTCAGCCCCGCCAGCGCGCCCTCGATCGCCTCGTAGCGGTCCGTCGCCTCGAGGTAGCCCATCGCCTCCTCGAGCTCCACCGGGAGACCGAACTCGAGGGTGTGCTCGCGTTCTGCGCCCATCTCCTCGCCGCCGAGGGCCCAGTCGCCGATCGTCGCCCTCGTCCGATTCGCAGTCTCCTCCGCCGTACCGGTGGCCCGGAACTCGAGGGCGCCGTCTTCGGGGTTCGCCTCGAGCCACTCGATGAACTCGCGGTGGTCACCGACGTCGACGCCGTGTTCGGTACCGTCCATCCGTCGCTCTCGTCGCTGGTCTGTCGTCATCTGTTCTCCCTCAAGAGAGGGTAGATCGCCGGCGGGCGTAAACACGTATTGCGAATTCCGCCGACTGTCCGGCGCCTTGCCCGGACCCCGCTCGCGGTCAGACTCGAATATACCGGTCGGCCGAGACGCAGTCGACGCCGCGCCAGCCGAGCAATTTCGCGACCGCGCGGCGCTCGATCGACCACGCGTGGACCTCGAGGTCGACGGCTTTCGCTCGGGGTACCAGCTGGGTGGAGAGACACCGCCAGTAGTTCGCCCCGATGACGTCGCAGTCGAGTTCGATCGCCGTCGTCACGGGCGTCTCGAGGTGTCGGCTGGCGAGCAGCCCCGTCGGCTGCTCGCGGTCGAGTTCGCGGACCGCCCGCAGTTCGGGCTCGAGAAACGAGGTCGTGACGACCCGGTTGCCGACGCCCTCGATGGCGTCGAGGACGTCGGCGGCGATCCCGCGCTCTTTCATCTCGAGGTTGACTTCGATCCCTTCCGGGAGCGCTGCGAGCATTTCCTCGAGGGTCGGAACCCCCTCCCCGGAGTCGAGGACGGTCAGGGCCTTGAGTTCCTCGAGCGTGCTGTCGGCGACGCGGCCGACGCCGTCGGTCACCCGGTCGACCGTCTCGTCGTGGATCACGACGAGTTCCCCGGAGCCACACCGCCTGACGTCGAACTCGACGGCGTCGGCGCGGTCGGCGGCCGACCGGATCGCGGCGATGGTGTTCTCCGGAGCCGTGGCGGCGAACCCGCGGTGGGCGATGAGTCGCATTTTCCGAGAGTGAGACGGGCGTCGCTCTTAACCGTGGCGTTGCGTGGCGGCGCCGCTCGCGGTCGTCTCCCGAACTGTCGTTCCGCTACCGGGTGTAGCTATGACGCTCGAGTGAGAACGGACCCGTATGCGAGCCGTTCGCTACCACGACCACGGCGGCCCGGACGTACTGCAGGTAGAGGAGATCGACCGCCCCGAGCCGGGACCCGACGAGGTGCGCCTCGCCGTCGAGGCCGCGGCGGTCAACCCCGTCGACACCTACTTCCGCGAGGGGTCGTACGAGCCCGCCGAACTGCCCTGGATACCCGGCTCCGACGCCGCGGGGGTCGTCGACGCCGTCGGCGAGAACGTCGCGGACCTCGAGCCCGGCGACCGGGTCTTCGCCACCGGCCTCGGCAAGAGCCACCAGGGGACGTGCGCGGAGTACGTCGTCGCCCCCACCGACCTGCTCGCGGCGCTCCCCGAGGGCGTCGGTTTCGACGTCGGGGCAGCCCTCGGCGTCGCCGGCGTCACCTCCTGGCTGGCGCTGCTCGAGTACGCCGGCCTCGAGCCCGCAGAGCGGTGTCTGATCCACGGCGGCAGCGGCGGCGTCGGCCACGTCGCCGTCCAGGTCGCCGCGGCCGCGGGCGCGGACGTGACGACGACGGCGAGCCCCGAGTACCACGACCGCCTCGAGGCGCTCGGAGCGGAAACGGTGCTCGACTACGGTCGGGAGGATCTCGCCGACGCCGTTCGGGAGGCCGGCGAGCCCGCCGTGATCCTCGACCACCGCCTCGACGACTACCTCCAGTTCGACGCGGACGTCGCCGCCCAGGGCGCCCGCGTTGTCGGCATCGGAAACACGCAGACTGAAGCGGGGTTCTCGAACGTGCCGGCCGCGCGGGCGAAGGAGCTCCAGTACCGGTTCATGGTGATGTACAACTCGGACCGGATCGCGGAGAGTCTGGCGAGTCTCGGTCGCCTCGCTGCACGCGGCGATCTCACCGCCGAAATCGCCCGGACGTACGACCTCGAGGACGTGCCGGAGGCACAGCGGGCGGTGCTCGAGGACAGCTTCTTCGGGAAGCTGATCGTCGAACCCTGACCGGGACGACCCGCAGGTTGATTTTCTCCGGCGGTGGAGAGCCGGTATGGCGAAGACGACCACGTTCGACTTCGAGGGAACCGTCGCGGTGATCACCGGCGCGAGCGGCGCACTCGGCAGCGCCGCCGTCGACCGCTTCCGGGGGGCTGGCGCGACCGTCTGCGCCGTCGACGTCGTTTCCCCGGACGATGACGACGCGCAGCTGGATCCGGACGACCGAACCCACTTCTACCAGGCCGATCTCACCGACGAGGAAGCCGTCGCCGACGTCGTCGATCGGATCGTCGACGACCACGACCGGATCGACCACCTGCTGAACGTCGCCGGCACCTGGCGCGGCGGCGATCCGATCGAAGAAACGGGACTCGAGGAGTTCGAGTTTCTACTGGACGTCAACCTCAAATCCGCGTTCCTGACCTCGAAACACGCCCTTCCCGAACTGCAGCGACGGGAGGGAGCGATCGTGAGCGTCAGCGCCCGCTCCTCGCTCGAGGGTGGGGTGGGAGACGGCCCCTACCGGATCACGAAGGCGGGGATTCGACTGTTGACGGAGACGCTGGCCGAGGAGAACCGGGGGACGGTGCGGGCGAACTGCGTGATGCCGAGCGTCATCGACACGCCGATGAACCGGGAGATGATGCCCGACGCCGATCACGACTCGTGGGTCGATCCGACCGAAATCGCGGACGTGATGGCGTTTCTCTGCAGCGACGGTGCCGCGGTCACGAGTGGGGCCGCCGTCCCCGTCTACGGGGAGGCGTAGTCGAAGGTGGGCCTTTTCGGTCCCGGCAATTTCGTTCGCCACGGGCGAAATTGGAACCGGCGACTCGGCAGCCTGAAGCAATGAATCTCACGTCCATTGCCACTCCGTAGCGTGAACTATTTAACGGTGAAACGTAACTCTCAACGTAACATGGGTGTTGGTAACGTAGGGGATAGTCTTCCGAACGACGTCAATGAGTTACGGGAGCGGTTGTCGTCGTTGTCCGGTCAGGAACTGTTCGCACTGATCATCGTACTGGGAATCGCGATTCTCCTCCTCGACCTCGTCCGCAGACTCGTGATGGGCGAGCTCGCGCCGGGGCGACTGTGGCGGTACCTGTGGAACGGGCTCGTCGACTCGCTGTATATCGCGCTGGCCGCGATCGGTCTCTCGATGACCTACAGCATCCTTCGGTTCGCCAACTTCTCGCACGGCGACCTGGTGACGACGGGCGCGTTCTCCGGGTGGGCGGTCGCGTGGCTGATCGGCGGCTGGGGAGTGTACAGCGTCGGCGAACTCGTCCTGTTCAGTCCGACGCCGGCGGGGCCGACGGGTGGCGAACTCGGCATGGACGTGTTAGCGTCACCCGTCGCGATTCTGGTCGGATTGGTGATGGCCGCGCTGCTAACCATCGCGGTGGCGCTGGCGATCGACAGACTGGTGTACAGGCGGATGCGGGACGCGGGCGGGATCGCGCTGCTCATCGCGAGCGTCGGAGTTGCGCTGGCACTGCGGTACCTCATCGGCGTATTCTGGACCGTCGAGTCGCACTCGGCGACGGCGAGTTCGCCGATCCTCACGGACTTGCCCGGGTGGGTCCCAGTCCAGCGGATCAACCTTCACGAGCTGACGCTCGTCGCCATCGCGATCGCGTTGATCGCGGGGCTCCACCTCTTGCTCCAGTACACGAAACTCGGCAAGGCGATGCGTGCGATGGCCGACAACAAGGACCTTGCGCTGATCACGGGCATCCCGACCGAGCGCGTGATCTTCGCGACGTGGACGATCGGCGCGGGGCTCGCGGGCGTCGCGGGCTACCTCATCGTCCTCGACCGCGGTCAGTTCTCGATCAACATCGGCTGGTTCCTCCTGTTGCTGATCTTCGCTGCGGTGATCCTCGGCGGGATCGGCTCGATCTACGGAGCGCTGGTCGGCTCGCTCGTGATCGGAATCACGATCAACGTCTCGCTCATCTGGATTCCGTCGGACATGAACGAGATCGCGGCGTTCACGCTGATGATCCTGATCCTGATCGTCAAACCGGACGGCTTACTCGGAGGTGTTGAAACGGCATGAGTGGTGAAGAGCCAAGCGGCGGTCCAGAGACGGACGCGGCGGAGACACCGAGCGGTGACAGTGAGGAGTCCGCGATGATCCGACCGAAGTGGCGCGACGACATCCTCTACATCGGCAAGATCGTCGTCGCGACGTACGTCCTGTTCTTCGTCGTGGGCGTGCTGTCCGGCGCGGGTATCAACGCGACGGTCGGGACGCTCCAGGCGATCACGTTCTGGGCCGCGCTCTTTGCGCTGAGTGCGCTCGCGCTCAACCTCCACTGGGGGTACACGGGAATGTTCAACATCGGCGTCGCCGGTTTCATGGCGATCGGCGCCTACACGATGTCGATGGCCGTCGCGTCGCCGGACGGCTCGCCGGCGGGCCTCGGGTTACCGATCCCGATCGGCATCCTCCTCGGCGTGATCGCCGCGGGGATCGCCGGTCTGGTGCTGGTGATTCCAACGCTGCGCGTGCGCGCGGACTATTTCGCGATCGTCACGCTTGGGTTCTCCGAGATCGTACGCCTGTCGGTCCAGTCCAACGCCCTTCGCCGGATCGGCGGAACCGACTACGGCACCGGCGGCGGACAGGGGATCCGGGCGCCACGCAGCAGGGACGTCATCCCCTGGCTGTTCGACCAGCCGATCGTCGGCGACGTGGGCGACGTCTTCCTGGCGATCGGCGAAGCCGTCGGCGTCGCGTCGTCGGTGGTCATTCGCGGGATGTACACCGGCGTCCTGATCCTGTTCGTCATCGCGTTCTACGTCCTGCTGACGCGAATCGCGTACTCGCCGTTCGGCCGCCTGCTGAAGGCGATCCGGGAGGACGAACTGGCTGCGAGGGCGCTCGGCAAGCGAACGGACCGGGCGAAGATCGCGGCGTTCGCGCTCGGCTGTGCGCTGATGGGGCTCGTCGGCACGCTCTGGATGGGCAGTCGCACGCACATCAGCCCGGACAACTTCATGCCGCTGATCACGTTCTACGTCTTCGTCGCGCTGATCGTCGGCGGTTCGGGCTCGAACACCGGTAGCGTCGTCGGCGGCTTCGTGTTCGCGGCGTTCATCTTCGAGGGACCGCGGTTCCTCCGAACGATGGTCCGGACGAACCTCGGAACCGACTTCCCGCGAACGGCCTACGGCGCCTTCGCCGAACTCGGCGCGGGGGACCCGACGGCGCTCATCGGCTTCGTGCTGTTCCAGCAAGCAGACGAGCTCCGGTACATCATCCTGGGGGTCGTGCTAGTCGTCCTGATGATCAAGCGACCCGACGGCCTGCTGGGCCACCGCAAGGAGATCTCCGCGGCCGTCGATCTGACCCGACGGGGCCCGGTCGCTGACGGCGGTCGGCCGACGGCCGGCGCCGGGGACCACGAACCCGCAGCCGAACACGGAGGTGATCGCGATGAGTGATGCCGAACCGAACGCTGACGACCTCGCCATCGACCAAGCCGAGAGCGAATCGGGGAACGAACGCGACGCGACGGTGACCGACCGGCGGGTCGTCGAGTCACCCATCCTCGAGGTCGAGAACCTCGAGAAGCACTTCGGCGGCATCGTGGCGGTCGACGGCGCCAGCTTCGCCGTCGAGCGCGGCTCGATGACTGGGCTGATCGGTCCGAACGGCGCCGGAAAGTCGACGACGTTCAACTGTATCACCGGCGTTCACCGCCCCAGCGGAGGACGGGTCGCCTTCGACGGGGAGGTGATCACCGGCCAGCAGCCCAACGAGGTCGCAGAGCGCGGACTGGTCCGCACGTTCCAGATCGCGCGCGAGCTACCGGAGATGACCGTCCTCGAGAACATGATGCTGGCGCCGAAAGGCCAGCTCGGTGAGTCTATGTGGCGGTCGATCCTCCCGGGGCTCCGCAACGAGGTGATCGAGCAGGAAGAGGAGCTCCGCGAACGGTCCTGGGAGATGCTCGAGTTCTTCGAGATCGACCACCTCGCCGAGGAGTACGCGAAGAATCTCTCGGGCGGGCAGCGAAAGCTGCTCGAACTCGCCCGCGCGCTCCAGACGGAGCCGGAGATGCTGATGCTCGACGAGCCGATGGCCGGCGTCAACCCGACGCTCGAGCGCAAGATCTTAGCGCACATCCACGAACTCCGCGAGCAGGGGTACACCTTCCTCATCGTCGAGCACGACATGGACGTCATCATGAACAACTGTGAACACGTAATCGTCATGCACCAGGGATCGGTCCTCGACGAGGGGCCGCCGGAGAAGATCAAGGAGAACGAACAGGTTATCGAAGCCTACCTCGGAGGTGAGGTCTGATGTCGATGCTCGATGTGAGCGGGCTGGACTCCGGCTACGGCGATCTCCAGATCGTCGACGACGTCGACCTCACGGTCGCAGACGGCGAGTACGTCACCATCGTCGGTCCCAACGGCGCCGGCAAGTCGACGGTGATGAAGTCGATCTTCGGGCTGACGACCCACATGGGCGGCTCGATCACGTTCGCCGGCGAGGAGATCAGCGGCTACCGCCCGGAGGACATCATCACGACCGGCATCGGGTACGTTCCGCAGAACGACAACGTCTTCCCGTCGCTGTCGGTGATGGAGAACCTCGAGATGGGGGCGTACATCCTGGACGAGGTCCCCCAGGATCGCCTCGAGCGGATCTTCGATCGGTTCCCGATCCTCGAGGAGCGACGGGGGCAGACGGCGGGCGACCTGAGCGGCGGCCAGCGACAGATGCTGGCGATGGGACGGGCGCTCATGCTCGATCCCGACCTCCTGTTGCTCGACGAGCCGAGCGCCGGGCTGGCGCCGGACCTCGTCGCGGAGATGTTCGACCGAATCGACCGCATCAACGACGACGGAACCGGCATCCTGCTGGTCGAGCAGAACGCGAAGGAGGCCCTCAGGCGGTGTAACCGCGGCTACGTGCTGGTCCAGGGTCAGAACCGCTACGTCGACTCCGGCGACGCGCTGCTCGCGAACGAGCAGGTTCGACAGGACTTCCTGGGCGGCTGAGGTCGCCCAGGCGCCGAGCGGTTGTTCGGCCGACGGCCGGTCTCGTTTTTTCGACACCGCCTGCGGCGACGCCTTACGCACCTCGAGCAGGGTGAGCGGCCGTTCGCGGAGCTCCGGTGCGTCGGTCGCCACGATTCGATCGAGTCGCGCCTTCCCGGCCGATCCCTCGAGGTTCGACACCGGCCGCTCGAGCGGATCGCGCGGCGCAAAAAACGGAGCGCGTTCGTCGACGCCTCAGGACTCGTACTCGATCGTGTCCTCGACGTCGTAGCCGTCGGCGCTGTAGCGACCGATGTCGTAGGTGACGGCCACCGGGTCGCCGTTGTCGTCGAACTCGACGGGACCGGACGCACCGCGATACTGGATCTCGTCGCCGTTGGCGGCCATCTCGAGGCCCTCGTCGAGGTTTCCGGGACCGACCTCCTCGCCGTCTGGGTTGGCCACTTCGCGGATGTTGTCCGCGATCGCGGGGCCGTCGACCTCGCCGGCGCGGAGCGTCGCGAGGATGTGCACCGCCGTCGCGTCGTACGCCTGCGCGTTGAAGACGCCGGGTTCGCGACCGAACTCGTCCTCGTACAGGCCGATGAAGTCGTCCCGTCCGTCACCGCGGGCCGACGGCGCCGTCCCGATCACGTTCTCCATCGGGTTGTCGACCTGACCGGGCAGCGACGGGTCGATGAGGCCGTCGGGGACGAGGATCGTCGTCCCGTCGTCGAAGTCGGAGTAGAAGTTCCGGAAGATGACCTGACCGCTCTCCGGGTAGCCGACGACCATCAGCAGGTCGGGTTCCTCCCCGACCGTGCTCTCGAGTTCGGAGTCGTACGACGGCTGCTCGGGCTCGAACGGAACCTCCGCGATGACTTCCGAGCCGCGGTCCTCACAGCCGGCGACGAACTCGTCGTTCAGTCCCTGGCCGTAGTCGTTGTTCAGGTACATCGTGGCGATCTCGTCCGCGTCCTCGCGCTCGACGGCGATCTCGGCCATGGCGTCGCCCTGCCACGCGTCGCTCGGCGCGGTACGCAGCAGCCACCGTCCGTCCATGTCGGTGATCGCGGGGGACGTACTCGCCGGCGAGATCGCGACGACCTCGTTGGGGATCCAGACGTCCTCCGCACAGGTGATCGTCACGGCCGAGGACGCCGCACCCGTAACCGACGGATACCCCGCGTCGAGCAGCGCCTGCGCGCGGTCGACCCCGACGTCGGGGGTCGTTTCCGTGTCCTCACGCCGGAGGTCGATGGTGAAGTCGGCTCCGTCGTTCTCGAGCTGGATACCCGGAAGCTCGGCGGCGTCGGCGATTGGCGTCCCCAGGTCACCGAGGTCACCCGACTCGGGCTGGAGAATGCCGACCATCGCGTCCGCATCGTCCCCGTTGTCGCCGCCGCCGATCGCGTCCAAACAGCCAGCGATCGAGAACGTTCCCGTCGCACCGATTCCAGCAAGCACCCTCCGTCTACTGACATGCCGTGCCATAGGTGACAATGGAGTGTAGTAATATAAAGAGTTTATGTGAATCATCCGCATGACCCGGGGTCACAGTGGATTCTATCGGATACGTCTGGTAAGACCGAAATTATGTGTTCGCTGCATACAGTTCGCGAGAGGGGAACGGTCAACGGGTGGCCCGCGGAAGCGCACGCCGGGGAGTCCGAATTACAGAACGCTTTTCATTTGCCTCGCCGTTTCTCCGCCAGATGAACGTGTTCGGGAGGGATCGACCATGACGATGGAGGATCGAATCGAGGAACTCGAGGAGCTCCGTGAGGAGGCGTTACTCGGTGGCGGTGAGAAGCGAATCGAGCGCCAGCACGAGAAGGGGAAGATGACCGCCCGCGAACGGATCGACTACTTCCTCGACGAAGGGACGTTCACCGAATTCGATCAGCTTCGAACCCACCAGACGAGCAACTTCGGGATGGAAGAGCGGAAGGTCCTCGGTGACGGCGTCGTGACGGGTTACGGCGAGGTCGACGGCCGTACCGTCTTCGTCTTCGCACACGACTTCACCGTCTTCGGCGGCTCGCTCGGCGAGGTGTTCGCCGAGAAGATCACCAAGGTGATGGACATGGCGATGGAGGTCGGCGCCCCGATCGTCGGGCTCAACGATTCGGCGGGGGCGCGGATCCAGGAGGGCGTCAAGAGCCTGGCCGGCTTCACCGAAATCTTCCGGCGCAACCAGGAGGCTAGCGGCGTCGTGCCCCAAATCTCTGCGATCATGGGTCCTTGTGCCGGCGGCGCCGTCTACTCGCCGTCGATTACGGATTTCATCTTCATGGTGAAGGACACGAGCCACATGTACATCACCGGCCCCGGCGTGACGAAGACGGTCACCGGCGAGGACGTCACCCACGAGGAGCTGGGCGGAGCGATGACCCACGCCGGTAAGACCGGCGTCGCCCAGTTCGCCTGCCAGTCCGAAGAACAGGCCCTCGACGACATCAAGCGCCTCCTCTCGTACCTCCCGCAGAACAACGTCGAGGACCCCCCGCGGGTCGACCCCTGGGACGACCCGGATCGGCGCGACGACCAGCTGAAATCGATCGTTCCGGACAGCCCACAGAAGCCCTACGACATGACGAACGTCATCGACAGCGTGGTCGACGAGGGCTCGTTCTTCGAGGTGGCGGAGAACTTCGCGAAGAACATCGTCGTCGGCTTCGGCCGCCTCGACGGTCGCTCCGTGGGGCTCGTGGCGAACCAGCCCCGCGTCAACGCCGGTACGCTCACCGTCGACGCCTCGATGAAGGGATCGCGGTTCGTTCGCTTCTGTGACTCCTTCAACATCCCCATCGTCACCTTCGTCGACGTCCCCGGCTACATGCCCGGCACCGACCAGGAACACAGCGGCATCATCCGCCACGGCGCGAAACTGCTCTACGCGTACTCCGAGGCCACCGTTCCGCTGCTGACGGTCATCACGCGCAAGGCCTACGGCGGCGCCTACTGCGTGATGGCCTCGAAAAATCTCGGCGCCGACGTCAACTACGCCTGGCCGACCGCCGAGATCGCCGTCATGGGTCCCCAGGGCGCGGTCAATATCCTCTACCGGGAGGAACTCGCCGAGTCCGACGATCCCGACGCCCTGCGCGACGAACTCATCGAGGAGTACCGCGAGGAGTTCGCCAACCCATACACGGCGACGGACAAGGGTTTCCTCGACGACGTCATCCACCCGACCGAAACCCGCCTTCGTCTGATCGACGACCTCGAGATGCTCGAGACGAAGCGCGAACGGAACCCGGACAAGAAACACGGCAACATCCCGCTCTGATGGTCCGCAACGCAGACGCCGCGGAGACGCCTCCCGACCGCCTCGCCGAGGGCGTCTCCCTCGAGATCCCTGACGACGCCGACCCCGAGGAGGCGGCGGCCATCGCTGCGGCGATCGGCGCTCACCTCCGCGACCTCGAACTCGTGGCCGCCGAGGACGGCGACGAAGCGGGATGGGAGGGCAAGCGGTGGGCCTACGCCGGCCGCCTTCGGATACAGCAAGGACGCGCCGCGCGCGTGCCGACGACGGCGCCGACGGACCCGTGGGCCGCCGCCGGACGGACGGACCGGTTTTGAGACAGTCGGCATTTCCACGGGTGAACGTCATCGCGGGTTCGACACTGGACCGATTTCCCTTCTGAGAGGTGTCGGAGACGTCCTCACAGCCATCTCCGCGGTCGATCTATCGTCCCCGGCGTGTGAGAATTATGCACCTTGTCGTCGAACTCCGTACAATGACCGTCGATTCATCCCCCACCCTAGACGTGAGCGAGTACTACAGCTCAGACGAAGTCGTTGCGGAGTACTCGTCGGCGGCCGAGAACGGACTGAGCGACATCGAACGGACAGTTATCGACACGTACTTCACCGACGAGGATGCGACAGTCCTCGATCTGGGTTGTGGGGCCGGCCGAACGACGACCGTGCTCAGTCAAAGGGGATTCGACGTGATTGGCCTGGATCTAGTACGCTCGCTCGTCGATCGGGCGAAAACGACTTCTTCGGGAATAGAGTTCGTCACCGGCAACGCCTGTTCGCTCCCCTTCGAGAGCGAATCGTTCGAATACGTCCTGTTTTCGTGGAACGGAATCGACCACATCAACCCCGAAGAGCTTCGATACTGGGCCCTTCAAGAGGTTCACCGGGTGCTAAAACCCGATGGCGTGTTCGCCTTTAGCACGCACAACTTCTGGAGCGCGTTCGTGATCCGATCGTTCGACGTCAAGGGGGTACAGCGGTTCGTCGAGTTCTGGGTCCAGAACCTGCGACGCGGACAGATAATTTCGAAATACAAGATCAGCAATAATTTCTCTATAGATTCGGTGAAAATATACTACATTCGGCCGCGCGCGCAAAAACAACAGCTTCGAAACTGCGGATTCGATCCGCTCCGAATTGTGCGGCCCGGCGGCCCCCTCCAGCGGTGGTTCGATCACCCGTATTACGTTGCGCGTAAAATAGACAGATGCGATATCGGGGCGTAACCAGCCTCGGGAACGGCACTGCGGCGAACGAACACGTGAGCGCGCCGTCGCTCTACAATCTCAGGGCAGCCATGAAGGTGTAAACGATACTATAAACAGTGGTTGACGGTCCCGGTTACGAAAAAGTAAGGTAGCGCCCCTTCGAGGGTTCGAACAGGAATGTTCCGGAAGGTTCTCGTGGCCAACCGCGGCGAGATCGCTGTTCGAGTAATGCGGGCGTGTGAGGAGTTGAACGTCGGAACCGTCGCGATCTACTCGGAGGCCGACTCGGAGTCGGGGCACGTCAGGTACGCCGACGAGGCGTACAACGTCGGACCGGCGCGAGCAGCCGACTCGTACCTCGACCACGAGGCGGTCCTCGAGGCCGCACGGAAGGCCGACGCCGACGCGATCCACCCCGGCTACGGCTTCCTCGCGGAGAACGCCGCGTTCGCCGCGAAGGTCGAAGCCGAAGACGGCATCACCTGGATCGGCCCCTCGAGCGAGTCGATGGAGACGCTGGGCGAGAAGACGAAAGCCCGGCGCGTGATGGCCGACGCCGACGTCCCGATCGTTCCCGGCACCACGGACCCGGTCACCGATCCCGACGAAGTTCGGGCGTTCGGCGACGAACACGGCTATCCCATCGCGATCAAGGCAGAAGGCGGCGGCGGCGGTCGCGGAATGAAGGTCGTCGAAGACGAGAGCGAGGTCGCAGACCAGCTCGAGAGCGCCCGACGCGAGGGAGAGGCCTATTTCGACAACGACTCGGTGTACCTCGAGCGCTACCTCGAGGCGCCCCGTCACATCGAGGTCCAGATCATCGCCGACCAGCAGGGCAACGTCCGCCACCTCGGCGAGCGGGACTGCTCACTCCAGCGCCGTCACCAGAAGGTCATCGAGGAGGGCCCCTCACCGGCGCTCGACGACGATATGCGCGAGCGGATCGGCGAGGCCGCCCGCCGCGGGGTCAAGGCCTCCGACTACGTCAACGCCGGCACCGTGGAGTTCCTGGTCGAGGGCGGCGAGTTCTACTTCCTCGAGGTCAACACCCGTATCCAGGTCGAACACTGCGTCACCGAGGAGATCACGGGCATCGACATCGTGAAGTGGCAGATCCGCGTCGCCGCGGGCGAGGAACTCGGCTTCAGCCAGGACGACGTCGAGATCGACGGCCACGCGATGGAGTTCCGGATCAACGCAGAGAACGCCGCCAAGGAGTTCCAGCCCGCCCCCGGCGGGAAACTCACGACGTACGACCCGCCGGGTGGCGTCGGCGTTCGCCTCGACGACGCGCTCCGTCAGGGCGATACGATCGTCACCGACTACGACTCGATGATCGCGAAGCTCATCGTCCACGGCGAGGACCGCGACGAGTGTATCGCCCGCTCGCTGCGGGCGCTCCGCGAGTACGACATCGAGGGCGTGACGACCATCGTGCCGTTCCACCGGCTGATGCTCACGGACGAGACGTTCGTCGCCGGCGAGCACACGACGAAGTACCTGGACGAGGAACTCGACCGGAGTCGCCTCGAGGAGGCCCAGGAACAGTGGGGCACCGAAGAAACCGCTTCCGGCGACGACGAGGAGGTCGTCGAGCGCGAGTTCACCGTCGAGGTCAACGGCAAGCGCTTCGAGGTCAACTTAGAGGAGCGCGGCGCGGCGACGCTGCCGACCGCGAGCGGCGGTGAGGGCAGTAGCGGCCGACCCGAGCCTGCCGGCGGCGACTCGGGCGGCTCCGAGGCCGCGATCGAAGGCGACGGCGAGCGGGTCGCCGCGGAGATGCAGGGGACGATCCTCTCCGTCGAGGTCGAGGAGGGCGAGGAGGTTGCGGCGGGCGACGTGCTCGTCGTCCTCGAGGCGATGAAGATGGAAAACGACATCGTCGCCTCCCGCGGCGGCACGGTGACCCAGATCGCCGTGAGCGAGGGCGAGAGCGTCGACATGGGCGATCCGCTGGTCGTCCTCGAGTAAGGCGGAACCGGTCAGTTTCTCGCAGTCGGGACCGATCAGGACGGATGCCGGGTTCACGCATTTATTTCTCGGCGGTGAACGGACAGTATGGCCGACAGTAACGCCCCGTCGTCGGAGGTCGCCGTCACCGACGAGGCGACGCGTCACGAGGGCGGGACCGAACTCGAGCGGACGATCGGACTCACCGGTGGGCTCTCGATCGGCGTCGGGACGATGATCGGCGCGGGTATCTTCGTCTTTCCCGGCCTCGCCGCAGGACAGGCGGGACCGGCCGCCGCGCTCTCGTTCGCCATCGGTGCGGTGATCGCGCTGTTCGTCGCGTTACCGACCTCTGAGCTGGCGACCGCGATGCCACGGAGCGGCGGCGGCTACTACTTCATCTCCCGCGGGCTAGGTCCGCTGCTCGGCGCGGTCGTCGGGATCAGCCTCTGGCTGGGGCTCGTCTTCGCCTCGGCGTTCTACCTCGTCGGCTTCGGCGAGTACGCGCTCGCGGTGCTCGTCGAGGCGGGCGTTCCGGTCGGCGGACGCGGGACTATCGTGGCCGCCCTCGGCGTGTTCGGCGGGGTCGCCCTGACGGCGATGAGCATCGGCGGCACCGAGAACACGACCGCGCTCCAGAACGCCATCGTCGGGCTGTTACTCGTCATCCTCGTGTTGTTTCTCGCCTACGGCGCGCTCGATTCGCTGGGCGTGGTCGGCGGCGAGACGGTGCCCGAGCGGTTCGCCCCCTACGGTGCGTTCCCGATCCTGACGACCGCGGCCCTGGTGTTCACCTCCTATCTCGGCTTCGCGCAGGTCGCGACCGTCGCCGGCGAGATCACCGACCCCGGCCGCAACCTCCCTCTCGCGATGGTCGGCTCGGTCGTCATCGTCGGGGTGTTCTACGTCGCCACCATCTTCGTCGCGACGAGCGCGCTCGGCAGCGAGGCCCTCGAGGCGGCGGGCGAAACCGCGATCGTCGAGGTGGCCCGCGAGTTCTTCGGGCTTCCCGGCGCGATCGCGATCCTGCTCGCGGGGCTGCTGGCGACCGTCTCCTCGGCCAACGCTTCGATCCTCTCGGCGTCGCGGGCGCTGTACGCGACCAGCCGCGACGCGCTCGTTCCGCCGCAGGCGAGCCGCGTCAACCTGAAGTACGGGACCCCCCACGTCGCCCTGGTGCTCGTCGGTGGCCCCGTCGTCGTGCTGGTCGCGACCGGACAGACCGAGCTGCTCGCCGAAGTCGCCTCGTTTCTCCACCTGGTGATGTACGGGCTGATCTGCGTGACGCTGCTCGTCTTGCGCCGTCGCGATCCCGACTGGTATCGGCCCAGTTACACCGTTCCGGGATACCCGTTAGTTCCGATCGTCGGCGCGCTCGCGAGTTTCGGGCTGATCGCGTTCATGCAACCGTTCTCTCTGATCATCGGCGTCGCCGTAGTCGCCGGAGCCGTCGCCTGGTACATCTATTACGCTCGAGACGTAACGTTCGAGGAAGGTGTCTCAGATGAGTGAGAACGACGGCCACAGGGTGTTGATCCCCGTCGAGATCCTTCGCGGACAGACGATACCCGATGCCGTCATCGAGACGTTCGCGTCGGTTCCGGTCGTCCTGCTCGGCTACCACAAGATTCCCGAGCAGACCGCTCCGAGCCAGGCCCGCCTCCAGTTCGAGGAGAAGGCCCAGACCGAACTGGCCGAACTCGAAGCGGTGTTCGAGGAGACCGGCGGCGACATTACGACCCGGCTGGTGTTCACTCACAAACCGATGAAGACCTTCGAGCGGATCGCCGTCGAACTCGACTGCGATTCGATCCTCCTGCTCAACCCGGCACCCAGGCTCGAACGCGTCCTGGTCCCGATTCGCGGCGACGTCAACATCGAGCACATCGGCCGCCTCGTCGGCCGCGTGATGGCCGGCACGCACGCGGAGGTGACGCTCCTGCACGTCGCGCCGGAGGACGACCTGCGGCAGTCGGGCACCGAACTTCTCGAGAGTGCAGGGCAGGTCCTGCAAAACACCGGGGTTCCGGAGCCGTGGATCGGGAAGGAGGTCGTCGTCGACGACGACCCGCTCGAGGTGATTCTGGAGGCGGCCGACGACCACGACATGGTCGTTCTGGGCGAGGATCGCCCCTCGGTTCAGGATCTGATCTTCGGCGATACGTCCGAGCGCGTCGCCGAGAGCGCCGTCTGTCCGGTGCTGGTGGTTCGCCGTCGCTACCTCGAGCCGGAGACGGAGACGTAGCGGTCGACGGCTCACACCCGTTCGCGGAGCGCCCAGACGTCCTCGGCCGGCTCGAGGCGGTGCGGTTCCGCTCCGCGGTCGGTGAGAATCCCCGCGTGGTACAGCATCGCCTTTAACTGGAACACCGTCGGTGAGTGGTAAATCTCCCCGTCGGCGAGCGCCTCGCGGCGGAGATCGCCGTTCGTATCCAGCGCCCGCCGCCGAGCCGCCTCCGTCCCTCGCACGAACAGTTCGATCGTAAACGTGGGGTGGAGGACGTGGAGGTACTCGACGAGGTCGACCAGCGTCGGCTCGGCGACGCCGTCGGCGTGGAGCGCCTCGAGCTCCCCGACCAGCAGCTCGGTCGCCGGATAGGCGAAGACGACGCGCCGAGCGAGTTCGCCCCAGGCGGGTGCGAGCTCGACGAACCGCTTTCGAGAGCGGTACCAGTCGGCGAACGTCTCGAGGGCCGCCCGCGCCGAGCCGTGGTGGCGAACGCCGAACCGGACGACCTCTCGCCCGAGCGGTGTCAGCTCCGGACCGGTGGACGTCTCCGCTACGAGCCCGAGAAACGCCGCGCCGCGGCGAGCCTCGTCGACGGCGCCGACGACGCGGTACGCCGCGAGGGCGTCGGCCGTCGGCTCCTCGAGGACGTGCGCGAGCGGGTAGCCGAGGTAGTTCTTCGGGTGGTTCAGCCCGAACGACTGGTCCGTGACGCCCTGGGCGCTCGCCTGGAACCGGATGGCGTTCGCGTCGGTCGTCGACCGCGCACCGACGACTCGCGGCGTCTCGAGCGCCGACACCTGCCCCGCCGCGGAGACGCCGAGAACGCCGACGTTGAGTTCGCGAGCCAGGGTTCGATCGGTCTGTGAGATCGCCTCGAGCGGCGCGGCGAGGTACACGGCGTTCGCCTCGTGGAGGCGCTCGTACGCCTGGACGATCCCCCGGTGGGTGTCGACACCCCCGCCCGCGGTGTACCCCTTGGCCTCGACGGCGACCAGCGGCGGCGTCTTCCCGAGTCGGTCGACGGCGAGGAGGTCCGACTCGAGGCGACCCACGCCGACGAGATCGGGGTAGCCGCCGCCGAGATCGACGCGGTTGAACGGTGCGAGCGTCTCGCGGACGGATTCCGCGATCGGCTCCGTCTCGAGCCAGCGGTCGGTCGCGAACTGCGTGTCGACGACCGCGTACGTTCCCGGCGCGTCCGCCTCGGGAAACAGGCGTCGCTTCGTGTGTGCGAGGACGTGGGGCTCGGACAGTGACGCGGGCGCCGACGACATACTCCTCGTTTCGCCGAGGAGGCCTTGAACCTTCAGGTCCGCTGGCCGGTTCTACCGGTCGCGGTCGACGGTTTCGCCGGGTGCGGTGGTGGCGCCGGCGTCGAGTCTGAGGCCGGGCGTGAGGCTGGTGTTGATTCCCGTTTTGACCTCGTCGCCGGCGACGACGCCGAGTTTGCGCCGGCCGCTCGAGACGCGCTCGCCCTTGACGGTGAGTTTGACGGGAGCATCGTCGTGTCGGAGGTTGGCGACGGTGGTGCCGGCGCCGAAGTTGACGTCCCGGCCCAGCACGCTGTCGCCGACGTAGGAGAGGTGGCCGACCGTCGCACCGGGCGAGAGCACGCTGTTTTTGATCTCGACGGCGTGACCGACTTTTGCGCCCTCGCCGAGGAGGGTCGCGCCCCGAATGTAGGCGTTCGGGCCGACGGTGGCGCCCTCGCGGATCAGCGCCGGTCCCTCGACGACGACGCCCGATTCGATCTCAGCACCCGACTCGACGACGACGGGACCCTCGAGGCGGGCGTCCTCGCTGACTTCGCCGTCAATCCGCCCCTCGAGTTCGTGGAGTTTCCACTCGTTGGCCTCGAGGAGTTCCCAGGGGCGACCGACGTCCATCCACCGCTCGAGGGTGACCGGGGTCACCGCGTACTCGTCGATCACCCGCGCGAGGACGTCCGTGATCTCGTGTTCGCCCCGGTCGCTCTCGGGCACCTCGAGCCACTCGGCGGCGTCGGCTGGGAAGGCGTAGGCGCCGGCGTTGGCGAGGTTCGTCGGCGGCTCGCTCGGCTTTTCGACGATGTCGGTGACGGTCCCATCGATCGTGCTGAGCACTCCGTAGTTCCGGGGATCGTCGACCTCGAGCGCGCAGACGGCCGGACCGGCCTCGAAGAGCGCGGCGATCGCCGCCGGATCGTAGAGGTTGTCGCCGTTGAGGACGGCGAACGGCCCGTCGATGTGCTCGCGGGCGGCGGCGACGGCGTGGGCGGTTCCGGCCTGTTCGTCCTGGCGAGCGTAGCGGATCGGCGTCCCTCGGCGGGCGTCCCCGAAGTAGTTTCGAACGGTGTCGGCCTCGTAGCCGACCACGAGGACGACCTCCGTCGCGCCGGCGTCTACCGCGACGTCGACCGTGTGGGCGACCAGCGGGCGGTCCGCGACCGGAAGCATCGGTTTCGGAACGTGCGTCGACAGCGGTCGCATCCGGGTTCCCTGCCCGGCGGCCAGAATAACGGCGTTCATCACTGCCGGGTGATGCGAGAGCGCGGACAGTAAAGGTGTGGGCCGAACCCAGCGAGTGAGAGACGGGCGGGCGCGGCTACCGGTCGCCGAACAGCAGGTAGCCGACCGCGAGCGTGGCCAGCACCGATCCGATCGTCCACTGGAAGATGGTGTACGCCTCGAACAGCTGGTGGACGGCCCAGCCGACGGCGAACGCGAGCATCGCGACGTTCACCTGCTTGTAACGGATCGTTCCGGCGACCGTGCTCCCGACGACCAGCGCCGTGTACGCTAGCCCGGCGACGAGGCCGCCGCGGAGGAGGATCGAGATGTAGGAGTTGTGCGGCGACCAGGTGCTGTCTCCCGGCATGTACGGCGTGAGCAGCGCCGCCGGGTTGACGGTCCCGGCACCGAGCAGCAACGGCCCGTCGCGGAACGCCTGTATGCCCGCCCACCAGAGTTCGAAACGGTTGTTCGAACCGATGCCGATGAACTCCGTGTACATCGCGGCGATGAACGCGATCAGCCCCGCGACCCCGGACGCGACCGCGAGCGGGACCGCCGATCGTCCGCCAACGACGTAGGCGACGTAGATCCAGAGACAGATCGCCGCCGCCAGCATCGACGCTCGAGCGTTCGACAGGAAGAGGCCGAGTCCGTTGAGTCCGGCGAGTCCGGCGAACACGACAGCGACCGGCCAGTGACCGTCCCGAAGCGTCCGGTGGAGTTCGATTACCGCGCCAGCGAACCCCGCGAACGCGACCATTCCGAGGCTGTTCGGGTTCGGGAAGATCGACTGCATCGTGTTGACGTCGAGTTCGAACCCGGGAACCGACGGCGAACCGTGCCACTGGTAGACGTCGACGAACCAGAACGAGTACTCCCCGACGACGTAGGTCAGTAATCCGAGGATCACGACGAGCGCGGAGAACCAGCTCATGAGCCAGAGGAACACCCGCTCGGGAACGAGGCGGGGGACCAGAAGCAGGTTTCCGCCCATGACTACCGCGGCCCACACCGGCCACCGGGAGCGCGTACTCGAGGGATCGACTTCGAGCGTGTGGTAGAGAAAGACGCCGACGACGACGGCGAAGCAGGCGATCGCCGCCCACTCGAGCGGGGTGTACCGATCGACGGCGCCACAGGCGACGAAGAACGTGAGGATGACGAGGAAGACGGCGATGATCTCGAGATTGCGACTCGGTCCGAGGCCGAGTCCAGGCGTTCGGCTCTGATAGATTACCGCCAGTAAGAGGAACCCTAACCCGGTGACGGTGAGAAAGGCGATTCGCGTCCGGTCGGGGGTTTCGGGCCCCTGAACGGTGAGGTTCCAGCCGAGCAATACGATCCCGAGCACCACGTACCCCGAGGCGATCTGCCACCCGAGCACGTTACCGGTCGCGTGGGCGACGAAGACGGCCCCGAGGTACAGCGCGAACAGCGTGTAGATGGTCCAGTTGAGAACCCGCTCGCCCCGCACGCGTACACCCACTCCACCCGCCGCCGGGGTGCGCTCGATCCCTCCCATTGTCACCCACCACAGTGTTCTCTCCAATAAACATTGGTTTTGAGACATTGCCGTCGAAAATCGTATGGGTTCGTATACAGTCACCGATTATGATCGATCACGATCATCTTAACAGCCCGAAATCGGACGGTGAGACTCCTGGACGCGGCGTTTCGTCCGACGTCCGTCCAAACCGTGTCGGCATAACGTGAATTTCGCGGAGAGTTCTCGTAATTTCTGTACAAATTTGTGTAATGTAAAAGCGCTTATGTGATCGCGGGTTGTAATCGCTTGTTAATGCTGACCGGGTGGCGATATCGAGCGTTTGGGGGAGTCGGAGCGGTGCTGATCGTTATCGCCGCCGTACTGCTGGCGAACCAGGAGGCGACGCAGGTCCTGTTCACCACGTACGTCCCGGTGTTCAACAACCTCGATCCGGAGATCCTCGAGGGCGAGGCCCTCGCCTGGGCCGCTGTGCTGAGCGTTCTGGCGATCGGGCTGAGCCTGATCCCGCTGTACAAACCCCAGCCGCGCCGGTTCCTCGACACCGTGTTTTTCACCCAGAAACGGGTCGTTGTCGGCGGACTCGCGCTGGCAACACTCGGTTACTTCAACTGGTCCTACCGACTCCCGCGTGCGACGCTCACGATGACGATCGGCTTTCTCGTCGTCGCGCTGCCGGCGTGGTTCGTGTGGATTCGGCTTCGCCCATCGGTCTCGATGGGTCGGACCGTCATCGTCGGCGACGACGTCGAACAGATCCAGCGGGTGATCCCCGAAGTCGACTCGCCGATCATCGGCTACCTCTGCCCGACCATCGCCGGCACGGTGGCCGACGACCACGTGAACCCCCCCGTCACGGACGGCGGGACCGAACCGAGCGCGCTCGGAGACACCAGAGAGCGCAGTCTCGAGACCGTCACCGAGGAGATCGACGAACTCGGTCGCATCGGCGCTCTCCCGCGGCTTGGCGGGCTCTCGAGGCTCGAGGACGCGCTCGTCGAGTACGACGTCGACACGGTCGTTCTCGCGTTCCGGCGCGCGGATCGTGCTGAGTTCTTCGGTGCGCTGGACGCGTGTCACGAACACGGCGTCAACGTCAAAGTCCACCGCGACTACGCAGACAGCGTGCTGGTCGCCGACGGGGAGATCGGCGAACTCGTCGACGTCGACCTCGAGCCCTGGGACCCGCAGGACCACCTGTTCAAACGCGCGTTCGACATCGTCTTCGCCTGGGTCGGTCTGGTCGCACTCTTCCCGGCGATGGTCGTCATCGCGGTCGCGATCAAACTCGACAGCCCGGGACCGATCCTCTACAGCCAGGAGCGAACCGCCGGCTTCGGGGAGACGTTCCCGATCTACAAGTTCCGGACGATGGTCCCCGAAGGCGAGTCCGCGACCCCCACCGAGGACGAGGACAACGACCGGATCACGCGCGTCGGACGGCTCCTCCGGAAGACCCACCTGGACGAACTCCCTCAGCTCTGGTCGATCTTCGTCGGCGACATGAGCGTCGTCGGCCCGCGCGCCGCCTGGACCGACGAGGAGATGTTGCTCGAGCAGGAGGCCGCCTCGTGGCGAAAGCGGTGGTTCGTCAAACCCGGGCTGACGGGACTGGCACAGGTGAACGACGCCAAGAGTACGAACCCGCAGGCGAAGCTCCGGTACGACCTCGAGTACATCAGCAAACAGTCGTTCTGGTTCGACATGAAGATCGTCATCAGACAGCTCTGGAACGTCGTCGTCGACGTCACGAGCCTCGCCCGCCCCGCTGGCGACGAGACGACCGCGTCGAAGTAACGTGCCAGCCGCTGTGGCCTCCGGCCGCGGATCCGTGCGGTTCCCACCGGTCGACGGCCACGTTCGCCCGGGTACCGGAACTCGATCGGGTGCAGTTCGATTACCGTGCTAGCGGCGACTGTCCGCACTTCGAACGACACGGAGGCGGTGGCAAGCGAGAAACACAGCTATAATATGACCGAATCGAGTGACAGAGTAGTACAGTGGCTCAGGTGACTTCCAGCGACTCCGCTCACACGCCGACCGAGCGGCGTCCACCCGTCTCCGTTCTGCTTACCGTGTACGCCGGAGATCACCCGCCACACGTCGATGCCGCACTGGAAAGCGTGTTTCGACAGACGTACGAGCCCGCCGAACTCGTCGTCGTGAAAGACGGACCGCTCGATGGGGCACTCGACCGCGTCATCGAGACGTGGGCAGACGAGTATCCGACCGTCGTCACGGTCCTCGCACTCGAGGAAAACCGCGGGCTCGGGACGGCACTCCAGGTCGGACTCGAGTACTGTTCGTACGACCTCGTCGCCAGAATGGACGCCGACGACGTCGCCGTGCCCGAACGGCTCGAAAAACAGGTCGAGTTCATGCTCGAGAACCCCACGGTCGACGTCGTCGGCGGATACGTCGCCGAGTTCGAGACGAATCCGGAGCGGACGAACCGCGTGCGAACGGTCCCGTCATCTCCCCACAGCGTCGCGCGGCAGGCGCCGTACAAGTGCCCGATAAACCACCCGACGGTCATGTTTCGCAAGCGTTCCGTTCTCGCTGGCGGCGGCTACTCCGAGATGCGGTCGATGCAGGACTACGAACTCTGGATGCGGCTGCTCGATCAGGGGTACACGCTCGCAAATCTCCCGGAAGTGCTGGTGAACGCCCGGGCCGGTCGGGGGCTCATCCGGCGTCGAGGTGGGCTCGAGTACGCGAAAACCGAGTTCGATCTGCAGCGGACGTTCCGCCGGCGGGGTTACATCGGCGTTCCGACGTTTCTGGTGAACGTACTCTCCAGAATTCCCCTCCGATTGCTGCCGAAACGCATCCGGGCAGCGATCTACTCTCGATTCCTGAGGGATGAGACGTGAGCCCGATCGTACCCGCCAACTCCCGTGTCGGCTCCCGCAGGGCCGCTGGATCCGCTGTCGCGAACGGCGTCCGTGTCGTCTCGGTCCGGGAGGAGGTCCCCGTGACCGGTTGGTGTTCCAGATGAGTACGAGCACCCCCGACACTCTCCGCCGTAGCCGTCAGCTGTTCTCTCTCGAGCTAGCACTCGTGTTACTGCTGTGTTACAACATCTACATTTCCGCCAGGTATTTCGGTGGCGTACTCGAGGGTCTGCCGATCAACTATCTCCTGCTCGCAGCCATCGCAGTGGGTGCAGCCGGCTCGCTGGTTCGGTCGCCGCCGCGAGCTGAGCAACTGGTCGCGATCGGACTCTTCGCGCTTTTCGTACTGTTTTACGCAGTTTCCGTGCTGTGGAGCAGCGGCGGAAGCTACACCCAGTGGAAGCTGCTCCGGGTTGTCGTGGTTATCCCGATACTGTTCGTCGGCAGCGTCGCCCTGTTTTCGGGCTCCCCGCGGCGAACCCATCGGTTTTTCGTCCTGTTCGGTATCGCGGCGGTCGTTCTCAGTACGGAGGTGTTGTACTCCAGGCTCCTGCTCGACCGGGCCGCACACTGGCAGCTGAACGTCAACTACATCCTCATCTCGCGCGTTCTCGGCGTCGGCGTCCTCGTCTTCACGTACCTCTGCTTCCAGGCCAGCGAACGCTGGCGCCAATTGCTGTACGGATTTCTCTCGCTGTTTAGCTTCGGGGCCATGTTACAAACCGGCGGGAGAGGGCCGCTGATCGCGCTGCTCGGCGCGCTGTTCGTCTACGGCGGGTGGCTCGCGCTTCGAAGCGACTGGACAATTTCTCCGAAACAACTGGTGGCCAGCGTCGCGGTCGGCGCAGTCGGCGCCGGTAGCGCTGCCTGGGTGTTCCGGGATTCGAGGACCATCGAGCGGTTGACCAGCCTGCTCACGTGGAGCGAAGAGCAGAGTGCGAGCAGCCGGGTCGATTACTTCGTCAGTAGCATCCAGTACTGGGCCGACCGCCCGATCCTGGGCCACGGACTCGGCGAGTTCCCGCTCCTCTACTACGGCGAAGACATCCGGTACTACCCGCACAACGTCGTACTCGAGATCGCCGTCGAGGCCGGCATCGTCGGGACGGCGCTGTTCCTGGGACTCGTCGGCTACGTCGTGGCCGTCTCACTCAGTGCGGAGACCGACCGGCCGCTCCTCCACGGCCTCGCGGTTTCGTTTTTCGTGTACGTCTTCGCGAACGCGATGGTTACGGGCGATCTCTCGACGAACCGTATCCTCTTCGTTTCCCTCCCGGTGCTCCTGTTCGTCGTCGACGCTCCCGATCCCTCCGTCGACCGCGAGCGGGACGCGTCGGTCACCGACGGCGACGAGGACCGTGCCCGAACGCCGACGCCTTCAACCGGTAGGTAATTACGACTTACGTGGGTCTCTCTAGTGAGATGAGGGCTGTCGACGTTCACTGTGCCGACGACTGGGTAACGGTCGGGTCCGCTCACGTATCGACACCGCACGACGCCAGCGAGGTGGCGAAACGGCTCGACGGAGTGGCCGGGGTGGCGGAGGTCCGCGCGTTCGCGACGGAACTGCGACATCCGTTCGCACTGATCGTCGTCGCTGACGACGCCGTCCACTGTGTGACCGACCACCTGCGGTCGATCCCGATTTACTACAGTGTTCGCAACGACCGTGTTCGAGTAGGTGACGCCGTTCAGAACCTCGGCGTCGATCGGTCGGGTTCGACCGCGACGGTGCAAAGCCAGGCTGAGTTTCTCGCAACCGGATACGTTCACGACGACCGAACGCTGTGTCCGACCGTCGAGCAGACTCGAGCGGCGACCGTTACGACCGTCGATCGACGGACCGGTGAGGTGTCCACGACCCCGTCCTACGAGTATACGGTCGACCCGGTCGATCGAGGGGACGCCGAACTTCGGTCGGAGCTCGTCGCGACTCTCGATACCGTCGTCGAGCGGCTGATTCGAGAGGCCGACGGGCGACAGCTCGTCGTTCCGCTCAGCGGCGGCTACGACTCCCGACTGCTCCTCTTGTTGCTGGTGAAACACGGCTACGAGAACGTCCTCACGTACTCTCACGGCCGGCCCGGAAACGCCGAAGCGACGACCGCTCGAGCGGTCGCCGAGAACCTCTCCGTTCCGTGGCGCTTCGTCGACTACCGGCCGGCGGACTGGCGTTCGCTCGTCCGCTCCGCAGAGTACCAGCGGTACTTCTCGAGAGCGTTCAACGACGACCGACTGCCGGGGATCGTTCACATGAACTGGCTGGCCGTGCGGCGGCTCACGCGAAACGACGTCGTCGACGACGATTGCCTCTTCCTTCCGGGTCACACCGCCGCCACGATGGCTGAACACCTCACGGGGGCGTACGAATCCCGCGAGCGGATTCCCCGAGATCGGGTCGTCGATGACCTCTTCGAGATGAACGTCTGGCTGTGGGATCTCGACGACGAGCTGACGACGATGTTCAGATCGCAGCTGAGCGAACGACTCTCCGTCGACGGAGAACGGCTGACCCCGACCGAGGCGGCGACCGCCTACGAGCGCTGGGAGTGGCTCGAGCGAGAGTCGAAGTGGATCCATGCTGACCTCGACGTCTACCGCCACTTCGACGTCGAGTACCGGGTTCCGTTCTGGGATCGAACGTTCGTCGACTTCTGGCAGACGGTGCCCCTTGCATCGCGCATCGACAAGCGACTCCTCCGGGCGTACACGGACGAACTCTACGTGAGATACGGCGGCGTCGATCCCTCCGAGGCGACCGCCACGGAACTCGACTCGGTCGTTCGACGCGGATATTACGCGCTCAGGGACACCCCGGTGTTCGACCTTATCCGACCGCTCAACAGCTACCTCCGCTACCGAAAAGACCCGTCCGGGTGGCCGGTCGCTCTCCCGGAGTCGACGTTCGCGAGGATCTACACCGGGACCGAGAACCGCCACTCGTTTTTCACCCTCGAGGCGCTGGGGCTCCTCGATTTCGCCAGCGGCGACGTGACGATGGCTCCCATCGGCGGCACGCTCGGGCGGGAATTCGTCGACCGGAGCCGTACCGCAGCCGATCGAACCGCGAAGTGGCGACTCGACGGGAGCCGGTGAGGCTGGCCCGCCGTGAGAACGGCTGCGTTAGGAGAGCAGCGACCGAAGCCGAACCAGCGACGATCGGGGGAGCAGACGACTGAGGGCGGTCAGCGTGGGGTACGCCGCGAGGCTGCGAGCGACGTAGGGGAAGCGTCTGGCCGAACCGGCGCGAGCGTACTTGTCCGCGATCGCGCTGTAGCGATACGCTCTGATTCGTCGACGCGTCCGCCGGTCGAGCGTGGCGATCCTGTCCGCGTGCTTCTCCTCGAGGCGAGCGACCGCGCGGACGTACCGCTCGGGCTCGCCGGTCATCTGGTCGCCGGGGTTGGCGTGTGTCGTCCACTCGACGGTGTGTTCGGGATCGACTCCGACCGCCGTCTTCTGGCAGAGTCGAATCCACAGCTCCCAGTCCTGAAGCGCCGGCATCGACGGATCGAACCCGCCCACGGCGTCGAACAGGGGCGCGCGAACCGCGACGCAGGACGTCGTCCCGATGTGGTTTCGCAGTAGGATCTGATCGGCTAGCACCCCCTCTTTGCTCGCGTCAATCCGATAGAGTTCGGTTCCGTCCTCGTCGACGGCGACTCGAGCCGAGTAGACGAGACCGACGGTCGGCTCTCGCTCGAGAATTCGAAGCTGGCGTTCTACCTTCCGTGGTCGCCACCGGTCGTCGTCGTCGAGGAACATGTACACCGACCCGCTCGCTGCCTCGGCGCCGATGTTTCGTGCTCTGGCCGCTCCACCGGAACTCGAGCACTCGATGTAGTTGAGATCGAACGTCTCGCCCGGGAGCCGATCGACCGCGTCGCCGTACTCGACGTCCGAGCCGTCGTTCACGACGACGACTTCCGTCGGCGTCACGGTCTGTGCCGCGACGCTTTCGACGGCACCCACGAGCCGTTCCGGACGATTGTGCGTCGGGATGATCACGGACGCTTCCGGACCGCCGGAACTTGACATACCATAACTGCACCCGTTCGACCTCAAATAACTGCCGTCCTGAAAATTTCGATCGACGAGCTGACCCAGCAGCATTCGGGCGTGGGCGGCCGTCGTTCCACCGTTTTCGGTCGGCAAACACGGCAGGTCACACAGAGCGGACAGATCAGCGGGGGTGCCGGCGGGACCGGCGCTCGAGAATCCGCCCCGCGAGCAGGTGGAGTTTGTAGACGTACGACAGGAGGTAGAACGCGAGATACCGGTCGGGTGAGTGCGACCCCGAGAGCCGCTTTCGGAACCGCCCTGGATGTGGCGGCAGAACGTTTCTGGGATCGGCGATCGGCCGCGAGTCGCCGCGGCTCTCGTACAGCTGCTCGTGGCCGCGGCCGACGCGAATCGCCTTCGACCGGAGTTCACCGAAGCGCTTGCGAGCGGGATGATACACCGTAATATCGCGTGCGAACCGCTGCGTGTAGCCGGCGGCGGCGACCCGCTGGCCGAACTCCAGGTCGCCGCTCGAGACGAGCGTCGCGTCGAACGGACCGACGTCGTCGATGACTGCCCTGCGGACGGCGAGACAGCAGGTCGGTGCGAAGCGTTGCTCCGTGAGGTAGTACTCGACGGGAAATCCGGTTGCGACGTTGTACTCCGCCGTTATCGTCGGCGCCCCCTCGACGTAGAGTTCGACGTTGCAGCCGACGTAGTCGACGTCCCGGTCGTCGAACAGAGACGCGAGATCCTCGAGCCAGGTCGGCGGAACGGTCATGTCGGCGTCGACGAACGCGATGAGCGAGCCGGCGGCGTGTTCTACCCCGGTGTTTCGCGCCGCGTACGAGCTCTGGACGTCGGTTTCGTCGACGACGGTAACGTTCTCGGAGCGGTCTGCGACGTCCGCAGCCGCTTTTCGCGTCGTATCGGTCGAGTCGTTGTCGACGACGATCACTTCGTAGTCGGCGACCGGATACGTCTGCTTTCTGAGGGACGTCAGCGTCTCTACGACCCCGTCCGGGTCGTTGTACACGGGAATCACCACGGAGACGGTGACGCTCACCGGTCGCACACCTCTGAGTCGACGAACTCGTCGACGGCCCGTTTCGTCTCCGTCAACTCGGTACCCGTGTCGAACTCGACGACGGTCACCTCCGTCTCCTCGAGAATCGAGCGAATCGTCTCCATCGTTCGGTCGGTTCGCTCGAGAAACCGATCGAACTCGGAGTCGGCGAGGTGGCTGTACTGTCCCGGGCGGCCCTTCTCCCGCCGATCCATACGCCGTTTGCAAACGTCGATCGGGGCGGTGACGAAGAGGCACGTCTCCGGGAGGGGAATCGCCTCGAGGTACGACTCGAGATCGGCGTTCGAGACGGGTTTTCGGGGGCGTGGCGGACAGGTGAGCGAGAGTCCGCAGTGTACGAACCCCTCGTCGAAGAGTACGGATTCGGTCGGGCGGAGTCGCCGTTGGGCGCTCTGGTAGTGGGCCTCGAGCTCGAGCGTCTTTTTGACCAGCCAGTTGTACCGGTTCCGGCTGGTAGCGTACTCGGTTATCAACTCGCTCGTACGCTCGTGTG
The DNA here is from genome assembly GCF_024362525.1 of Natrononativus amylolyticus. Classification (GTDB taxonomy): domain Archaea; phylum Halobacteriota; class Halobacteria; order Halobacteriales; family Natrialbaceae; genus Natrononativus; species Natrononativus amylolyticus. Next base: position 1,739,473 of record NZ_CP101458.1, read on the forward strand.
ACCGCGGATAGTTCGTCTGGAACGCGAGTTGCGTATCCGCGCGCCACCCGCTCCACCGAGAGAGCGCCCGAACCGCTCGAGGTGGAACGCGTTTTCCGAACCGGGCGGCTGGACGCGGCAGGTACGCTCGCAGAACCGCTGTCGTGTACGCTTCCCGGTCGTCGTACACCGCTTCGTCCCTGCGGGCAGCCGCGTCTCGGACCATCGCTGACAGCGTCGATTTTCCGCTTCCGGGTAGACCGACGAGTTCGACGTGAGCGTTCATCTGTACTGTTCGGTGTTAGCCACTACTGGCGAGTTTCTTGAGTTGGTTCATATCGATGACGTTCGTGTAGACGCCGAGCAGACCGTATGCGACGACGGCAGTCGCAACGACGAGAAAGAGGGTGACGAGCCCGGTAACCAGCGGCAGGAGGCTGTAGACGGCGGCACCCATCAGAAGCGAAAGCGGGACGATTTTCGCGATCATACGGAGCAACTCCGCGTGCGAAATAGAGAGGAGGCGACACATCATGTAGACGTTCCCGAGCGCGTAAATCCCATACGTTACGACCGTCGGAATCGCGGCCCCGAGAACACCGATCGTCGGGATCAACAGAATCCCGAGCGTTGCGTTCGAAATCGCCATCGTCCCCTTCAGCACACCCCGAAACTTGGCTTTGCCCAGGTAGTCGAGACCGCTTCCGGTCACGTTCGTAATCGAGTCGGCGAGCAGGTAGATCGACAGCACCTGAACGATGGGGACGGCACCCATATACTCCGCACCGAAGATGTAGCGAACCGTCGGCTCCGCGACGAGGATCAGACCCACCACCGCCGGTACGTACAGCACGAACATCGACCGAAGAGCGCCCTTGTACAGCTCAGCGGCGCGAGAGACGTCCCCGGCGGAGTACTCGCTCGAGTAGTGGGGCGAAATCGAGAAGCCGAGCGAACTGGAAGGGTTCGACGCGAAGCTGATGAGTTGCTTGCTCACCGTATAGTATCCCACCGCGACCGGGGTCAAGAAGAAGCCGAGAAGGACGATATCGACGCGCTTCATCAGTATATTGCTGCTACTGGTAACGGTTAGCGGCAGGCTGTACTCGAACAGCCGTCGCCGAAGTCCCGGTTCGATCGGCGCTGCGGTGTACTCTCGAGCGGTTGAGTAGAGCATGACGGCTCCGACGAGCGACGCGACCGCCAGTCCGACGACGTACCCCAGCAACGCACCGGCGACGCTGTAGCCGAGCACGACGAGCGAGATCGCGGCGACGAATTTAGTGATCGTGAATACGCCCGGAAGCGACGCGCTCCACTCGACGCGCTTGAACCCCTGGAGAAACCGTCTGCAGAGCTCCATCGCGTTCTCGAAGATCACGTACAGGATCCCGAGAAGCAACAGCGTCTCCAGAGCTGGTTCACCGAACCAGACCGCGATCTGGCCGCGGAACAGAAACAGCAACGTGAGGCCGACGCCGACGGTAATCGCGTTGATTCCGAGGGCGGTTTTGAGGATGTTCGGAATCTGGCCGGGATCTTTCTCCTCGTACTCGGTTATGTACCGGGCACCGGCGCGAGGGATCCCGAGGTTACTGAGTAACACGACGATCGAACAGAGGTAGATCGTCAGGTGGAGTATCCCGTACTGTTCGGCCGTCAGCAGTCGCGCGAGGACGACGATCAGGAGCCCACCGGCGAGGATCTTGATCACCTGCATCGCGAACTCGGCTTTGAAACCCGAGACGATCCGCTCCTCAACGCCCATTACAGCCCCCGAAGATTCCGGATACTACGGCCATACCTGACCAGGAGATACCGGTACTACACTGGCAGATCCATAAAACTCGTTCGATACGACCGATGTGCGTTTCTACAGGGAGGGACCGTCTCGGTATAACTGATGGTCTTCTTAACCAGTACATCTACATAGATTGTTTCCGTATACGGCCGTATCGAGATGAGCAACGAAACCGACGTCGAACTCGAGCTAACGCGGTGCATCTGGTGTTGTCGTACCCTCCACGGCGCCGAACAGTCCATCACCGTCCGGCCCCCGCAGGGAACCGGGTCCTCGTTCTACGAGTGGGACCTCCACCTCGAGTGCGCCCAGGAGTGGACCGAAACGATCGACAGGATCGCCCGCCTGAGACGCCTCGGGGCGGGAGCGACGCTGCTGACGGCCGCCGAACACGACGGGGTAGACTCCCTGCTCTCGGACGACGACCGGGAGCGTCTCGAGGGCGACCGTCCCCAGTCGACCGACTCGAAACGCAGCGAACTGCCCTCGCAGTAGGTCGCCGTCTCGAGACGCCGCTTCTCGAGTCCCGCAGGGAATATGCCGGCGTATCGCCAACGCGTATCCGATCCGGACAGTCCGTTCTCGCGGGTTGTCGGAGTCGTTGACGCCCTACCTTATTGTTCTCTCTCGTGGTACGCTCGCTATGACGACGGCACCCTCGCTGTCGGACCCGCCGACCGCGATCGAGGGGCACTCCCGGAGCGGTTGGCCGCTCGCCACCGTTGGGGGCGCCGAGCGCCCCTTCTGTTCGGTGCGAGTTACTCGCCGTGATCGGAACCGCTCCGTCGACGGACGCTCGAGGGCGCTGCTGGACGGGGCCCGGTCGTGGTGGCAGACCGTGTCGGAATCGTTCGGGCGACGGACCGAGAGGCTGCCGTGAGCGAGCACGAACGGACGTGTCGGCGGCTCCTCGACAGGCTGCCGGGGATAATCTACCGCCGGCGATCCGAACGAGGTGGTTCGATGCTGTTCGTGAGCGATGGCTGTCTCGGCCTCACGGGATACGATCCGATCTCCCTGGAGGCGAACGAGGTGAACTACGAGGCGGACATCGTCCACCCGGACGACACCGAAACGGTCGCCGACGCCGTCGAAGAGAGCGTTCGAACAGGGGATTCGTTCACGCTCGAGTACCGAATCCGAACGAACGAGGGGAAGATACGCTGGGTGTGGGAGCGGGGCTACCCCGTACCTGGCGACGACGAACCGGCCGCCCGTATCGAGGGACTGGTGCTCGATATCACCGCCAGGAAGCGACTGGAACGCGCGCTCCGCGAGGAAATTGTGTTCACGAGGCGACTGCTGGACGTCCAGCGCGATATCGTCTACACTATCGGCCACAACGGGCGGATGCTCCGGTGGAACGACCGGCTGGTCGACGTCACCGGGTACGACGACCCGGAGATCGCGGAGATGTCCCTCCAGGACTTCTTTCCCGGCGCCGGAGACGGAGCGGGGACGACGGTCGTCCACGAGATTACCGGCCGTGGGGCGGGCGTGACGACCGAACTGACGCTGGTGACCGCTTCGGGGGATCGTATTCCTTACGAGATCAGCGGCGACCCGGTCGTCGACGCCGCCGGTGAGACGATCGGGGCGACCGGCGTCTGTCGGGACATCAGCGAGCGAAAGCGGCGGGAGCGCGCGCTCGAGCGACAGCGCGACGAATTGTCGCGTCTCAATCGGATCAACGCGCTCATCGACGAGATCATCGAGGCACTGGTGACCGCTTCGACGCGCGAGACGATCGAAACGACCATCTGTGATCGGTTCACACAGTCGCGGTTCTACCGCGGCGCGTGGGTCGCAGAGCGACGCTCCGAGGCTGGTGTCGCTGCCGCGAGCGGGACCGAATCCGAGAGGTGCGAGGAGGGCGTCCGATCCGAGATCGGGCGAGCGTTTCGGGAGAACGTGGTCTCGGTCGTCCGTCCTGCGGCGGGGGAGACCGCACCGGCAGGCTCCGACCGACCGACGGTTCTGGTTCCGCTGTCCTATGGCGACACCGTCTACGGCGTACTGGTCGTCGAGGGGGCGCGAAGCGACTCGCCCGGGGAGGCGGAGCGACACGCCTTCGAGGTGCTCGGCGAGGTGGTCGGGTTCGCGATCAACGCCACCACCAACCGCAAGCTGTTGCTCTCCGACGTCGCGACCGAACTCACGATCTCGCTCACCGGCACGAACGCGGTCTTCGTTTCGCTCTCCGAGCGACTCGAGTGCTCGCTCACTCTCGAGGGGATCGTACCGATCGACGGACAGCGGCTGCTCTGTTATCTCTCCGTAGAGGGGACGACTCCGGAGGCGATACGCGAGGCGGTCGCAACCGATCCGACCGTCAGCGAGCCCAGGGTCATCAGCCGCTGTCCCGAGCAGTCGTTTCTCGAGTTCACCGTCAGCGCTGGCTCGGAGGCACTCCGGCTTGTCGAGTACGGCGCGACGGTCCAGTCGATGTACTGCGAGCAGGGAGCGGGAGAGGTCGTCGTCCGGCTCCCGCCCGACGGTGACGTCCGCGAAGCCGTAACGATCTTCCGGGAAGCGTTTCCGGGGGCGGCACTGGTCGCCCGACGCACGGTTACGCTCCCGGCCCAACCGGTGGTCGATACGCGCCGCGCGGTGACCGAGTCCCTGACCGAGAGACAGCGGTCGATCCTTCAGGCCGCATACTTCGCCGGCTACTACGACTCCCCGCGGAAAACGACCGCACAGGAGCTGGCGGACTCGCTCGGAATCGCCTCCTCGACGCTCCACCAGCACCTTCAGGCGGCCCACTCCAAGGTGCTCGGTATCGTTCTGACGGAGGGTACCCCCTCTTCGCAGATCGCCGATACCGAGATACCACGGTAGTGCGGTATTACCGCTCTTGCCCCTGTGTTCCCCATGGAGAGTTTCCTCGAGGCGAGAGTTCTACGGGCGGCAGCGAACGGGGATCGGGGGGCGGTCGCCGGCACCGAGTCAGAACGGAGTGTCGAATCGAACCGTTCGGCTGGCGGCACGTCACTGACGACGGTCGGTGACCGCGTCGGACCGGGCGTCGACGACCTCGGGCCGGTCGTCGTCGGCATCCCCGCGTACAACGAGGCAGCGTCGATCGGCGCCGTCGTGCAGAGCGCCGACCGGTACGCGGACCTGGTCGCCGTCGTCGACGACGGGAGTAGCGACGAGACCGCGGCCCGCGCTCGAAACGCGGGTGCAGTCGTGATCGAACACGGCTACAACCGGGGCTACGGCGCGGCGCTCAAGTCGCTGTTTCGAGAGGCGGCGGCCCGGAACGCAGCGCACCTCGTGACGCTGGACGGAGACGGCCAGCACACGGCGGCAGACGTTCCGACCCTCGTCGAGACCCAGCGCGAGACCGACGCGGCGATCGTCATCGGCAGTCGCTTCGTCGACGGCGCCTCAGAGAATATGCCCGCCGGAAGGCGCCTCGGTGTGATGATCGTGAACGCGCTGACGAACGCCAGTGTCGGCACGGCCCGCCGGTCTCGCCGGATCTCGGACACCCAGAGCGGGTTCCGCGCGTACAGTCGCAAGGCGATCAACTCGCTGGCGGCAGACGACCGAATCCACGGCGGAATGTCCGCGAGCACGGATATCCTCTACCACGCCCACCGACGGAAGTACGCGATCGCGGAGGCGAGGATCGCGGCCAGATACGACGTCGAAAACCCGAACACCGAGCGCCCGTTCGCACACGGCTACTCGCTCGTCAGCCACATCGTAACGAGCGTCCAGAGTGCCCACCCGCTGTTGAGCCTCGGACTGTTCGGCGTCGTGAGCCTGCTCCTCGCCACCGCCGCCGGCTACTGGCTGACGACGGCGTACCTCGGAACGGGGTCGGTCTCGTTGGGCCTCGCTGCGCTTACGGTCCTGTTCGGCGTCTCCGGATTCGTCGCCTGTGTCGGTGCGATTTTCCTTCACACGCTCAACGTGTCCCGTACCGCCTATCCGTCGTGACCGCCCGACCCGACGGGGACCCAGACGGCTCACATGGCCTGTATCGTGCGTTCGATTCGCACAACCACCTCGCTCGGACTGAACGGTTTGGTCACGTAATCGGTGGCGCCGCGTTCGAATCCCTCGACGACGTCGCCTTCGCGAGAACGCGCGGTGAGCATCAACACCGGGAGATCCGCGAGCGATTCGTCCTCGCGGATCCGTTCGAGCACCTGGAACCCGTCCAACTCGGGCATCATCACGTCGAGTATGACGGCCGCTGGCGGCTCGTCGGTGTCCCGGAGGTACTCGAGACACGTTCGCCCGTCTCCGAACGCCTGTACGTCGAATCCGCTGGCCTGCAGTTTGAACGTCAGTAGCTGCTGAATGTCTTCGTCGTCTTCGGCGAGTACGATCGATCGAGTCATTTGTTGAGTGTTCCTGGTCGAGTACGGTCGTCGCACGATTTCGCTGTGGACGTCACCGACGTCGCGATCAGTGCCGACACTATATCGGAAACGGTGAGCGGTCGCTGAACGAACAGCGTTCCGCCGACAGTGAACTGCGGCTCTCTCTGGGAGCCGGACCGGTCGACGAGTACGACCGGCAGTCGGCGCCCGTCTCGTCGCTCGCGGAGCGCGCGCACTACGCGCTTTTCGGTGTCGCTCGCGTCGAAACCGTCCGTTCGAACGATCGCGATGTTGTAGCCGTCGGAGAGATCCGGAACCGACTCGAGATCCGTGACGGTCGTCACGTCCCACGAGTCGGGGACGCCCTCTACCGGCTCGTCCACGGCGGTTGCGTCGAACAGCAGCGCGCGGACGGAGCCCTGGCCGTCGGCGCCGAGTAGCGTTTCGACCGTGGTGGCGAGCGCCAGCTCGTTCTCGGCGAGGTACGCCGAGACCCCGAGCAGGGGAACGCCGGTCGCCTCCTCACGAACGATGGAGAGTACGGCGATTTTCGTCCCAGGTCGTGTGTTTTCGTGCCACACCACGTCCAGGGGTACGTTCGCCGCGAACGCGTCGACGACGAGCACGGACGACGGGTCGGCACTCATCGCTTCTCGAGCGGCGGTCAGATCGTCGACGATGGTAACGGCGTAGCCGACGTTCTGGAGCTGTTCGGTGAGGTAGTTCGCAAACTCGGCTTCGAGCCCGAGCAGGACCACCGGTCTGTCGACGACACCGAGTACGTTCGACCTGTCGTCGGTTGACTCGAGCGTCGACCCGCCGCGAATGGGTCGTCCGTCGACCGCCGACGTCAGCGTTTCGAGCGTCGCGTCCAGTTCCGTCGCCTTCCGAAGAACGAGCTGTACGGCCGCCCGCTGGTCCGGAGAGAGCGCACCGAGCTCCTCGTCGACCAGCATCTCCGTATAGCCGAGGACCGTCGTCAGCGGGGTGCGAAGCTCGTGAGAGGCGAGCTCGAGCACGCCGCGCTGGAACTCGGAAAACGCGTCGCAATCGCCCGCCGCGACGGCGCCCGCTGCGATCGGCCGAGCGAGCTGAGCGCTGACGACTTCCCCGAGGAGTTCGGCGTATCGAACGTCTTCGTCGTCGAATCCGTCGTCTGCGGTGAGCTGCAACAGTCCCGAATCCCCGAACGGCGTACAGAGCGTCTGGCTCCCGTCCGGGGGTTTGTAGCCGTCGTTCGGCCCGTCGACGACGACCGTCCCGCCGCGTTCGATCACCCGCTCTCGTCGGTCGACCGGTATCGAGCCCGCTCCCGATTTCGATCGGTCGGAGTCCTCTCCCCGTATCGTGACCGTGTGATCGTCACGCCGGATCGTGATCGCGGCGTCGCGGACGTCGAACAGGTCGGGGAGACCGGCGAGTACGACGTCGTAGAGGGCGGTTTCGGTCGGGCTCTCGAGGACGCGTCGGGCGACGCGGAGCAGTGACTCGAGGCGAGAGCGGTCATCGTCGGTCTCCGAGTCGTCTGGTAGGTCGGTCATTGTGTGTGGTACGGGTACGCGCCGGCCGTGTTGTCGGAGGCGGTCAGGACTTCGAATCGCGCGCCGCCGCTCGCGCTCTCGGTAACGGAGAGTCGCCAGTCGTGGGCCTCGACGATGTCGGTAACGATCGCCAGACCGAACCGACGCGCGCCGTCCCGGTCTTCGGTCGGCTGTTCCGTGAACAGCCGCTCGCGTCGGTCGCGCGGAATACCGGGGCCGTCGTCCTCGACGTAGAAGCCGGCGTCGCCGTCGAGGACGCCGACGCGAACGGTAACGTCGGTGCCACCGTGCTCGATCGCGTTTCGGAACAGGTTCTCGAACAGCTGCGTCAGTCGCAGTCGATCTCCCTCGACGACCCGTGTTCCGTCGAACAGAATTCGCGCCTCGGATGCCCCTACGGTCGACCAGGCCTGTCTGGCGATCCGGTCGATCTCGACGCGTTCGGTCGTTCCGATTCGCTCGCCGGCTCGCGCGAGTACGAGCAGGTTCTCGACGATTTCGGTCACTCGCTCGAGTCCGTGTTCGATGCCGTCGAGATGACGGCTCGCGGCGCCTTCTCGCTCCCGCTCTATCTCGAGGTACCCCTTCGCGACCGTCAGGGGGTTTCTGACGTCGTGAGCCACGACGTTCGCGAACTCCTCAAGTCGGGCGTTCTTTCGCTCGAGTTCGCGCTCTCGACGCTTGAGCGCCATCTCTCGATCAGCGCGGGTGAGCGCTCCCGCCGTCGCAGCCGCGAGGATGGTGCCGAACTCGCGGTCGTACTCGGTGAATCGCCGATCCCGCACCGACCCGCAGATCAACACCCCGTGTTCGCCGAGCGGGAGGACCAGCTCGCTTCGTACCGGCGTTTCGCCGTCGGACGTGCTGATCACGTCGCTGACGACCGTCGAGTTGCCGGTTTCGAAGGCCCCCCACACGGAGCTCTGACCGGGGTGAAAGGCCGGCTGGTCGTCGACTTCGTCGACGCCGTCCGCCGTCGTGAACGGCCGGAGCGTCTCCGACTCGTCGTCGTACAGCCAGGCGCCGGTTATCGGTCGATCGAGTACGTCGCGCGCAGTTTCGACGGCGAGTCGTGTGATCTCGGCGTGGGTACTCGCGTTCATCAACCGGGGCGCGGTGTCGTTGAGCGATTTCAGGGCGCGCTCGCGCTCTTTGATTCCCGTGATGTCACGGACACCACAGACCAGTCCGCCGGACGCTAACGTCGTGAGCGTGAGATCCTGGCTGAACTGCGTCCCGTCGGTCCGGGTTCCGATCGCTTCCCCGCGCCACTCTCCCTCGCGCTCGAGTTCCGGGAGGATCTGCGTTCGGAAGCGCTCGAGTTCCTCGTCGTCGTACAGCATCTGCCAGCCCCGTCCGATCATCGCCTCGGGGTCGTCGAACCCGTAGATGTCCGCGTGGGCTTCGTTCACGTAGACGTACTCGCCCGCCTCGTCGAGGATCGCGATCCCGTCGACGGTGCTCTCGATCGCCGCGTAGAGTCGGCGCGCCTCGCGTTCGGCGGCGACCTGTTCGGTGACGTCGAGCGAGAGGCCGACAACCCCGTCGACGGACGTGCCGTCGGTTATCGGTGCGAACGTCGTCTCGATCGCTCGCCCGCCGACGTCGACCGAGGTCGTTACGAGGTCGCCCTCCAGTGCGGTCTCGACGCCGTGGATCGCCTCCGGAAGGTCACCGTACAGCTCGTACACAGACTCGCCGACGACTTCGTCCGGCTCGAGACCGATGTTCGCGAGGCCTCGCCCTCGCGAGTGCGTTACGACCCCTTGCGCGTCGATCGTGTACAGCATGATCGGGAGCGAGTTCACGGGAACGTCCGCCAGCATCGCAGCCTCGTGATCGTCTCGCCGCGCACTCACGACCGTTTCGGAAACGACGTCGACGAGCTCCCGATAGGCCCCCCGATCTCCGCTCCGGCGGACGTACTCGTCGACGCCCGCAGAGATCGCCTCGCTCGCGATCGCCTCACTGCCGTCTTCGACGAACAGGACGACCGGCACGTCGACCTCTCGAGCCAGCGCCGTCCCCGGTGCGTCGTCGAGATGGTACTCGCTGACGATACAGTCGACCGGCCGTTCCTCGAGAAACGCAACCGCTGACTCGACGGAATCGACGGCAAACGTCTGCGGCTCGTACGAGTCGATTCCTTCGAAGCTCGCAGCGATTCGATCCCGGTCACGACGCTCGTATCCGACGCAGAGAAGCGTTACGCATCGCGCGCGTTCTGTGGGTTCGCTGCTTGTCATGGGCCCGTCGATCCTTGATTACGAGTGGTTTACCGACGAACGGGCGACCGCCCCGAGCCCGGTCGTTCGACTGTAAGAGAACGTCAGCAGCGAAACAGATAAAACCATCCCGCTCCCGGGGGGTTCGCTCTCCTGCGAACCAACTGACCTGCCGATAGACCGCGTTTATGATGTTTGTTAGACCGACGTATCACAATCCATAACTAGTAATAACTCGAGAAGGCCGTTCTCTGGTGTGAGTGTGACCGCTCGAGAGCGTGGTCACCGTGACGGGAACAGTGGTCTCGTCACCGTCCTCGCCGCCGGCGGCATCACGAACCGAAGGTCGGTCTGAGATGCATCGACGATCTCCGAGGGTCGCGTTGTCGAACTCACATTCGGCAGGATCGAAACGCCGGGGTACCTCTGTGACCGGTCAAGAACCGGGGCACTGTTCGCCGAGAAAAACTTCGGAAAGAGGAGTGCTCCGTCAGGGATTCGAACCCTGGTCATTGCCGTGAGAGGGCAATATGATTGGCCGGACTACACCAACGGAGCGATCCGACGTCTGCAGTTATCCGTTGCGCGCAGTTGTGTTTAAGGATTCCGTTTCCGGCCGAGAGTGTCTCGTTTTCACACAGCAGTCCGTTACTCCTCGAACGGCGACTTGGTCGCTTCGGGCTCGAAGCCTTCGAGACTGATGATGTTCTCACGGCCGACGCGGAGTTTGCTGATAGTACCATCCTCCTCCATATCCGAAAGCAGCATACTGACCTTCGACTTCGACCAGCCGGTTTCGTCGACGATGTTGACCTGCTTCATCCGGCCGCCGTTGTTACGGATGAGTGTGACGACGCGGTCCTCGTCGGTCAGCAGGTCCTCGTCGGGAACGGTGTCCGGTTCGGAACCGATCGCCGCCGCACCCGCCGCTGCGGGATCGCCACCGGCTGCACCCTCCGTCGCCCCCGCGGTGCCCGCGTCTGGTGGTCCGCCGTTCGTGGACGATCGTCCGAACCGGTGCCAGACGAACGCGCCGCCGAGACCGAGTGCGGCGACGAGAAGGCCGGCGACGACCAGCCAGGACGAAGACTCCTCTTCCGGCTCCGTGGTCTGGGACTCCTCGTCGGAGTCGTCGGCCCCGTCGCCCTCCTCCGTCGGCTGTTCGAACACGATGTGGGGGTGGCCGTCGAGGAACTCGTAGTCGCCGCTCCAGGAGACGGAGTCGCTCTCTTCGACCGAGGGACCGGTGTACTCGGCCTCGGGCTGAACGCTCGCGAACACGAGATCGTCGCCGGGCTGGACGACGAGTGTCTGACCGGAACCGATGTAGAATCCGCCGTCGAACACGTCGCCGACGGTGACGGTCCCGTTGTCGACCTCCGCAAACTCCGTCCAGGTGAACGTCATCTCGACGACGCCGATCGAGTTGAGCTGGCGCTCGATTCCGGCCGATCGATCGAAGTTCGTCGCTTCCATCTCCCGGTCGGTTTCGTCGCTCCCGGTTCCCGTCAGCGCTTGCGCCTGCTCGGTGAAGCGGACGTAGAGATCGGTCTCCTCCTCCTCGAACTCCTCGGCGAACTCCTCGAACTCGGCTTCCTCCGAGCTACTCGAGAGCAGCCGGTCGTGACGGAACGTCCAGGTCGCGGTGCCGTTCTCGTAGACGGTGATCTCGAAGGTCGTGCTGTCGAACTCCTGTGAGGAAGAGCCACTGAAATTCTCCTGTGCGTCCGTCGTCTGCTGGACCGTGTCGGTGGCCGGCGCCCGGTCCTGCGAATCGACCTGTGCGCCCGTGTCGGCCACGATCGATCCACTCACCCCGGCGAGCGCGACGACGATGACGAGGACGACGAGTCCAACGGGGGCCGCCCGATTCATTCGTCTATCACTACGTGCGCCCGTTAAAAGAGTTTGTGAATGGAACCGACGACGCGACCGGATTCAGACGAGACGGCCGTCCGAGAGAACGCGGTCGACGTGCTGCCACGCGCTCGGATCCTCGAGCGGATCGTTCTCGAGAACCAGTAGATCCGCCCGGTACCCCTCCCGGACGAGACCGAGGTCGTCGAAGCCGAGCAGCGACGCCGACCCGACGGTCGCCGCCTCGAGTGCGGCCGCCGGCGTGAGACCGTGATCGACGAGACGGACGAGTTCCCGGGGGATCTCGGAGAACTCGTTGAACGGCGTGCCGGCGTCGGTCCCCATCGCGATCGGAACGTCGGCGGCGAGTGCGTGGTCGAAGGCGTCGTCGAACGCTTCGAGCGCCGCGTCGGCTTTCGCGACGGTTTCGGCGGGGATACCGCCCTCGGCCCCGGCGTCGCAGATTCCGTGAACGGCGTTCGCCGTGGGGACCCAGTACGTCCCTCGCTCCGCCATGCGGGTGGCCACGTCGCGGTCCATGAACGTCCCGTGTTCGACGCTGTCGAACCCTGCCTCGACGGCGTTTTCGATCCCCTCCCGCCCGTGAGCGTGGGCGGCGGCGGTTCGTCCCGCCGCGTGGGCGACCGCCGCCGCGGCCGCGAGTTCCTCCCTGGTGAGTTCGGGGACGCCGGTCCGGGTTCCCTCGGTGAGGACCCCGCCGGTCGCCATGCACTTGACGACCTCGGCGCCGCGCTTGAGCTGTTCGCGTGCCGCCGCGCGCACGTTGTCGGCCCCGTCGGCCTCCCGACCGAGCCAGTGGCTGTGGCCGCCGGTCATCGTGATCACCTCGCCGGACGCGACGACGCGAGGACCGGCGACGACCCCCGCGTCGACGGCCCGCGCCGCGTCGATCGCCATCGTTCCGCGAGCGCCCAGATCTCGAACCGTCGTCACGCCCGCCTCGAGCGCCGCCTCCAGGTTCGCCGCCGCGCGGTAGGCGCCGTCGTACGTATTCTCGAGTTGTAACGTCGCGATGTCCGGCCGGCCGTCGAGGCCGAGGTGGACGTGGGCGTCGACCAGCCCGGGCGTCACGAACCGGCCCGAAACGTCGAGTTCCGCCCCCGGCGCGTCGACGTCGTCCCCCACGGCCACGATCCGCCCGTCTTCGACCGCAACGTCTGCGACGCGGCTCCCGTCCGCGTCGACGACCGTCCCACCGACAAGTACAACCATAGTGAACGTCGCCGGGGGCGGAATATAAACTCTGCCGGTCGCCTTCGGCGCGGTGTCGACACGCACAAACCGTCCGCGTTCGTACCGCCACGCATGATCGTAAACCTCGCAGCGGGCGTACAGGCGTTCACCAGTAACGCCTTTCTCGTCGCCGGCGAACGAACGGTTCTCGTCGATACGGGCGCGAACTTCGACGTCGTCGAACGCATCCGCGAACACACCGACGACCTCGACGCGGTCGTCTTGACCCACACCCACCCCGATCACGTGGGGAATCTCGAGGCGGTGAAGGCTGCCTTCGACGTCGACGCCTGGGGGTACGACACCGCCGTCGAGGGCGTCGACCACGCGATCGAAGACGGGGACACGGTCGTCCTCGGCGACCACGAGTACGTCGCCCTCCACACGCCGGGGCACAAGGACGATCACCTCTGTTTCCTCGCCGAGGAGCCCGGAATCTGCTTCGCCGGCGACCTCGTGTTCCAGAACGGGAGCTTCGGCCGGACCGACCTGCCGGAGGGGGATCGGGCGACCTTGATCGAGAGTATCGACAGCCTGCGCGAGCGGATCGGCGACGACCTCGCGGCGCTGCACACGGGGCACGGACCGAGCGTGACTCGCTCGCCGGCCGATCACGTCGAACTCGCCGGCCAGATGGCGAGACAGGCGTAGCCGCCTCGCCACCGGATCGGTTCTCGCTCTCGAGGGCGGCTCACTCGTCGGTTTTCAGGCCGTAGTACCCCGGCTCGTCGTCGCTTCTCGGTTCGGCGACGACGAGGTCGTCGGCGCTGGTCATCACCCAGGGGATCGCCCAGTCGAGCAGGATGTCCTCGGTCTCCCGGTCGATGTCCGCGTCGGGCTCGAGCCCCTGGAGCAGTCGGGCGATCTCGTAGATCGTGTACATCTGATCCGCCTCGAGCAGCTCCGCGGGCGTGTAGAAGTCACACGGCGGCAGGCGGTCGAACTCGTCTTTCGGGACTGGCATAGCGTTCGATACCCCCGTCACGGCCTAAACGGTGTTGGGTTCGGGCGTCGATCCGGCGACGTCTCTCCCTTCGCGGCGGCGCAAAAAACGATGTGGATGTACCGGGTCGTCGCTTACTCGAAGTGGTCCAGACACTTCTGGTACTCTTCGTCGACCTTGTCCCAGTTGACGACGTCGAAGAAGCCGTCGATGAAGCTGCCGCGGTCCGGGCCGTAGTCGTAGTAGTACGAGTGTTCCCAGACGTCACACGCGAGGATGGGGTGGGCACCCCACAGCGCGTGAAGGTCGTGCTTGTCGACCGCGAGGTTGCGAAGCTGCTTCGCGACGGGGTCGTAGACCAGCAGCGCCCAGCCACCGGCGGCGGAGGCAGCGGCCTCGAACTCGCCCTTCCAGGCGTCGTAGGAGCCGAAGTCCTCCTCGATCCGGTCGGCGAGGTCGCCCTCGGGTTCGCCGCCGCCGTTTGGCGACATGTTCTCCCAGAACAGCGTGTGGAGGTAGTGTCCACAGCCGTTGTGGGTGACGTTCTTCATGGCGCCGGCCGAAGAACCGTAGTCGCCGGACTCGCGGTTCTCCGCGAGGGTCTCCTCGGCGGAGTTGAGGCCGTTGACGTAGCCCTGGTGGTGCGTGTCGTGATGCCAGGTCACTACCTGCTCTGAGATCGCTGGCTCGAGTGCGTCGTAGTCGTATGGAAGCTCTGGAAGTTCGTGATCAGTCATAAGTGAACACCTATGTCCCGTATCGACCGCTCTCCTGTTAAATTTTGAGGAGGGGAATGATACCGCGGCACACACGCGATGGTGTCGCGACGACGTTCCCTCCTCACTGGAGACCTCACGACGAGGCCGATGTTAAACCTTTCAGCGGCCGGTTTGGGAAACGACCCCGCCGACCAGCGTCGCGCCGCTCGCGAGGACTACGAGAGCTCCTTGTGTCGAGCGTGCTCGAGCCACTCCTCGAGGGTCGGCTGGCTCCAGTACCGCACCGTTTCGCTCCGCGAGTCGTACTCGACGACCCCCAGATCCTCGAGCTTCGGCACGTGGACGTGACGAAGCGCCGTCATCACGTGACGGCGATGATCGGCGGGGTCGTGTTCCGAGTTCTCTCTGGCGACGATGTACGAGCTCACATCGTCGATCGTTGCAACACCGTCGGAAACGTCGTGCAGATAGTAGAGCGCGTAGCGGCGTCGCCGATCGGCGAGCGTGTCGAACACCACGTCCAGCGACGGCGCGGCCGTCGTCGTGGCGGACGCCGACTGTCGGTCGGTTTCACGCATCCACTGACCACCTACCATTCGTTACCATTCGAAACCACCACGGGACTATACAGCAGCCGTCGCATTAGATGTTGCGGCTGACTATCATAATCTCTCGTCGTCCGCTGCCACACAGCGGTCGCCGGTCGCGGAGGGGTGCAGACCGCAGAAGAAGCCGTCTATCGGAGACGGCGTGTCGACGTTACTCGTACAGCCAGCCCGCGTCGTGCTGGTCGTAGTCGATCAGTTCGTCCTCGTCGAAGTGAATCGCGATCTCGCGCTCGTTCGCGCCCTCGTCCTCGTGGTCGGCCGCGTGGACGACGTTCCGACCGAGGTCGAGCGCGTAATCGCCGCGGATCGTTCCGGGGGCGGCCTCGAGCGGATCGGTCGCGCCGATCATCTGGCGGACCTGCCGCGTCGCATCTTGGCCCTCCCAGACCATCGGGACGACCGGTCCCGAGGTGATAAAGTCGATCAGGCCGTCGAAGAAGGGCTTGTCCTCGTGTTCGGCGTAGTGCTCTCTGGCCCGCTCCTCGGGCATGTTGATCACTTTGATGGCGACGAGTTTGAGGCCGCGGTCCTCGAGTCGCGAGACGACTTCGCCGACGAGCCCGCGCGCGAACGCGTCGGGCTTGACCATCACGAAGGTTCGCTCGTGGTCGCTCATTCTTCGTCGTCCTCGCTCTCGTCGTCAGCCGCCCCCTCGTCCTCGCGGACCTCGTCCTGTGGCTCGGTTTCGGCTTCGACCTGATCCGAGGTTTCGGATTCTTCGTCCTCGTCGAGTTCGGTCTCCTCGACGAGAGCCTCGTCCTCGTCAGCCTCGACCTGCTCGTCGACGTCCTGGGACTCCGCTGCGGGCGTCTCCGACTGCGCGGGCGTCTTGCCCCGGCGGCCCTCGGCGGTCCACTCGAGGTCGCGCGGTTCGCGCCCGAGTTCATAGTTCTTCTCCGCCTTCGAGTCGACGAAGTGGAGCACGGTGCCGTCGTTGCGGACGTACATGATGCCCGTTCCGGGCTCGATCTCCTCGCCCGTGTAGTCGCAGGTTCGCTTCTCGACCATCTTACTGTCCTCCGATGGAGTCGGCCTCGCGGGCGGTCTCGCGCAGCTGGAGGATGTCCCCCTCGCGGACCGGCCCGAGGCAGTTCCGGGTGATGATGCGTCCCTGGTTCTCGCCTTCCTTGATCCGGCACTTGACCTGCATGGCTTCGCCGTGCATGCCGGTCTTGCCGACGACCTCGATGACTTCGGCGGGGGTCGAGCCGCTTTCTCCCTCTTCAGCGCTCATCCTGGGTCACCTCAGCTCAGGTCCTCGACCTTGCTCGCGATGTCCTCGACGTCGTCGGAGGCCTCGCCGGCGTCGACGATCGCGGCCGCCGCGGAGCCGACCTCGAGGCCGGCGGCGTGGCCGACGTCGTCCTGGGTCTCGACGAAGACGACGGAGATACCCTTCTCCTCTGCCAGCTCGGGGAGGTGCATCACGATCTCCTCGGGCGTGACGTCCTCGGCGACGTAGACCAGATCGGCGTTGCCGCGCTCGATCGCTTTGGTCGTCTCGTTGGTTCCTTTCTTTACGGTTCCGGTGTCTCGTGCGACCTCGAGGGCCTCGAGGGCGTCCTCGGCGAGGTCGGCTGGGGTTTCTGTAGTTACGTAAACTGCCATTGGTTGTTCACCTCTCCTACGCGTGGGCTCGCGCTCCCCTGCCGTCCGGACGGCGTCCGGGCCGGGCGTTTCCGGCGGAGATCCTGTGAGGCTAGGAGCATCATCAACCCCGCGCAGGGTGTACGACCCAGTAGCGGTGCCCTCCTTAAAAGCGTGTTCAAATGTGCCCCAGCGTGGGAGCCCGGCACACGCACGCCTGCTTGCGGTGTAACCTGCATGACGACTCGGTTCGGACCCCGCGGCCGGAACGCTCGGCCGACGGCCCGGTCCCGCCCCGAAACGGGCAGTATTACGGCGACCGTCCCGTAGAACGCGGTATGAACGTCGCCGAACTCGCGGTCACGCTTCGCCGGGAGGCAGTCACGACCGACGAACGACGGGGGCTCGTTCTCGCCGGCGACCGGGAGCGCGCCTACCGGCGCCTCGAGTCGGCTCTCGAGGCCCTCGAGGTGCCCATCTCCGCGACGACGCTCGTCGGTCCCGACGACCGGCTTCGCTGCGAACACCTCCCGCAGTCCAGCGCGAGCCGCCTGCTCGGGACGACCCGCGAGGTCGTCGTCGTCGACGCCCACCGGGAACTGCGCCCGAATGCGCTGGGGAAAGTCGTCGGGAGCGTCGACGGCGGCGGCCTGCTGGTCCTCCTCGTCCCGCCGCTCGAGTCCTGGCCCGACCGCCGCGACGGGTTCGACGAGTCGCTGGCGGTGCCGCCGTTCTCCCTCGAGGACGTCACCGGCCGGTTCCGGGAGCGGCTGGTCGAGACGCTCCGCGCCCACCGCGGGGTCGCCGTCGTCGACCTCGAGACCGGAACCGTCGAGGACGACGGGTTGACGCAGCCGGCGCCGGCGTGCCGGCGCGAAGCCGACCGGTCGTCCGATCGCGCGCGCGGTGCCCGATTTCCGCGGGGCGCCTACGAGGCGTGTTACACCGCCGACCAGGCCGAGGCGGTCGCCGCCCTCGAGGCGCTGGCTGCCCCCGACGCTCACTCGCGGGCCGTCGTTCTCGAGTCCGACCGCGGGCGCGGCAAGTCGAGCGCGGCGGGGCTGGCAGCGGGCGCGCTCGCCGCCGCCGGGAGGGACGTGCTCGTCACCGCCCCGAGCGCGCGAAACGCCGCCGAACTGTTCGCCCGCGCCCGCGAACTCCTCGAGACGCTCGAGACCGACGTCGCGGCCGGAGACCGGACTCACGCGCCGACCCTCGAGACGACGAGCGGCGGGTCGATCCGCTTTCTCGAGCCCGCCGCGGTCGCCGAGCGGCTGGCGGAGCGCGACGGCGACTCGGACGAGCTCGTCGTCGTCGACGAGGCCGCCGCGCTCCCGGTTCGCGTCCTCGAGTCGTTCCTCTCGGCGCCGCGAATCGCCTTCGCCACGACGGTCCACGGCTACGAGGGCGCCGGCCGCGGCTTCTCCGTGCGGTTTCGGGACCGGCTCGTAGAGAGCGACCACGACGTCACGGACGTCACGCTCGCCGACCCGATCCGGTACGCCGGCGGTGATCCGCTCGAAGTGTGGGCCTTCCGCGCGCTCCTGCTCGACGCGCGCCCGCCCGTCGACTCGCTGGTCGCCGACGCCACGCCCGAATCAGTCACCTACCGGCGACTCGAACCGGCCGACCTGCTCGCAGACGAGACCCTGCTCCGGGAGGCGTTCGGTCTGCTCGTGCTGGCTCACTACCGCACAGAGCCCGCCGACCTCGCACGGCTGCTGGACGCGCCGAACCTCGAGGCTCGGGCGCTCTGTCACGACGGCCGCGTCGCGAGCGTCGCCCTGCTGGCCCGTGAGGGGAACCTCTCGGCCGAGGACCGCGCGATGATGTACGAGGGCGGGCGCATCCGGGGGAACATGCTCCCGGACGTGCTCACGAGCCAGCTGCGCGACGAGTCGGCGGGCGAACTCGCCGGATTGCGAATCGTCCGGATCGCGACCCACCACGCGGTACGGTCGCGCGGACTGGGTTCGCGGCTGCTCGAGGAAATCGCGGAGGAGTTCGCCCCCCAACTCGACTGGCTGGGAACTGGCTTCGGCGCGACGCCCGGCCTCCTCGAGTTCTGGCGCGAGAACGGCTACGCGACGATCCACGTCTCGACGACGCGAAACGACGCCAGCGGCGAGTACTCCGCGCTCATGTGTCGGCCGACGAGCGACGAGGGCCGCGCCCTCCGCGACCGCCACGCGAGGTGGTTCGCTGGGCGGTTCGCCGCCGTCAGTTCGGACGCGCTCGCCGACCTCGAGCCCGACGTCGTCCGCGCGGCGCTCCGGAGCGTCGACGCGCTCCCGCCGCTGTCGCTGTCGGACCGGGAGTGGCGCGTCGTCGCCGGAGCGGCCTACGGCCCCGGACTGTTCGACGTCGACCCGGGGCCGTTTCGCCGGCTGGTCGTCCGGTTTCTCGTCGAGAGGCCCGGGGGAGTCACGCTCGCAGACCGCGAGCAACGACTGCTCGTCGCCCGCTGTCTCCAGGGGCGGCCGTGGCCGGCGGTTGCGGACGACCTCGAGTACCACTCCGCGAGCCAGTGCATGCGGTCGTTCGGCGACGCGCTCGTCCCGCTGGTCGACCACTACGGCGGTGACGTCGCCCGTGCGGAGCGCGAGCGGTTTTTCGACGGCTGAGTCCCCAGAACCGGCTACCGACTCTGCAGCTACGTGAACGGTCGCCGGAGGACTCGCTCAGGTAACAGCGCGAGCAGCCACGCGACGAGCCGCCAGCGCCGCGTGACGTAGACGTGCTCTCGGCGAGCGTCGATCGCCCGAACGATCTGTTCTGCGGCCGTCTCCGGCGAGCACATCCAGAACTCACCCGCCGCGAGGTCGGTGTCCACGTACCCGGGTTCGACGGTGGTGATCGCGATCTCGCTCTCGCGGCCGGCCTGACGGTAGCGCAGCCCCTCGAGGTACGTCGAGACGAACGCCTTCGAGGCGTTGTACGCGGGGGCGACGCCGTTTCCGAACACCGAGGCCACCGAGGAGATCCCCACGAGGTGGCCCGACCCGCGGCGTTCGAAGTGTGCGAGTGCCGCCGTCGAGATCGCCGCGAAGCCGCAGACGTTGACGGCGATCGTCTCCCGCTCGGGGCCCCACTCGAGGTCGCGGTTCGCGGGACCGACCCCGGCGCTGATGACGACGAGGTCGACCGAGTCCATCGTTTCGCAGAGATCGTCGAACGTCTCGCGCGCCCGCTGGGTGACCGCAACGTCCATCGCCGCGACGTACGCGTCCGTCGGCAGGTCGACCGCGATCTCCCGCAGCCGCTCGACTCGGCGGGCGGTGAGCCCGACCGCGTACCCCTCATCGGCGAGCGCCCGGGCCACCGCCTCGCCGATCCCGGAGGAGGCGCCGACGACGATCGCCCCGCATCGATCGGAGTCGTCTTTCATGCTCGGTTCGTTCGGCGCCAGGGACGTAACGGTAGGGATCGGGCTCGAACTGACGGAGCGGCGCCCGTCGCCCGCGGAGGCGGTACGCCTTTGCTCCGACATACCTTCAGGGCGGGTATGGTCGATGCGATTTCGCTGCTCGCCGTGGCGCTGCTCGTCGGCGGCGTCGCCGGGACCCTGGTGCCGCTCGTCCCCGGCGGCCTCCTCTCGCTCTCGGGGGTGTACCTCTACTGGTGGCACTCCGGCTTCGCCGAGCCGGGGCTCCTCGCGCTCGCCGTCTTCACCCTCCTCGGAGTGCTCACGGTCGTCACCGAGTTCTTCGGCGGCGCGGCCTCGGCCCGGTTCGGCGGGGCCTCCTGGCAGACGACCGCGGTCGCCGCCGCCGTCGGCATCGCGCTCATGCTCGTCACCGGTCCACTCGGGTTGCTCGTCGGCCTGTTCGGAACCGTCTTCGTCCTCGAGTTCGTCCGAAACGGCGACGTCAACCAGAGCACCCGGTCTGCGGTGTACGCGACCGTCGGCGTCCTCGCGTCGACGGCCGCGCAGTTCCTGTTCACGGCGACGATCCTCGTCGGGTTCCTCGTCACGGTTTTCCTGCTGTAGATCGCTCGAGGAGCCCAAAAGATTGTATTCCGCGCCGCCGTCGGCTCTCGTATGACCTGTTCGGAGGAGGACTGCGACCGACCCGCCGCCGTCGAACTCCACATCCCGTGGGACGACAATCGGTTCGTCTGTGCGGCCCACGCCCGCGTTCTCGGCCGACGGGACGGCGTCGTCGCCGATCCGCTGCCGGACAGCGCCGAGTCGTTGCTCGAGCGCGATCCGGACTGAACACGTCCCAAAACCGCGGAGTCGCCCGACTCAGGGGTGGGCGTAGTAGACGACCGTCTCGTCGCCCTCGTGGCGGTCTACTCTGACGAATCCGACGCGCTCGAACTGCACGAGGTCGTCGGGTGCAAGGTCGGCCACGCCCGGTTCGGCGCGCCCGGAGACGTCCCCGTCCATCGTACGCATCCGGACGGGGACGCTCTCCGCAGCCGGAACCCAGTGGACGACGTCGACGTCACCCTCGCGGACGACGTCGATGTCGTCGCCGGTGTACTGGAGCGCGTCGCGGGTGTAGAGGAAACAGCCCAGCCCCTTCAACCAGATGCGTGACTCCCGCTGCGGGAGGTCGCCCTCCTCGAGCCGGACCGCATCGCCGACCGGAATCTCCCGCACGCCGCGTTCCTCGTGGTTGGGGTGCAGCGGCGGGGTCGCCTCCTCGGGCGGGCTCCCCGCCAGCGCCACCTCGACGCCCTCGCGGACGAAAAAGCGCCGGTCGGTCTCCTCGTCGACGAGGTCGCGGTTGTTCGCGTAGATCGAACTCATCGCCAGGTCGACGTCGCTGGTCGAGGTGCCGAGACCGACCATCGACTCGGTGATCGCCTCGCCGCGGATCCCCCGCCGCTCGAGACTTGCGAGCGTCGGCGCCCGCGGGTCGTCCCAGCCGTCGAGTTCGCCCGCGTCGATCAGCTCCTTGATCCGGGAGGTGCTCATCTTCACGTCGTAGGCGTCGATCTGGACGTGGCCCCAGTGGACGACCTCCGGATACTCCCAGCCGAAGTACTCGTAGAGGAACCGCTGGCGCTTCGCCGAGTCCTGGAGGTCGATGCCGCGGATGATGTGGGTGATCCCCACGAGGTGGTCGTCGATCGCCGACTGGAAGTCGAGCATCGGCCAGCACCGGAAGTCGGCGGCCTCCTCGCGCGGGTGGGGCGTGTCGATCATCCGGAACGCGACCCAGTCCCGGAGCGCGGGGTTCTTGTGCTCGATGTCCGTCTTCACCCGCAGCACCATCTCGCCGCTGTCGTAGACGCCCGCGACCATGTTCTCGAACTCGTCGAGCACCGTCTCCGGGTCCTTCTCGCGGTGCGGGCAGGGCTCGCCGCTGTTTTTCAGCTCGCTAAACTGCTCGCCGGAACACGAGCAGGTGTAGGCCCCGCCCACGTCGATCAGTTTTCGGGCGTGGTCGTAGTAGATCTCGAGGCGATCGCTCGCTTTGAACGTCGCGTCGGCCTCGAAGCCGAGGTACTCGACGGCGCCGAGGATCGCGTCGTACGCCTCGAGATCCGGTCGCTTCGTTTCGGGGTCGGTGTCGTCGAACCGGACGCAGAACCAGCCGTCGTAGCGCTCCTTGTACGTGCCGATCACGGCGGGCATCCGGGCGTGGCCGATGTGCCACGGCCCGTTGGGGTTCGGCGCACAGCGCATCCGGATCTCGTCGTACTCCTCGGCGTTGGGCAGGTCCGGCAGGTCGTGGTCGTCGCCCTCGTCCTCGGCCTCGAGTTCCGCCAGCGCCTCGGGTGCGAGCGCCGCCAGCCGCTCGCGGCGCTCGAGGTGATCGAGGTCGTTGACCTCGCCGACGACGCCGCCGACGATTCCCGGCACCGCGTCGGCGTGTTCGCGAAACGCCGGGTTCTCGCCCATCAGCGGCCCCATCACGGCGCCGACGTCGGCATCGCTCTCGTGTTTGACGGCGTTCAACAGCGCGTGTTTCTCCGCCTCACGCTCGACGCGCTCGCGTAACTCGTCGTTCATTGCCGAGAGCTTTTTCGCGCCCGTTCAAAACTGCCGCGGTGTCGCGCCGGCTCGGTTCCGCAAAAATACCCGTCGTCGGCTCAGTAGCCGCGCTCGATCAAGTAGTCCGCCAGATCGAGCAACAGGTCGTGGGCCTCGTTCTCCGGCAGCACCTCGAGTCGGTCCTTCCCGCGCTCGACCAGCTCTCGAGCGGTCTCGTTGGCGTACTCGATCGAGCCGGCGTCCTCGAGTGCGGCGACCGCCTCGTCGATCTCGCTTTCGGTGACGGCGTCGACGTCTTCGGTGTCGATTAACCCCTCGATGTCGACGCCCTGCTCGCGGGCGTGGACGGTGATGAGCGTCTGTTTGTTCTCGACCAGGTCGCTGCCGCGCTGTTTGCCGAGTTTGTCGCTCGGAACGGTGAGATCGAGGACGTCGTCCTGGATCTGGAACGCCCGGCCGACGTCCAGCCCGTAGCCGTAGAGGGCGTCGACCGTCTCCTCGTCGGCGCCCAGCAGGACCGCCGGCAGGCAGGCGGAGGCGGCGTACAGTACCGCGGTCTTCTGTTCGACCATCTCGAGGTACTCCTCGGGCGTGACCTCGTCTCGTTCTTCGAAGTCGACGTCGAGCGCCTGCCCTTCGCAGATCTTCGTACACGTTGTCGCCAGCACTTCGAGCGCGTCGACGGTCCGGTCCGGCTCCGCGCCGGTCTCGAGCATGATCTCGAAGGCCTTCGAGTAGAGCGTATCACCCGCGAGGATGGCCGTCTCGAGGTCGTACTCCTTGTGGACGGCCGGGACGCCGCGCCGGAGGTCGTCGTCGTCCATGATGTCGTCGTGGATCAGCGTGAACGACTGGATGACCTCGACGCTGACGGCGGCGGCCATCGCGTCGATCTCGCCCCCGTCCAGCGTCGGGAACTTCCGGTACTCTCGCGAGAGGGGTTTGACGTCCGCGAGCGCCTCCGCCGTCGTGAGCAACACCGTCGGGCGCAGACGCTTGCCGCCCGCGTCGAGCAGGTATCGCGAGGCTTCGTAGAGGCGTTCGGGGCGCTTGATCGGCAGCTCCTCCGGAATCGCCTCGTTGACGAACTCGCGGCGCTCGCGGACGGCCTCGAGCACCGCCTCCTCTCGTGCCTCGGGGGTCGTCATGTTAGTCGACAAGCTGGATCAGGTTGCCGTTGCGCGAGACGTGGACGTCACGACCCATATGGTATCCCTCGCTCTCACAGAGGCCAACGTAGCCCGACAGTCCCTTCAGGTTCTGGTGGGCGGGAATGATGTGCTGGGGCTGGAGCGCGTCGAGCATCTTGTAGTGTCCCTCCTGGTTCAGGTGCCCCGAGACGTGGATGTCGTCGTAGACGCGGGCGCCCTGCATGCCGAGGAGCTTCTCGGCCTGGTAGCGCTGGCCCTCGTTCGTGGGCTCGGGGATGACACGGGCCGAGAAGACGACCTTGTCGCCGTCGTCCAGTTCGTACGGCGTCTCGCCGCGGGCCATCCGGGTGAGCATCGCGCGCGGCTCGCCCTGGTGGCCGGTGACGACCGGCAGGAAGTCCTCCTTGCCCTCGTTCATGATGCGCTTGAACGTGCGGTCGACGGACTTGCGGTGGCCGAACATCCCCAGATCCGAGGGGAAGTCGACGAAGTCGAGTCGCTCTGCGGTCCCCGAGTACTTCTCCATCGAGCGACCGAGCAGGACGGGCTGGCGCCCGATGTCGTCGGCGAACTCGACCAGCGACTTCACGCGGGCGATGTGGCTCGAGAACGTCGTGGCGACGATGCCGCCGTCGTAGTCCTGCATGCTGTAGAGGACGTCCCGGAGGTGTTCGCGCGCGACGTTCTCGGAGGGGGTACGCCCCTTCTTGTTCGCGTTGGTGCAGTCCTCGATGTAACAGAGAACGCCCTGACCTTCGCGGCCGATCTCGCGGAACCGCTTCATGTCGATCGGGTCGCCGAGGACCGGCGTGTGGTCCATGCGCTTGTCCAGCCCGTAGACGATGGCGCCCTCGGGCGTGTGAAGCACCGGATTGATCGCGTCGATGATCGAGTGGGTGACGTTGACGAACTCGAGTTCGACGCCCTCGTTGCCGATCGTCATGGACTCGCCGGGGTCCATCTTGATCAGGTCGTTCTCGACGCCGAACTTCTGCTCGCCCTCGATCTGCTGTTTGACGAGTTCGATCGTGAACGGCGTCGCGACGATCGGTGCGTTGTACCGGTGGGCCAGCTTCGAGATGGCGCCGATGTGATCCAGGTGACCGTGCGTCGGCACGATCGCCTGCACGTCGCCCTCGAGGTCGGACATGATCCGGTCGTCCGGAATCGCGCCCATGTCGATCAGGTCCAGACTGTGCATCCGCTCTGTCTCGACGTTATCGTGGATGAGAACCTGCGAGAGGTTCAGTCCCATGTCGAAGATGACGACGTCGTTTCCGGCGCGCACGGCAGTCATCTGCCGCCCGACTTCCTCGTAACCGCCAATCGTTGCAATTTCGATTTCCATGATTGTAGCACTGAGTGCCGGTCGTGGCACTCGTCGAAACGGTCCGCGGACTCCCGGTTCGTCGGCCCCGACGTGTCTGCGTGTTGGCCATCCCGCTATGCGCTCGAGGGCGTCCTACCCCGAAGATCGACGCCGCGTCGATCCCGAGCACACTTGCCCGCGGGTTTCGCTAGGGCACCCTACACACCCGGGCGTTAAAAACGCAGTGGGTTGACGATCGACCGAGAGGATCTCACACACGGGACACAATCTCGGAGGCGATCGGCCGCGCCCCGTCGTTACCGACCGGATGAGAATATCACGCGCGTTTTGACTTTTCCTGTATTTCTACGAGGATGTGCCCTACCAGCCATATTTGCCGACACTCGAGGAGGAAATCCGAACGTTTCTAACCCGGCGTCAGGAAAGGGACGGTAATGGGTAAAGATCTCGAGCGAGACCTGGGGCTGTTCGCCGTCATCGCGATCAGTATGGGTGCGATGATCGGAAGTGGGATCTTCATTCTACCGGGGCTCGCGATGGCCGAAGCCGGCCCGGCCGTGATCCTCGCGTTCGTCATCGCGGCGGTCCTCGTCGTGCCGGCCGCACTCAGCATCGCCGAACTCGGAACCGCGATGCCCGAGGCCGGCGGCGACTACGTCTTCATCGAGCGCGGCATGGGCCCCGCCGTCGGCACCATCGCGGGGCTCGGAACGTGGCTCATGCTCATGTTCAAGGGCGCGCTCGCGCTCGTCGGCGGGATGTTCTACCTCGAGTTCGTCGTCAACCTGCCGAGTCTCACGGCGACGGCGGTCGTCATCGCCACCGTTCTCATCCTCGTCAACCTCTTCGGCGTCAAACAGACCGGCGGGCTCCAGCTGATCATGGTCATCGTGATGCTGATCATCCTCTCGGTGTTCGTCGCCGGTTCGATCATCAGAGTCGAAGGCGGTAACTACGACCCGTTCTTCACCGAGGGGACCGGCGGCGTCCTCAGCGCGACCGCGCTGGTGCTCGTCTCCTACGCCGGCGTCACGAAGGTCGCGGCGGTCGCCGAGGAGATCGAGAATCCGGGCCGGAACCTGCCACTCGGTCTCCTTGGATCGCTCGTCGCGACGACGTTCCTGTACGCGCTGCTCGTGTTCGTCCTCGTCGGCGTCATCGACGGCCCGGCGCTGGCCGCCTCGGGCGCCCCGATGGCCGAGGCCGCCGACGAACTCTTCGGCTACCTGTTTCTCGTCGCGATCGTGATCGCGGCGATCCTCGCGCTCGTGAGCACGGCGAACGCCGGCATCCTCACCGCGTCGCGGTACCCGCTGGCGCTCAGCCGCGACGACCTCTTCTTAGACCAGTTCGAGTACATCCACCCCCGGTTCGCGACTCCGGTCGTCGCCATCCTCGCCACCGGCGGGATCATGATCGCCGTCATCGTCGCGCTCCCGGTCGAGGACATCGCCAAAACGGCGGGGGCGTTCCAGATCCTCGTCTACATCCTGGTCTGCGCCGCGCTGATAGCCTTCCGCGAGCGCGACCTCGAGTGGTACGACCCCGAGTTCTTCACGCCGGGATACCCCTGGGTCCAGCTGTTCGGAATCGTCTCGGGCGTGTTCATCATCACGCAGATGGACTGGCTACCGATCGTCGGCGCCGTCGGCATCACGATCTTCGGGTTCGTCTGGTACCAGTGGTACGCCAAACAGCGCGTCGAGCGCGAGGGCGTCGCCGTCGGCCTCGCGCGTCGCGAGACGGGCAAGCAGTTCGTCCGCGAGACCGAAGAGGAGATCGAGGGCGTCGACCAGTACGAGGTGTTGATCCCGCTGCGACAGGACGTCAGCCGCCAGCAGGAGGACGCGATCTTGCGACTCGCGGCGCCGCTGGTCCGTCGCCGCGGCGGCCGGATCCGGATCGTGCGCTTCGACGAGGTTCCCGACCAGGTCCCCCTCGACACCGCCGCGGAGTCGCTCACGGAGGCCGACGCCGCGTTCGAGCGGCGAACGGACGACCTGGTCAGGGATCTCGAGGTACCCGTCGAAGTCGGTGAGATCGTCAGCCACGACACGCGCCACGCGGTCGTCAACTTCGCCGAGCGGATCGACGCGGACCTGATCCTGGCTCGCCGGGAGGCGACCAGCCGTCTCGGGACGCTGTTCGGCCGCGACACCGACTGGATCATGGAGCACGCCCCCTGTGACGTGGTCTTCGTCCAGCACGAACGCCCCACCGAGATCGACGAGATCGCAATCGTCACCGACCGCAGCCCGTTCAACGACCCGCTGAAGGTCGAACTCGCGAACACCATCGCAACCGACTTCGACGCCCGCCTCCGGTTCGTCTTCGCCGTCTCCGAGGACGCTCCCGACGAACTGTTCGAAACCGTCGAGGACTACCACGCCGAACTCGACGCGCTCTGTACCGCACCCGTCGAGTCGACGATCATCCGCACCGACGACGAGATCGGCGATCTCACGCGCCAGCTCGAGTCCGCCGACCTGATCATGGTCAGCACCGTCACCCACCGACGGCTCCCGGACCTGCTGGTCGAGCAGCGCTCGGATCGGATCGCGGCGGCGATCGACCAGCCCGTCCTGCTCGTCCACTCGAAGAAGACGCGGCGAGGCTCGTTCCTCCGGCCGATCCTCGAGCGCGTGCTCTTCAACTGAACGCCGGTGTCACCAGCCCTCGACCGGTACTATTCCGTGAGTTACACGTTCCCCTAGAGCAATAGCAATGGGCATTACAATTGGTCACATGCCACATCGTTCACGAACCGAGAGCGGGTACAGCGTCAGTCGTCGGACCCTCCTGCGGAGTGTGGGGGCCGCGAGCGTCGGCGTCGGTGGGATCGCCCTCACCACGAGCGGCGCTCGAGCGGGCAAGGGCGACGATTGTGAGAATCCCGACCACGACTTTCCCCGCGTCTCCACGCGCGGGCACTTCGACACCACCTGGTACGGGAGCGTCACGCTCACCGACGGCAACGACGAGACGAACTTCGAGTACGCCGGCGGCGGGATACCGGGCGTCCACACCGCCGCCGAGGACGAACTCCTGGTGTTCGTCCACGGCTGGAACAACAACGACGAGGGGGCGCTGTGTACGTTCGGCGACGCCGCCCCCACCTTCGTC
Source organism: Natrononativus amylolyticus (assembly GCF_024362525.1). Classification (GTDB taxonomy): domain Archaea; phylum Halobacteriota; class Halobacteria; order Halobacteriales; family Natrialbaceae; genus Natrononativus; species Natrononativus amylolyticus. Next base: position 1,767,881 of record NZ_CP101458.1, read on the forward strand.
GCCGAGGGCTACGATCAGCCGGTCGTCGGCTACACCTGGGATTCGGACTTCGGCTGGTACAACGCGACGGAGATCGCCGAGCGAAACGGCGCCAAACTCGCCCACTTCGCCTACGCGTACGGACTCGAGAACCCCGACGTCTCGCTGCGGTTCGTCGCCCACTCGCTGGGCGCCCGCGTCGTCCTGATGGCGCTGCGAAACCTGGCTCACTGGGATCGCCTCGAGGACGTCGACTCCGTCTCGATCCTCGGCGGCGCGGCGGACGACGATTCGGTCTCGATGGAGGGCACCTACGGTTCGGACATCGCCGCAGCGGCGGGCCGGGTCGACAACTTCTGGATGGAGGACGACGAGGTGCTCAACTGGGCCTACGGCGCCGCCGAGTGGGGTAACGCCATCGGCAACGCGGGCTGCGATGGCACGCCGCCGTGGAACTACACGGATCACAACGTCGCCTACGTCCCCGGCCACAGCGACTACTACCGCTCGAACGGCTGTATTCACGAGGTCGTCGCCACCTTCTGAACGCCGTCCAACCGACGCTGTTCGACCGCAGCGGTTCGCCGCCCCGGTCCGCCGCGGACGCGAGCTCACCGCGAACCACCAACGACTAACCGCCTCGGCGCCCGACTCGGGGCATGATTCGATCCTTCGACGGCCACGTTCCCGAAATCGCCGACTCCGCGTACGTCGACGAGCGCGCGGTCGTCATCGGCGAGGTGACGCTCGAGACCGAGGCGAGCGTCTGGCCGGGCGCCGTCCTCCGGGGCGACCACGGCGAAATCGTTCTGCGCGAGGGCGCGAACGTCCAGGACAACGCGACCCTCCACGAGGGCTGTGAGATCGGACCGTACGCAACCGTGGGTCACAACGCGATCGTCCACGCCGCGACCGTCGGCGAGCGAAGTATGATCGGGATGGGTGCGATCGTGCTCGACCGCGCCGAGATCGGCGCCGAGAGCCTGATCGGCGCGAACAGCGTCGTCACCGAAGACACCGCCATCCCCGACTCCGCCCTCGCCGTCGGCGCCCCCGCCGAAGTCGTCAGAGAGGTCGAGAACTCGGCCTGGACGGCCGCCGGCGAGCGCTACGTCGACCTGGCCCGAGAACACGCCGAAACCTCCGAGGTACTCGAGCGCGGGTCGGCCGGCACCCCACCCGGCGGTAGGAGGAGCGAAGAGTAGGCCCGCTCACTCGAGGGTCGTGCCGACCGCCTCGCCCGCCAGAAACGCCGCCAGTTCGTCGAGACCGAAGATCGACGCCCGGCTCTCGAGAGCGAGCAGCGCCCGCACCTTGGCGGCCATCCCGCCGGTGACGTCGGTCGACTCGCTCTCACCGAGGACCGCGGCGACCTCCTCGTAGCTTCCGATCCGTTCGACGACCTCGTCGTCGGCGTCGAGCACGCCCGGAACCGTCGAGCAGAGCCCGATCCGGTCTGCCTCGAGCCCGCGTGCGACCTCGACGACGAGTTCGTCGCCGCTGACGACCGTCGCCCCCGCGCCCGTGTGGGCGACGAGGTCGCCGTGGAGGACCGGGACGAACCCCTCGGAACACAGCGTCTCGAGCTGACCCGTCGGCAGGTGGAGGGTACCGCGTTCGTCCCGGTGGGCCGCCGAAAAAGGATGGACGGGAACGGCGGGAACGTTCCGGTCGAGCAGCCGCTGGAGGACGAACCCGTTGAGCGTCTTCATCGCGCCGTGGATGGCGGCGACTGCACCCGGATCGTGGGTTCCCTCGGTCGTACTCACGCCGTGTTCGCTCGCGTTGACGTGACCGAAGCTGCCGCCGCCGTGGACGAGCACCAGGCTCTCGGTCTCTCCCGTTCGCCGTGCGTCGGCGACCGCGTCCGCGGCTCGCTCGAGGGCCTCGCCGTCGAGGGTCTCCGCCCGATCCTTGTCCGTAATGACGCTGCCGCCGAGTTTGAGGACGATCATTCGAGGCGCTTCACCCCTTCCTCGGCGAGTTCCGCCCGGAACGCCTCCTCGCAGCCGGGCGTGAACTTCAGGGCGGTCTCGGTGGCCTCGGTGGGGTCGAGTGCGACGATGCAGCCGCCGCCCCCGGCGCCGGTGAGCTTTGCGCCGTAGGCCTCCGCGTCGCGGGCCGCCCACACCATCGCGTCGAGCGAGCGCGAGGAGACGCCGAGCGCCGACAGTAACCCGTGGTTGAAGTTCATCAGATCGCCGAGCTCCGCGAGGTCGCCGGTCTCGAGCGCCCGTTCGCCCTGCCGGACGAGGTCGCCGACCGTCTCGACGGTGTCCGCGGCGAAGGCGTACTCCTCGCGGAGCGTCCGGACGCCCGACACCAGGGCGCCGGTGTCGCCCGCGCCGCCGTCGAAGCCGATCACGAGCGGGAGGTCGGGGGCGTCGATCGTCCGGCAGTCCTCGCCCTCGACGCGGACCGCCCCGCCGGTCGCAGAACAGAACGTATCCGCCCGCGAGGCCTGACCGTTCTGGACCTCGTACTCGGTCCGGAACGCGCGATCGGCCAGTTCGTCGGTCTCGAGGCGAACCCCCAGTTCCCGCGTCGCCGCGTCGATGGCGGCGACGACGACTGCGGCGGAGGAGCCGAGGCCGGCACCTAGCGGAATGTCGCTCTCGATGGTGACGTCGAAGCCGGCGTCGTCCTCGCCGGTCACGTCCCGAACCTGGTCGATCGCGCCGTCGACGTACCCCATTGCGGCGGCGATCAGGCTATCCGAGACGTCGACGTCCGGATGGTCGTCGGTTCGCCCGCTGTACTCGACGGTGAAACCGTCGAGGCTGAGATCCTCCGCGTGCACCCGTAGCTTGCTGTCCTCGCGTCGCTGCACCCCGACGCGTGCCCGCCGTTCGATGGCACAGGGCACCGCGGGCTCGCCGTAGACCACCGCGTGCTCCCCGAACAGATACACCTTGCCGGGAGCGCTCGAGAGCGTCATGGCCCTTAGTCGTCCGAGGGCGAGTAATAGCTATTCGGTTCCCGGTCGCGCGGTCGAGACGGGCGCCGTCGCTCGCCGGCGGCGGAAAACGGCCGAGAATACGAACGTTAACGGCGATTACAGCATGCTCTCGAAGTCCTCGAGCGAGTACGACGGCTCGGCGCCGCGCTTGTCGAGGACCTCGTTGGCGAGCAGCCAGTAGACGACCGAGAGGGCCTTGCGACCCTTGTTGTTCGTCGGGACGACGAGGTCGACGTTGCTGGTCTGGTTGTTCGAGTCGCACATCGCGATGACCGGGATCCCCACGGTGATCGCCTCCTTGACGGCCTGGGCGTCGCCGATCGGGTCGGTGACGACGACCACATCGGGTTCGATGTAGCCGTCGTACTTGGGGTTCGTCAAGGTACCCGGAATGAACCGGCCGGTGCGGGCGCGGGCGCCCACGGCCTCGGCGAACTTCTCGGCCGGGAACCGACCGTACTGGCGGCTCGAGGTGACCAGGATCTGCTCGGGCGTGTAGTTCGAGAGGAACTCCGCGGCCGTTCGGATGCGGCCGTCGGTCTTCGAGACGTCGAGGACGTAGAGACCGTCGGTCCGGACGCGGTGGATGAACCGCTCCATGTCCTTGGTCTTCTGCTGGGTGCCGATGTGGACACCGGCGCCGAGGTAGTCCTCGACGGGGATCAGCAGGTCGGCCTCCTCGTCGCTCATGACGTCGTCGTCGAGCGCGGGGCCTGCGTCCTCGTCCTCGGTCTCTGCTTCGGCCGGGGCGGCCTCCTCGGTCGCCTCGGCGTCCTGTTCGTCTGCGGGTTCGACGTCGCCCTCGGGTTCGGCGGCGGGACCCGGCCCCTCGGCCGGCTCCTCGTCGATCTCCTCTTCGGCGGCGTCGAGCCCTTCCTGTTGAGTATCGTTATCTGTCATGTCGCGTCGTCTGCGATTCTTACGAGCTCGTTGAGCTTTGCGGTTCGCTCGCCGCCGACGGCGCCCGTCTTGATGAAGGGGGCGTCGGTCGCGACGGCGAGGTGTGCGATCGTCGTGTCTTCCGTCTCGCCCGAGCGGTGAGAGATCACCGACTCGTAGCCGTTCCGGGTGGCGAGTTCGACCGCGTCGAAGGCGTCAGTCAGCGTTCCGATCTGGTTCGGCTTGATCAGGATGCTGTTGGCCGCGCCGCGGTCGATCCCCTCCGCGAGCCGATCGGTGTTGGTGACGAACAGGTCGTCGCCGCAGATCAGCGTCCGGTCGCCGACCCGGTCCGTGAGGTCGGCGAACCCGTCGAAATCGTTCTCGTCGAGCGGGTCCTCGACGTAGACGAGGTCGTACTCCTCGACGAGGTCGGCGACGTACTCGACCTGTTCGGCCGCGTCTCGAGTCGTATCGGAGTACTCGTAGACCTCTGCGTCGGAGTCGTACAGCTCCGCAGCGGCGACGTCGAGGCCGAAGCCGATCTCGAAGCCGACCTCCGACTCGACGGTCGAGACGGCCTCGTCGACGATCTCGAACGCCTCGTCGTCGTCGATCGGCGGCGCCCACGCGCCCTCGTCGCCCTTGCCACAAGGGACGCCGCGTTCCTCGAGGAGGTCCGCGACCTCCCCGTGGACGGCGGCGTTGGCGAAGACGGCGTCGGCGACGTTCGGCGCGCCGACGGGCGCGACGAGAAACTCCTGGATGTCCGTCGCGTCGGCGGCGTGTTCGCCGCCGCCGACGACGTTTCCGAGCGGCGTCGGGAAGGTATCGCCGCGGAACGCGCCACCGAGATGCTGGAACAGCGGCGCGCCGAGCACGTCGGCGCCCGCCTTCGCCGCGGCCATCGAGAGGGCGACGGCGCTGTTGGCGCCGATCTCCGAGAAGTCGTCGGTGCCGTCTGCCCCGCGGAGGATCGAATCGACCTCGCGCTGGTTGCCGGCGTACGCCTGTCCGACGAGCCGCGGCACGGCGTGTTCGCGGGCCGCCGCGATCGCCTCGTTCGGCGGCCGTTCGATCGCCTCGTACTCGCCCGTGCTGGCGCCGCTCGGTGCGGCCGCACGGCCGAAGCCGCCGCTTTCGGTGAGGACGTCGGCCTCGACGGTCGGATTCCCTCGAGAGTCGAGCACCTCACGCAACCGGATCTCGGCGACGAGCGTCATCGTCGATCTCGCCCTCGCTTGACCGTGAAGGGGAGTGCCTCGGCGTCGTACTCTTCGGCCGCGATCAGGATCGGCTCGGTCTGATCGGTGTCGATCAGCACCGGCGCCCCGTAGGACACCTGAAGCGCCCTGGCGCCGAGGATGCGTGCCTTCTCGTATCGGTTGTGGCGTTTCTGTTGCATGGGGATCACTGGTATGGGGAGACGACGTCGACGAGGTCGCGGTGCGAGACGAGCATTCGCCGACAGCAGTAGCGCTCGACGCCGAGTTCGTCGAGAACCGCCTGCGGGTCCTCGTCTCCCTCGTTGGCGCGCGCGTTGAACTCCTCCCAGTGTTCGCCCACGACGTTACCGCACGTGAAACACCGGACCGGTACCATCATACTTGAATCACCTTAGCGGTAGGACTTCTGGTAGCGGGCCCGCGCACCGGGACCGCCCCACTTCTTGGGTTCGGACTGGCGAACGTCGTTGACCAGCAGCGAGCGGTCGAACTCCATGAACGCGTCGCGGAGTTCGGCGTCGTTCGTGTGCTGGACGATACCGCGAGCGATCGCGGTCCGAACCGCGTCCGCCTGGCCGCTGATTCCGCCGCCCTCGACGCGGACGTCGACGTCGACGCCGCCCCGGAGGTCGTCGCCGGCGATGCGGAACGGCTCGAGCATCTTGAGACGCGACATCTCGGGCTCGACCAGCTCGACCGGCTGGGAGTTGATTCGAATGCGCCCGTCGCCGTCGCGCACGGTGGCGCGAGCGACGGCTGTCTTCTTTTTGCCACTTGTGTTCGTTACCATGTAACGTTAGCACCTAACTGTTCTGCGACCTCGTGGAGGTGCACGAAGCGAATGTTCGAGAGCCGGTCCAGCGACGTGTCCTCGAGGACTTCTGCTTCGACGGCTTCGCCGTCTCCGTCTCGCTGGCTCGCAGAGCCAGCGCCCCCCTCGTACGGATTGCCGACGTAGACGCGGACGTTCTCGAGCGCCTCGCGGCCGCGAGGCTTCTTGTACGGGAGCATCCCGCGAACGGACCGCTTGAAGATCGTGTCCGGTCGCTTCGGGTAGTACGGGCCGCGGTCGGAGCCGAGTTCGAGTCGCTTGCGGTACGTTCCGAACACGTCCTCCCTGTCGCCGGTGATGACGGCGTCTTCGGCGTTGACGATGGCGACGCGCTCGCCGTCTAAGGCGCGCTGGGCGACCTCGCTTGCGACGCGGCCGAGGATGCAATCGCGGGCGTCGACGACGATGTCGGCGTCGAACTCTGCGACGCTCATGCGATCACCCGGACGTCTGCGCCCTCTGGGTTCTGTTCGAGCAGTTGCTCGAGCGGTACGGTCTCGCCGACCTGGTCGATTTTCGTCTGGGCCGACGACGAGAAGTCGACGGCAGCGACGGTGACGTTCTTCTGCAGTGCGCCCGAACCCAGCACCTTGCCGGGAACGACCACTGTCTCTTCTTCGCGTGCGTACCGTTCGATCCGCCCCAGGTTCACCTCTGCGTGGCTTGCGCGGGGCTTCTCGAGCCGGTCCGCAACGTCTCGCCAGACGTCGGCGTCCGCGCTGCGGGACGTCGACTTCAGCTCGGCGATGAGATCGTTGAGCCGTGGATTAGTCTTGCTACTCATTGGTTTCCTCCAAATACTGCGGTCGAGACCGACGCACCACCCGCTGTGGTCGTCGATCCCGGAAAGAAGTGATGCAGGGAGCAGGATTTGAACCACCGGAAGACGGTCGGCCTCGCTAGCGCTCGACCGCTACGACTCCCGTAGCTCAAACCTGCAGTTACATTTTCGCGGCTCTCCCGTTCGGTCGAGCCGGAACAATGCAGGGAGCAGGATTTGAACCTGCGGACTCCTACGAGACAGCGCCCTGAACGCTGCGCCGTTGGCCTGACTTGGCTATCCCTGCTCGCACTTCCCGGTACTGGTCGCCCCGTAAAACCCCTTTCGGTTCGGCTGACCGACCGCGGGCCGGCCTCGGAGCTCACGGCGCCGGGCGTGCGGTCGGTCGGGGGTGTGGGGCGTCCAGTTGTCATCTTATAGCTGTACTGCCTCTTCGAGTTCCGTCGCGCGCGCCTCGAGCGAGTCGGCGGCGCGGGTGACCAGCTCCTCGACGGTGAACGAGCCGTCGGTCTCGACGTGGAAGACGAACGCGTTCGGCACGTCCTCGACGTGGACTTCCTTGCCCGGATACCGTTCCGAGAGGTCGTGGTCGAACTCGCTGGTCGAAATCAGTTCGCCGTCCTCCTCGACGACGCCGCGGACGATGCGGCGCTCCTGGTCTTCGAACTCCGGCAGGTCGTCGCCGACCTCGATGCGCTGGAGGTGGCGGTAGCCGACGGCCACGCCGCCCTGGTGTTTGGCGTGGGTCTTGCCGCGTTCGATGACCGCGTCGGCCTCGGCCTCGAGTCGCTGGCCCTCTTTGAGTTCGATGATCGGCACGTTCTCGTCCGCCGGTCGGACGAGGTCGTCGCTCGAGACGAGGTCGCCGGAGTAGGCGGTCGCCGGTCCTTCGACGTCGATCGAGAGGGTGACGGTGTCGCCCTCGACGAACTCGCCTTCCGGCGGGGTCGTCAGAGGGACCAGTCCGAGCCGGAGCGCGATCTGTTCGTCGAACATCACCGACGAGTTCTCGATGAACCGGACGGTGTCGATCGCCATCGTCGGCACGTCGGCGACCATCGCGCGGCGGATGCCGTTGGCGAACGCCGGCGTGACGCCGCGGACGAGGAACCGCGCTTTGCGATCGTCGCGTTCGACGAACTCGACGTCGTACTCCTCAGTCATGATCTAGTAGCCGCCTTTGCCTTTCGGAGCGCGCGATCCGTCGTGCGGGATCGGGGTTACGTCCTCGATACGACCGATCTCGATCCCCGAGCGCGCGAGCGCGCGGATCGTCGCCTGCGCGCCGGGACCGGGTGACTTCTGGAGGTTGCCGCCGGGGCCGCGGACCCGCACGTGCAGGCCCGTGATGCCGGCTGCCTTGACCTCCTCGGCGACGGACTCGGCCATCTGCATGGCCGCGTACGGCGACGCCTCGTCGCGGTTCTGCTTGACCGCCGTCCCGCCGGAGGACTTGGCGATCGTCTCCGCGCCCGTGAGGTCGGTCACGGTCATGACGGTGTTGTTAAACGATGCGTGTACGTGGGCAACGCCCCATTTTTCGTCGTCTGCCATGTTACTGTCCCTCCGCGCGCTCCGGGTGGAGCTCGTCCGCAAGCGGGCTGTTCTCGTCGAACGCAACGAGATCCTCCTCGTCGACGTCGACGACGTACGACGGGATCCGCTGGCGCTGGTCGCCGAGGACGATGTGGCCGTGGACGATGAACTGGCGGGCCTGCTGTGGCGTGTGGGCCAGTCCCTTCCGGTAGGCCACCGTCTGGAGCCGGCGCTCGAGCACCTCCTCGACCTCGAGGCCGAGGACGTCACCGAGCTCGTCGGCCTCGTCGAGGATTCCGACGCGCTTGAGTCGACCGAGGAACTCCTCGGTCCGGCGCTGGACGGCTTCCTCGTCCTGTGGCTGGGCGAGCAGGTCACGAGCCTCGCGCCGGTAGGAGCGAAGCTGGGACTGTGCGCGCCAGAGCTCTTCTTTGTTCTTCAGGCCGTAGCGGTCGAGCAGCGAGTGCTCGGAGGCGATTCGCTCGCCCTGGTAGGGGTGGTTCGGCGTCTCGTAGTGTTTGGTGTCGCTTCCGAGCGCCATTATTCGTCACCCTCCTCGGCGGCTTCCTCGGCTTCTTCGCGGATCTCCTCGACGTTGACGCCGATGGTCCCTTCCGTTCGGCCGGTGGACTTCGTCCGCTGGCCGCGGACCTTCTGGCCGCGCTTGTGACGGACTCCCTTGTAGGAGTCGATCATCTTCATGCGGTTGATGTCGTGCTGGCGGGTCAACTGGAGATCGTTGCCGATCTCGTGGGTCGTTTCGCCGGTGTAGAAGTCCCGCTGGCGGTTCGTCAGCCACTCGGGAACGTCTTCGGCGTAGCTCTCTACGATGTCGACGACGCGCTCGATGGTCTCCTCGTCGAGGCGGCCGAACGTCGCGGTTCGGTCGACCTCGGCCTTCTCGGCGATGATGCGGGCGGTTCGTCGACCGATCCCGTTCATCTCGGAGAGCGAGCGCTCGACGGACTTCGTCCCGTCCAGGTCGGTCTGGCCGATCCGGACGAAGTACTGAAGATCGTCGTCGTCCTGTTGTTCTTGAGGGTCTTCCTCGCTCATGTGTCGTGTATCTGTGGTTCTGGTCTGCGCGCGATGCGAGTGCTGATGGAACCCCATCAGCGTGGTCTGGATCCGACGTCGTGGCGGGGATTCGAACCCCGGAGGCTTGACGCCACATGGTTAGCAACCATGCGCCTTGGGCCGCTTGGCTACCACGACTCGTGTGTTATCGTCGCCCGGTACGGACTCGGGGGCGGACCCCCTACAGCGTATTGCACTCGAACGTATCCGCGTGGGGTACTTAAGCGCAACGAATCGACCCACGTGACGGGCGCTTCGGCGGCAGCCGCCGGTCGTGCTATCGGCCGACCAACAGCAAATGCTCCTAGCTTATTATGGTCGACACGATAGGCGAGCGTAGCAGGTGTCCCGAAACGACTTTCTCGTCCGGGTCGTCGCGGCCGTCGTCGGTATCGTCGCGGTAGCGATCGCTGCGGCTACGGTGCGTTCTCCCGTCGAAGTAGGCGGCGACGGCGGCGCGGGCGGCTCCGGAACCGGCGACGGACACGGCCCTCAGGCGCCGGCGAGCGAACCGATCACGGGCGTCGAATCGGTCCCCGCCTTCCTCGAGTACCTGGCGTACGCGGTCGTCATCGTGCTCGCGCTCGCGCTCGCGTGGTACCTGATCTTTCACCGTCGGGGGCTGGTCAAGATGCTCGCCGTCTACCTGGCGGTCGCCCTGATCATCCTGGCGCTGGTCGCCGCGCTGCTTCACTTCGGCGTCGCCGACGATCTCAACATGAGCCAGCAGCCGATCGAAGAACCCCCAGAAGACGGCGGCGAGGGCGGCCAGCCGGGCGACGGTGACGGGGAGGCGGAGACGATACCGTTCGGCCCGCTGCTCGGCGTGCTCGCGATCATTACGATGATCTTCGTCGGGGCGCTCGTTCTCAGCACCGAGCGGGGCGGCGACGAGCCCGTCGGGGCGGTCGTCGAAGCCGAACCGGAGGAGAACGCGGGCGATGCGGCAGCCGTCGCCGCGGCGGCCGGCCGCGCCGCCGAACGCATCGAGGCCGAAGCCGACATCGACAACGAGGTCTACCGGGCCTGGAAGGAGATGACGGACCTCCTCGAGGTGCCGCGGCCCGAAACGAGCACGCCCGGCGAATTCGCGGCCGCCGCCGTCGACGCGGGCCTCGAGCGCGAACACGTCGACGAGCTCACGCGGCTGTTCGAGGACGTTCGCTACGGCCACTCGGAGACGACCGACGAGATGGAAGCCCGGGCGGTGGCCGTCCTCCGGCGAATCGAAGACGAGTACGCTCGCGAACACGAGACGGAGCGCTCGAGGGCCGGTTCGGGGGGTGTCGACGAGTGAACGTTCGTCGCGTCGCGCTGGTTCTCGGCGTCCTCACGTTCGCGGTCGCGCTGGCGGCCCTGTTCGGGGTCGTGACGATCAACACGACCCAGGGGGTGATCATCCTCGTGGGACTCGTCGCGACCGTCGGTGCGGTTCGACCGCTCTATCGCCGGCTCGACCGCCGCCAGCACACCGGCACGCCCGATCCCGAACACCGCGTCCAGGTGCCCGTCCCCGGAGCGTCGTTACAGAGCGCCGTCGATCAGTTCCGGACGGAGACGGTCGGCTTCACCGTGACGAGCCAGCGGATCACCGACGGGCTCCACGGCGCGGCGGTCGCGGTCCTGACCCGGTTTCGCGGGCTGTCGCCCGCCGAGGCGCGCCGGCAGGTCGACGCGGGGACGTGGACCGACGACGAGCAGGCCGCCGCGTTCCTCTCGCCGGAGCTCGAGGCGACTCCGGGCTCGCTGCGCGAGCGTCTCGCTCGCAGGCTCGACCGGCGAACCGGATTCCGCCTCGGCGTCCGTCGAACCGCCGCCGCGGTCGCCGCGGTCGGCTACGCGGGACTCGACGACCGGGAGCGTCCCGAGGCGCTTCCGCAGTACGACGCCGAGGACCTCGAGAACGTCGTCCCGCAGACGACGGCCGAACGCGTCGACGACGTTACCGAGCGGGCGCGGCGGCCGACGGGCTACTGGGCGGGAATCGGCGCGGTGGCCCTGTTCGCCGTCGGCGTCGGTGCCGCGAGCGAGTCGCCCGCCGTCGTCCTCGCGGGCGTCGTCGCCATCGGCTACGCGGGGTTCGCCTACGCTCTCGACGCTCCGACGCCGAAACTTTCGCTCGAGCGAACCCTCGAGCCGGAATCGCCGGAGCCCGGCGACGAGGTCGACGTCACGCTCACGATCACCAACGAGTCGGACGCGCTCGTCCCCGATCTCCGCCTCGTCGACGGCGTGCCGTCCGGGCTGGCGGTCGCCGAGGGCTCGAGCCGGATCGGAACGACGCTTCGCCCGAACGAGACGGTCGCCCTCGAGTACACGGTGGTCGCCCGGCGGGGCCGCCACGAGTTCGACCCGGTGCTGGCGTTCACCCGCGACCTCTCGCGGTCGACCGAGCGGGAGTTCCTGCTCGACTGCGAGGGCGCCCTCTCGTGTGAGCCGGTGATGCGCCCGACCGCGGTCGCCGTCCCGCTCCGGACGACCGCGGCGACGTTCTCCGGTCGGCTGACGACGACCGACGGGGGCTCCGGAACGCAGTTTCACTCCGTTCGCGAGTACCGTCGGAACGATCCCCTGAACCGGATCGACTGGAACCGCCACGCCCGGACCGGCGAGCTCGCTACCCTCGAGTTCCACGAGGAGCGGGCCGCCCGCGTGGTGGTGCTCGTCGACTCCCGGAAGGCGGCGTACCTCGCCCCGGAGCCGGACGCGGCCCACGCCGTCGACCGATCGGTCGACGCGGCCGGACGGATCGCGGCCTCGCTGCTGGATTCGGGCGACACGGTCGGACTGGCGGCGTTCGGCGCGACGGCTCGTCCCGGCACGGACGACACCTGGGAACCGTGCTGGCTGGCACCCGCGTCGGGCCACCACCACCGGGTGCAGTTCCAGCGGCTGCTGACGACCCATCCGCAGTTCTCGACGGTGCCGCCGGAGACGACGGCTCGCTGGCTGTTCCAGCTCAGGGTGCTCCAGCGGCGTCTCTCGGCGGAGACGCAGATCCTGTTTCTCTCGCCGCTGTGTGATTACGTCTCCGCGGAGATCGCTCGCCGCCTCGACGCGCGCGGACACGCGGTGACGGTCATCAGTCCCGACCCGACCGCCGAGCGGACGACCAGCCAGCAACTGGCCCGCGTCGCCCGCCGGATCAGACAGTTCGACCTCCAGCGGGCCGGGATCCCCGTTATCGACTGGCGGGCCGACGAAACGATCGACGAGGCGTTCACGCGGGCCAACGCGGGTGATCGACGGTGAGCGAGATCACGCGACGCCCGACGAGAATCGCGAGCGTCGTCGCCGCCGGCGCGGCCATCGTCGCCGTCGCCGCCGTCGCCATGGGCTCGCTCAACGCGACCGCCATCGCCGTCCTCGGCGCGGGTACTCTCGGCGCCGGCCTGATTCGGGGACACCGCCTCGCCGTCGACGTCGGCTCGCTGTTCGTCTTCGGCGGCGTCGTCGTGAGCGGAATCGGGAGCGAGACGGTCGAACCGACGATGGTCGCGACGGTCGCCACCGTCGTCGCGTGGGACCTGGGCCAGGACAGCATCGACCTGGGCGATCAGCTCGGACGGGAGGCCGAGACGGCTCGTCTCGAGGCGGTCCACGTCGTCTCGAGTCTGTTCGTCGGGCTGCTCGCCGCGACGCTCGGGTACGCGGTGTTCGCCTTCGCGGCGGGTGGCCAGCCGGCCGGCGCGGTCGTCCTCCTGTTGCTCGCGGCCTGCTTCGTCGTGATGGGACTCGGCTCGCGCGGCTGAAACGACGGTCTCAGACGCCGATGTACTCCTCGTTGAACTCCCACTCCCCGTGCTCGTTTCGGACCATGTACTCGCCGTAGTACGGAACTCTGTTCGCGACGACCTCGCGGAACGCCTCACGGATCTCGGTTTTGGTCATCTCGCCCATCGAGCGGAGGTCGTCGTTGCGGTTGAGACAGCCCTTGAGGTAGCCCTGGTGGGTGACCCGGACGCGGTGGCAGTTCGCACAGAAGGTGGGGTTCTCGACGGGATCGACGATCTCGACCATCCCACCGTCGATCCAGTAGCGCTTGCGGTCGTGCATCTCCCGGTGTTCGATCTCGTCGGCCTGCTCGGCGAGCCAGCCGTGGACGCGCTCGATCTCGACGTTCCACTCGGGCTTTCCGGTCAGTTCGGGCATGTACTCGATCAGCTGGAGCTGAAGGCCGTCGTTCGCGGCGACGTGGTCGACCATCTCCGGGACGTAGCCCGCCGTGTGCTCGAAGACGACCATGTTGAGCTTGACGGGGTCGAGCCCGGCCTCGAGGGCCGCCTCGACGCCCTCCATCACCGCGTCGTAGCCGCCGCTTTTGGTGATCTCGGCGAACGCCTCCCGGTCGAGGGCGTCCTGGGAGACGTTGACCCGCGAGAGGCCGGCGTCGACGAGCGCCTCGGCACGACCCGGCAGGAAGGTGCCGTTGGTCGTCAGCGACGTTTCCATCGAGTCAGGCGTGCGCTCGATGATCTCCTCGAGATCCTGCCGGAGCATCGGCTCGCCGCCGGTGAACTTCACCGCGTCGACGTCGAACTCGGCGGCGACCTCGAGAAAGCGAACGACGTCGTCGGCGCTCATCTCGTCGTCCTGGGGCGCCATCGGCCCGCGCGTGTCCCCGAGGCCCTCGTTGTGACAGTAGACGCAGTCGAAGTTACACCGATCGGTGAGCGAAACGCGAACCCCCGTCACCCCGCGCCCGAAGTCGTCGGTGAGCATCGTTCCCCAGTTGCAGACGAATCCGCTTAAGCGCGCCGACGTTCCCGCCGATACGTAACCGATTTCGGTTACCAGAGTCGACGAAAACGTCCGGAACCGAGTGACTTTCCGGAGGACATCACTCTTAACCGTCGGCGTACTGGTATTCTACAATGAGCACGATCGCCGAACTCACGATTCCTGCCGACGAGTTCGCCCTCTCGCAGACCCTCGACGAGACCGACGGCCTCGAGGTCGAAATCGAACGGGTCGTCGCCTACGATCCGGACCAGGTGATGCCGTACATCTGGTTCACCGGCGAGTCGGATCGGCTACAAACGCTCGACGACGCGCTCGCAGACGACCCGAGCGTCGAGGCGGCCGAACTCCTCACGGATCTCGACGACGAGCGACTCTACCGGATGAACTGGATCGACGACGTCACCGTCATGATCCACCTTCTGACCGAGGAGAAGGCGACGATTCTCAAAGCTCGCGGGGAGGACAACCGGTGGCGGCTGCGAATCCTGTTTCCCGAGCGGGAGTCCCTCGCCCGAACCTACGACTTCGCGAGCGACAACGGGCTCTCGATCAACGTCGAGAAGATCCACCAGCTCGACGACGACCGCCACGGTCGCCACGGGCTGACCGACGCCCAACACGAGACGCTCGTCACCGCCCTCGACCGCGGCTACTACGAGATCCCCCGGGCGGCGGATATGGAGGCGCTCTCTGACGAACTCGGCATCTCTCACCAGGCGCTCTCCGAGCGCCTTCGACGCGCCCACCGCTCGCTCGTCGAGGACGCCGTCGCGATCGGGACCGAGGAGACGCCCGAGTCGGACGGGTCGACCTGACGTATCCGGCACAATAGCTACCCGACTGGCCCGCGAGGCCAACGCATGGACGACGAGATGCTCCGCGACCAGCGGCGGCTGGTCGAACTGCTCGAGGAGGAAGGGTGGGACGTTACGGACGTCGAACTCACCGCCTACGACAGCCCGTGGGCCGACGAGGACGATCCGGAGGCGACGGTGACGCTGACGGCGCGAAAGGCCTACGGCGACGGCGACAGCCGCTCCGGAGAGCGAGGGCGGGACGCCGACGGGGACGACAACCCGTTTCGGCTCAAGTGAGCGACGGCCCCTCAGCCCTTGATGTTACAGACCGGGAAGGTCCGGGCGACCCTGTCGCCGATGCCGAGGGCGTCGGAGACGCGAACCACCTCGTCGACGTCCTTGTAGACGCCGGGGGCCTCCTCCGCGACCGTCGCCCCCGACTGGGCCTTGACGTAGATCTGCTGTTGGTCCCGTAGCTCCTGCTGGACGTCGCCGCCCCAGTAGTCCTTCTTGGCCTGCGTGCGGCTCATGACCCGACCGGCACCGTGGGCGGTCGAACCGAAGGTGAGCTCCATCGAGCGCTCGCCCCCGCACAGCACGTAGCTGCCGGCGCCCATGCTGCCCGGGATGATCACCGGCTGGCCGACGTCGCGGTACGCGCTCGGCACTTCGGGGTGGCCCGCCGGGAACGCCCGCGTCGCGCCCTTTCGGTGGACGTAGAGTTCGCGTTCCTCCCCATCCACTGTGTGCGTCTCCTTCTTCGCGATGTTGTGAGCGACGTCGTACAGCAGCTCCATCTCCATCTCCTCCCAGGGGCGGTCGAACACCCGCTCGAACACCTGCCGGGTGCGGTGCATGATCAGCTGGCGGTTGACCCACGCGAAGTTGATCGCCGCGTTCATCGCCCCGTAGTAGTCCCCGGCGAGCTGCGAGCCCGCGGGCGCCGCCGCCAGCTCCCTGTCCGGTAGCTGATCGAGGAGGCCCTGGTGGTGCTGTTCGATCTTCCGCAGGTAGTCGTTACACGTCTGGTGGCCAAGCCCCCGCGAGCCGCAGTGGATCAGGACGACGATCTGGTCCTCCTCGAGTCCGTACGCCTCGCCGACCCCCGCATCGAAGACGTCGGTCACCCGCTGGACCTCGAGGAAGTGGTTGCCCGAACCCAGCGAGCCGATCTGGTTCTTGCCGCGGTCCTTCGCCTTCTGGCTCACCTTGGAGGGGTCGGCCCCCTCGCGCATCCCCTCGTCCTCGCAGTGCAGTAGATCCTCCTCGACCGCGTGGCCGTGCTCGAGCGCCCAGTCCACCCCGCGAGCGAGGATCTCGTCGACGGTGTCGACGCCGGCCTCGACGACCCCGCCGCCGCCGAGTCCCGACGGAACGTTGGCGAACAGCGAGTCGACGAGCTCCTCCTCACGGCCCCGGAGGTCGTCGTAGGTGAGGTTCGTTCGCATCATCCGGACGCCGCAATTAATGTCGTAGCCGACCGCTCCGGGCGAGATACAGCCGTCTTCGGCGTCGAGCGCGCCGACGCCGCCGACGGGGAAACCGTAGCCCTGGTGGCCGTCGGGCATACACAGCGCGTACTTCGTGATCCCGGGCAGGTGGGTCGTGTTTTTGAGCTGTTCGAGCGTCTTGTCCCCGCTGATCTCCTCGAGGAGCGCTTCGCTCGCGAGCACTCGGGCGGGCGTCCGCATGTCTCCCTCCTGTGGGATCTCCCAGACGAACTCTCGAACGCGCTCGAGCGTGATGCCGTCCGCGTCGAACGTGGTCATACTCGAGGGTTCGACGCCGGGCGTGAAAGCACCTGCGCTCGGCGGGGACGCCGGACTACGGTTCGGTCGTCGGCGTCGGGGCAACCTCCTCGAGTCCGTCCTCGACGGCCTCCGTTCGATTGTCGACGGCGTAGGGGCCGCCGCCGGTGATGAGCAACACGGAGGCCATCCCGAACAGCGCCACGTGGGCGAGGACGGGGTCGTCGGGTAACGCGAACAGTGTGAGCGTGAACATACCGATCGCCGTCGCCGCGCCGGCGCGAGTGAAGACGCCGACGATGAGCGCGAGGCCGAGGGCGGTCTCGGCGACCCCGGCACCGAGCACCCAGAGCTCGGGACTCGCGGGGATTACCGCCGTCAGGTCGTACCGATCGACCACCGCGAGAGCGAGCCCCGGCTGGAGCAGCTTCTGGGTGACGCCCAGGTAGACGAACGTGGCGCCGAGGCCGACCCGGACGACCGTCGGCAGGAACCGTTCGTAGGGCTCGACTCGTGCCCGAAACCGGCGGCCACGGTCGTAGACGACGTCGACCCGGCCGTACAGCGTTCCCGGACCGCCGGCGACCCGTCCGAGGACGTGGTCGGCGCTCGGCTTTCCGCTTCCGACCAGCGCGACGGCGAGTAGCCCGCCGACGAACTCGAGCTGTAACAGCAGGGTCGGCCAGACGGCGGCGCCGACGAGGTAGACGGCGAGCGAGGCGAGTGCGACGAGCCGCGTCGCCAGCCCGAACAGCAGGAGGAAGCCGAGGGTCACCTGGAGCAGCCGGAGCTGAACGTCGACGGCCGGACTGACGAAGTAGCCGCCGAAGCCCGCGCCGATCAGTGGGATACCGAACGAGATCCGAAGCAGCCAGGGGACGTACTCGGTGTACTCGCGCATGGCGAGGCGGAACGCGGCGACGTCCCGCGGGGCCGGTCTGAAGCGCAGGTAGCCGACCGCGCCCGCGAGCACGGCGAGCCCACCCGCCAGCAGCGGGCCGACGACGGCCGGGTCCGACAGCGCCTCCCCGACGAACTCGGCGACGCCGACGTCGTACTCCTCGTCGACGACGTACTCCTCGTGTGCGCTCGCGGCGCCGACCGCGACGACGAACAGTGCGGCCGTCGTGAGCAGCGTCAGCGAGAGGCGTCGCCGGACGGACACGCCGCGGAACATAGCCGCTCGGTACGACGACCGCGGATAAAACGCTCCCGTCCGGGACAACCTTGCCCGCTACACGTCGAAGACGACGTACGCCTCCCACTCGCCGTCTCGGTCCTCGAGACGCATCTCGGAGTAGGTCACCGCCTTGATCTCCCTGGCGGTGATCTCCTCGAGCGGGACCCCCCTGGCGCGGCCCTCGAGGCACCACTCGTCGCCCTCGGTACGGATCGTCACCGCGTTGTCGGCGGGGAGCTCGAGGCGAACGTCGCGCAGGTAGATCAGCTCGTCGAGGTAGTCGAACAGCAGCGCCTCGCGGCTCTCGGCGGCGACGGAGAGTTCGAACGGCTCGGCCGACGCGTCGGTCTCCGAAGACGAGGGGGCCGCGGGAACCTCATCACACGAGGCGGCCGCCAGTCCGTCGGCCACGGCGGCGAACGCCGACTCGAGGCTGTCCCCCGTCGCGGCGACGCCGATGTCGGCGGTGTGGTCCCGGAGCTCGAACGACATTCGACCGACGGTTCGGTCGCCGCGGCCGTATGTCCGTCGGTTTCCGGCAGTTAGAAAACTGTCAACGAGCCGCTGGTCCAGCGGCCGCCGCCGGTGGAATTATATTGCCGGTGCTGCTACGGTGTGGTAGTGAGCGTCAACATCGATAGTCGCGTCGTTCCGCCGGGCAGCGACGAGTTCGTCGACGAGGCCTGGCTGCTCAAAGAGCAGATCCACGACCGGGAGGGTGTGCTCAAACAGCGATGGGACTTCTTTGCGGACGCCTACCGGCGCTCGACGGTCCACTGTTACCTCCACGACCGCAAACTGGTCGGCTTCGCTGCCGTCCGCCGCGACGGTTACATCCTGTTTCTGGCGGTCTCTCCGGCCCACCGCGGGGAGGGTATCGGCAAACGGCTCGTCGCTCGGGTCGCGGAGGACCACCGGACGGTTACCTGTCACGCCCGAACGACCAACGAGAACGCCCTCCAGTTCTACGAGCACCTCGGCTTCGAGATCAAGCGCCGCATCGACAACTACTACGAGGATCGCGGCGACGCCTACTACCTCAAACTCGGCTCCGACACCGGCCTCACCGACCGGCTCTCGGAGTTCGTGCGGCGGTAGGTCTCCCGGAAACCGTCGCGCGACCGGCACACTCCGGCAAGATTATACCGCCCCACGGACGAGTACTCGAGGAAATGGAGGAGCGAACGAGGGCGTACCTTCGCGGCCGGTTTCGCGACCACTACCGTCGGACGGAGATCACCCCGCCACCCGCGGCGAACGAGCGCGAGTGGGGGTTCATCCCGTGGACGGAGGGTCCCGGCACGACCATGGTTCGTCACCGCTCGCTGCTCGAACTGGGCGACCTCGAGTCGTTCCTCGAGCGAAAACGGCCGCGTCACGTCTACTTCTCCGCGGGCCGGTACCGCGACCCCGGCGCGGGGTCGATGAGCGAGAAGGACTGGCGCTGCTCGGACCTGATCTTCGACCTCGACGCCGACCACCTCCCGCGGGTCACGCTGGGCGAGGACTCCTACGCCGAGATGCTCGCGACCTGCAAGGGCGCGCTCCTGCGGCTGCTCGACTTCCTCGAGGACGACTTTGCCTTCGAGGACCTCGAGGTCGTCTTCTCCGGCGGCCGGGGCTACCACGTCCACGTCCGCGACGAGTCGATTCTCGAACTGGATCGCGAACACCGCCGGGAGATCGTCGACTACGTTCGCGGCATCGGCCTCGAGTACGAGCAGCTGATCGAGGAGGAGACGGTCGCCGGCCTCGGGCGGAAGACGCCGACTCAGCGGCGCACCCTGCGGACGGAAGGGGGGTGGGGCGCCCGTACCCACCGCGAGCTGATGGCGTTTCTGGACGAGCTGCTCGAACTGGACGACGAGGAGGCCGTCGAGCGCCTCAAGGCGTTCGACGGCATCGGCGAGGGGAAGGCGACGGCGACGTTGAACGCCGCGCGAAACAACCGCGCGGAGATCGAAGCGGGCAACGTGACCGTCCACACTGCAGTCTCGCAGCTCGCAGAGCGGTTCGCCGCCCGCGCCGTCGAGTCGGACAACGCGCCGATCGACGAACCGGTGACCACCGACACGAACCGCCTCATCCGCCTGCCGGGAAGCCTCCACGGTGGCAGCGCCCTCGAGACGAAACGCATTCCTCGAGACGAGATCGACGCGTTCGACCCGTTGGTCGACGCCGTTCCCGAGACGTTCACCGGCCACGAGATCGCAGTCGACGTCACCGCCGGCGGAACGGTCGAGGTCGGCGGCACCGCTCGCGAGGTTTCATCGGGCGTCCAGCGGCTGCCCGAGCACGTCGCCATGTTCCTCATGGCCCGCGGACGGGCCGAGAAGGAAAAGGAGTGAGTCGGCAGTCGCTCCGAAATTCCAGGACGATATATTTACAACCCCGGGCGATGTTCACTCAGTTCAGGAGTTCACTCCGGCCGTCCTGACAGGGTGGCAACCGGTGGTGGGTACACAGACGATGAATCTCGACGAGTTGCGCACGGTCCAGAGCAAGGAGCGCCAGAAAGACAGCCTCCAGCACCTGCGCCCGTCGTTCTACCAGGAGGTCGGCGAGTACATCGCGAACCTCGAGGCCGAGCGCGAGCGCGTCGCCGACGCCGCCGACGACCCCTTCTCGTCGCCGGAGGTCGGTCGACTCACCGACGAGATCGAGACGGCGAAAGACGTCGTCGAGGCGATCTACGAGCGGCGGATGGGCAAACTCGTCAAGCAGGCCAGCCTCTCCGCCGCGGGGATGGCCGCGGACGACGAGGGGCTGACCGCCGAGGAGGCGGACCTCTTCGAGGACCTCGTCGACCGCATCCGAACGAACAAGGGTCGCGTGCTCGACGTCCTCGAGGGGGCCGACCCCGAGACGGCCGCGAGTTCGGAGGCCGCTCGAGCGGACCCACCCGCGGACGATGCGCCGCCGACCCCGCCGGATCAGCCGGCGGCCGATCGCGCCGACCCCGCGGCCGACGGCGTCAGCGTCGCCGACGCGATGGGCGGCGATCTCCCCGCCGCGTCCGAACCGGACCTCGAACCCGAGTCCTCGAGCACTGACGCGCCGACGCCGCCCTCCGACGCACCCGATCCGGAAGGGGGGTCGACCGGGAGCGCGACGCCTGAGCCGGCGGCCGACGACTCCGGCGCGGACGACACCCAGCCGGCCCCGGAAACCGGCGGCGGGACGGGGGCGGACGTCGACCGCGTCACCGTCCGGATCACCAGGGACGTCGGCTCGATTCTCGGCGTCGACGATCGGGAGTACACCCTCTCGAGCGACGACGTCGTCACCCTGCCCGAGCAGAACGCGACGCCGCTGGTCGACCGCGACGCGGCGACGCCCCTGGAGTAGCGACGCGAGGCCCGCGAGCGCAACCGACAGACGTACCTTCGAACGGTCGAACCCACGGGTATGCTCACTGTCGGTGAGGAGGCACCCGAGTTCGAACTGCAGAACCAACACGGCGAGACGGTTCGCCGCTCCGACTTCGAGGGCCAGCGCCTCGTCGTCTACTTCTACCCGCGGGCGAACACCGAGGGCTGTACGATCGAGGCCTGCGCGTTCGAGGACCACCGGCCGGATTTCGAGGCCGAGAACGCGGCGATCGTCGGAATCAGCGACGACCCGGTCGAGGACCTCGCGGCGTTCGCCGAGGAGTACGACCTCGAGTTCGACCTGCTCGCAGACGAGAACGGCGAGGTGTCGACGCTGTACGAGTCCTACGGCGAGAAGCAGATGTTCGGCAACACCTTCGACGGCGTCTTCCGCAACACGTACGTCGTCGGACCGGACGGCGCGGTCGAGGCAGTGTACGAGGGCGTTTCGCCGGAGGGACACGCCGAAAAGGTGCTGGAGGAACTCGCGACCGGCGGGGACGCGTAGTCGTCGGAACCGGTACGGTAACGACTGAAACGATCGGTACGTCGCCCGCAGGAACGCAGCGCGACCCCCGCGCCGGATACGGATTCCCGAGCGGGTGTTGGGTAGCCGTCAGTCTAGAGAGGCGCTCGTCCGGTAGTCGACGCCCGCGCGGGTTGCTCGGCTGAGTGGCTGGCGCTACGGTGCCGTCTGCACCTCCGCGATCGCGTCCAGCACACCGTTCAGCGCCGGACGCTTCCGTCGCCTGACGATCCGGTTGCGGGGATCGTATTCGACGTACCCGGCGTCGTCGAGTCGGGGGAGCGTCGAGTGGTGATACAGTATCTTCAGCCGCGCGTTCTTCGAGGGCGATCCGGCGGCGGCCGCGTACTCGACCAGTTCGTCGATCGTCGCCTCGCCGCCGTCGACGGTGTAGAGATACTGGAGAACCGATCGGCGGTGTTCGTCGGCTATGACGGCGAACGTATCGTTTCCGGTCATCGTCTGGCGTATCCTCTCCGGACGCAACCGTCTACCGCCGGAGTTCTCCGCCAGTTTATATGCACTCGTCGCCTCTGCCACACGACGAACGAACCGCTATGATCATCGCCGAGTACACGCTCGATCACCCCATACTTCGGCAAACGTTACGGGACGTGCCCGGCCTCGAGGTCCGCTGGGAGGACTCGTACGCCGATTCGGATGGCCGGATGCGCATGCTCGCCTGGTTCGATTGCGACGACGTCGAGGCGGCGGCCGCGGCGCTCGAGGCGGACTCGACGGTCGCTCAACCCACCGTTCTCGCGGAGGCTGGCGGACGGCGACTGTATCGGTTCGAGTTAGTCGGCGAGGGGGCGCAGTCGAGCATCATGCCGGTCCTGGTCGAAGGGGGCGGCGTCCACCAGGAGCTCGTGGGCACTCGAGACGGGTGGCGCAATCGAACGCGGTTTCCCGACCGGGAGGCGTTCGAGCGAGTGTTTCAGTTCTGTCAGACCAACGAGATCGGGTTTACGTTCGATCGAATCTACGAGCTGTCGAACTGGCCCGAAGCGAGCGCGACCGGCTTATCCGACGCGCAACTCGAGACGCTCGTCGAGGCGGTCAGGTGCGGCTATCTCGACATCCCGCGCCGGTCGTCCCTGGCCGAACTCGGCGAGCTGCTCGGGATCTCCGAGAGCGCCGCCTCGGAGCGGTTCAGGAGGGGCGTAAAAACGCTAATTCAGGAGACGGTCGACGGGTAGTCCCGGGATACGCTCTGAGTCTCCCGTTCGGCGACCTACTGGAAGGTCCGTCCGACGTCCTTGCTCGCCTCGGGTTCGGAGGTCTGGAACTGCTCTTCGATCTCCTCGTAGCGTTCGCGCGTCTCGGCGGTCACGCTCGGCTGGACCTCCTCTAAGGCGTGCTCGAAGTGGTCCATGCTGATGCGGACGTTCCCGACGGTGTCGGCCATCTCCTCGGAGGAGACGGACTCGATGAACTCCCGCGTGGCGGCCATCGAGGCCTCCCGGCAGACGGCCTCGATGTCGGCGCCGACGTACCCCTCGGTGCGCGAGGCGAGGTCGTCGAGGTCGACCGCTTCGGCCAGCGGCTTGTTGCGCGTGTGAACCTCGAAGATCTTCCGGCGGCCGTCCTCTTCGGGAACCGGAACGTGGACGTGGCGGTCGAGCCGCCCCGGGCGGAGTAGCGCCTTGTCGATCAGGTCCGGGCGGTTGGTCGTGGCGATCACGACGACGTCCTCGAGCTCCTCGAGGCCGTCTAGCTCCGTGAGCAGCTGGCTGACGACGCGCTCGCCGACGCCGGAGTCGCCGGTGCGCTGACCGCGTTCGGTCGCGATCGAGTCGATCTCGTCGAAGAAGATCACGGTCGGGGCGTTCGAGCGGGCCTTCTCGAAGACCTCGCGGACGCCCTTCTCGCTCTCTCCGACGTACTTGTTCAGCAGCTCGGGGCCCTTGATCGAGATGAAGTTCGACTGGGCCTCGTTCGCCACCGCTTTGGCGAGCAGCGTCTTCCCGGTGCCCGGCGGGCCGAACATGAGCACGCCCTTGGCGGCCTGCATATCCATCGCCTCGAACACCTCGGGGTAGTCGAGGGGCCACTGAATCGTCTCGCGCAGGCGTTCTTTGGTGTCCGAGAGGCCGCCGACGTCCTCCCAGGTGACGTCGGGCACCTCGACGAACACCTCGCGGAGCGCGGAGGGCTGGATGCCCTTTAACGCCTCCTTGAAGTCCCGCTCGGTCACGCGAAGCGACTCGAGGACGTCCGCGTCGATCTCCTCGGACTCGAGGTCGAGTTCGGGGCGGATGCGACGCAGGGCGTTCATCGCGCTCTCGCGGGCGAGGCTCTCGAGGTCGGCGCCGACGAAGCCGTGGGTGTTCTCGGCGTACTGCTCTAAGTTCACGGAGTCAGAGAGCGGCATCCCGCGGGTGTGGACCTGCAGGATCTCCTTTCGACCCTCCTTGTCGGGGACGCCGATCTCGATCTCGCGATCGAAGCGACCGCCCCGGCGAAGCGCGGGGTCGATCGCGTCGACGCGGTTCGTCGCGGCGATGACGGTGACCCGGCCGCGCTCCTCGAGGCCGTCCATCAGCGAGAGGAGCTGGGCGACGACGCGGCGCTCGACGTCGCCGCCGGCGTCCTCGCGCTTGGCCGCGATGGAGTCGAGTTCGTCGATGAAGACGATCGCCGGGGCGTTCTCCTCGGCCTCCTCGAAGACCTCGCGAAGCTGCTCCTCGCTCTCGCCGTAGTACTTCGACATGATCTCCGGCCCGGAGATCGTCTGGAAGTCGGCGTCGATCTCGTTGGCGACCGCCTTCGCCATCAGCGTCTTCCCGGTGCCCGGCGGACCGTGCAGGAGGACGCCCTTCGGCGGCTCGATGCCGAGCTGCTGGAACAGCTCCGGGTGGCGCATCGGCAGCTCGATCATCTCGCGGACCTGGTCGAGTTCGTCGTCCAGTCCGCCGATGTCCTCGTAGGTAACGTTCGGGACGCCCTCGGTCGAGCCGCCCGGGCCCGCCGAGATCTGCTCGGCCGGCGTTTCGGAGATCTGGATGCTCGTCGAGTCAGTGATGACGACCATCCCGCTCGGCTGCGTGCTGGCGATCTTCAGCGGCACGGACTGGCCCGAACTCGCCATCGGACCGAACGAGAGCGAGAACGGCACCGTCTGGCCCTCCGTGACGGCCTGACCGCTCAGCTTGTCGCGCACGAGCGGGCCGATGTCGCCCCGGATTCGGAGGTTCTGTGGCAGCGCCACGGTCACCGACGAGGCGGCGGAGACGTCCGCGGCCTCGACGGTCACGCGATCGTCGATCCCGACGTTGGCCTCCTGGCGCAGGCGGCCGTCGATCCGGATGACGGTTCGTCCCTCATCCTCGGGGTACCCCGGCCAGACGCGGGCGACGGTCTGGGCGTCGCCCTTGCCCTGGATGAGGATGTAATCCCCGTTCTCGAGGTCGAGCTCGCGCATCGACGCGCGGTCGATCGCGGCGAGTCCGCGCCCTGCGTCCTTCTGTTTGAGTGGTTTGACGGTGAGTCTCATGCGTCTGCCTCCATCTCGATAGTGAGCACGCCGTTTTTGATAAACGTGTGCGCGTCGGTCGCGTGGTCGGGGAGGTCGAACTCGTACTGGTCGTCCGCCGTGACGACGATGACCGTTCCGTCGGCGACGTCCACGGCCGCATCGCTGCCGCCGAAGTCGATCGCCAGCACGGTTTCGTCGTCGTACTGGTACTGCCGAACCATGTGCCCGTCGTCGCGGGCGAGTTGTTCGAGAGTCATTATAACTAACCCAAGGTAAGCCATATAAGTATATAACCCTTTCGTCCATAAAACGCCATACTGCGTCGTGATCACCCGTTTACGATTGTTCGCGGTTCAGGACACCTGTCCGGGGCTGGATCGACGAACCGTCTCGGAACTCGAGGCTTTATGAGCCGATCAAGCGTGTAGCGCGTATGGAGACGGTTGTGAACCTCGGGCGCGACATCGCCTACGACCACGCCGACCGCGGAGGGGACGCGGCGGGGCTCTGTTGTATCCACGGCAGCGGCGGCTCGCGAACGGTCTGGAAGTCCCAGCGGCGACTCGCGGACAGCCGCCCCGTGACCGCACTCGACCTGAGCGGCCACGGCGCGTCCGAAGATATCGAGGCCGAACCCGGCTACACGACCCTCTCGGCGTACGCCGACGACGTGCTCGCGGTCGTCGCGGAGACGGAGTCGCGGGTACTCGTCGGGAACTCCCTCGGCGGTGCGATCGTCCTTCACATCCTGCTGGAGCGGGAGTTCGAGCCGGACGCCGCCGTTCTCGCCGGGAGCGGTGCGCGCCTCGGCGTCCTGCAGGATCTCCTCGAGTGGCTCGAGACGGACTTCGAGCGCGCGATCGAGTTCCTTCACGGCGAGGACCGGTTCTTCCACGACCCGGACCCCCGCCTGCGCGAGCTCTCGATCGAGGCGATGCGCGAGTGCGACCGGGCGGTGACCAGTCGTGACTTTCACACCTGCCACGAGTTCGACGTCCGCGACCGGTTAGGCGAGATCGACGTCCCCGTCCTCGCCGTCTGCGGCGAGTACGATCAGCTCACGCCGCCGCGATTCCACGAGTACCTCGCGACCGAGATCGACGATGCCGCGCTCTACGAGATCGAGGACGCGGCCCACCTGGCGATGCTCGAGCAACCCGAGGCGTTCAACCACGCCGTCGCCGCATTTCTGGACGCACACGACCTGTAGGAGCCGACGTCTCCGGTAGAGTGCGTCGGTGGCGGGAGGCGAAAAGCGGCGCTCGTGCGCGTAGAAGAACTGGGTGGGGGTCAGCGGGTCTCAATGCTGAGTGGGGGTCAGCGGCCCTCAGTAGATGTCGTCGAGCTCCGCCTGCTCGTGGCTGTGCTCTTCGGCCGGGAACTCGCCGTCGTCGACGGCCGAGACGTAGGCTCCGACCGCGGACTCCATCTCCGCGCGGACGTCCCCGAACTGCTTCGAGAACGACGGGCTCCACTCGCTGAGCCCGACGACGTCGTGGAAGACGAGCACCTGGCCGTCGCAGTCCGGCCCCGCGCCGATCCCGATCGTCGGGATCTCGAGCGCCTCGGTCACCTGGGCGGCGACGTTCGAGGGAACGTGCTCGAGCACCAGCGAGAACGCCCCGGCGTCCTCGTGGGCGCGCGCCAGCTCGAGGATCCGTTTGGCCGACTCCTCGTCGGTCCCCTGGCGAGGGAACCCGCCGTACTGGTTGACGTGCTGTGGGGTGAGCCCGAGGTGGGCCATCACCGGAATGCCCAGCTGGACCATCCGCTCGGTGAGCGAGACGGTGTGGGGACCGCACTCGAGTTTGACGGCCTGGGCGCCCTCCTCTTTGAGCATCCGGCCGGCGTTCTCGAGGCTCTCCCGTTCGTCGACGCCGAACGAGAGAAACGGCATATCGGCGACGACGAGGGCCTCCTCGGTCGCACGGGAGACGGCGCCGACGTGTCTGGCCACGTCGTCGACCGTGAGGGGGACGGTCGTCTCGTAGCCGAGGGTGGTGTTGGCGACGCTGTCGCCGACGAGGATGATATCCGTCCCCGCGGCGTCGACGATCGCCGCCGTCGGCGCGTCGTAGGCCGTCAGCATGGTGATCGGTTCCTCCCCCGCCTTCGCTCGCACGTCCCGTACGGTGGGCATACCGGTACGGTACGCTCGAGGACAGTAAACGCCACCGTTTAGCGACGATGTCGGGGGATCGACTCACGCAAACGGCGGGCTTAATACGGTGCCGCAGCGAACGACGTGCGTGCCAGAACCCGTTGAGACGGCAACGCCCGAGGGGGTCGACTACGGCTGGGTGATGCAGGTGACGTTCGTGACGACGATCCTCCTCGGCGCCCCGTTCGTCGCGCTCCTCTCGACGACCGTCGAGCTGTCGACGTGGTCGGCCCGCGCGGAGTTCGCGATCCGCGTCGGTGCCGTCGTCTGGATCGTCGTCGCGCTGGCCGTCTTCGCCTACGCGAAACGGACCCAGGAGTAACGCGGCACAGCAAACCGTCTCAGTACCCCGAGGGGCCGTCGCCGACGTAGGAGAACGCCGTTCCGGCCCGTTCTGCCGTCCGCTCGTCTCGAGCCGAGTCGCCGATGAACAGCGTCCGATCGGGGGTCGCCGACAGCTCCCTGACCGTCGCCAGCAGCGGCTCCGGGTCCGGTTTCCGCGTTCCGACGGAATCGCGCCCGACGATCGCGTCGACGGCCTCGAGCAGTCCGTGTTTCTCGAGGGCGATCCGGCAGGCGTCCTCGCAGTTCAGCGAGCAGACGCCGATCGGAACCGGCCGCTCTCTGAGTTCGTCGGCGTGTGCGAGCCGCCTCGAGGTCCGGGCGCCCTCCCGCTCGTGGGCGGCGATCGCCGACTCGACTTCCGGGCCGAGACCGTTCTCGCTCGAGGCGGCGAGTAGCTCCCAGAGGTCCTCGCTCGGGGGGCTGGCGCCGGCGCCGGCGTACAGCTCCAGTACGTCGAGCGCGACGGAGGTCCAGTCGACGTCCAGGTCGACGAGCGTTCCATCCAGATCGTAGACGACGGCATCGTACTCGGTCACGACCGAAGGGACGGCCGACCGATGAATCAATACTTCGGTGATCGCGCCGGGGCGTCTCGGCGGATCGGTTCATCGAGGCGGACGGTCCGCGGATTTTATCTACACCGAGGTCTAGCCCCCCGATAATGGACGAGCGACCGGAGCCAACGGGGTCACACGAGGATCCGGGCGACGGGAGCGAGGCGCTGTCACAGTTTCACGCAGTCGCCGGAGCGGTCTCCGACGCGGTCGGCCAACTCGACGCCGACGGCCGTTTCGTCGCCGTCAGTGACGACCTCCTCGAGCGGACCGGCTACGCCCGCGAGGAGCTTCTGGGGGCGCACGTCTCCGCGCTGTTCGACGACGAGACGGCAGCGTTGCTCGAGAGCGACGACGGAGCGAGCGCCGAAGCGGGCAGCGTGACGGCGGTAGAGGGAACCTTGCGAACCGCCTCGGGACGCCCCGTCGGGTGCGAACTGCGCCGGGCGCCGATCACGGTCGACGGGACGGGGGGCAGTTCGGTTCTCGCTGTCAGCGCGTCGCCGGATCGACCCGGAGAGCCTCCCGTCCCCCAGGACACCTACGAGGCGATCGCCGGCGTCCTCGACGAGGCCGATGTCGGCGTCTTCGTCCTCGATTCGGAGTTCGAGGTCGCCTGGATCAACGAGACCACGGAGGAGTACTTCGACCTCGAGCGCACGGACGTGCTGGGGCGCAACAAGCGCCGCCTCATCGACGAGGCGATACGGGACGTCGTCGTCGAACCCGCCTCGTTCGCGGATACCGTCCTCTCGACGTACGAAGACAACAGCCACGTCACGCGGTTCGAGTGTCGGTTGCGGCCCGAGGGCGGAACCGAGCGGTGGGTCGAACACCGGAGCAGGCCGATCACCACCGGCCGGTACGCCGGCGGCCGGATCGAACTCTACTACGACATCACGGAGCGAAAGCGCTCCGAGCGACATCTGAACGAGCGCGAACAGCAGCTGGCGTCGATCATCGACGCGGTCAGCGAGTACGCGATCTTCATGCTCGAGCCCGACGGGACCGTCGCGACGTGGAACGAGGGCGCCAGACGGATCAAGGGCTACGACGCCGAGGAGATCATCGGCGAACACTTCTCGACGTTCTACACCGACGGGGACACCGAAGACGGAACGCCGACCCGGAACCTGGCGACGGCCGCGCGGTCGGGCTCCATCGAGGACGAGGGCTGGCGCGTCCGCAAGGACGGCACCCGGTTCTGGGCGGACGTCGTGATCACCGCGATCCACGGCGAAGACGGCTCACTCGAGGGGTTCGCGAAGGTCACCCGCGACCTGACCGGACGCCGGGAGTACGAAGAACAGCTCAAACGCGAACGCGACCAGACACAGCAGCTGCTCGAGACGTCACCGATCGCGATCTCGGTCCGGGACGGGGACGGCACGCTGCTCACGACCAACGAACGCGCCCAGGAGCTGCTCGGACTGAGCGAGCGCGAGATCGCCGAACAGCCGGACGACATCGACGAGTGGACGGTGTTCGACGCGGACGGGGAGCCGATCACTCCCGACCAACGGCCCTGGGCCCGTGTCCGCGAAACGGGCGAGCGGGTCGTCGACGAGGAGTTCGGGCTCGAACGACCCAGCGGCGAGCGGACGTGGCTCTCGGTGAACGCCGCGCCGCTGTTCGGCCCCGACGGCGAACTCGACCGCATCATCACCGCCGCCGAGGACATCACCGTACTCAAAGAACACGAGCGCGAACTCGAGACCGAACTGAGCGAGATCCTCGGGCGCGTCTCCGACGCGTTCTACGCGCTCGACCGCGAGTTCCGCTTTACCCACGTCAACGACCGCGCCGAGAAACTGCTGCAGCACACCGAAGAAGAGCTGCTCGGGGAGTGTCTCTGGGACGTCTTCCCGGAGGCCGCCGACCAGGAGGCGGTCTGGGACAGCTTCCACACGGCACTCGAGACGCAAGAACAGACGAGCTACGAACTCTACTTCTCGCCGCTCGGCTTCTGGGTCGAAGCGAACATCTACCCCTCCGAGACCGGCGTCTCGGTGTACTTCCGCGACGTCTCCGATCGAATCGAGCGCGAACGGGAGCTCGAAGCGTCCGAGCGGCGCTACAGGACCCTCGCAGAGCAGTTCCCGAACGGGATCGTGGCGCTTTACGACGACGACCTCACGTTCACGCTCGCGGCGGGTCGGGCGTTCGAGAAACTCGAGTACGACGCCTGCGACCTCGAGGGCGAACGGCTGGAGACCGCGTTCGACGATGTCGCCGACGTCCTCGAGCCCGTCTACCGGGACGCCCTCGCGGGCGAACCGCAGTCGATCGAGATCGAACACGCGGATCGACAGTGGCTCATTCACACCACGCCGGTCACCGACGAGCACGGCGAACCGTTCGCCGGAATGGTGATGTCTCAGGACATCACCGAGCGAAAGGAGCGCGAGCAAAAACTCGAGAACTTCGCGAGCGTCGTCTCCCACGGCCTGCGTAATCCGCTGGGAATCGCCCAGGTCTACCTGAACATGGCCCGAGAGGACGGCGATCCCGAGAGCTTCGAGCAGGTCGAGCAGGCCCTCGACCGGATGGAAACGATCATCGACAACCTGCTGACGACCGCCCTCGAGGGACGAACCGTCTCGGAACCGGCGCCGATCTCGCTGGCGGCGACCGTCGAGGCCGCCTGGCAGAACGTCGAAACGGCCGACGCCACCCTCGAGGTGACGGCCACGGATACGATTCTCGCCGACGGTGATCAGCTACAGTCGGCCCTCGAGAACGTGTTGCGAAACGCGATCTCCTACGGCGGCGACGACGTCGAGGTCCGCGTCGGCCCCCTCGAAGGCGGCTTCTACGTCGAGGACTCCGGACCGGGTATCCCCCCGGAAGACCGCACCGACGTCTTCGAGTACGGCTACTCCTCACAGAGCGGCACCGGGATCGGCCTCGCGGTCGTCCGCGACATCGTCGAGGCCCACGGCTGGACGGTTTCGGTGACTGAGGGAAGCGACGGCGGCGCAAGGTTCGAGATCCGCGGCGTCGAGCGTCACGACGCGTCCGACGGGGACGGCGAGCGATCCGACTGAACGCGGACCGCGCTCGTCTCACCCGAGCAAGTGCCGGGCGATCACCTTCTTCTGGATCTCGGTCGTCCCCTCGTAGATCTCGGTGATCTTCGCGTCCCGGTAGAGCCGTTCGACCTCCCCTTCGGTGACGTAGCCGTAGCCCCCGTGGATCTGGACCGCCTCGTTGGTGACGTGCATCGCCGCCTCGCTCGCGAGGTACTTCGCCATGCTCGCCTCGAGGGCGCCGTCGCCGTCGGCTCGTCTGCGGGCGGCGTAGCGGGTGAGCTGGCGGGCGGCCTCGGTTCGCGTCGCCATCTCGGCGAGCTTGTGCCGGATCGTCTGGATCTCCGCGATCGGTTCGCCGAACTGCTCGCGCTCCTGGCTGTACGCGAGCGCCTCCTCGAGGGCGCACTGGGCGAGGCCGACCGACTGTGAGGCGATGCCGATCCGGCCGCCGGTGAGGATGTGAAACGCCGCCGAGAGTCCCCGCCCCTCCTCGGTGAGGCGGTTCTCCGCGGGAATGCGGACGTCGTCGAACGTCAGCGCGGTCGTGTCGCTCGCCCGGAGCCCGAGCTTGTCCTCCTTCTCGCCGACGGTGAGTCCGTCGGCGTCGGCCGGGACGACGAACTGGGTGATCGTCGACGGGTCAGTTCGGTCGGTCTTCGCGAAGAGGATGATCACGCCGGCGCGCTGGCCGTTGGTGATCCACTGCTTCTCGCCGTTGATCACGTACTCGTCTCCCTCCCGGACCGCCTCGGTCGTCATCTCCGCGGGGTTCGAGCCGGCGTGGGGTTCCGAGAGCCCGAACGCGCCGACCGGCCGCCCCGCGGCCATCTCGGGGAGCCAGCGCGCTTTCTGCTCGTCGCCGCCGAACTCGGCGATACAGGAGGTCGCGAGACAGTGGACCGACAGCGCGGTCGCCACCGCGAGCATCCCGTAGGCGACCTCCTCGTTGACGAGGCTGTACGTGACCGGGTCCGCGTCGTAGCCGCCGTACTCCTCGGGTACCGTCAGACTCGTGAGGTCCAGCTCCGCGAGGCCGTCCCAGACGTCCTCGGGAAACGCCTCGTCGCGGTCGGCCTCTATCGCCGTCGGTCGAATCTCCTCGGTTGCGAACCGGCGTACGACGTCTCGGATCGCCGCCTGCTCGTCGGTGAGCTCCATACCAGTGGCTGTGAGCGGTAGTGGCAAAAATCTCCCCACTCGTCCCGCGGTCGGCCGAGTCAGCGGCGGCCGGCGACTGCGCTCAGTCGCTCGCGGGTTCGCCCGGCGCGTCGTCCATCTGTTCGCCCGCGAGCACCTTGTTCGCCCGCCGCAGCCGCTCCGACAGCGCCTGGTGGGAGATGTCGAGCTCGTCGGAGAGCTCCTCGAGCGAGATCTCGCGGGGGACGTCGTAGTAACCCTGGCGGTACGCCTCGGTGATCGCCTCCTCCTGGGCGTCGGTGAGCGCGGCGGTCGCCTCGAGGTCGGCGTTCCGCCCGGCCTCGACCATCCGGCGGATGTCGACGGCGACGTCCATCTCCTCGATGTTCGACACCGCAGTCGACAGCAGATCCCGGCGGGGAAAGAGCAGCCGAAGCGTCCAGCGCCCGCTCGAGACCTGCGCGTCGAGGATCGTTCCCTCGTGTTCGAAGACGCAGTTACAGACCCCGGAGACGGCGTCGCTGTACTCGATCCGGTAGAGCCACTCCTCGGCCTCCGGGTCCTCGAGCAGGCGGACGAAGTCGTCGACGGTCGGGTCGTCGTCGAGCGCCGATTCGATCGAGTTCTGGTCGACGTTCGAGAGCCAGACCAGCGGCATCGCCTGGAGCGGCCCCTCGCCGACGACGCTCTTGACGCGCAACTCGAGGTCGGGGTGACGTTCGAACGTCGCCCCAAGCGCGAAGTCCTCGGTCGGCAACGCGACCTCGGCGACGGTCGTCATCGCAGGTCACCTCCGCTGTGGGCGCGTCGGCCCGGTTGGCGAGCGGTTCGACCGGTACGGACGTCGGCTCGTGAAGTCGTATCCATCATAGGTGCCAGTCGATCCCGCCGTGTGGTGAGGTCGCCGAGGGAAGCCCGCGAGTGAACGCGAAAATTGGCGTCCCGACGGAGCGATTTTCGCTCGGATCGGACTGATCTACGGCTACACCGTTCCACCGGTTGGGTTGCTGGCTTGTTTGTTCCGGCAGTTTAAATGGGACACCGGCGACTGACGGGGGTGATCCGGAGATCGACACGCTCGAGAGACGTTCCGCGGGACTTCCGGCGCCGTGACTACCCGTCCCGGTTCAGTCGCGCGAACCGGTTCAGCGCGTACACCGTTCGAAGGACGTCGACGCTCTTGCCGCGGTCGAAGACGAGTTCGTCCGACCGGATGACGTGATCGAGCGTCTCACGGGAGGCGTGTTCGGGGGCGGCCGCGATCCCGGCGTCGTTCTCGGCGACCCAGCGCATCACCCGGAGGTCGCTCTTGGAGTCGCCCATCACCAGCGAGAACGGCTCCGCCACGTCGAGCACCGAGAGCGCGCGCTCGACGCCGACGACCTTGTTCAGTTCGAGGCTGCCGATCTCGGCCGCGTCGGCCTCGTAGTAGGCGACGTCGATTCGGGAGAGCACCTCGGTGAGCGCGGCGGGTGCCTCACCGTCGACGTCGGGATAGGCGCCCTCCTGCTCGAGGACCCCCCGGATCTCGGGGTCCTGATCGGCGTAGAACGCGCGGGTCAGGGCGGCGACCGAACGGCCGTCCTCGAGGTCCACCGTCCCCGCGACCGCGTCGGCCAGCAGGTCGAGCAGGTAGACGAGCGACTCGTCGATCACCTCGCGGGCGCGGGCGGAGCCGGTTTCGTAGTTGGGTTTCATCGTGACGTTGAACTCGTTCCCCTGGAGGTGACACCCCCGCCGGAGATCCTCGGGCGCCTCGGGGAGTACGCGCGAGCGGACGTCGTCGAAGACGTCGCGGATCTCGTCGTCCAGCTCCTCGTACAGCAGCTGTTTGGTGTCGGCGCCGTGGCCCGGCGTGAACACGCCGGTTCCGGCCTCGTAGACGATCGACAGCTCCCCCGAGTGGACGATTTCGCTGCCCAGTCCCTGAATGGCGAACCCCTTGACGTTCTCTAGGGTCTGTCCCGTACAGATGACGATCGGCACCCCCTGCTCGTGGAACTCCGTGAGCATGTGGAGGGTGTCCCGCGGGATCTCGTTGTCCGTCCCGCCCGCCGAACGCAGCGTCTCGTCGACGTCGAGGACGAGCACGTTCACGGCCCGCTCGTACTTCGCGTCGAGGTCCAGCGCCGTAAACGCCTGCTCGCGGGTCGCGCGGGCTGCGACCTCGGCGAACGTTTCGCCGGCGGCGAACGCCGCGCGGATCTCGTCCTTCCGGGCCTCGAGTTCCTCGCTCGCCCCCTGCCAGTGTTCCAAGGCCACCCGCGAGTCGACGGCCGGAAAGACGTCGACGAACTCCTGGTACTCCCGCAGCGCACCGGTGTCGAACTCGTCGTAGAGCTGGTAGACGAGGTCGTATCGTTCCATGTCACACCCAGGCATGGGGAGGCGGATAACCGTTTCCGATGCCGACGGGCGCCGGTCGCCCGGGGGCGAGCCGAGAGAGTTTACTCGAGAGAGAATAAACTTTTACCGCTCGGCCGCCAACCGTCCTCTATGAAAGCGAT
Source organism: Natrononativus amylolyticus (assembly GCF_024362525.1). Lineage (GTDB taxonomy): Archaea > Halobacteriota > Halobacteria > Halobacteriales > Natrialbaceae > Natrononativus > Natrononativus amylolyticus. The sequence continues at coordinate 1,802,729 of NZ_CP101458.1, forward strand.
CGCAGTCGAACCCGGCGCGGGCGAGCCGACGCTGGTCGAGCGACCGATACCCGACCCGGAGCCGGGCGAGGCGCTCGTTCGCGTGCTTCGGGTCGGCGTCGACGGCACCGATCACGGGGTCATCGAGGGGAGCCACGGCGGCGTTCCTGACGGCGACGACCACCTCGTGCTCGGCCACGAGGCCGTCGGCGTCGTCGAGGATCCGAACGGGACCGGCCTCGAGGCGGGAACGGTCGTCGTCCCGACGGTTCGACGCCCGCCCAACGGGACGAACGAGTACTTCGAGTCGGGCTACCCCGACATGGCGCCTGACGGCGAGTACACGGAGCGCGGCATCGCCGGCGCCCACGGCTTCATGGCCGAGTACGTCACCAGCCCCGCGGCGTACCTCGTTCCGATCCCGCGGGACCTCGCCGAGTGGGGGTTCCTGGTCGAACCCATCAGCATCACCGAGAAGGCCGTAGAGCACGCGACCGCCGCCCGGTCGGCGTTCGATTGGGACCCCGAGTCGGCGCTCGTGCTGGGCAACGGCTCGCTCGGGCTCCTGACGGTCGCGATGTGTCAGGAAACGTTCGGCTTCGAGCGAACCTACTGTCTCGGCCGGCGCGACCGCCCCGATCCGACGATCGACCTCATCGAGGAGCTGGGGGCGACGTACGTCGACTCCCGGGAGACGCCGGTCTCGGCGGTGGCCGACGCCTACGAGGGGATGGATCTCGTCTACGAGGCGACCGGCTACGCGAAACACGCCTTCGAGACCATCGAGGCGCTTGCGCCCAACGGGGTTGGCGCGCTGCTCGGCGTCCCCGGCGACTGGGCGTTCGAGATCGACGGCGGACGGCTCCACCGCGAGTTCGTCCTGCACAACAAGGCCCTCGTCGGCAGCGTCAACTCCCACCGCGGCCACTTCGAGGCGGCCGTCGACACCCTCGCGGGGCTCCCGACGTGGGTGCTCGAGGATCTCGTAACCGGTGTCTACGATCTCGAGTCGTTCGAGGCGGCGTTCACGCGGGACGATACGACTATAAAAACGGCGGTCGAATTCGACCGTATATGAAGAACGTAGACGACCTGATCGAGAGCGCGGCCGAGCTCGCAGAGCGGGGGCTCTCGAAGGGCGAGATCGCGGACGAACTCAACGTCTCCAGGGAGACCGCGAGCTGGCTCGTCGAACGGAGCGGAACCGCAGCCCAGGAGAACGACCGGAGCGCGGGCGGAAACGGTGCGGGCGGGCCCCAGGACATCCACGTCGACTGGTCCGCGATCGGCCGGGACAGCAAGCGGATGGGGGCCATCGCCGAGGCGATGGCCGACCTCCTCGCGAAACACGGCGAGAACGTCGACCTCACGATCGGGATCGAGAAGGCCGGCGGGCCGATCGCGACCCTCGTCGCCCGCGAACTCGAGACGGACCTCGGAACCTACACGCCCGCGAAACACCAGTGGGAGGAAGGCGACATCGAGGACCTCGGGGGGACGTTCTCGCGGAACTTCGCGGGCATCCGCAACCGGGAGTGTTACATCGTCGACGACACCGTGACCAGCGGGACGACGATGCGCGAGACGATCGAGGCCGTTCGCGCCAGAGGCGGCGAGCCGCTGGCGTGTGTCGTGCTCGCGGACAAACAGGGCGTCGAGGAACTCGAGGGCGTGCCGGTCTACTCGCTGTTGCAGGTCATCAGCGTCGGGAACGAGGAGTGACGAGGCGGCACACCGTAGCGCAAGGAATTTGCCGGTGACGGTCCTACGTGGGGGCATGACCTTCCAACCGAACCGGAGTCTCGAGCAGGAAGAGGTCGACGAGATCGTCGAAACCGCCCTCGAGGAGAACGAGGTCGTCCTGTTCATGAAGGGATCCGAACTCATGCCCCAGTGTGGCTACTCCCAGCGGGCGCTCGAACTGATCGGCAAACACCGCGAGGAGTACGAGACGGTCGACGTCCTCGAGTCCCTCGCGGAGTACCGGGCGGCACTCGAGTCCCACAGCGGCTGGGAGACGATCCCGCAGACGTACGTCGACGGCGAGTTCGTCGGCGGCTCCGACGTCCTGGCGGAGCTCGACGAGCGGGGCGAACTCGAGTCGACGCTCGCGTCCGCCTGACCCCGCCCGTTTATACAACGGTCGCGCTGGCAGCATTTAACAGCAGGTCATATATGCCACGCGACCGTATTAGTAGCCGAGAGACTGCCCCACACCTTCCCCACTATGCCCACAGAGGATTCCAGACACGTTTACCGACTCCACTCGACGCTCGAACTGCCACTCGAAGAACTCCGCGAGTACGTGGACAACGCCACGTATCCCGACGGAATCACCGACGTAGAGCTCACGCGACGAAACAACACGCTCATCCTCAAGGCTGTCGGCGAGGACGAGACCGTCAGCAAGTACACGCCCGCGGCGCAGTTGAAAGCGAGTGTCACCGAAAACCGGGTGTACGAGGAGGACCCCGACGAGCGGCGCAACAGCTTCCGCTGGGACGAAGAGGAAGAAGAGGAGATCGAGTCCGAACTCGTCGAGTTCGCGGCGTTCAAGGGCGACCGAGAAACCGTCCTGCAGAACTCCCTGCTCCAGTACGAGATGTTCCTCGTCCTCTGTGACATCGCCCAGGAGGCCGAGAAGGGGACCCTGACGGCGATCTCCGAGCGAGACGGCGACCTCGAGGCGACCCGGATCGTCGACGGCGAACCCCGTCCGGCCGACGTCGAGGTCGTCGAGGGTCCGCGCGAACGAAAGACCTCCCAGTCCGGCGTCAACTGGCGGGACAACAAGTTCATCTCGGACTGACGGTACCTAACGGCTATAGTAGTCGTTGAAACGAAGTTGACGGGTCCAGTCTACCGGACGGCCAGACGACGTCAAAAACCCGCTGGTGCTCACTTGGACCACTGTGCCGAGCAGTCCAAGAGTGGCTGCAATCCCACGTTTGAGCGGGGTCTACGCGACTCGTTTTCGGTACCGGAGGAAAATCGATTCGACCATCCGCTTACCCCGGACGTTCGATATCCGCATAATAGTCGAGAAACGTCTCCGTAGCGTCGGGTAGATCCCGAAGGGATACGGCTCCGCTCTGACGATCGTATCTGATTATCCCCGCATCTTCGAGCTTGGGAAGGTGTGAGTGATGGAGATTGACCCGAATATTCTGTCTCGTCCGTTCGTCCAGTTCTTCGGGCGGCGTTTCGGTTTCCCAGATAGCGACTCGTTCGGTTACCTCTTCGAACGTGGCGTTCTTTTGGTTCTGGAGGGCGTACAGCACGTATCGCCGCCGTTTGGAGCCAATCATCTCAAAGAACTCGCTTTTCTTGTGTCCACCGTCTGCAACGGACGATCCCTCGTCGATGCGTTTCTTCTCATAAATCCAGGCGGCAGTGATTTTTCGTACTTCTTCGATCGGCGGTCGCTTTTCTCCCATCGGGTACTGGTTACTCGGTCACACAGCAAAGCCGCCAGTCCTAAAGAAAACAATCCCTGTCCCTCACCGACAGAAAATAACCGCCCCGGCATTGAACGGCCAGTACAGGGATTGAGGCACGAATTTCGCGATCTTGTCGTTCGTCGTCACTTTCAGTTATGAACGGCTTACATCTCCGCTGATGGCAGTTTTCGCTGCTTCAGACAGGCGGGACCTATAGAAATTGGGTGCCCATCGTATGTGCGTCACACTCGACTCACTTCACGCTCCGCTCGCCAACAGCGTCCAGCGTTGGTAGCAGTAAAATCCGGCTACAGAACGAATACGGTGGCGAGTTCGCCGTCCAGTGATTCATCCGAACCATCGGTACTCTCCAGCCGATCGAAGCCGACTCCTGAAGTAATTAGGTCTCGGCTCGCCTACTGTTATCGGATCGAGTAAGACTGCCACAGCGAACCTACATGCTTCGCCTCCGGATTCTACGTGGCAATCTTCGGAGCCAAGCGGCAACGGTCGGCCAAGTAGACGCCCGCGATATGATTGGTGGGCCCGAAGTTACGTGGCCGGTGCGTCTTCGATGAACGTTTCGACCAGCTTCTGTATTCCCTCCCGGGTGTGCTGGTGGAACGTCGCCGGTGCGACATCGAGCGAATCGGCCACGTCCTCGCCGGAGCTGTCCCGCGGCCACTCGAAGTAGCCCGCGTAGTACGCGGTCTCGAGCGTCGACCGCTGGCGCTCCGTGAGCATCTCCTCGAGCGTTGTCTGGAACTCCCGGCTCGAATCGACTGACCGCTCGCGTTCGTGCTTTCTGATGAGTTCGGTCCGTGCAAACGTCGACTGGATCGCCTCGACGATGTTCCTGACGTCGGCCGTCCGGGAAAACGCTGCGACCACAGTCCCCTTTCCCTCGGTAAACCTCGCAGTGTGGATCGTTCCACCGTACTCGGCCAGGGCGGTTGCCAGTGACGGGCCGCCAACGATGAATTCGAGAAGGGCGCCTCCTTCGTGATCGGTAACGACGCGAGCGTGCTCGATACTCGAATCGCCGCTGGCAAACTCGAGCACTCGTTCCGCTGGAATTCCGGTTACCGTGAAGTACTGAAGGTACGAGCCGTCGGATTGTGACGTGATGCCCTCCATCCGAAACTCGGCGGCCAGTTCGTCCGATGCTCGCACGAAGAACACGTTCGAGTCGTGGATTCCGAACTCGAGTTCGACGATCTCGTCGGTGAGTAACGCCTCCTTCCGTTCGACCGCGTTGATCGCGAGCCCGATCGTTTTACCGAGTTCGAACAACACCGCCTGCTCCCGAACGCTGAACGCGTTCGCACGCGAGGAGTACGCGACGAGGACGTCGTAGACCGTCTCCTGGTAGATCACCGGAATCACCGCCGCGGACGACCGCCAACTCCCGACAGTTCCGCCCCCACTAGAGTCAGAAATGGCCAGTTCCGACGGAAGCTCGCTACTGTTGCGGATGATCTGGATGTCACCTGACTCGACCGCCATCGAGATCGCGTCGACCGCATCGATATCGAACGACCGTTCGAATAACTCGCTACTGTGTCCATCGCCGGCCTTCGGCGTGACATCACGGATGCCGGTATCGACTTCGCCGATCCAGGCGGCGTGATACAGTTTCGAGTCCGTGAGGGTGTCACAGACCTGGCGCTCGATCTCCTCTCGGGTGGCCGACTGAACCAGTCCCTGGTTGACCCGTCGGATGACAGTATTGATCTGATTGAGCGTTTCCAGTTCGTCGCGCTGGCGGCCAAGTTCGAGTTGCTGTTCTTTCACCTCGGTGATGTCGTCGATGACCCCGACGAACCGGTACACCTCTCCGTCGTCGTTTTGCAACGGGAACGCGAAGCTGTTGACCCATCGGATGGAGCCGTCGGGCTGGACGACCCGATACTTCTCCTGAAATCTGATCGCGGGCGCGTCGGCGTTCGAGGCGCGGGTCACGTCCGTCATCGCCGTCTCGACCCGGCGCTGATCCTGCGGGTGGACCGCGTCGAGGTGGTTCATCAAGTTGTCGTACACCGAGTCCCGGGCGCGGCCGGTGATCATCTCGTAGGCGGGGTTGATGTACAAAATTTCGCTCATGTCGGCGTCAGCCATCCAGATGGCGCTGTTGATGTTTTCGGCGATCTGGCGGAGGCGAGCCTCGCTCTCGCGCAACCGCTTCTCGCGTTCTTTGCGGTCAGAGATGTCCGTCGCAATGACCACCGCCTTCTCGACATCGCCTTCAGGGCTCTCGATCGGTGCGAGGCTGAGGGCGGTCCAGACGCGCTCGCCGTCGGGGCGCTCGAGCCTGAACTCGGAGTTGAGAACCCGCTCACGGTCGTCGAATACGCGACTCAGTAGATCCTCGGGATGCACCTGTCGTCCGCTGGCGCCGTAGAATTTTCGCTGGGAGACGTCGAGCGTCTGGTTCGTGATCTCTTCGATCGTCAGGCCCAGTAGTTCCTCGGCCTGATCGTTCACGCGGGAGATGTCGCCGTCGGGCGTGATCACGCCGATGCCGATCGGACTGGTCTCGAGGACGTGCTCGATGACGTCGCGCTCCTCTCGAAGCGTCTCCTCGCGTTCTTTCCGATCGGTAATATCGGTCGCGATGATGGCTGCCTTTTCGACGTCGCCGGCGGCGTTCGTCATCGGCGCGATACTGATCGAGGCCCAGACGTGGTCGCCGTCCGGCCGTTCGAGGGTAAATTCGGTGTCGATGACCTGCTCGCGATCGTCGAACACTCGGCTCAGCAGATCTTCGGGCGATACCTGTCGACCCTCGGAATCGTACAGTTTGCGCTGGGAGGCGTCGAAGGTCTGATTGGAGAGTTCCTCCATGGTCAGGCCGAGCAACTGTTCAGCCCGGTCGTTGACCCGGGAGATGTCACCGTCGGGCGTGATAACGCCGATCCCGACGGGGGTCGTCTCGAGAACGTGCTTGATCAGCCCCCGCTCTTTCCGGAGTTCTTCAGCGCGTTCCTTGCGGTTGGAAATATCACGGACGATGCCGACTGTTCCCTGGATCGATCCGCCAGAGCGAAGCGAGTTAATTATCGTTTCACAGGGAACAGTCTCTCCGTCGGCAGTTCGGACGGTAAACTCGACGGTCGAGAGTCCATCGTTCTCGTCGTCGCCCAGGTTCTCGAACCCTTTTGGACAGTGGGGGACGTCGCCTTCCTCAATGACGATCGACGCGTGTTCGCCCAGTAGTTCGTCTCGCGAGTATCCGAATTCTTCGACGATCGTGTCGTTGACCATCTCGAAGCGTCCGTCGCGATCCAACTGATAGATGCCGTAACCCGTCATCCGGGTGATCGCCTCGTAGCGGTCGATTAATCGGCCGTACGTATCGTGGTCTATGGAGTCGCGAATAAACATCACATAGAGCCGCCGACCGTCGAATTCGATTTCCCGAATATCGGCACGGATCCGTACATCACCGCCAGCGGCGTGCCGTGCGAACGTGTCCAGCCGGCGGCTTCTATCCCTGGCAGAGGAAAGATTCAGTGGATCATCGTTGACGACGTCTGTTAGATCTTTACCCACCAGTTCGTCCGGCGGATACCCGAGAACGGTCGTCGTTGACTCGCTAGCAAACACAACGGTTCCACTGTCATCGGTGATGATGGTATCGACCGGTGCGACTTCGACAACGTATTTGAAAAATACGTCACTATCTCGTTCCCCGGAGTTGAATTCAGCGACGACGTTCCCGTCAGTTTCTCCCTTATCGGACGGTGAGTTGTTAGCCATAGTGTTTAACAACTGCACGGGAGCTAAGAAACGTAACTGAACTAGTAGTATTTTTGCAACACTCATATTTATTTTAGGACCGGGGTGAGAGGAATACACTTCAGTTGTTAGACCAGAACTCCAGCACAGGAAGCTTCCTCAAGTTCACTTACGGGTAGTAAGGCCTGAAATAACTGGTTAGTGACATTGCGAATGTGAAGATCACTAGAGATCGATTGTACCAGCCAATCGTTGACGACTTCGGGTGTTGTCTCGAGAACGTCGATTGTGTCTGCCGTCTCGATCAACCAGTCTTGGAAACTGTCCCAGACGGGTTTAGCGGTTGATCTGTCACTGGCTCGGTGGTTGTGTTGACCAGAACGGATGGTGTACTACTACTGGTTCGTCAAGTTCAAACGGATGAGTCGAACCGATTGCAGCCGTCTGGTTCGACTCACACGTCGGACGGGATACTATAGTAGACACCGACACCATAGAAACAAGTTCATCTCGGACCGAACGCTTCTTCCCCGATACCCGTTTCGGCGCCGTCTCGAGAGAGTCGTCTTCCAGACAGCGGCGACCGACGGCCACTCCGCCGAAGTCGTCCGACCGACCCAGCGTGCCGAACCCGTAGGAGCCACAACAGGATCGAGATAGTTTAACATTCGTTACTCTCCCTATCAAAACATTTGAAAAAATCATTAATATCCAGTCAGTGGTGTGAACGTATATGCCTGGTGAGACATGGCAACTCGAGCGGCGAACCGTGCTACAAGCAGCGGGAGCGGGCCTGATCGGATTCGTGGGTCTGGCGACCGCACAGGACGGCGAGGTCACGGTGACCGCCGTCTGGACCGACGACGAAGAGGAGGACTTCCTCGCCGTCGTCGACTACGCCGAGGGCGAAACCGACCTCGACATCTCGTACGCCCCGCGGGACACCGAGACCCTGCTGACGGAAACCCTGATGGACTACGAGGCGGGGATCGCGACGACGGATATCGTCGTGATGCCGACGGAGGGACGCGTCCGGCGAGACGGGGCGGGGGGCCACCTCGAGCCGTTAGGCGATCTGTGGGACGAAGCGGAGTACAGCACGGACTACGAGGCGGTGGAGGTCGGCGGCGAGGTGTACGCGGCCCCCTTCGGGATGGACCTCAAGCCGGGGTTCTGGTACCGCCGATCCTTCTTCGACGAACACGACCTCGAGGAGCCCGAGGACTACGACGCCTTCCTCGACCTGCTCGCGGAGATCGACGGGATCGAGGGCGTCGAGGCGCCGCTGGCCTCCGGCAACGGCGACGGCTGGCCGCTCAGCGACGTGACGGAGGCGTTCATCCTTCGCCAGGACGACGGCGCACAGCTCCAGCGCGACCTCATCGACGGCGAGGCCGAGTTCACCGACGACCGGGTGGTCACCGCCTTCGAGGAGCTTCAGGGGCTCCTCCAGGACGGCTACTTCAGCGAGGTCCGGGACTTCGGCGTCCAGTACGAGTTCTTCTGGGCGAACGAGACGCCGCTGTACTTCATGGGATCGTGGACGCCGACGTTCGGCGCGATCGAGGACCCGGAGGACCTCGACTACTTCATGCTTCCCGGAACCGAGGCGATGGTCTCGAGCATCAACTGGTTCACCGTCCCCGCCTACGTGGAGGCGCCGGACGACGCGATGACCGCCGTCGAGGCGATCATCTCGCCCGACGGCCAGGAGGTCTGGACCGAACGCGGCGGGTTCGTCCCCTCGAGCCTCGAGGTCTCCGAGGACGCCTACGAGCTCGATCTCATGCGCGAACTCGTCCAGCAGGCCGACGAGGTCGAACTCGTCCCCGACCTGGACGACGCGCTCGGCGACCCGTTCCAGGCGGAGTTCTGGTCGCAGCTGCTCGGGCTGTGGGCGGAGCCGGACCAGGACGTCCAGTCGATCACCGAGTCGCTGAACGACGTGTTACAGCAGACCGTCCAGGAGGACGACGAGGCCTGACGTGACCGACGCCCGCGACGACCGGAGCGGCGGGCCTCTCGAGGCGCTCGTCGTCATCGGCCAGGAGGTCCGGCGCAGCAGCGCCAACGCCGTCGCCGTCGACCTGCTGTACGTGTTCACGACGGCGTTTTTCGCCACGCTCCTGGTTCGCGGGCTCTGGCCGGCGGCCATCGCCGCGCTTCCCGTCACGGTGTTGCTCTCGTTCGCCTGGATGTCCTCGCGGTCCTTTTTCCTCACAAACGCCCTCGCGCTCGTCGTGGCCGTCTGGGCGACGCGGGCGGGCCTCGTGCCGCTGTGAGCGAACGGGCGCGGCCACATCCATCGGCGAACGGGATAGGGCAGCGTCGGCGGTCGGCGCTAAATCCCCGGCTGTAGCGATCGAAGCAGGTAGCTCGTTTTCGAGTTCGTTACTCGAGGTAGTCGACCAGCGATTCCCAACCCAGGATGAACAACTGGTGACTTTCTACGAGGATAATCACTGCCCCGACGATAGTAGCAGCCGCGAGCGGTGTCGAAAGCAGTCCAAGCGAGACGATCAAAGTCGTCGCGCACGCCGGTGGGTGATTTGCATCTACAGCGATCACTCCCCAACTGGTAAGCGCGATCGAAACCACACCACTGAATGCCAATCGAACAGATTCGGGAGAATACGCGAGTGGGGCAGCCGTGAGAGAGACGCCATTCGCAATCAGGCCGTACGCGATCAATCCAGCCGTGACACCGATAATGTGGCTGCCAACGATTCGGTAGGAGTTGGTTCGTGCTCCCCGTCGATCGAATGCTAGAATGAACGCTGTCGGACCGAGACTCGGAAAGATGAACGGTTGGCCGGTTACCACGGCTATACCACCAAGAATTGTAAAGAGAACACTCGCATAGAGACTCGTTCCCACCCGATACCGGACCATAGAGACATATCTCTTGATCCGTCACATAATGATGCCTATCCGCAAGCGAACGCCCAGTATCGCGGACCTCGGTATCGCCACCGCGTTTCCGCCTCCGCACTGCTCGGCTACCTCGGATCGTCGTTCGGCACCGGGCTCGCGAAGAGGGAACTTCGCCCTCAGTCGGCGACGGCGGCCACCATGCCACGCTTGTAGTAGCGCTCGAGCAGCAGGAACAGGATCACCGGGACGGCCATCGTCATGATCGAGCCGGCGGCGATCAGCCCCCACTCGACCTGGACGCGCCCGCGCATCAGCGGGAGGACCTGCGGCGCGAGGTAGAGCTCTGGCGAGCGCATGAACACCAGCGGGAAGAAGAAGGCGTTCCAGACCCAGGTGAACTGGATCACCGCGACCGAGACGAGCGCGGGCGTCGACAGTGGGAGGATGATCGTCCGGAAGATCTGGTACCGGGAGGCGCCGTCGATGCGGGCGGCCTCCTCGAGTTCCTCCGGAATCCCCAGCAGGTAGTTTCTGAGAAACAGCACGACCCAGCCCAGCCCCCAGCCGATGTGGATCAGGATCAGCCCCATGTACGTGTCGAACAGCCCGAACTCGTGCAGAGCGTTGTAGTTGCCCATCGCGACGAGTTCCGGCGGCGCGGCCATCACCAGCAGGATCAGGAAGAACAGCGTCGTCTTCAGCGGGAACTCGAAGCGGGCGAACGGGTACGCCGCCATGATCCCGAGGAGCATCACGACAAGCACCGCGGGGATAGTGACGATGAACGTGTTTCGCAGCGCCCGCCCCATCGGTGCGGTGCTGTAGTCCCAGGCCCGGTAGTAGTTCTCGAACGTGATCGTCATCCCCTCGAGGTGCCACCAGCCCCCGATGATCTCAGAGAGCGGGCGAAGCGACGCCATGAACAGCCCGATGAAGGGAACGATCCAGAGCAGGGCGATGGTGATCGCGACGACGTACTTGAGCGTGCGTCGACTCGTGGGGACGCTCTCCTCGAGGCGCGCTCGCCAGGTTCGATCGGATGCCGGTGCCGTCTCGGGGATCTCGTCGGTCCGCAGGTACCGGTACGCGTCGGTCGTTTCCGAGCCGCCGTCGGGTGTGTCGTGTGTGTCTGTAGCCATGTCGGATCACCGCATGCGCGCGATGTACAGCGCGAGGGGGGCGACGATGAACAGCTGTAGCAGCGCCACCACCATCGCCATCCCGTAGTCGATCTGGGGCCTGAACGCGGCCCGGTACACCTCGATACCGAGCACGGAGTAGGCGTGATTCGGGCCGCCCGCGGCGCCGCCGGCGGCGTAGACGATGTCGAACATCCGCATCACCCAGATGATCCCCATGATGACGACGACGGCAGTCACCGGCTTGACCAGCGGCCAGGTGATGTCCCAGAACCGCCGCCACGCGTTGGCGCCGTCGACCTTGGCGGACTCGATCAACGAGGGGTCGATCGCCGACAGCGCCGAACTGTACAGCAGCATGCTGAAGCCGGTGTGAACCCAGATCCCGCCCGCGATCAGCGCGTAGATCGCCACCTGGGGCGACTGGGTCCAGTTGCGGACCCACTGCTCCTGCCCGAGCACTCGGAGCAGTTCGTTGAAGATCCCGGCCTGGGGGTCGTAGACGAACATGAGGACCAGCCCGATGACGATCGGCGGGACGGTAAAGCCCGCAAACACCATCGAGCGAAGGATGCGCCGCCCCTTCAGGTCGGCGAACAGCAGCGCCAGTCCGAGGCCGAGGAACGTGCTCGCGGGCACGTGAATAACGACCCACAGGAGGTTGTGGGTGAGCGCGCCCATCGGGTACCGAAGTTCGCGCATGTTCGACCAGTGAACGATGAGCGGGTCGGTGAGCGACCGGACCCAGTTGTCCAGCCCGACGAACTCCTCCATCGTGAACGTATCCCAGGAGTAGAAGCTCCCGATCGCAGAGTAGACGATCGGCGCGACCGAGAAGATCGCGAACAGGGTCAGTCCGGGAACCAGAAACACCGCCAGCGCGATCGCTTTCTCCCGGTCGACGTCAGCGTAGGTGCTCGTCGTGCGGTCGTCGGCGAGGGCGTCGAGGTGGTCTCGTAAGCTCATGGTCTCGAGTGGCTCCAGTTTCGACGGTCAGGCGACCAGTTCGCCGTTCTCGTCGTACAGGTAGGCGTGGTCGTCGTCGAACGACAGGTAGACGCGATCACCCGGTCCGACGATCTGCGAGGACGTCTTGGCGTTGACGATCTGCTCGTTGACCGAGACGTTGACGAGCACGTACTCGCCGAGCGGCTCGATGGTGTCCACCGTCCCCTCGAGGACGTTCTCCGAGTCCGGGCGCGTCGTCGACACGGTCAGGTCCTCCGGGCGGACGCCGACCGCGACCGGACCGGTCGAGCCGGTCGCGAGCAACCCGGCCGCACTCGAGTCGTCCCCGCCGCCCGCCTCGACCGTCGCCTCCGCGCCGAGGACGCCCTCGAGTCCGACGGAACCGGCCTCCCCGAACTCGATGGTGCCGTTGCGGCGCGTTCCGTCGAACAGGTTCATGGGGGGCGAGCCGATGAACCGGGCGACCCACGCCGTCCGGGGCCGCTCGTAGAGCTCCTGGGGCGGCGCGATCTGCTGGATCGTCCCCCGGTTCATCACCACCACCGTGTCTGCCATCCCCATCGCCTCCTCCTGGTTGTGGGTGACGTAGATCGTCGTGATGTCGAGCTCGTTCTGGAGGCGCTTGAGCTCGATACGCATCTCCTGGCGGAGCTTGGCATCCAGGTTCGACAGCGGTTCGTCGAGCAGAAACACCGAGGGTTTCCTGATGATGGCCCGCGCCAGTGCCACCCGCTGGCGCTGCCCGCCGGAGAGCGCCGCGGGCTTCTTGTCGACCTGGTCTTCGATGTGGAGCAACTCGGTGACCTCGTCGATCCGCCGGTCGCGCTCGTCGGGTGCCACTCCCCGAACTTTCAGCGGATACCCGATGTTGTTCGCGACCGTCATGTGCGGGTACAGCGCGTAGTTCTGGAACACCATCGCCACGTTGCGGGCGCTCGGCGACCGGTCGTCGACGCGCTCGCCGTCGAAGTAGATCGCCCCCTCGGAGGGCTGTTCGAGCCCCGCGATCATTCGAAGCGCGGTGGTCTTTCCGCAGCCGGACGGGCCGAGAAAGACGACGAATTCGCCGTCTTCGACCTCGAGATCGATGCGGTAGTTCGCGACCGTCTCCCCCCCGTCGTAGTACTTGCTGACGTTTTCTAACGAGATGTGGGTCATTTACTATTACACACGGCCTTTTATGGCATTAATGCTCCTGCTCTGGAAGAATTTTTGGAAAATCGCGACGAGGTGTCATTCTCGACGCGGTCCAGGTACGTGGAGTTCCTCGAGTGTCCCCGGCGTGTCGGACTGAACGACCGACGCGACCGCGTCGGCGATCGAAACAGTCCAGACATGTACAATCCGAAGCGTTTCAACGGCGCACCTCCTGTCGAATCGCATGCCAACGTACTCGACCGTCCGCCGGTGGGTGATAAACGGGGTGGCGGTCACGATCCCGCTCGTCGTCACGATCATGGTTCTCAGCCTCGTTCTCAACTTCATTCTCGGCGTCATCTCGCCGCTCGTCCTCGCTGTCGCCTACCTCTGGCCGGCTGAACTCCCGCGGGCGGTGTTGCAGCTCCTGACGCTACTCGCGCTCGTCGGAACGATACTGCTCGTCGGAATCGTCGCGGATCTCACCTCCGGCGAGCGGCTATCCCGCGGCGTCCACACCACGATGGAGTCGATCCCGGGAATAAGCACCGTCTATGCGACCGTTCGGAAGGCGAGCGACATACTGGTCGACGACAACACGGATCAGTTCAAGGAGGTGATGATCGTCGAGTTTCCCCACGACGACGCGTATATGCTCGGCTTTCTCACGGCGGATACCCCCGAGACGATCGAAACCGCGACCGACGGCCGCGAGATGCTGACGGTCGTGGTTCCGCTGGGGCCGAACCCGACGACCAACGGCTTCGTCATGCACGTCCCCACCGAGAACGTCCACGACGTCGACCTCACTGTCGAGGAGGCGGTCCGGTCGATCGCGACGCTCGGAGTCGCGACCGACGCGGTAGACGACGACTAACCGGCGGTAGGGATGTGCTTCCGAGGAAGTATATTCCGACAGGGATTTCCGGCGCCCCAAACGGTATAAGTGAGGTAATTATATCTAATTACACAGCGATGCCCCAGAACTTCCCCGACTACATCGACGTCGACTATTCGGACGGCGAGGGCGAAGACCCCGAAGATTACCCCCACATAAACGACAAGATCGAGAAGGCGATCGAAGTCACCCGGCAGGGCTTAGAGCAGTACGAGAACCCCGCGGTGATGTGGACCGGCGGGAAGGACTCGACGCTCGTGCTCTACTTCGTCAAGGAGGTCGCCGAGCAGTACGACTACGAGCTCCCGACCGCGATCTTCATCGACCACTACCAGCACTTCCAGCAGATCCACGACTTCGTCGAGCGCTGGGCCGACGAGTGGGACCTCGACGTCCACTACGCCCGCAACGAGGACATCGGCGCCTACGTCGACGAACACGACCTCACACCCGGCGACGACATCCCCGTCGCTCAGCTCTCCGAGCACAACCGCCACCACGTCGAGAACATCCTCGAGTACGAGGAGGAGACGTTCCCGTTCCTGCTCGACACCTACGCCGGCAACCACCTGCTGAAGACGGTGGCGCTCAACGACGCCTTAGAACAGCTCGACGTCGACGGCGTCATCTCCGGGGTGCGCTGGGACGAACAGGAGGCCCGCGCCAGCGAGACGTTCTTCTCCCCGCGACACGACCCGGAGATCTACCCGCCCCACGACCGCATCCAGCCCATCCTGCAGTTCGACGAGGCGGCCGTCTGGGAGGCCTTCTGGAACTTCGTCGTCCCGGACACCGTCGAGGCGTTCCCCGACGACGGCTACGTCCCCCAGAGCGCCGAGGACCTTCCGGAGGGCGTCAAGCAGGAGGACATTCCCGTCTCGCCGAAGTACTGGGAGGGCTTTCGCTCGCTCGGCAGCGAGATCAGCACCGAGAAGTCCGACGAGGAACCCGCCTGGCTGCAGGACCTCGAGGGGACGACCGAGCGCGCCGGCCGTGCCCAGGACAAGGAGGACCTGATGGAGCGCCTGCGCGACCTCGGCTACATGTAACGGCTGCAGAAACGAGTCGAACGCCGTTTTCGGGACCGAAATCCGCCAGCGACCGCGCTATCGCGACGGGCGGACGAGGTTCGCGAGCCCGACCAGCACGCCGAAGAACCAGCCCAGCGGGAACGAGACGCCGACCCACATCGCCGCGTAGGCGGCTCCCGCGAGTTCGTAGTTCGCCCGGAGGTACTCGTTCGCGCCGCCGACGATCAGCACGTTGTCGAGCAGCCAGACGGCGAGCGCGTAGCTCGGCTCGAGGACGTACGGCTCGAGGGAGGGCGTCACGAGCGCGGCGACGACCGGCGGGAGAAACAGCGCGGTCATCGCGAAGGGGTAGGCGAGCAGGGCGGACGTGCTGCGGCCGCCGACCTTCGAGAAGCCGGCCGCGAGCGCCGTCGAGACGGTCGCGACGGCGCTGGCCGCGCCGATAGCGAGAAACGCCTCGTGAGAGAGTTGCAGGTGTGCGACGACCGTGAGTGCCCCCCAGACGACGAGCGCGAGGCCGGTCACGCCGGCGATGCCGATGCGGGTGATCGTCGAGTCGAGTTTGACCGCGTAGAACCTGGTCGCGAGACCGAGGACGGTCAGCGGGTACAGCAGAAGGAGGCCGACCGCGCCGAGGGCGCTCCAGCCGTGATAGCCCACCTTCTGCGGCGTCGATTCGGGTTTCCACTTTCCCATGACGGAGTGGCCGCGGCCGCGCTGGCGGGGAAAGACGAGTTCCATCCACGCCCCGTGCAACCGCTGAATGTCGACTTTTACGGCGTCGACGACCCCACCGCCGCCACGAGTGCGCGTGCGGGTAGCCATAGTCACTAAAATCGACTGGTTAACCGTAAAACTTCCTGCCCAAACGTACTATTTTTATATACTCCAGGGCCAGCCCCGCGCCGCGATCAGTTCCAGGGACCGAACGCGGGGTCGACGACGCGATTCGTCGCGTCGATACCGTCGAGCGTGTTGAGATCCTCCCGATCCAGCTCGAGCGCCAGCGACTTCCAGTTGTCCTCGATGTGCTCTCGACCGGTGGCTTTCGGAATCGCGGTAACCCCCTTCTCGCGCAGCCAGGCCAGGCTGACCTGGACCTCGCTGACGTCGTGTTTGCGAGCGATCTCCTGGATCTCGGGCCGGTCGAACACGGCGCCGCGGGCCAGCGGCGAGTACGCGACGACCTCGACGTCGTAGTTATCGCAGGCCTCCCGGATGTGGTCCTGGGAGAGCATCGGGTGGAGTTCGATCTGATTCGCGAAGATCGGCGCCTCGAGTGTCCCGGCGGCGACCTCGAGCTCTTCGGGTTCGAAGTTGCTGACGCCGACGTTGCGGATCAGCCCCTCGTCGTACAGTTCGTCGAACGCGGCGAGGGTTTCTTCGGGGTCGTACGCGTCGGCGGGCCAGTGGACGTACAGCAGGTCGACGTAGTCGACGCCGAGCCGGTCGAGGCTGTCGCGGGCGGTCTCGAGGACGTCGTCGTAAGCGAGGTTCGACTTCCAGACCTTGGTCGCGAGGAAGAGCTCATCCCGGTCGACGTCCGCGGCGGCGATCCCCTCGCCGACCGCCCGCTCGTTGTCGTAGGCCTGTGCGGTGTCGACGTGGCGGTAACCGGTCTCGATCGCGGTCGCGACGCTCTCGACGCACTGTTCGGAATCCGTGTTCTGCCAGGTGCCGAGGCCGAGCATCGGCATGCCGTTGGCGGTGGGGCAGTACTCGGCGGATAGCTCCTCGAGAGATACCATATCCGGGCAGAGTACGACCAGCGGAAAATCGGTTCGGGTTGCGGATAACGAGAAGTGTGAACGAGATCTAGTACTTCGGCGCGGCGCCGGTCACGTCGTACACCCGATCCATGACCGAATCGCGCTCTTTCTGCCAGGCCTCGTAGTAGTCCGGCGTGTCGGGATAGGTGTCGTACACCGCCTTGAGTTCGGCGGCGGCCTTCTGGACCCGGTAGAGCTCCCGGAGGACGTCCCAGTGGCCGACCGTCTTCACGAGCGTCTTCAGCTTCAGACCCAGCCCCATCTCGGCGGTCCCCTTCTTGCCGATGGCGTCGACGAGCTGCTGGCCCGGCAGCGCGGTGATGACGGCGACGAGTTCGTCCAGTTCGTGGGCGCCGCCGAAGATGTTGTAGAGGTCCATCGCCGCGAAGCGCTTTCCGAAGTCCGTCTGAACCCGCCGGTTGTACTCCCACAGCGCCGCCTCGCTGACGTCGCCGTCGCTGATCGCCTCGACGCCCACCTTCGCCGCCCAGTGGCCCGCCTTCGCGGCGCCGGGAATGCCGCCGCCGGTACAGGGGTTGACGTGGCCCGCCGCGTCGCCGACGGCCACGTAGCCGTCGTGTACCGCCGAGTCGTACGGGCGGCGGGTCGGCAGCGCCGCGCCGAGTTTGTTCTTCACGCGGGCGTTCTCGAACTCCGGCCGGCGCTCGAGGTCGGCTTTCAGCACCTCGACGAGCTTCATCGGCGGCTTGTTCATCTGAAAGCCCAGCCCGGCGTTGATCTCGGTGTCGCTGCGCGGGAAGTACCAGAGGTAGCCCAGCTCCTCGGTCGGTTTGAACACGAGCGCGTCGTCCCACTCGACGGGGTCGTCGACCTCGAGCACCTCGCGATAGGCCGAGCAGAACTGCGAGTAGTCGACGTTGGTGTCGAAGTACGACCCCGAGAAGTCCGCCTTGTCCTGGAGCAGCGAGAGCGCGCCGGCGCCATCGATGACCAGGTCCGCCTCGTACTCGAGGGGCCGGCCCTCGCGGGTCGCCGTCACCCCGGTGACCGTGCCGCTTGGCTGGATCACGTCCTGGACGACGGTGTCGTAGTGGATGTCGACGCCCGCGTCGGCCGTCTCCTCGAGCAGCACCTGGCCGTACGTCCAGCGGTCGACGACGGCGCCGGTCTCGCCCTGGAACGGAATGTCGAGCGTCTCGCCGGTTCGGGGATTCTCGAACAGCGCCCGCCGGATGTTCTGGTTGGTGAACGACTCCTCTCGGAGGCGCTCGCGGTCGATCACGTCGGGGAACGAACTCGTTCCCTTGATCCCGTCGCCGCAGGCGATGTGACCGCCCTCTTCCTCGGTCTTGCGTTCGACGAGCACGACGTCGAGACCCTCCTGTGCGGCGGTCGCCGCGGCGAAACACCCGGCAGTCCCGCCGCCGACGACCACCACGTCGTGGGATTCTGTAACCATCTCTATGAGTCCCGAGCGCGGGCGGGACTAAAAATACGTGTGAACCGTTCTGACGGAAACAAGGCGACGAAATTTGACACGTCCGTCCGGCGTCGACCTCCCGAAACGCCGCGGACCCGACCGGTAGCGACGGAGACCGGTCGGCTGGCCGGACGGTCGCGACGCCGTGACGTCCGGGGTTCGCAACTAATACTCGCCCCGGTTAGCTTTTATACGAGGCTGGACTACCTGCTAGTGGACGATTGAACACCAGGTATCGCAATGCAAACGGAACTTCCCCCCTCCACCGAGCGCAGCGATTTCGAGTACGACCAGACGAACGACCGGTACGTGTTCCACTACGACCGCGGCGGCAGCGCGACGTTAACCGCGACGATCGTTCACGCACTGGCGACGATCACCGAGGTCGACGTCTCCCAGGGAGAGTTCTCCCTCTACGACAGCATCGATCCGGACGCCTTAGAGCGCCTGTTCCGCTCGAAAGCCGACGGCTCCGAGCGGACCGGCGGCCACGTCGCGTTCACCGCCCTCGAGTGTGACGTCTACGTGTACGCCGACGGCGAGATCCTGATCTACCCGCCGGAAGCGGCGACCGCACCGGCCCGACCGCGGCCCCGCTGAGCCGACGCCGACGGATAGCTATTTTTCTCTCCCCGCCGACGGGAAACGCATGACGGTAATCGGCTTTCTGAGCACGGCACCGGTCACCGAAGACAGCATGGCGGGCGAGGTGGCGAAGGCGGTCGACGCCCTCGAGGCGTACGACGTCGCCTACGAGACGACGCCCATGGGAACGACGATCGAGGCCGACGACGTCGGTGAGCTGTTCGCCGCGGCCCAGGCCGCCCACGAGGCCGTCGACGGCGACCGCGTGAGCACCCTGCTGAAGATCGACGACAAGCGCACGCAGGACGGTTCCGCCCGGGAGAAAGTCGAGTCGGTCGAGGCCGAACTGGGGCGCGAGGCCAGGGGCGGCGAGTGAACTCGAGCGGCTCGCGCGAACGACAACGTTCAACACGCCGGAGGCGGTAGTCGAACGACGATGGAGCAGACGACACTCGAGGTACGCGGGATGGCCTGTGACGGCTGCGAACAGAACGTGACCGAGACCCTCGAAGCGCTCGAGGGGGTCTCGTCGGCGACGGCGAGCCACGCGGACGACCAGGTGCGAATCGAGCACGACGGCGCCGTCGTCGACGTCACCGCGCTGGGCGGCGCGATCAAGGACGCCGGCTACGAGGTCGCCTGACCGGCCGCGAGGAGCCGGCGCGCGAAACTGACAAACTGTTTTAAGCGGGCGGGCGAAGCCTGCGGTATGGAGAGTCTCAACCGGATGGCGATCGAGCTGGTCGACGAGGCCCTCGAGTACGCCGAGGAGCTGAACGTCGGGGCGTACGAACTCGAGAACGAGGCGACGGTGCTGGACTTCGGCCTCGAGTTCGACGGCGGAATCGAGGCCGGCCTGTTGCTCACCGAGATCCAGACGGCCGGGTTGGCGACGCCGGGGCGCGACCTCGCGGAGATCGGCGGCGCGCCGATCCCCCACGTCGAGCTGTCGACCGACCAGCCGGCGCTCGCGCTGCTGTGTTCACAGAAGGCCAGCTGGGAGCTCGCGACAGAGGATTTCGAGGGGCTCGGGAGCGGTCCCGCCCGCGCACTCGTCGCCGAGGAGACGGAGTTCCGGACGGTGGGCTACACCGACGCCTTCGACCTGACGGCGCTCGCGGTCGAAACCGACCGCGAGCCGACGGCCGCCGCCGCCGCGCAGGTCGCCGACCTCGCGGAGGTCGAGCCGACCGGCGTCTTCCTCCTCGCGTTCCCGACCGCGAGCGTCGCCGGCAGCGTGACCAACGCCGCCCGCGTCGCCGAACTCGCCACGTTCCGGCTGACCGAACTCGGCTACGATCCGCTCAACATCGTGTCGGCGACCGGCCGCGCACCCGTCGCCCCGGTCGCCGCCAGCGAGGAGGCCGCGATCGGCCGGACCAACGACGCCGTCGCCTACGGCGGGACGGCCCACCTCGTGGTCCGCGAGGAGTTCGACGCCTTCGAGTCGGTTCCCTCGACGGCCGCCGACGAGCACGGCCGCCCCCTCGCCAGCGTGTTCGACGATCTCGAGTGGAACTTCGAGGAGGTTCCCGCGGACCTGTTCGGCCCCGCGAAAGTGACGATCGACGTCCTCGGCGGCCCCACCTACGTCTACGGCGAGACGAGCGAGGACGTCCTCGTCGAGTCGTTCGAGCTGTAACCGTGCAGTTCAAACTCGTTCCCGAACCGCCCGCGGCGCTCGCGTTCGTCGGCGAGGTCCAGGCGGCGGTGCCGCTCGTTCCCGGCGACGAGGACGACTGTTGCGCCCGGATCATTCGCCGAACCGACGTCGGGCCGCGCGACGAGGCCCGGACCTGGCTCACCTTCCTGCGCGCCCTCGAGCTCGCGACCGAAGGGCCGTCGGGGTTCACGCGAACCCGCCGCGAGCCGGACCCCGAGCGGCTCAGACGCGCGTTCCGCGAGCGCGTCTACGGCGCCGAGACCGTCCTCGAGATCCTCGCCGACGCGGACGACCCCCTCGCGGCCGGGACGGTCTTCGAGCGCTTCGAGTCGGAGATTCCCCACTACGAACGGCGAAAGTACGGCGCCCGACTCGAGGAGGTCTGGAGCGAGCGGGTTCGCCGGCTGCTCGGGTGGGCCGTGTTGCTCGATCTCGCAGAGCGGGTCGACGGCCGATACCGGTCCGCGTAAGGAGAGTCCCCCGTCTCCGACGCGGGCGGCCGATTTATGTCGACGGCACCGAATCCTCCGGGCGATGACCGACGCGATCGAGACGGTGCTGTTCGACCTCGACGGGACGCTCTGTGAGTACCGACAGGACGCGGCAGCGGTCCTCGAGAGCGCCTTCGAGCGGGCCGGCGTCTCGCCGACGTTCACCGCGAGCGACTACCACGCCCGGTACGGTGACTACCTCGAGGCGAGCACCGACGTCCACGACCTCCGGGTGCGGTGTTTCGGCGACCTCGCCGCCGACGCGGGCCACGACCGGGAGATCGGCCGCCGCGTCGCCGAGGCGTTCGCCGAGGTTCGCGACCAGCGGGCCGTCGATCTCATGCCCGGCGCGCGCGAGGTCGTCGCCGCCGTCGGCGCGGACGACCGCTACCGGCTCGGACTCGTGACCAACGGCGACCCCGGCATGCAGCGCCAGAAACTCGCGGCGGCCGGCTTCGACGACGCCTTCGAGACGGTCGTCTACGCCGGCTACGACACCGCCGCCAAACCCGACGCGGAGCCGTTCGAGGTCGCCCTCGAGGCCCTCGAGTCGGCCCCCTCCAGTGCCGTCTACGTCGGGAACTCCCTCTCGAGCGACGTCGCCGGCGCCCGCGCGGCGGGCGTGCGGTCGGTGTGGGTTCCCGACGACGGGACCGTTCCGGACCGGCCGGAGCCGAAACCCGACTACGTCCTCGAGTCGCTTTCGGAGTTCGAGACGCTCCCCTGGGTCTGAGCGGCGCTCTCACCGCTCCACTCGTAGCCGTCGCCGTCCTCGCGAAGCGTCCCCGTCTCGAGCCACCGGTCGACCACTCGCTCGAGACCGCGTCCGCAGGTCGGAAGCGCCGGCTCCCAGTCGAACGCCTCGCCGAACCGCTCGTTGGTCGTCGGCATCCCGCTGGTCAGCAGGCGGACGGTGTCTCGGCCCACCAGCGGCCGGGCCATCCACCCCGGGATTCGCCGCGGCGGCGGGGCCTCGAGCCGGTCGGCCAACCCCCGGAGGAACGCCGCGAACGGGGCCGGACGATCGTCGACGACGTGGTAGGTTCCGGTGGCCTCTCCCTCGGCGGCGGCGACGAACGCGCTCGCCGCGTCGTCGGCGTGACAGTACGACAGCGTCGCGTCCTCGCGCCCGAGGAGGCCGGCGCCGATGATCGGCAGTCGCCGAGCGAGCAGCCGGCGCCCGATCCGGCGGGTGTGGACGGCGTCGTGCGCGTAGAACCAACCACAGCGCAGCGTGCAGGCCTCGAGTCCGCTCGTCTCGGCCGTTTCGGTGAGCAGCCGTTCGGCCTCGAGCGCCGATGCGGTAGTGCGGTCGGGGTGGGCCGTCGCGTCCTCGTCGAACGCGCGTCCGTCCGGCTGGCGGGCGAGCCAGACGATACTCTGGAGGAGAAACCGGTCGGCGCCGACGGTTTCGGCCGCTGCGAGGAGGTTTCGCGTCCCCTCGCGTCGGATCCGGTCGTTTCGCTCCCAGTCGGCCGCGGTCGGCTTCGTCGCGGTCGGGACCGCCGTCGCAGCGTGGATCACGACGTCCGCACCATCGGCGGCATCGACGAGGGTGGCGGGCTCGAGGACGTCCCCCCGCCGCGGCTCTCCGCTCAGGTCGCGAACGAGGGCGGCGCCGGCGTCGTCTCGGACCAGTCCGATCGCGTCGTGGCCCGCGGCCGTCAGTTGCGGGACAAGCCGCCGGCCGAGTACGCCAGTCGAGCCGGCGACGAAGATGGATACCATACGCTCACGATCAACGGCGACCGATAAAGCGCTAACAGAGAGCCGTCGCACCGACGAACCGATCGCCCTCGAGTCGCGCGCGAACAGTAGTTGGGAGTACTGGCTCGTTATTCAGAAATACGTCTATAACCGAACACGTGATTTGCTACGTCCATATGCTTACTTACCGAGCATCAGTGGTTTGTTCCCATATGTGTGCAATCATGAGTAGGCTTGCACCAATCACCAGTAAAGCAATCCCCCAATCCACACTCAGGGGACCTGTCAACCGATATTCGACGATATACGCAACTGCAATGCCTGCTGTGAGGAGTCCAACGGCAATCTGGAACGACCTCAAACTAATTCCTCGAAAGTCACTCACTACTCCAAGAATTGCAGTCAATGCTAACAGGAGTGTCACCGCTCCCCATGTATCAAGGCCTGACCGCATTCCCGAAATATAGGGTCCATCGGTTACTGTAGGAGGAGTAATCCACGGTAGATATGAACCAATACAAATCAGCATCAATCCGAACAGCGAAATAGCCGTATACATTCTATTCATGGAAAGAATTGCGTAAACCATTATTATAGGCTTTTTGTCACTCCCATAGGCGATTGTGGATTTGCTCTATGTACGTCCTATACTGATCGCGCGTTTCACGACCAGAACTGAATAAAGAAATCGTCTTAGTATCCACTGTGAAACGAGCGATCAGTCCGCCGGGTACACCTCGGTGACGGTACCGACGCCCTTGCTCCGGCCCTCACGGAAGACGAACTTCTGGCCCTCCTCGACCAGATACGGCCGGAACTTGAACCGGACCCGGGTCGTCCCGGTGTCACCCGGCAACAGGCGGCCGTTGTCGGGGGTGAAGCGGGCCGCCTCGCCGATCGTCTCGAGGTGGATAACCGGTTCGTAGCCGTCGCCGATCCGGGTGGGGTGGTTGAGCACCATCACCTCGGCCTCGAACTCCCGGACCGGGCTTGGATCGGCGTCGGCCGGCAGCAACACCATCCCGCGCTCGATCGCGCTCTCCGTGACGCCCTTCAGGGCGATGCCGACGATCCGACCGGCCTGGGCGGTGTCGACGCGGTGGTAGTGCATCTCGATCGAGCGCACCTCGACTTGCCGAAAGCGGCCGTCGGGCATCGGCCCCAGCAGGAGTTCGTCGCCGGCTTCGACCTCGCCGGCCATCACGGTGCCGGAGGCGACCGCGCCGACGCCCGTGACGGAGTAGCTGCGGTCGACGTACATGCGGAACTCGCCGTCCTCGGCGCCGGTCTTCGGAAGCCGGTCGAACAGCTCGTCGAGCGTCTCGAGGCCGTCCATCGTCAGCGCGCTGGTCTCGACGATCGGAACGACGGTGTCGCCGATCTCCGCGACCGCGGCGTCGACGCCGTGGCGGGCGACGCGCAGGGGGGACTTGCCGACCTCGCGGAGGAGGCGTTCGACCTCGCGCTCGACCGCCTCGACGCGCTCGTCGTCGACGACGTCCGTCTTGGTGATGACGACGATCGTCGGCAGTTCGGTCGCGAGCAACACCCCGAGGTGTTCGCGCGTCGTCCGCGTGGGGCCGTCGTCGGCGGCGACGACGAGCAGCCCGTAGTCGAGTTTCTGCCCGACGAGTCCCCGGATCGTGGTTCGCAGCCAGGGCTCGTGGCCCACGGTGTCGACGAACGACACCAGCCGGTCTGCCTCCTCGACGACTCGAGCGCGCTCCTGTTTCCGGTTCGGGTTCCGGACGTGGACCGGTCCGTCGTCGTCGAAGCCGTACACCGCGTACGAGAGGTCGGCGGAGAGCCCCCGCTCGACTTCGTGGGGCTGGACGTCGAGGAACGCCCGCGTCGCGCCGTCGCCGTCGTCGGCGTTGCCGGTCACGAGCGAGCCGATGAGCGTACTCTTGCCGTGATCGACGTGTCCGGCGGTGCCCACGACGATGTGTTCGTCGTCCGTCTCGAGGACCGCCCCCTCTCGGATCGTCGCGACGCCGACCAGCCCCTCGCCGACGCCCCAGGTCTGGACGTCGTCGATGTGGGCGTCGGCCTCCTCGGCGAGCAGCGAGAGGACGTCCATCGACTCGGAGAAGGAGTCTGGGTCGATCCCGGCGAGGCCGCCGTCGTCGGTGACGCCGACGACGTACGTTGCCTCGCCGTCGCCGGAGAGAACGCGGTGACGGAGCTGTGCGGCCAGGCTCTCGCGGCGGCCGCCCTCGAGGTGGACGTTCCGGAGCAGCCGTTCCTTGAACTCGATATTGCCACCGTCCTGTTCCCCACGTTCCAGGGCCCGCTCGAGCAGAGCCCGGTCACGGCTCATGGTGACGGGTAACGCGCCAGCCGACAAAAGAGTTCCCGACGTGTGGCCGTGCTATCACCCGACATGGGCCGTGTGCGGACTCTCACCGTGGCCGACTGGTGGCGGACCGCCCGTGAGTTTCGACCGGTAACCACTTCTTTCTCGTTGTTCCGACGGGTAGTACGTTTCTAACTCGGGGAAATCTACAATATACCGTGAAGAAATACGAAAGAATTTCGACCGACCTCGAGAAGAATCAAGTATCATCGTCTGTGATATCCTTAGATAAGTATAATTTTCCAGCCCGACCATCGACGTATGTCATGTCCGACAGAAACACCAGCTTACGGTCGTACCTCGCCGAGCACCCCCGTCTGATGGGCGTCCTGTTCACGATCTGCCTGCTGCTGTCCCAGGCGGGTACCGTCGCCGCCGGCAACAACGGAACGGTCACGTAACGCTCGAGTAATATCCCGTTATAGCGCGTCGAACCGATCGTCAGACGACCAGTGGAACGTACCATCGTACTCGACGGGAATCTGCTCCAGCTGAAAGAACCTGTACAGTTGCGTGCCGGTGAGTTCGAACGGCGGGAGCGTCTTCCCCGCGAGGTAGTACTGACCGACGGTGTCGAGGTACGGGATACAGAGTCCGCCGGTTCCCTCTTGCGTGTGGTACATCGTCAGTCGGACGCGGTAGCGACCGTCGTCCGTCGGCTCGATCCGGCACGTGTTTGACGCGCCCCCGCCCGCCTGCGTGACGGCGACGCCGCCGTCGCCGACCACGACGTACTGGTTTCCGACGATCCGGTGTGAGCGCGCCAGCGACACCGCGCTCCGGAGGGTAAACCCGGCGTTCAGGAGGCGGGCGAGCAGTCGACCGACGGCGATCGCGTCCGCGTTGGTGACCGTACTCAAGGTAACGATACCGCCGACGCCTCCCGCCTCGATCAGCCGCGCGCCGATCTCGTAGGACTGACAGCCGTTTATCAGGAACGTCTCTACGCCAACGTCCTCGAGCGCCGACGCCTCGAGGGCGCCGTCGCGACAGACGAACGCGCCGTCCTCGGCGTGACCGACGTAATGGAGGAAGTCCACCGACTCGCCCAGCAGGGCCCGCAGTTCGTCGACGGCGAGGTCACTGTGGACGGTGATCTCGAACGGGAGTTCCTCGCGACCGCCGTACAGCCCCTCCTCGAGCTCCGCCGCCATCCGCGGCTCGTTACAGACGAGCGTGATCTCGATACTGTCGGTCGACGGCGTGCGTCCCAGCCCGTGTTCGAAGCCAGCCCGGATGAGCTTGTTCGCGCCGATCGGCGTCCCCTCGCCGAGCCACGCCCGTTCGAACGCGTCGGCTGCGGGCGGCGAGACGAACGAGTCGACCGTCGGCCGGTGCCGATCCGCGCGCGCCGACGTCGACCCCGGTTCCGCCTCGAGGCTCGTCGTCGGGTCGGCGTCGCCACCGGGCGCCGCCCGGACGAACGAGAGCTCGTTGACGAGAAACGGCAGCGCCTCGAGGTTCTCCGGCGCCGACGTCGCGTCGGTGACGAGGTGCCACCGGGGAACCAGGTCGGCGACGGTCTCGAACGGGATCGACAGGTAGGTCTCAAGCTGGTCGGCGAGGGCGGCGTCGTACGTCGCCGCGAGGTCGAGGTCGACGCGCTCTTCGAGCCGCTCGCGCTCGTACAGCTCGAGTTCGTAGAGCCCCTCGGTGCGAACCACGCAGTCGAGGGTCAGGACGTGCGCGAGTACGCGCTCGACCGACCGTTCGAACGCCTCGTCGGTCTCGCCGAGCGGGTGTTCGAACCCTCGGTCCGTCTCGATCCGCGGCCGCTCTCCGACCCGGACCGTCGCGCCGAGGTAGTACGCGAGCGAGGACACCGCGTACACCGCCGTTCGTCGAGGGGGGACGACGACGCTGACGCCGGTCGCCGGCGCTTCGAGCCCCTCCGGAACGCGAACGCGGTCGCCGAGTGTGAGCCGTGGCGGATGACCGCGAAGCGTCGGCAGCGAGCGTTCGCAGCTGGTGGTCTTCAGCGCGGAGCCGAACGTCGAGACGGCCCGCGCCAGGTCCGCCGGCGCCGCCGTCGTCTCGACGGTTCCCGCGGGTCGGTCGTGGTGCGACCGGGCGCCCAGGCGGACCCGCGTTCGGGAGCCGAACTCGATCTCGAGGCGCTCGTCCGAGGAGGCGACGAGCACCCGGCTGTGAACGCGAACGTAGAGCCGGACCGGCGCCATCACCTCGATAACGTACTCGTCGGCGGGAAGCTCCTCGTAGGCGTAGTGTTCCGCTTCGGCAACCATCTCGCCGGACCGGTCCCGCACGTACGTCGGCACCACGTACGGCAACACGATCGCCGTCGTCGAGAACTCGACTGCGGCGTCGACGGGAAACGTGAAGTCGGCGGGGTCGGCCTCGCGGATCGAAACCGGCTCGGCCGTCTTCAGCGGGTACTGCTTGTTCTGGACCGGATCGACGACCGTGAGTCCGGGGCGGTCGTCGTCGACCGGAAACGTCGGGATCACGGATGGGAGACGCCGTCACGTGCGGTCCGAGCACCGGTTGTTTCGGTTCGGGCGTCGACCGGCGCCCTCATCCGTCGTGAAGGGGGCTCCAGTCGGTCGTGTGAGAGCTGCCGTGGAAGTGCCAGCGGCGCTGGGCCGCCGTCCCGTGGACGCGCAACTCGAGGGTGGCGTCGAACAGGGGTTCGATCGTCGGAACGGGTGCTGTCTCCCGGCCGACCGGCAGGACGTAGCTTCCGACCGCCCGCTGTTCGGTGACCGCCGCACAGATCGGCTCGAGGAACGAGCGGGCCTCCTCGTCGTCCCGGCTCTCGACGACGGGCCGGAGCGACGTGACCGCCACGCAGAGCGGCGGTTCGTCCGCGGTGGTCGGGGCGAGGGCGTCGAGTTTCGCCTCGATGACCTCGCGAACGTCCTCGAGGTCGCCCGACACGTCGGTCACCGACAGCGGAACGTTCGTCTCGCCCCCCGGGAACGCGCTCGCGGCCGACCGCAGCGCGGTCACGTGGTTGACGACGTGTGCCGACGTCGCGTCCGCCGCCGGGAGGCCGCCGGCGACGCTCTCGACGTCCCGGTCGAGCACCGCGAGCAGGTGGCGGTCGTGTGACCGGTCGGCGACGCCGGCGCAGGCGGATTCGACGAGCGCGTCCGGAACGTCACCGAGAACCAGCACGTTCCCGCCCGCGTGGGCGAACCGATCGAGCGCGGAGCCGACGGCGACCCGGCCACCGGAGTCGACGACGACGTCGAATCCGAGGACCGAGAACCGCACCGACGCGCCCGTCCGATCGATGCCGTTCGCGCGGGGTCGGCTTACCGCCTCGAGCGCGTCGAAATCGACCGACTCGGCGAGTTCGTCCCGGAGGGTCGCGGGCTCGTACTCAGAGCGATCCGACAGCGCGACGACGACGTCGGCCATCAGGGACCGGTGGGGTGCGGCTTCGATCGGCGTCACGTGCGGCCAGGGCCGGTCGACGGGCGGACGGACGGCCCCGTCGTCGACGAGTTCGGGCCCGTCGTCGGGCGTAATTCGGACGCGGTGGCCCGCGTAGGTGAACTCGACGAGCGGCCAGCGGGAGTCCTCCGGCGCCGCCGCGAACAACGAATCGAGGGCGTCCATGTCGACGGCCTCGTTCAGCGGCGGCAGCTCCAGCGGCCTCGTTCCGACTGCGGCCGCAACCATCGAGATCGTCGCGATCCCGACGCTGGTACAGCCGTCCGCAGAGAGCGGGTCGGCCGTGGCCTCGAGCGGCGGGACGTCGGCTCTGGAGGGCGGCGTTCGCGAGGAACGGTCGTTCGTCATCCAGCCCCGTCTACGGCGGACGGGTACGAAAATATCGCGGATAAGGTCCCGCGTCTGAACCCGGGATCAACTCGGATACTGGTTGTAATAATAGTCTTTCCTCGCCGATAGTTGCTATTGGTTTCGAACAGTCGGCACCGGTATTTCTCTGACAGCCTTATTACCGTCCGAGCTAGTCGGGTCTATATGGCCGATCGCCGAACGGAAGACACCGACAGCTCACAGTCGACGGACCGTGGGTTCGTCTCCCCCGCATTCGAGCGTGAAGACGGTATCGACGACCTCCTGGCGCTTCTGAGCCACCGTCGGCGCCGCCGCGTGCTGTACTACCTCTCGGATCGCGAGCTCGCAGACGTCGGGGAAGTCGCAGCGGCGGTCGCCGCCCGGGAGGCGGACCTCGAGGCCGAGCGGGTGAGCGACGAGGCGCGGACGGCCGTCGCCATCGATCTCTCTCACAACCACCTTCCGAAGCTCGCCGACCGGGGCGTCGTCGACTACGACCGCCGGAGCGGCGCCGTCAGGTGGACCACGCCGCCGGAGGCGCTCGCGACGCTGCTCGAGTGCTGTCGGTCGCTCGAGGACGACTACTCCGAGAGGCGATCGTAGGCCGCCGTCACCCGCTTGAACTCGGCCTCGTCGCCGCCCCGGTCGGGGTGGACTTCCTTTACTTTCTCCCGGTAGGCGCTGCGGATGTCGGCCTGTCCGGCGTCGGCCGAGACCCCGAGCACCGACCGCGCCTGCGATCGGGTCGGCCCGCTCGAGGACGGCGGGGCCCGGCCGCCGGCGCCGGCAGTTCGGTCGCCGGTTCCGAACCGGCTTCGCGCTCGTGCCGTCCGCTCCGCGCGGGTCCGCGGGCCGCGACGCGTCCGCGGCCCGGCGCCGAAGCCGCCGCGGTCCCCGGAGTCGCTCCGGCGGCGCCGCGCGTGTCGCTGGTGACGGATCGCCCGGGCGAGCTGGCCGCTCCCGTGGTAGTACATGAAGTAGCTCGTCAGTCCGAGCGGGGCCGCGACGAACAGCGCGATGGGTTGGCCGCTCACGACCGCGCCGATGGTGAGCAGGGCGGTCAGCCCCGCGAACACCGCGGCGAGCCCGAGGATCAGGGGAGAACGGTGCACAGCCAGGTTAGGGGGTCGACGGTCCTAAATCTCACGCCGATAGCGTGCTCTCCGACTCGAGGATACTAACGGACCGTGCGTGGCGTTTCAGCGCTCCTCGACGACGAGCGTGTCCGCGGCAACGTCGCCGAGTCGCTTCCGATCGTCGGTGAGCAACATGGTCACGAGCCCGACGGCGTAGCTGAAGAATCCGTCGACGAACCGGAGCAGGTTTCGAACGATCGCCTGCCGCATCGTGATCGGCGTTCCGTCGACGCGAACGACGATCACGCCGGCCGCGTGCTTTCCGGCGGTTTTTCCGAACAGTCCCTCACAGACGATGAAGTACCCGAAGTAGCTCACGAGCGCACCGAGATACAGCCAGCCGATCCCGCCCAGCACGGAGACGAGCGAGAACCCAACTACGAGGGCGAGGAGTGTGGCGCACCGACCCGATGGAGGACGACGTGTTCCTGTGAACCGACGAACCCGACTTGCTCCGGAGGCATGCCTGCGACCTACCTCCGAAGTGTGATAAATATTAATGTTCTCCGTCGGGCGTTTTACCCCCTGGCGGTCGGCCTGGTCGCCTCACCGTCTATACCGCCCTGCGGGCGACCGCGCCGGGCTATTCCGGGGCCGGTTTCAAGCCGGTGGAGTCCGTCCACTCGAGCATGAGCGTGAGCGGCCTCTGTCAGATCTGCGAGTCGCGGCCGGCCAAGGAGCGGTGTGACAACTGCGGCACGCTGGCATGCGAGCAACACTACGAACGCGGCCTCGGGTTGTGTGCCGACTGCGCCGCCCAGGCCCAGCCGGACCGGGGCTCGGACGAGGTCGACACCCACCGGTTCTGATGACGTCGATACGCGATCTGGTTTCGGAGTCGCTGGCCGTCGGAGAGACGTTCTGTCTCGCCCTCGAGGAGCGTGACGGCGACCTCGTCGCTCCCCATCCGAACGCGGGGAGTCCGATGGATCTGCTCGTCCGTGAGGGACTCGAGTTGCTCCCCGAGCAGCCGCCGAAAGGGTCGGTCGAGGTCGAAGTCGTCGGCCGGGTCGTCGATGGCCGACTGGTCGGACGGGTGGTGGGCCTCGAGTGCGACCCGACCAGTGTGGAGTCGAACGGCGGCGCGGAAGAAGCCGACGACGAAGCCGGAACCGGCTGACTGTCACTCACGATACCGGTTCAGTCGAGCCTTCAGCCGCTTGGCCGCCTCACCGGCGACCGCGGCGAAGTTCTCGCCGGCATCCTCGCCGGCGAAAATGATCCCCCGCGAGGAGTTGACGAGGCCGACACCGTTCGCTAACCCGTACTCGACGGCGGCCTCCGCGTCGCCGCCCTGGGCGCCGACGCCGGGCACGAGGAAGGGGAGGTCGGGGACCTGCTCGCGAAGCTCCTCGAGCTCTTCCGGTTTGGTCGCGCCGACGACCAGCCCCACGTTGTCGTTCTCGTTCCAGAGGTCCGCGAGCGCGGCGACCCGCTCATAGAGGGGTTCGCCGGTCTCGAGTTCCAGCTCCTGGAGGTCCGCCCCGCCGGGGTTCGAGGTCCGACAGAGGACGAACACGCCGGCCTCCTCGTTCGCCAGGAACGGCTGGAGGGAGTCCCGTCCCATGTAGGGGTTGACGGTGATCGCGTCCACCCGCTCCAAGATCTGTGCGTACTGTCGGGTCGTGTTGCCGATGTCGGCTCGCTTCGCGTCGAGCAGCACCGGAACCCCCTTCCCGTGGGCGTAAGCGATCGTCTCCTCGAGTGCGGCCCAGCCGTCGGAGTCCTCGTAGAACGCCGCGTTGGGCTTGTAGACGGCGGCGTGCTCGTGGGTCGCGTCGATGATCCGGCGGTTGAACGCCCACCGCGGGAGGTCGTGTTCGCGGAGGTGATCCGGAACGCGCTTCGGGTCGGGGTCGAGCCCCACCGAGACGACGCTGTCGACCGTGACGATCCGGTCGTGCAGCCGATCGAAGAAGTTCATGGACGGAGTGGCCGCCCGACCGTCGAAAAACTTGCTATCGGGCGAGGGCTCGAGCGCCCGACGGTGTCCGACTCGACGGGAACGACTCGACTCGCGCGTGGGCGGCGACGACGCTCACCCGGCGACCGCCGTCCACAGGCGTCGGGCTTCCGGGCGGTTGATCGCCCACCAGGCGGCGGCGCCGCCGGCGCAGCCGACGAACGCGAGCAGCCCGTCGGTCGCCCCGCCGGTGGCGAGCAGCGCGAGGCCGCCCAGCGCGACGGCGACGACGAACGCCCGTTCCGGTCGCTCGTAGAGGACCGCTCCGGCGGCGAGCAGGAACGCCGTACCGAACAGTACCGACGCGACGAGGTCCGCGACGTAGTGAACCCCCAGCGCGAGCCTCGAGAAGCCGACGAGCGCGACGACGGCCGCTGCGCCCAGAAGTCGGCGCTGTCGGGTGGAGACGCTGCCCCAGAGCGCCAGCGCCCCCCAGCAGATCGTCGCGGCCATCGTGTGGCCGCTCGGGAAGCCGTCGCCGTCGCGGGCCACCGCCTGCAGGGACTCGGGCGGGCGCGAAAAGCCGAACGAGGCCTTCAGAATCAGCGTGAACGCCAGTCCGCCGAGGACGACCGCCAGGACGAAGCCGGTGCGCCTCGAGAGCGGGCGGTCCGATCCGCTTTTGATCGAGCGGTAGGCGTCGATCGCGGCGTAGGCCAGCAACGCGGCGACGACGAGGAGTTCGTCCCCGAGGAGCGCGGTCGCCTCGAAGATCGGGACCGACCACTCGGGGATGGTTTCGCGGATCGCGCGCATGATTCCGAGATCTCTGTCCATGGATAGTGGAACGGCGGCGGCTCGCGGCGATAGCGCGCCGCCGGTCGGTTTCATTCGGATTTCTCCGCCCCGCTCTTATCAGTACTGATCGTTCGTTGTTCCCGTCCTCGACGGGGCGACCGTCGCTCCGGTCCGTCCGGACCCGTCACTCGGACGCGATTCGGTTGACGACCGGACTCGCGGTGACCCCGTGAACGACGACCGAGAGTAGAATGACGGTGCCGACGATCGCCCAGAGGAGATCGGCGTCGGCGAACGCCGCCTCGTTCAGTCCGTGGGCCAGGTAGTAGAACGAGCCGATACCCCGAATCCCGAAGAAGGCGATGGCCCCGCGCTCGCGCCAGTCGATGTCGAACGCGAGCAGCCCCGCGACGCCCGCCAGCGGCCGGACGATGAACAGGATCGCGACAGCGGCGAGCGCTCCCTCGAGTGTCAGCGGCGAGAGCAACCCGCCGACGATGGCGCCGCCGAAGAACACCATGATGAACCCCATCGTGATCTGTTCGGCGAACTCGCTCACCTCGTGGAGCGACTCGTTGTACTCGTGGGAGCGCTCGTAGTCGCGGATCATCACCGCGGCGACGAACACTGCGATGAAGCCGTAGCCGCCCGCGAGTTCGGTGATTCCGTAGACGATCAGAGTGCCGGCGATCGCCTCGAGGCCCTGCACCGACCGAGCGATCTGGGTCTCGGGTTCCATCGCGAAGATCACGCGCGCCGCGAGCCAGCCGAGACCGATCCCGAGCACCGTGCCGGCGACGATCTTGTAGACGACGTCGACGAGCAGCCACTCGCCGACCCAGTTGCCGGGTGCGAGGCCGACCAGCGCGACGGCGATCGCCAGGTTGGTGAACGGAAAGGCGAGACCGTCGTTGAGGCCGGCTTCCGAGGTGAGAGCGAACCGGACCTCGTCCTTCCGGCTCTCGCCGTCACCCTCCCCTTCGCTGCCCTCGCTGGGATCTTCGACCTGGACCTCCGACGCCAGAACCGGGTCGGTCGGCGCGATGACCGCCCCGAGCAGGATCGCCGTCGGCGCCAGCAGTCCGACGACCCACCAGCCGAGCAGAGCGGCACCGGCGATCGACAGCGGCATCGTGAACGCGAGCAGCCGCCAGGTCGACGCCCACGCGCGGAGGCCGGGCGGGCGGTCGATCTTCAACCCGACGGCCATCAGCGCGATGATGACGCCGAACTCGGCCAGGCGTTCCGTCGTGTGTCCCTGCTCGAGCGGATCCGGCGCCGGAATCCCGAACGGAAGACCGAACACCAGCGCGCCGAACCCGACGAAAAAGATCGGCATCGAAATGGCTCTGTTGCTGACAAATCTTGGGAGCACAGCCACACCGAACAGCGTTATCCCGAGAATAATCAGGATCACGTCGTACGCTTCGAGCGCCACGGACGACCTACATCGGAGACTGGTAAAAAAGGAGATGTCTACAGTAGCAGGCACAGCACCGTTAGGGACTCGCGTCGAAGAAATCGTATGAGCGATCAGCGTCCGGAGCCGACCCGCACCGGCGGATCGGTCGGTGGACTCTCGAGGCGGCGCGCCCTCAGGCTGTGTGGCGTCGCGGGCGTCGCCGCCCTCGCCGGCTGCACCGAGGACGTCGGCGAGGAGCTGCCGGCGAACACGAAGTGGCCCGTCTCGGAGCTCAAACCCGCGCTTCCGGTCACCGAGAGAACGGACGTACTCGAGGAGCGCATCGAGGCGATGGCCGAGCGGGAGATCGACGACGTCGACGCGTTCGCGGACGCCTTCGAGGAGTACGCCCTCGAGGTGGAGTCGGTCGAGGAGACCGAGGACGTGCTGACGATCGAGTACGTCAACACGAAACTGTACGAGGAGGGAAACCTCCACGATATCGGCCCGATCGCCGGGGCGTACGCGGCGCTGGTCGATGCCGGCCACGGAAGCGACGTCCTGGGTATCACGATCCTCGACGCCGCGCCGGCGTCGTTCGGCTCTGCGTCGATCGACGGGGCGTGGGCCCAGCGATACAACGAGGACGAACTGACGGCCAAGGAGTACGGTGAACTGGTCGCGGGGACGGTCGAGTCCAAGCGCCACCCACCCGAGGTCGGCGTCTCGCCGGACGAGTGATCCGCGCCGCGGCGATCGTCCCTCGAGCGACCACCACACCCCGAACGGTCGTCTCTGCTGGGAAGCCAACGTATTTACTTCGCATTCGCAAACCGGCCGGTATGAGCCGGGGTTCTCGATGAGTCAGATCGCCCTCGCCGCCGACTTCGCGATCATCATCGTCGTCGCCACGGTCATCGGCATCGTCGTCCGTCAGCTCGGCCAGCCGACGATCATCGCCTACATCGCCGCCGGCGTGATCCTCGGGCCGGTGGCGTTCGACATCGTCACCGACGAGGGGCTCGTCTACCTGATGGCCGAACTCGGCCTCGGGTTTCTCCTCTTCCTGCTCGGGATGAAGATGCGGTTTGCGGACATCCAGGAAATCCTGCGCCCGATCACGAACGTCGCGATCGGACAGACGGTGCTTCAGACGGCGCTGGCCTTCCTCGTCGCGCTCGCGCTCGGATTCGGGACCATGGAGATCATCGTCATCTCGCTGGCGACGGTGTTCGGCGCGACGCCGATCATCGTCAAAGTGCTCTCCGATAAGGACGAGATCACTTCGCTGCCCGGCAAGATCGACGTCGGCGTCCTCATCGTCCAGGACATCTACCTCGTCGTCGTTCTCGCGATGTTCAGCGCCGAATCGCTCGACAACGCGGGAGAAATCTTCGAGACGCTCGCGATCATCTTCTCGTTGATCGCGGTCATCGGCGTCATCTCGTATCTCTCCTCGAGGTACGTCCTCCCGCGGCTGTTCCGCCAGGTCGCGGACAACAAGGACGTGTTCCTGATAATCGCCATCGCGTGGGCGTTTCTGTTCATCGCCGTCGCCGAGAGCCAGTTCGACGGCGGGATCGAGATCGGAGCGTTCCTCGCCGGTATCAGCCTTGCACAACTTCCCTACAGCAAGGAACTCGAGGATCGGATCACGCCGATCACGGACTTCTTCATCCTCGTCTTCTTCGCGAGCATCGGCCTCCAGATCGAAGGCGGTGCGTCGGCACTGTTTTTCTACTGGCAGGAGGCGATGATCGCCTCGGTGATCCTGATGGTGGGTAACTTCTGGATCATGTTCTACCTCATCGACCGGGAAGGGTTCGGCGTCGAGCCGACGTTCCTCGCGTCGATCAACATGGTCCAGGTCAGCGAGTTCTCGCTGATCGTCGGCGCGCTCGCTCTCCAACAGGAGTACATCGGCCCCGAAATTTTGGGCTATCTCACCCTGATGGCGCTGATGACGATGACCGTCTCGACGTACATCGTCGCCAACAACCACGCGATCTACGACCGGGTCGAGCCGTGGTTCCGCCGGTTCGAGTCCGAAGACGACCGGGACGCGGAGATCGCCACCTACAGCGACCACGCCATCGCGATCGGCTACGACGAGATCACCGAGCGGGTGCTCCCGATCCTCGCCGAGCGCTACGACGACGTCGTGG
Organism: Natrononativus amylolyticus; assembly: GCF_024362525.1. Classification (GTDB taxonomy): domain Archaea; phylum Halobacteriota; class Halobacteria; order Halobacteriales; family Natrialbaceae; genus Natrononativus; species Natrononativus amylolyticus. Next base: position 1,839,121 of record NZ_CP101458.1, read on the forward strand.
TGATCGACCGCCAGACGAGACACATCGACAAGGCCGGGGACGCCGAGTACGACTACATTTTCGGCGACTTCCGCCACGCCGAAATTCGCAAGGAGGCGAACCTTTCGGCCGCGAGCTTCGTGTTGAGTTCGAGCGTCGAGCGGGAGGTCAACGAAGAGCTGCTGAAGGAGGTCGGCGAGGACGCGGTCGTCTTCGTCGAGTCCGAGCGCATCGCCGACGCCCGCGCCCTCTACGATCGAGGGGCGACGTACGTCATCATGAGCACGCACCTGACCGCCGAGATGGTCAGCGAGTACCTCGAGCAGTATCTCTCCGACCGCTCGTCGTTCGACGAGACGATCAACGACGACGTCCAGCGGCTCAGGCGGGGCGAGCACGACCCGGCGGCCGACATGGTCGGCGACGGGGGTGAGACCGATGGTTGAGGCGCTCATCGTCGACCTCGGGCTCATCTTCGTCGCCGCTGGCGCGCTGTTGCTGGTCGCGAACCAGTTTCGGCTCCCGACGGTGCCGTTCTACCTCCTCGCCGGGATCGCCATCGGCTGGACGATCGGAACCGACGACCTCCTGGTGTTGGCACAGTGGGGGATCGCCTTCCTCGTGTTCGTCTTCGGTATCCGTCTCGACCTGGGCGACATCTCGTCGGTTCTCAGAGACGGTGAAGTCGCCGCCATCACGCAGCTGCTCGTCGTCGCTCCGGTCGCGTTCGGCGTCGGCTACCTGTTCGCGGAGCTCTACGGCTTCGCCGACCCCCTGCGAAACGCGATCTACTTCGCCGCGGCCGTCACCCTGAGCTCGACCATCGTCGGCGCCGGGCTGCTCGAAACCGAGATCCGCGACAACCTCGTCCACGGCCGCCTCGCCTCCTCGATCCACTTCTTCGACGACCTCGTCGCGATCGGGCTCGTTCTGATCCTGAGCACGGAGGCGCTGACCGGCGACGCGGTCGCCGCAAAGATCGGCTACGGCGTCCTGTTGCTCCTCGCTGCCGTCGTGATCTACCGTCACGGCTTCCCGCTGCTGGTACGCGCAACCGACGGCTCCGACGAACTCGTCCTGATGGGGAGCGTTTCGATCCTCGTCGCCTTCCTCGCCGCGGCGGAGTACCTCGGCATCTCGATCGTCGTCGGCGCGTTCGCCGCCGGCGTCGCCATCAGAAACGACGAAACGCAGTCCCTCTCGGTTCGCAACGGGATCGACTCGATCCGGGACTTCTTCGTCACGATCTTCTTCGTCACGATCGGGGCGCTGGTCTCGATCCCCACGCTCGAGATGGCGACCATCGCGCTCGCGCTCGTCGCGCTCGTGGTGCTCGTCAACCCGGTCGTCCTGCTGCTGGCGTTCGTCTACGAGGGGTACGACACGCGAACGGCGTTCCTCGCGACCTCCGGGCTCAACCAGGTCAGCGAGTTCTCGCTCATCATCGCGATTCAGGCGGTGATCGTGACCGAGACCATCGCGGAACCGATGTTCGACGCGATCATCCTCGCTGCGGCGGTGACGATGCTGCTCACCGCGTTCGTCCGGCGGCGCGAGGACGAGTTCTACGCGACGATCGTGTCGCGATTCTTCACCGAGCAGCGAACCCGGAAGGTCGACGAGGGAAGCCGCGTCGACGACGACCTCACCGATCACGTGATCGTCCTCGGCTACGGCCGACAGGGTCGGCGCCTCGTCGAGACGCTCGAGGACTTAGACCAGCCGTACGTCGTCGTCGAGAACGACCCGGTGTTTCACGACCGACTCGAGGCCGAGTGTCAGCAGTACGTCTTCGGCGACGCCATGTCCGCCTACCCCTGGGAGAAGGCGCGCGTCGCGGACGCAGCGCTCGTGGTCTCGACGGTCGACCACCGCCCGGTTTCGGAGTTCGTGCTCGAACTCGAGACGGACGCGGACGTCATCCTCCGATCGGACGACGTCGAGGAAGCCGAGGCGCTCCTCGAGGCGGGTGCGACGTACGTTACCGTTCCCGACATCCTTGCCGGCGAACAGCTGGTCGAGGTTATCGAGACGTTGCTCGAAGACGACACGGGACGGACCGACCTCAGAGCGGACCACCTCGACCGACTGGCCGAACTCGAGCGCTACGGATTCGCGACCCAGCGCGAGCGGTACTGACGGTTCGCCGTCGGTCACCTCGCGCAGCTCCGCCGCCGAGAGCCGCACAGCGTCGCGAACGCTCCGAGGTCGCCCCCTTAGAACGGCCCGTCGAAGTACTCGTGGACGGCGATAACGATCGCGAGGCCGAGGAGCAGCAACGGTCCGGACACAATCGCCGGGAGGTCGATCGCGGCGGCCAGTCCGAGCGCGCCAGCGATCGCGAGCAGGACGCCGACGGCGTACAGACCCAGATTTCGGGCGAGACGCACCGGTTCGACTGCCTCGAGCATGGGGTATAGCTACCGTCGCGACGACCGGCCGGAAAGAGCTACCGATGTCGGCGGGTTCGCGTCGTCAACCGCCGCGCCGAGACGGATCCGGAGCGACGTATTTTATTAGCGGCCGGAGACGACGATGAGATATGACTATTTACGAAAGCGACCTCCCCGGCGTCGGGAAGAAGTACGAGGTCGAACTCGAGGGTGACGAACGGCTGGTGATCGTCACGCACAACACGGGCAAGCGCGAGGTGTTCTTGAAACCGACCGAGAACGCGGACTCGGACAAGCTATTCGAACTGCCGGATCGGCTCGCCCGAACGGTGGGAACGATCCTCGAGGGTGCGTACTTCCAGCCGGTTCAGACCGATCGCGTGGAGACGATGCTCTCCGACGAGACGTCCATCGAGTGGTTCAGCGTCTCTCGAGACTCCGAACTCGCCGGAAAAAGCCTCGCAGAAGCGGACGTTCGCAGCCGGGTCGGCGTCTCGGTCGTCGCGATTCAGCGCGACGACGACGTGATCGCACCACCGGAGCCCCAAACCGTCATCGAGCCCGGCGACACGCTCGTGATCGTCGGCGACCAGGACGACTGCAAAGCGTTCGAGACGCTGTTGAGTGGAAAGGGCCAGTGATCGCCCGATGATGCGTCAACAGGAGGTGGACGCGAGTGGCCGCTGAAGGTACCGCGCTGATCGACGTCGGCGTGCTCTTCGCGGCGGTCGCCCTCGCCGGCCTCGTCGCAAATCAGCTCAAGCAGTCGGTGATCCCGTTCTACATCGTCATCGGGATGCTTCTCGGGGAGCACCTCCTCGGAGCAGTCAGCCCCTGGTACCTCGTCGAAACCGACTTCATCCACCTCGGAGCCGAACTCGGGATCGTCTTCCTGCTGTTCTTCCTCGGCCTCGAGTTCAACCTCGATCGGCTGCTCGCCGCGAAAGACCGCATCGGGAGGGCCGGTACCTACGATCTCATCATCAACTTCGGGGTCGGTATGGTCCTTGGGTACGCGCTGTTCGGGGAGTTCCTCCCGGCGTTTCTCGTCGCCGGGATCGTCTACATCTCCTCTTCAGCGATCATCACGAAGTCGCTGATCGACCTCGGCTGGATCGCCAACGACGAGGCCGATCCGATGCTCGGCACGCTCGTCTACGAGGACCTCTTCATCGCCATCTATCTCGTCGTCGCGAGCGCGCTCATCCTCGGCGGCGGCGACATGGGAGAGGCGGCCGGCGACATCGGCATCGCGGTCGTATTCATCATCCTGCTCCTGCTGTTCGTCCACTTCGGGACCGCCTTCCTCCAGCAGTCGCTCGAGACCGACTCCCACGAGTACTTCGTACTGCGGGCGATCGGCATCACCGTTCTGATCGCCGGCGCGGCGCTCGCGCTCGGCGTCAGCGAAGCCGTCGCGGCCTTCTTCGTCGGGATGGCCTTCTCCTCGACCGATCACGTCCACGAACTCGAGCGCCTGCTCGAGCCCGTCCGGGACACGTTCGCCGCGGTCTTCTTCTTCTGGATCGGGCTGGTGACGAACCCGTTCCTCTTCGCCGGCGTGGCAGCAATGGTCGCCGCAGCAGTCGTGTTGACGACGCCGACGAAGCTCATCAGTGGCTATCTCGGCGGCCGGGTGTACGACCTGGACGAGCGGCGATCGGTTCGCGTCGGGCTCGGAATGGTAACTCGCGGCGAGTTCTCGCTGATCATCGCGAGCATCGCCATCGCCGGCGCCGACACCGGGCTGGCGGCAGAGACCGCCGGTCAGATCAACGCCTTCGCCGTCGGCTACGTGCTGTTCATGAGCATCCTCGGAACCACGCTCATGCAGTACTCGGGTCGGATCGAATCCGCCGTCGTCCCGCGTCTCGAGTCCAGCCGCGTCGAGGCCCAGCCGAGCGACGACTAGTACCCGTAGGACGGACAAGTTCAAGTCCACCGGCCCCCTCCCGTCTGGCATGCCACGGGCGGTCGTCTTCGACCTGGACTATACCCTGGCGGTGCCCGAACGTGACCGTGAAACCATTCTCGCCGACGCGACCCGTCGAACGGGTGCGCCGGCGCTCACGCGGGAGGCCTACCTCGAGGCCCATCGCCGGAACCTCACTCGGGAGAGCCGCGAGCCCATCTTCGCGGATCTGCTCGCCGACCACGACACCGACGCCGACCCCGCGGCGGTGGCGACGGCTTACCGGGAGACGATCGCCGACTCGCTCGCTCCCCTGCCGGGGGTCGAGTCGATGCTCGACCGTCTCCGGGAGGAGTACCGCGTCGGCCTGCTGACGAACGGCCCCGTCCGCGCCCAGCGGGACAAACTCGCCACGCTCGGCTGGGAGGGCGCGTTCGACGCCGCCCTCGTCACCGGCGAACTCGAGGCCGGCAAGCCCGACCGGCGGGCGTTCGAGGCGATCCTCCGCGAACTATCGGTCGCACCCGGAGAGGCGGTGTACGTCGGCGACGAGGTCGAGGCCGACATCTACGGGGCGACCAACGCCGGGCTGGACGCGATCCAGGTGCTCCTCGAGGACACCGAGCCGGATCCGCGAGCCGTCGCCCACCTCGAGCAGGCGACCATTGCCGAGGAACTACCGGGGTGTCTCGAGACGCTCGCCTGAGCGGACTCGGGAGAAACCAGTACAGTTTACCTCCTGTCTCTCGCAAATATTGCCATATGGTTCACAGCGAGATGGCGGCGCTCGGCCACGAACAGGTAACGCACTTCGTCGACGAGGAGACCGGCCTGCGCGCGATCGTCGCGATCCACGACACGACGCTCGGCCCCTCCCTGGGCGGGACGCGACTGCTCCCCTACGAGAGCGAGGACGCGGCGCTGCGGGACGTGCTCAGGCTCTCGAGTGCGATGACGTACAAGGCCGCAGCGAGCGACCTCGACCTCGGCGGCGGGAAGGCGGTGATCGTCGCCGACCCCGAGGCCAAGACCGAGGAGATGATGCGCGCGTACGGTCGGATGATCGACCGCCTCGGCGGCCACTACATCACCTCCGTCGACGTGAACACGGGGGTCGCGGACATGGACGTTCTTCGGGAGGAAACCGAGTACGCCGTCGGCACCAGCGACGGCCTCGGCGACCCCTCGCCGATCACCGCCCGCGGCGTCTTCTCCGGGCTCCGGGCCTGCGTCGAAACCACCTACGGGATCGACGACCTCGAGGGCCGCTCCGTCGTGGTCCAGGGCGTCGGCAAGGTCGGCCGTGGGCTCGCCGAACTCGTACTCGAGCACGGCGCCGAGGTAACCGTCAGCGACGTCAACGAGGCGGCCGTCGCGGCGATGGTCGACGAACTCGGCGTCGACGCCGTCGCCCCGAGCGACGTCTACGCCGAACCCTGCGACGTGTTCGCGCCGTGTGCCATCGGCGGCGTGATCAACGACGAGACGATTCCCCAGCTCGAGTGCGACGTCGTCGCCGGCGGGACGAACAACGCCCTCCAGGAGCGCCGCCACGCTACCGAACTCAAGGAAAACGGCATCCTCTACGCCCCCGACTACGTCATCAACGCGGGCGGGCTGATCACCGTCGCCAACGAGTACTTCGGGCGGAGCCGCGAGGCGGCCCTCGCCGACGCCGAGGCGATCGGCGACCGCGTCCTCGACCTGATCGAGCGCGCCGAGGATCGGGATATCACGGTGCTCGAGGCCGCGGACGAGTACGCCGAGGAGCGCATCGCGGCGGGCGAGCGCGGCGAGGCGATGCCGTCGACGAACTGAACGGGGTCGCCGGCAGCGGTCCCGTTTCGAAGCCGCAATCGGGCAGTACTCGAGCGTCTCGATTTGTGACGTCCACCTGCTTACTGAGTATTTTATCAACCAAACAACCCGTGGATATACTAATTAGAAACACATATCAATTAGACAACAATATTCAAGACGTAGTGTGTTAGAGATGATCAATACGTTCAAATTAACGAGGTTCACATTATCTCTCGTCACAATACCTCACCGTACACTTCGTTAACTATGTCCACTCTTCATGCTGAGCATCTTATCGTTTTCGCGTTTATATTCTCATTTCTGGTTCTTCTTGGCGTTCTCACCGCACTCTGGATCAAAGTATTCTTTTTAATGCTAGGTGTTTGCTTGAAAACGGCTTACAATGTCGGACTGTACCGTCCGTCGCTGAGCGGAAAGCGGTCGCACCAGACTGCAGGAATTCAACGGGATCACAGTTCCCTCCAATTCGTTCAAACCCTCGAGTTTGTAAGTGGAGTGATTCCTGGGGATTCGAATATCTACACGCACACGTGGATCATTCCACTACTAGTCGTTGGTGTTCCGGTCGTTCTCGTTATGGCGGTTGTAGCAGTCATAGTGCCGGTTTCCCTGTTATGGTACGTTATCGCTACTGGACCAGCCCCATGGTCGTTGCTGCTAGCAGTTCTTAGTGTTTGTACGTATTTCAGTCTCCTCTTAGTGATTTATTACCTCAGTACACACACCTATGTCAACAAAAACAGGCCTAACTCGTAATATTTTTAGCGTCCCTCTCCTGTTCGCTGGAGGAATATTGATAATGGCTCTCAATTAGACGAGAGTAGAAACAACGGTTGCGATCTATTTGGCCTGTACTGAGCGTGAACCCTACGTTTTATTCGGTTGAACGAAACCGCACTGCCTATCGGCTACTGCGTTCTTCGTCTTCGAGCGCCCGACTCGCCGCCTGTACGACGTCGGTCGCCCGCTTGACCTCTGCGCCGCTCTCGACGAACACCAGCGTCTTCGGGGGCTGGCTGGCCTTCGGTCGCGTCCGTAACTCGAGGTCCGTCGCCGCCTCCACGGCCGCCTCGCGGCCGGAATCGAACTCGAGGCGAACCCGGTCCGGGTGGACGAAGACGCGGGCGAAGCGCTCGCCGTCACGCTCGACGTCGTAGGCCCGGCCGCCGTCAGCGGTCGCCTCGACCGCGTCGTCGACGTTCGCGACGGCCATTCGCCGGAGTTCGTCGTCGGTACGGCCGTCGAGTTCCGAGGAGAGCAGTTCGGCGATGCGTCGGCCGTCGGTGATCCGCTTCTCGACCATACCCGCGTTCCGGCGGCGAGGCCCTAACGCCCTTCGGTCAGCGTCGCGCGGGCGATCGGCACGAGCTCCGAGACGTCGAGGCCCTCCCGCCGGGCGTAGACGACCGCCGCCGCCTCGATGGTTATCTCGAGGTCGCCCTGGAGGGCGTTGATCGCGCCGACCGCCTCGTGTTTCTCGACCCCCTCGGCGACGAGCGCGTCGAGCACCCGTTCGAACGCCGACCGCTCGCGCAGCAGGTCCGTATCGGGTGCGAAGTCCTCGGGGACGGTGACCGTCGCGGGGTCGAAACAGAGCGTGAGTTCCGCCCCCTCGCGCTCGAGCAGCCCCTGTTCGGTCGCGACGGTGATCAGCCGCGTCGCCTGGTCGGGCGAGAACCAGTCGCGGTCGAGCGAGAGCGCGACGACGAACTCGTTTTCGCGGAGGCTGCGGGTGCCGTTCTGTTTGAACGGCGCGGCGACGGCGACGCGGAGGCTCATCGGAGACGTCTCTCTGCGGGGAGCGAATAACGGTGGCGGTTTCGCTCAGTCGGAGGCCCGCCCGCCGCCGGCGTGGCCGTTGCGGTTGGCTCGAGACGGCGGCGGGAACTGCGCGGAGGTGGTCTCCGGCGGCTCCGGAAGCACGCAGCGACCGAGTTCGCGGTTGACGTGGGCGTACCGTTCGGGGGCGTTCGCGAGTGGGTGGGCGGGGTTCTGGTCGCTGTCGATCCGTGCGGCGCGGATCTCCCCGAAGCCGTTCAGCCGCGCCTGGATCCCTCGCCAGTGGTTCGTGCTGGCGGGGGGGACCGAGAACGGCCGGGGTGGCTTTCGGTCGGGGTGGCGCGCCGCGAGGATCGCGTTGTTGACGTTACTGGCGAGGTCGTCGTGGTCGACGAGGACCCCGACGCGCGCGTTCGGCGGCGCACGCGCGGCCAGCACGTCGAGTCCCAGGTGGAGCGCCCGGTACTCGGCGACGTTGTTGTCCGGCGGGGTGTCGGCGGTGGCGATCCGGCCGACGCGAGTCCCGTCGCGCGTTTCGATGACGGCGCCGAGCCCGCCACCGGACTCCCGGAACGACCCATCGGTGGCGACGTAGAAGTCACGGTGGTGCGTTCGAGGCGGGTGGGCGATGTGCGGGGTCGGCGACTCGTCGAACAGGTCCCGCAGTGCGGGGCGGCCGTGGGCGGCCATGAGCGCCGATATGCTCTCTGATTATTTAATTGTACTGTTTGCTATACCATACCATAGAATCCGTTGCTCGAGCGACCTGTTGTTGAGCAGTTATCTTGTTGAGTGTTACCACGCCCCCATGTATACGACCGTGCGCCTATTTCGACTCATGCCACGGGAGATCCAACCGACGGTGGGGCGACGACAGTTTCTCGCGTTCGCCGGTGTGGCAGCTGCGACGGCGAGCGTCGCCGGGACGGGCCACCGGCGGCTCCACCTGGTACCGCAATTCGAAACTCGTTGACTCCCTCTGCGAGGAGGTCCCGGACGCCGTCGACGGCGAGTACGTCGCCCTCCAGCGTTGCCGCCAGAAAAGCGTCGCACGCTCAGGGGAACGTAGTTCTCGATGATCTTCCAGGACCCGATGGGCAGCTTCAACCCGAGTCTCACCGTCGGCGAGCAGGTCGCCGAGGCCGTCGAGGCCCAGCGGCGCGCGGGCGAACTCACGGTCGGTCGCCTCGAGAACGCAGGGGTACGGCCTCCGCACGTACCTCGTGAGCACCGTGGTGACCTCGAAGCGGTACGTCACCGGATCGAGCAGTCCACCGACCGCGAACTGATGACGCTGCGCGAGCGCCGAAACCGTCTCGGGCGACGGCGACGGTGAACGGGAGTCGACAACCGACGACGCCGTCGCGACGCTGAATGGGCGGCTGCTCGACGTCGAACGGCCGGCGCGTCACGACGAGGTCGTCGAGGAGGCGGTGGCAGCGGTCGTCGCGGAGAACTGGGAGGCCGCCGAAGACCGGCTCCGTCGGGAGTACGAGAGCGTCTGCGAACGACAACCCACGCCTCGAAGACGGCCCACATCCCGCCGCGCGTCACCTCTTCGGTTGAGACGGCGACGTCAGTGCGGCTCCTGTTGGTGGCGTTCGACACCGATCGAACTCCTGAGCGGCTCGGGTCCGAATCGTCCGAAAGCCGCGACGACGAGGCGTACTCACCACATAGCCCTCCGGCTCCTCGGCTCGTGATTCAGGACCATCATATACTTATACCCATTCATCCAATTGAGGGAGTATGGCACGGGATGAACGCGCAGACTTTACGCGCCGTTCGATACTCAAACTGGCGGGTGCAGCCACGGCAACGGCGGTCGTTGCAGGGTGTACGGGCAACGGTAATGGCGACGACGACGACGATACCGGAAACGGGGACGCCGACGACACCGGAACCGGGAACGGTGACGACGACCGCGAAGTCGACGAAGACGCGGAGGTCGACGAAGTCGTCATCACGCAGGGGTCGGTCACGGACACGCTCGACCCCATCGACCACAACGACACGCCGACCTGGAACATCTTGAACCAGGCCTACGAGCCGCTCATCTACCGGGATCGGGACGGCGAACTGATCGAGCGCATCGCGACCAGCTGGGAGCGAACCGACGACATGGTCGTCGAACTCGAGATCCGCGACGACGTCACGTTCCACAACGGCGAGGAGATGACCGCCGAGGACGTCGCCTTCAGCGTCAACCGGACGAACGACCCCGATCAGAGCCAGCAGGCCGGCGTGATCGGCGCCATCGAGGAGGCGAGCGCCGTCGACGAGACGACGATCGAGCTTCAGCTCGAGGCGACCGAGCCGGCGATCTTCCGGAACCTCTCGGCGTTCGGCCGCGTCCAGCAACAGGAGTGGGTCGAAGAGCGCGACGACGACGAACTCGCCACCGAGATCAACGGCACCGGACCGTACGAGCTCGAGGACTTCGAGGAGGGCAGTCACGTCGACTACACCCGATTCGACGACTACTGGGGCGACGAACCCCGCGTCGTCGAGGCCCGCTTCAACGCGACGGCCGACGAGGGAGCACGCGTCTCCGGCCTCGAGGGCGGCGACAGCGACATCGTGACCGACGTCAACCCGGCGGACATCAGCGACGTCCAGGACAACGAGGACCTGCGGATCGAGGGCGAACCCAGCATCCGCAACATCTTCCTCGTGATGCCGAACGACGAGGCGCCGTTCGACAGCGAGGAGTTCCGCCAGGCGATGAACTACGCGGTCAACGTCGAGGCGATCATCGAGAGCCTGCTCAACGGCTTCGGCGAGCCGACGAGCCAGCCGACGCTCGAGGGGATGTTCGGCCACAACCCCGACGTCGAACCGTACGGTCACGACCCCGACCAGGCAGAAGAGCTCGTCGAGGAGAGCGGCCACACCGACGAGGAGCTCACGATCGTCTCGCCGACCGGCCGGTACCTCGGAGACACCGACATCGCCGCCCAGGCGGCGAGCGACATCGACAACCTCGAGAACGTCAGTGCGAGCCACGACGAGTGGGAAACGCAGTCGCTGTTCGACGTCACCGACACCGGCGATATGTCCGACTCGCCGGACATCTTCCTCATCGGCTGGGGGAACCCGACGTTCGACGCCGGCTACGCGCTGAACCCCTGGTTCATGTCCGACCAGCCGTTCTGGCACTTCGAGGACGACGAGATCGAGGGGATCCTCGACGAGGCGACCGGCGAACCCGACGAGGACGCCCGCGAGGAGCTGCTCATGGAGGCGAACCAGCTCGCGAACGAGCGCGCCGCCTGGGTGTTCCTCCACCAGCAGTACAGCATCTACGGCGTCAACGACGAACTCGCCTGGGACGCCCGGCAGGACGAGGACATCCGTCTGGACGAGATCTCCGCGTACGCCGAGTAACGACGTGACGGCGTTCGGGTAATTCCACCGCCCTCACGGCCTGAGAGGGGGTGACAAACCGCAGTTCTTTTAATCCGTCGCTGTCGTTTTGAGAACCAGTACGCATGGCACTGGGGAAATTCCTTGCAAAGCGTCTGGTGCAGGGGGTGTTCGTCATCTGGGGCGTCGTGACGATCACGTTCCTGCTTCGGTTTCTCACACCGGGGGATCCGGTGAGCGCGCTCACGCCGCCGGACGCCGGACCGGAGGTTCGACAGCAGATGGCCGAGAACCTCGGGCTCAACGATCCGTTTTACGTCCAGTATGCCGACTACATCACGGATCTCCTGATGCTCGATCTGGGGACCTCGATGCGGACCGGGCGCGCTGCGACGACGATGATCTTCGCCCGGCTGCCGGCGACGCTCGAGCTGGCGTTCGCCGCGACGATCGTTTCGATCGTGATCGCGATCCCGCTCGGCGTGATCAGCGCCCGGCGGCGCCACCAGAAGGCCGACTACGGGGCGACGCTGTTCTCGCTGGTCGGCATCAGCACGCCGAACTTCTGGCTCGGGATCATGCTCATCATCTTCGTCGCCGTCGCCATCGGCCCGATTCCGACGGGCGGTCGGCCTGTGTCGCTGGTCGACGCCCTCGGCGCGCTCGTCTTCGAACTCAACCCGCGTGATCTCGGGGCGTGGACCGCCGCGATCTTCCTGCCGGCGATCACGCTGGGGACGTACTTCACGGCGCTGCTCACCCGACTCACGCGAAGCGGGATGCTCGAGGAACTGGGCAAGACCTACGTCGAGGCCTCCCGCGCGAAGGGGCTCCCGGAGACGCTCGTGCTGTACAAACACGTCCTCCGAAACACCCTGATTCCGATCATCACCGTGCTGGGCCTCCAGCTCGGCACGCTGATCGGCGGCGCGGTCATCACCGAGCAGGTCTTCTCCTGGCCCGGTCTCGGCCACTTCCTGATCCAGCAGATCGCCTACCGCGACTGGGTGCTCATCCAGGGTATTCTGATCGTGATCGGCGTCGGGTTCGTTCTGATCAACATCGTCGTCGACGCAATGTACGCCTACCTCAACCCGCGGGTGATCGTCGAATGATCTCGAAACGTACCAGACAGCGACTCAAGTCGGAGTTCAGACAGAGCATTCTCCCGAAGATCGGGCTCGTGTTGATCCTGGCCATCCTCTTCGTCTCGATCTTCGCGCCGTTTATCGCCCCGCACCACCCGACGGAGACGCGGGTTTCCGACGATCCGGAACTCGACAAAACCGACCTGCCGCCGTGGGAGCCGTTCGGCCTCTTCGGCGGCGAGACCAGTGAAACCCGCCTCGTCGACGGCGAGATGGTCACTGAAACGATCGACCTCAGCGGCGACTCGAGCTTCCTGCTCGGGACGAACACGATCGGCCAGGACATCCTCTCGAGGCTGATGTACGGCGCTCGAGTGTCCGTTCTCGTCGGGATTCTCGGGGCGCTGCTGGCCGTGCTGATCGGCGTTCCGTACGGGCTCGCGGCCGGCTACTACGGCGGCTCGGTCGACGACGGCCTCATGCGCGGGGCGGACATGATGCTCGCGTTCCCCTCGCTCGTGCTCGCGATCGCACTCGTGGGGGTGTTCAGAGATACGGACTTCCACACGACCCAGATACCGGACCCGTTCGTCTACGCCGCCAGGCACGACACGCTCGGCTGGCTCGTCCCGCGAGCCGACCACGTCGCCGAGATGCCCGCGAGTATCACCTTCCCCGTGACCGTGACGCTCGTGGTCGCACTGGTCAACTGGGTCTGGTTCGCCCGGGTCGCCCGCGGCGAGGCGATGAGCATCAGGCAGGAGGAGTACGTCAAGGCCGCAAAGAGCATCGGCGCGAGCCACCGCACGATCCTCAAACAGCACATTCTGCCCAACAGTATGACGCCGATCATCGTGCTGGCGACGATCCAGGTCGCCGCCATCATCCTCTTAGAGAGCGCGCTGTCCTATCTCGGGTTCTCCGAGACGACGCTCACCTGGGGGTACGACATCCAGCAGGGCCAGAGCGACACCAGATCGAACTGGTGGATTCCGATGATGCCGGGACTGGCGATCGTGCTGGCGGTGATCAGCGTGAACCTGTTGGGAGACTGGCTCCGTGACGCCCTCGACCCGAGCATCGAGGGAGAGGGAGGTGTCTAACGTGACCGACATACTCAGAATCAACGATCTCTGTACGCGCTTTTTCACGGACAACGGACAGGTCAACGCCGTCGAACACCTCGACCTTCGCGTCGAAGACGGCGAGGTGTTCGGCATCGTCGGCGAATCCGGGAGCGGCAAGTCCGTCACCGCGCTCTCGATCATCGACCTCATCGAGCGCCCCGGACGGATCACGAACGGCGAAATCTGGTTCCGGGCGCCCGACATCGCCGAGGAGGCGCCGCCGGAGGCGACCGACGGCAACTACGTCGACCTTCGTGCACTGCCCGCCAAGTCGCGCCGACTCCTTCGGGGATCGCGGTTCTCGATGATCTTCCAGGACCCGATGAGCAGCTTCAACCCGAGTCTCACCGTCGGCGAGCAGATCGCCGAGGCCGTCGAGGCCCAGCGGCGCGCGCGGGCGAACCCGCGCTCGCTCGACGCGAAAGCACAGGAGTACAGCCTGACCGACTACCTGCTCGGAAACTTCCTCTCCTCGAAGAAGTACGTCACCGAGGAGAGCCGGGATCGAGCGGTGGAGTTGCTCGAGTTGGTGGGCATTCCGGACCCGGTCGAGCGCGCCGACGAGTACCCTCACGAGTACTCCGGGGGGATGCTCCAGCGGGCGATGATCGCCCAGGCGCTCGCCGGCGAACCCGACGTGCTGGTTGCCGACGAGCCGACGACCGCCCTCGACGTCACCATCCAGGCCCAGATCCTCGACTTGCTCGCCGACCTGCAAGAGGAGACGGGGATGACCATCCTGCTGATCACGCACAACCTGGGGGTGGTCGCCCGAATGTGCGACCGCGTCGGCGTGATGTACGCCGGCGAAATCGTCGAGCGCGGTACCTTAGCGGACATCTTCGACGACCAGGTCCATCCATACACGCGGGGGCTGCTCGGTTCGATCCCCGACCTCGAGGGTGCGGCCGGTCGACTCCAGCCGATTCCGGGGAACGTGCCGAGCCTGCTGGATCACGAGATGCCCGACCGCTGTTACTTCGCCGACCGCTGTCCCAAGGCCATGGAGGAGTGTCTCGAGCATCCCCCCGAGTTCGACGCCGGGGGTAGTCCGGAACACGCGACGAAGTGTTACCTCGCGGAGACGGAGTACACCGAGACGAAAGCTCTCCCCGACGACTACTTCGACGACGAGGAGCGCCCGGCGGCGGACGTCCACGCCGAACCGACCGAGGGCGAAGCGGAAAGCGAGCAGGTCCAGACCGACGGAGGTGACCGGCGATGAGCGCGGAAGAGCCGCTGGTTCGGGTCGCCGGCCTCGAGAAGTACTTCTGGGAGAACGACTCGATCCTCGACCGGCTGGTCGGGGAGGAGCCGACGGCCGTGCGGGCGGTCGACGGCGTGAGTTTCGACATCTACGAAGGTGAGACACTGGGATTGGTCGGCGAGAGCGGCTGTGGGAAGTCGACCACCGGCGAGACGCTGCTCCGACTCCAGGAACCGACCGACGGCCGCGTCGAGTTCGAGGGCCGAAACGTCTACGAGATGGAAGACGGCGCGCTCACCGCGTTCCGCAAGGAAGCCCAGGTCGTCTTTCAGGACCCGTTCTCGAGTCTCGATCCCCGGATGACCATCGGCCAGATCGTCCGTCAACCGCTGGACGTCCACGAAATCGGCACCAAAGCCGAGCGGACCGAACGAGTGCAGGAACTGCTAGAACGAGTCGGCCTCTCGGCCGACCAGTTCGACCGCTATCCCCACGAATTCTCTGGGGGACAGCGCCAGCGCATCGGGATCGCCCGCGCACTCGCTCTGGAACCCGAATTTCTGGTGCTCGACGAGCCGACGAGCGCGCTCGACGTCTCGGTGCAGGCGCAAGTGCTCAACTTGCTCGACGACCTCCAGGACGAGTTCGATCTCACCTACCTGTTGATCAGCCACGACCTCTCGGTCATCCGCCACGTTTGCGACCGCGTCGCCGTAATGTACCTCGGCGAAATCGTCGAGATCGGCCCCGTCGAGGAGATCTTCGACGAGCCCAAACACCCCTACACGCAGGCGCTCCTCGAGAGCGTCCCCCGCGCCTCCACCGCGGAGAAGGATCGAGACCGGGCGACGCTGGCCGGCGACGTCCCCTCGCCGCGGAACCCGCCGTCTGGCTGTCGGTTCCGCACCCGCTGTCCGATGGTGATCCCGCCCGACGACCTCGAGATCGACCAGCCCACCTACCGCGAACTGATGACGCTGCGCGAGCGCATCGAAAGCCGCGAGCTCACCCTCGAGGCCGTCGGCGACGAAGACGAGTTCGAGATCGGTGACGAGGGCGTCGACCCCGAGGCGACGGCCGAGTTCGTTCCGGCGCTCAAAGAACACCTGCTGGACGTCGAGTTGCCGCCGCGCCACGACGAGGTCGTCGAGGAAGCCCTCGCGGCGGTCGCCGCGGAGAACTGGGAGGCCGCCGAAGACAGGCTCCGTCGGGAGTACGAGAGCGTCTGCGAGCGGACCAATCCCGACCTGGGCGAAGGCGCCCATCCGGTCGCGTGTCACCTCTACGGTACCCCCGCCGACGAGGGGGTCGAAACGGACGTTTCGCCGCCGAGCCCAGGCGACGACTGATCGCACCTCCGGCAAGACCGTTTCAAAACGAAACACATAGACTCGAGAGCGAGAGAGCAGTGGCGTGAGCAGATACCGGAGCTTCGGTCTCTTTCTGATCCTCGCGGCCGTCTGGGGAACGGCGTTCGTCGCGATCAGTGCGGGCCTCTCGCACTTTCCGCCGGTGCTGTTCGCGGCGTTACGGTACGACATCGCCGGCGTCGTCATGCTCGCGTACGCCGCGTACGCCGTCGACGACGTGATCCCCCGCGGACGCGACCAGTGGGCGCTCGTCGCCGTCGGGGCCGTCCTGATGATCGCGGCGTACCACGCCTTCCTGTTCGTCGGACAACAACACACGACTGCGGCGGCGGCGTCGATCCTGGTGAGCCTCTCTCCCGTTCTGACGACCGGGTTCGCCAGAGTGTTGATGCCGTCGGACGCGCTCTCGAGGGTCGGACTCGTCGGCGTCGCAGTGGGGCTCCTCGGCGTCGTCGTCATCGCCCGCCCGGACCCCGGCGACCTACTGGCGACGAACGTGGTCGCGACTGGACTGGTCTTTCTCGCGGCCGCGTCGTTCGCCCTCGGCAGCGTCCTCACGCGCCGCATCGACGCGTCGCTGTCCATCGAGTCGATGGAAGCCTGGTCGATGCTCGGCGGCGCGCTCCTCATGCACGCGGTCAGTCTCGCGCTCGGCGAACCGATCGACGTCGCCGCCTGGACCGATCCCGTCGCGATCGCGGCGCTGGCCTATCTCGCGATCGTCGCCAGCGCGTTCGGTTTTCTCGTCTACTTCGACCTGCTCGAGCGCCTCGGCGCCGTCGAGATCAACATGGTGTCGTACGTCGCGCCGGTCTTCGCGGCGGTGTTCGGCTGGCTCCTGCTCGGAGAAGTCGTCGACGCCGCGACGGTGGTCGGCTTCGTCCTGATCGCCATCGGGTTCGTGCTCGTCAAGCGGGAGGTGCTACGGGCGGAGTTCGGACAGCTTCGGCGCCGAAACTCGAGTGAGTGACCGGACGAACGGAGGGACGAATTGTCGAGAAGGAGGCGTCAGCGAGGTCAGTTTCGGTGCGAATGGCCCAGATAGAGTGCGACGAGGTTCAACACGAGGAGGCCGAGAAACGTCGCCGTCTCCGAGGGGGTCGAAAGTCCCGTCGCGAGCAGCGGGACGTGCAGAAACGGTAGCACGATCGCCATCCAGAAGCTCGTCACGCGGACGTGCCTGGCGATAGTCGGTGAGAAGCGCTCGAGAGCGCTCTGATTCGTCTCCTGTCCGTCGGACGCGACAGTGCGCGCCGAGGACGGACGCCGGTCGTGGGTAGCGGGGGGGCTCGACATGGGAAACACCTGCAGACGTATCATATTTTCCAAACAGATGCACATATAGTGCCCACAGCGTTTCGAGCCGTTCCGAACGATTCACGCGAATAAGTGGTTCTAAATCCGGCACCACCGTTGCGTGAACGGCGTCGAAACGATTTATCGCGCGATCTGAGCGCGTTTCGAGAGATGTGATAATCGTTCGCATAGAACGCGCGTCAGCGGGGGCGTTCCACCAGTTACGCGGGTGATAACCGTCGCGGTCTCGGACAGTCGGGACCTACCCTGGCGCGTACTCGAGATAGGCCGTGACTACGGAACGGAACGAGACTGCTACGTACGAGACGCGAGCGAACCGTTTCGATCGGCTGACCGGCAGGCTGCGGTCGGTAGCACCCCCGTTACCCGTCTCGAGCCGGCCGCTCGCAGAGCGCTGCTCGAACCGTAACCACGCCGTCGAAAACGAATCGAGCTACTGGAACCCGATCCGGCTCCCGCGCCGTCCGACGCCGGGCTCGGCCGTCTGGGTCCCGCCCTTGAACTCCTCTTTGATCTGCTCGTAGTAGTCGAGGATGTCGTCGGTGATCGTCGGCCGGACGTTCTCCATCGCCGCCCGGAAGTGACGCATCTCGACGACGTCTGCCTCGGCGTCCTCGCGCAGCGCCTCGATCGCCGCCTCGCGGGCGATCGACTCGAGGTCGCTGCCGACGTAGCCGTCCGTGATCTCGGCGATCTCGCGCAGGCTGACGTCCGCCGCCAGCGGCGTGTCGTCGGTGTGAATCTCGAGGATGCGTTCTCGACCCTCGGTGTCGGGCTCGCCGATCATCACTAGCCGGTCGAACCGCCCCGATCGGAGGAGGGCGGGGTCGATCATGTCCGGGCGGTTGGTCGCGCCGATCACCATCACGTCTTCCATCTCCTCGAGCCCGTCGAGTTCGGTGAGAAGCTGGTTGACGACGCGCTCTGAGACGTTCGAACCGACGTCGCCGCCCCGTCCGGGCGCGAGCGAGTCGAGTTCGTCGAAGAAGATCACCGTCGGGGAGACCTGCCGGGCCTTCCGGAAGGTCTGGCGGATCGCCTTCTCGGACTCACCGACCCACTTCGAGAGGAGTTGCGGGCCGCGCACGGAGATGAAGTTGGCGTTGGTCTCGTTGGCGACGGCTTTCGCCATCAGGGTCTTCCCGGTGCCCGGCGGGCCGTACAGCAGGACGCCGGCCGGCGGGTCGATCCCCATCCGCTGGAACTTCTCGGGCTGGTTGAGCGGCCACTCGACTGATTCTTTGACCTGATTTTTCGCGTCGTGGAGGCCGCCGACGTCGTCCCAGGAGATCTTCGGCAACTCGACGAGCACCTCGCGCATCGCGGAGGGTTCGACCTCCGAGAGCGCGCCGCGGAAGTCCTCGCGCTTGACGATCATCCGGTCGATCAGACTCGGCGGAATGTCCTCCTCGTCTAAGTCGATCTCGGGGAGGTACCGCCGGAGCGCCTTCATCGCTGCCTCCTTCGTGAGGCTCTCGATGTCTGCGCCGACGAAGCCGTGGGTCTCGTCGGCCAGGTGGCCGAGGCTCACGTCGTCCGACAGCGGCATTCCGCGCGTGTGGATCTGGAGGATCTCCTCGCGGCCGACCTCGTCCGGGACGCCGATCTCGATTTCGCGGTCGAACCGGCCCGGCCGGCGCAGCGCGGGATCGACGCTGTCGACGCGGTTCGTGGCGGCGATGACGATAACCTGGCCGCGGGCCTCGAGACCGTCCATCATCGTCAACAGCTGAGCGACGACCCGGCGCTCGACCTCGCCGGTGACGTCCTCGCGTTTGGGCGCGATGGAGTCGAGTTCGTCGATGAAGATGATCGCCGGCGACTCCTCGCTGGCGTCCTCGAAGATCTCCCTGAGTTGCTGTTCGCTCTCCCCGTAGTACTTCGAGATGATCTCGGGGCCGGCGATAGAGAAGAAACTCGCGGAGGTTTCGTTGGCGACCGCTTTCGCGAGGAGGGTTTTTCCGGTTCCCGGCGGGCCGTGGAGGAGGACGCCCTGCGGGGGCTCGATCCCCAGCTTTTTGAAGATCTGGGGGTGTTTCATCGGCAGTTCGACCATCTCCCGTACCCGCTGGATCTCGCCCTGGAGGCCGCCGATGTCCTCGTAGGTGATGCCGGCACCGCGGCTCTCGAAGCCGGAGATCGGCTCCTCGCGGAGTTCGACGTCGGTGTCCTCGGTGATGAGGACGACGCCCTCGGGGTCGGTCTCGACGGCGATCAGGGGAATCGCCTGTCCCGGCGACCGCATGAAGGGGTGGTTCGTCGAGCTCATCACCGGGACGATGTCGCGGCCGACGACCGGTCGCTTGAGGATCTGGCGTTTGACCATGCCCGCGGCGTCCGAGCCGAACTGCACCGAGGCCTCCTCGGGCGGTGCGAGGACGAGCTTGTTCGCCTTCGTCGCCTCGGCCTTGCGGATGGTAACCCGCTCGCCGATACCCACGTCGGCGTTCTGTCTGGTGAAGCCGTCGATACGGACCGTATCGGTGTTCCAGTCCTGCCGGTCCGCCCGCCACACCTTCGCGGCGGTCGTGTCGGCCCCTTCGATCTCGATGATGTCGCCCGGACTCAGCTTCAGATGAAGCAGGGTGTCCGGGTCGAGCCGGGCGATTCCACGACCCGAATCGTTCGGGTACGCCTTTGCAACCTCCAGTTGGACTTCGTTCATGATTTAGGGATGGACGGCGATGTCTGTGACTCCGATTGCAGGTCGGATAGGTTTTTTGCTAGCGCTGGTGTCCCCCACCATGCTAGTCACTATCATATATACCTGAGGTGGGAAGACACATAGAAGTACCGGCTCGAGTCAGTTCGGTAGAGTCCGTCGCCCTCCCCCGAATTTCGGACCGGAATGGATGGGGTTTTTGCCCGCGCCGGTCCGTCTCGTAGGTATGACCTGCCTCGCCTTCGACGGCCGTATGGGCGCAAGCGGCGACATGATCCTCGGCGCGCTGATCGCCGCCGGCGCCGACCCCGGCGTCCTCGAGCCCGTGGAGTCGGCGCTCGACGTCGAGTACCGGATCGACGAGGTGACGAAGTGCGGGATCAGCGCGACGACGGTCGACGTGGTGCTGACCGACGCCGCTCGAGGGCCGACGGACGCGGCGTCTCACGATCACGACCGGGGCGACCACGACCGCCACGGGGACGGTCACGGTCGTGACGGAGACGACCACGGTGAAAACGACCACGACGACCACAACCACCACGGCCACGAACCCGGCAACCACGGCCACGACCACCACACGCCCGCAGAGGGTCACGGCCCCCACCGGAGCTACCTCGAGGTTCGCGAGATCGTCGCGGAGCTGAACCTCGAACCCGCCGTCGAACGCGACGCGCTCGCGATCTTCGAGCTGCTCGGCGAGGCCGAGGCCGCCGTCCACGGCGAGCCCGTCGAGGAGATCCACTTCCACGAGGTCGGCGCCGACGACGCCATCGCCGACGTCGTCGGCGCGGTCCTGTTGCTGGCCGACCTCGAGGCCGAACGGGTCGTCACGACGCCGCTCTCGGCGGGCGGCGGAACGGTTGCGATGAGCCACGGTGAGTACCCCGTCCCGGCGCCGGCGGTCGTCGAACTCGCCGAGCGAGCCGACTGGTCGCTCTCCGGCGGTCCCGTGGAGGCCGAACTGCTCACCCCCACGGGAGCCGCTATTCTGGCACACGTCGCCGAGGGCGTCGAAACGCTCCCGGCGCTCTCGGTCGAGGCCTCGGGCTACGGCGCGGGCGGCTACGATCTCGATCCCCACCCGAACGTGCTCCGGGCGCTCGTCGGCGCCGACGCGGGGACGCTCCGTCGCGAGGAGATTTCGGTGCTCGAGACGAACCTCGACGACGCGACACCGGAGGTGCTGGGCGGACTCCAGGAGACCCTCTCGCGCGTGGGCGCACGAGACGTCTCGATCCTCCCGGCGACGATGAAGAAGTCCCGCCCGGGCCACCTCGTGAAGGTGATCTGCCGCCCCGAGGACGCCGAACGGGTCGCCCGCCGGCTCGCGGAGGAAACGGGGACGCTCGGGGTTCGAGACGCCGGCGCGACGCACCGCTGGGTCGCCGACCGGGAGTTCGAAACCGTCGCGATCGAACTCGAGGGCGAGTGCTACGAGGTCGCAGTGAAAATCGCGAGCGATACCGACGGCGAGGTGTACGACGCGAGCGCGGAGTACGATGACGCGGCGCGTGTGGCTCGAGAGACCGGGCGATCGGTTCGAGACGTCCTCGAGCGAGCCGAAAGAGCGGTTCGGGAATCCTCGAAATCCACGGACGCGTCGCAGTAGGTTCGCGACGACCGTCGGTTACTCGTCGTCGCCGGGCAGCGAAATCGTGACGTTCGCGGTTCCGTCGGTTCCGTCGGCCCCGTCGCTACCGATCGACGTCGCGTTCACCGACGTCGAGTGGGAACTCGAGGACGTGGTCGACTCGTTGACGTCCGCACCGTCGGAGGCGGTCTGGGTGGATACCGTAACGGTGCCGTTCGTCTGCGAGGCGTTCTGTGCGACGGAGACGGACGTGCCGGCGTCGCTCGAGGCGTTCTGAGTTATCGTGACGTTCCGGTCGGCGATCGAGTCGTTCACGACCACCGACTCGCCGTCCTCGCCGTCGGTTCCGGTGTCGGCGGCGATCGACCCGAACCAGACGAGGCTACTCAACACGACGATCGACAGAACGGCTGCTGTGAGTTGTTTCATGTGTGTAGCGGGTGAGAAAAGGCAACCATACACAGCCATTTGAACACGTAGAACTGTTACAGCTGTAGCCCGTGGCTTATTGGTTCTCGAGGTTGCAAGCGATTGGACCCACTCGTCGCCAAACGCCCACGCGTCACAAGTAGAGACGGTGTCTACACTCGAAGGCCGGTAACACAAAAAAGAACGACTCCGTGATTACAGGATTCGACTAGTCGTCGAAGCCAATGCTGAAGTTGAAGTCACCGCCGTCGCCACCGTCACCGCCGAACGCGTACTGATCGACGTCGGCGTAGTTGGTCTGCTCAACTGCCTGGCCCTGGTCCACGATCGACGCGGCAGCAGCACCGCCGCTATCGTAGCCCTTCTTGTGGTCGTCGCCGTCACCGACCGCGACCGCGGAGGATGCGCCGACCTGCGCGTTGTTGTTCTGCTGGTTCACCTCCGCTGCGTTGACCGCGTCGCCGCCGTCGCCGCCGTCACCGCCGAGATCGATGTCGATCTCGGTGTGGCTGTCCGCCGCCGCTGTTCCGGCGAATCCCATGAACATGAGACTGCCAACCATTGCTACCGTCAGCATAACCGTGATTGTGCGTTTCATTTGTGATCATCGGGCACGTCGTACGGGTGAGCGGGTACGGCCGTCGCTACGGATCAGATCCGTAGCGAAGCCGCCGCTCGAGGCCGAATGGCGCGGTCAACCCGTTGTGGCACGGTGCCCACTCACCACTCAGCACGGAGTTTGACTTGAACCCAAAGGGCAGTTTCAGGACACATCAACCGATTAGAGCGCGAAAAGCATGGCCCTGACTCGAGTTACGTATTCCTACAGCGGTATGAGAGGTTACGATATATGTTCTAAAAATATCTTTCCAGTAGATGGTCTGGGGCACAACATCTCCCGGAATATACGACGTTCAGAACGGAGGCTTCTCGACGACTGGACGACCGGCTACGATGCTCGCTTCGCCACAAAAATTGGAAACCGGTCGAACTACTACCGCTTAGGCTAAGAATCCGAGGTCAATGTCGATGTCGACGGCACCGCCGTCGCCGCCGTCACCGCCGACAGCGACCTGGTCGACGTCAGCCTCGTTGTACTGGGAGACGTACTGTCCCTGGTACACTCCTGACGAGGCGGCGCTGTCGTCACCGTAGCTGGCTGCCGACGATTCGCCGATCTGTGCGTTGTTGTTCTGCTGGTTCACCTCAGCCACGTTGACCGCGTCGCCGCCGTCGCCGCCATCGCCGCCGAGGTCGACGTCGATTTCGGTGTGGCTGTCCGCTGCAGCTGTTCCCGCGAGCCCCATGAACATGAGACTGCCAACCATTGCTACCGTCAGCATGACCGTGATTGTGCGTTTCATTTGTGATCAGTGGGCACGTTGTATGGGTGCGAGCACAGCCATCGCTCGAGGATCATTCCCTCACGTGACTGCCGCTCGCCGCCGAATGGAGCGGTCAACCCGTTGTGGCACGGTGCCCGCTCTTCACTCTGCACGGAGTTCGACTTGAACCCAAAGGGCAGTTTCGAAGCTCACTTGTGGATTAGACGGAGAAACGGACGGTCCTACTTCCGGTCATCTATTGCTACATGTGAATAACCAGTGGAGATATTCAATTGCGATATGTGGTTGATGAGTAGCTATCAATGCTGTGTATTTGTCAGCCAGTACTAACAGTAGTGAAAAATAACAACGCTGGCACTATACCAGTCTAACCACCAAAGTATCACCCCATCTTTCGTCAATCTAGAAAATAATTAAAAATCAATCGATGGTGTCAGAGGCCAAAGACAAAGACTGGAAGGTCGATCTCAATCTCGGAATCGCCACCGTCGCCACCGTCGCCGCCGACAGCGAGCTGGTTCACGTTAGCGGCGTTCGTCTGGGAGACGGACTGCCACTGGTTCACCGAGGACGCTGCAGCACTGTGGTGTCCGACCGAACTCGCCGAGGAGTACCCGACCTGCGCGTTGTTGTTCTGCTGGTTCACTTGAGCGAAGTTGACTGCGTCGCCGCCGTCGCCGCCGTCACCGCCGAGTTGAACGTCGATTTCGGTGTGACTGTCTGCCGCCGCCGTTCCAGCCAGCCCCATGAACATGAGGCTGCCGACCAGTGCTACCGTCAGCATGAGTGTGAGTGCGCGTTTCATTTCGTACCACAGGCACTACCCCTGAAATCGGTGTTAGATGGCTCCAGGGGCTGTTTGTGCCCAGATTGGTGGGACAGTGGGGTTCGGTATTAACCCGAAGTATCGTTTCTCCATCACTATCTCGAATTGGTCCTGAAACGGTCGACAGGGGTTCCGGAAACGACGACCGGCGCTCGAGGAGTCGGCAATTTCGCCTCGGCTGAACGACGGATTCGGCCGTCCTGTCGCCCGTACGAAGTGCGTATTTTTTCGAGACGGTCCCGTTCGGCCGCCGTAATTTCGGCCGTGGAACGGTTGGCGTTCGTGAGCGCCACGGAGCTGTGACCGAGACGGCGGTCGGACGGTCGATCGAGTCGGTCAGTGTTCGCCTCGAGTCAGTGTTCGACGCGAAAACGATCGACGCCGCCACTGTAGCCAATGGCTAGAACGGTCTGGGGACCCACTCTTTCCGGGCCGAAATCACCGCATACCGCTCGAGTAGCACCCTCGTTCCGCCGTTCAACCCACAGATAACAAAGACTGTCTTCGGGATACGACCGTTTGCGCCGCATAGATTTCACACCAACGCGACCTTCACAGGAAACAGAACACAGGAACCAACGCACAGGATGTTAGCACGATCACAGATCACGACAGTACTCGTCGTCGGGATGCTCATGCTCTCGATGGTAGCAATCGCGACGCCGGTCGCTGGCGACGACGCGAACGGCGCGACCGTACAGACGCTCGAGAACGGTGAAGACCTCTATCTGGTCTTCGGCGTCGATATCGGCGATCAGACGCTCGAGGAGTTCCTCGACGATCACCTGACCGACAACCCGGGCCACCCGGCCGAGGGACAGGACGCCGTTAGCGAGGTCATCCAGTACCAGGACGTCGAGCAGGTGAACCTCAACGAGGAGGGTGCCGCGGTCTCGATTTCGATCGACGGCGGCAACGCGACGGCGATCCAGGAGGTCAGCCAGCAGAACAACAACGCGCAGGTCGGCGAAGCGGTCGCCGAGAACCAGGCGTTCGACTCCCAGAGCACCCAGTTCGAGAACGTCGGCACCGTCCACATCGTGATGGGCAACGGTGACGGCCAGCAGTTCTCCGGCTGGGGCGTCGCTGACTCGAAGACGGGCGAGCCGACGGTGACCCAGAGCGCCGAAGCGGCGGTCTCCCAGTACCAGGACGTCACCCAGGTCAACTACGCGGAACAGACGACCGCGTTCGCGTTCGCGGAGAACGAGAGCGAGGCCGTCGCCTTCCAGCAGATCTCCCAGGCGAACCAGAACCTCCAGGAGGGAGCGGCGAACGCGACCAACGTCTACGAGGCGCCCGCGACCGCAGCCCCGACGAACGAACACTACAAGAAAGACCCCGGCATCTCGCCGAAGTACGACTACAACGGCGACGACGGTGACGGCGTCTCGCAGGATGCAGCCGCGTCCGTCGAACAGGGCCAGGACGTCGAGCAGGCGAACGTCAACGAGGCGGGCGCCGCGGTCGCCATCGCGGTCGGCGACGGCTCGAGCGCGACCGCAGTCCAGCTCACCGAACAGACCAACATCAACGAACAGCTCGCGAGCGCGGACGCGGTGAACGTCCTCGCCGCGATGCCAGGCATGAACGTTGCAACCGCGGACATGGACGACAACGACGTCGTCTCGACGCAGACGGAACGCGTCGACGGCGACGACCACGACAAGAAGGGCGACAAGAAAGGCGACGACGGCGTGAGCCAGGCTGCCGACGCGAGCGTCGCCCAGTACCAGGAAGCCGACCAGTTCAACATCAACGTCCAGAGCTCCGCCGTGGCCGTCGCCACGAACGAGAGCACCGCCACGGCCATCCAGCTGATGTACCAGACCAACTACAACGCGCAGGTCGGCGCCGCCGACGCCTGGAACGTCTACCAGGGAGGCGCCACCCACGGCGGACTCGTCTACACCGAGGAGACCACGGTCACCCTCGGCGGCGACGAACTCACCGACAACTCGATGATCGCGTTCGACTACGACGGCACCGACAGCCAGCTCAACGACGTCGAACAGCACTCGAGCGCCACGATCGAACAGGCGCAGTTCGTCGGTCAGCAGAACTTCGTCGAGCAGTCCGCGGCGATCGCCGTCGCCGACGACGGCGGAGACGCGACCTCGAGCCAGATCATCATGCAGGAGAACCGCAACGTCCAGTACACGGCCGTCGGCTCCGGCGGCGTGTTCGCGGCGCCGTAACGACTCGGGAACCGCCTCGACTGCAACCGATTTTCTCCATTATTCGCCGCCCGTAGCGACGCGGCCGGTCGTCGACCGACCGTCAGTCCGTCGTCTCACCGGGCGCGTCGTCACGGTGGACGGCGAGGGCCTCGTCGATCGTCAACTCGCCGGCGGCCACGCGCCGGGCGAGCAGTTCGTCGATCGCTCGGTTCGTCTCGCTCCGTTCGCGCGAGCGGTCCTTGATCACCTGTAGCTCGCCGGCCGTCGGCTCGATCTCGCGGTTGTCGACTACCTCGCCCTCGAGTCTGGCGATGTTGACCGCGGCGAGGACGTCGCCCATCCCCCGCGAGCCCGTTCCGAGGTAGGGGGTCGTCCCCGTCTCGTCGACGAGTTCGACGCGGACGTCCTCGAGATCGTTGATCAGCGTCGCCCCCTCGAGGCGGGCGCCGTCGCCGATGCGGACGACCGGATCGGCGGCTTCGGCCGCCTCGCGCTGGATCACGTCGACCGTGTCGGCCAGCGGGACGTGGAAGGCGGCGACGACCATCTCCCCGGAGAGGATCGCGACGCCCGGCTTCCGGCCGGGGTCGACGCCGATGATCGTTCGTCCGTCGTCCCCGCGAAGGGCGGTGAGCGCGCGGTCGACGCTGCGTCGGGGCTCGCCGGGTTCGGCGACGACCGTCACGACGTCGTCGAACGCCCCGGCGTGTGCCGCGCCGGTGACGACGACGGACGTCGCCCCGGGGAGGTCCTCGCCCGGTTCGACGGTCGTGAACTCGACGCCGCGCTCGCGCAGTTCGGTGACGACCTCGTGGTACACTTCGAAATCTTCCGTCGCGACGACGATCACGCAGGGAGTTGGGTACCCGACGGAATAAGCGTGTTCGCCCGCCGCCGGGGAACCGATCGTTTCGGGAGGTTTTTCCTCACCACAGCCGAAGGACGACCGTGAACGACGAGCCGATTTCGACCGGCTGTCCGCCGGTCGACGAGCTGCTGGGTGGGGGAGTCGACCGCGGGACAGTGACGCAGCTGTACGGGCCGCCTGCGGCGGGGAAGACCAACCTCGCGCTCTCGCTCGCCGTCGAGACGGCGATCAGCGGCGGAACGGCCGTCTACATCGACACCGAGGGGGTCTCGGTCGACCGGTTCCACCAGCTGCTGTCGGCGCGAACGGACGACGTCGAAGACGTCGCCTCGCGCATCGTCATCGAGGACGCGCTGGATTTCGACGAGCAGGCCGAAGCCGTCCGCGACGCAGAGGAGTTCGCCGAGCGCGCCGATCTGATCGTTCTCGACAGCGCGACGGGGTTCTATCGCCTCGAGCGCGGCGACGGCGACGACGGCGAGGCGCTGCGGCGGATGACCCGGCAGGTGACACACCTGCTCTCGCTCGCTCGAAAACACGATCTCGCGGTCGTCCTCACCAACCAGGTGTTCGCCGATCCGGACTCCGATCGGACGCGGGGGCTCGGCGGTAACACGCTGGAGCACTGGACCGGCGTCGTGGTTCGAGTCGACCGCTTCCGGGGCGGCAACCGGCGGGCGACCCTCGAGAAACACCGCTCGAAACCCGCGGGCGAGACGGTCCAGTTCCGGATCACCGACTCGGGACTGGTCGGCGGCGACGAGCCGGCACAGCTGTAACCCGGCCGGCGAAAAGAGGGGGCGCTACAGTTCGTTGAGCTTCCGGAGCAGCTGGCCGCGGTACTCCTCGTCGCTGGTGACGCCCTTGAGCTCCAGGACGTTTCGCTCGAGTTTGTCCAGCGCGACGCGGAAGGCGTTCTCGGAGCCGTACCCCTCGCCGGAGCCGGCGATCTGTCCCTTGTTCGTCCGGAGGCGGATCTGACACTGGATCAGTGGGGTGCCACGGAGTTTCTCCTTGTGCTCGTGGAACCGCACGTGGGCGTGGAGCACCTGCATGTCGGCGTACTTGTCGGCGACGTCCTCGATGCTCTGGACGATCGACTCGCGCGTGATGGTGTCGAGCAGCGAGACGTTCGTGATCTGGACGTCCATGTGCTCCTCCTCGGTGTAGGTGAGCGCGCGCAGGACGTCCGTCTTGGTGACGACCCCCTGGACGACGCGGTCGTCGTGGTCGGGGGTGACGACCAGTCCGGCGTAGTCGTCGCCGAGCATCTCCTCGACGGCCTCGCGGGCGGTGGCCTCGAGGGTGATCGTCGAGACGGGACTGTTCATGATGTCGTAGATCGGGACGTCGAGCATCCGGTCGTTGTCGCCGACGCGGTCCCCGGTCGTCATGCGGTCGTTCTCGCGGATGACGAAGTCGGCGATGTCGTGGGTCGTGACGACGCCCGTGAGGTAGCCGTTCTCGTTTACCACCGGCAGCCGGGAGATGCCGTGTTCGCGCAGGTGGTTGATCGCCTTGCCGACGCCGTCGTCCTCACGGAGGGTGATGGGGTTGTCCGTGTAGATGTCGGCGACGGTGAGCGCGTCCAGGTTCTCGAGGACGGCCTCGAGGATGGCGTCCCCGCTGATGACGCCCCACAGCGAGTCGTTCTCGAAGACGGGAGCGACCTTGGCGTTCCCCTCGATGAGCATTCGGGCGGCCTCGCGGACGTTCTCGTGGCGGTCGAGTTTCGGCACCGGGTCGTTCCGACTCGGTTTGATCAGCGCCGCCACCTTGGCGTCGTCTTCGACGTGAGACTGGAGCACCTCACGCTCGCTGATCACGCTCCGATACTCGCCGTCGTCGGTGACGATCAGCCCCTTGGGGTTCTCGTTCTCGAAGGTAGAACGAACCTTCCCCATTCGCATTCCAACGTCGACTTCGATGTAGTCCTTGGTAGCGATGTCAGCGATATCCATCGTTCTGGGCGGCCCTACTCCCGCGACGGTATTTAACGTACCGCCCGCGACGGGCATCTCCGGGGCAAACGCCTTTTTCACGTCCGCGGTCGTACCGGGGGCATGGCTCCGGATATCAGCGTCTTCGGGCGATACACGTATCTCCTCACCGAGCTGTTCTGGGGCGCGATCGCGTTCGCGTTGCTTCGCCGGGCGGGCGCGCTCCGGAAGGCCGCCGTCACGATCCTCGTGCTGTACCCGATCGCCTACGTCTGGGACCGGTACACGCTCGCCGTCGGCGTCTTCGACATCAAGCTCCGCACCGGGATCGACGTCGCTGGAATCCCCCTCGAGGAGCACCTCTTCATGGCGGTCGTCCCCGGCCTCGTCCTCGGGGTCCACGAGACGCTGTTCGGCGAGGCGACACCAGAGTAACCGCGACTGTCTTATCGCTGGAGGCCGACTCTCAGCACGAATGGCAGGTCACTCGAGCGACGAGTCCGGCCGTCAGGGGCCGAGCGACACCGCCGCCCCGTCCCGTCGCCCCCGCGACCGCCCCTCCCGCAGAGCGCTGCGCGAAGACCGCGCCAGCCTCGTCGGCGTCGTCCGATTCCTCGTCGTCGCACTCGTCGTCTGTTCGCTCGCCGTCGGCGTCGCGCTGGTCGGCCCGCAGCTCGCGGGCGAACTCGAGGAACTCGACGGGTTCGATCGACTCGAGGAGATCGACCGACTCGACGGCATCGACCGCCAGCCGTCGATCTCTCCCAGCGCCGATCCGCCGCCGGCCGGCGAGCGAAACCCCGAACTGACCGACCCCGACGACCCCGGCGTATCGGCGTACGAAACCGACGTCGAGCGGATCACCTCGGAAGCCGTCGAGGACTTCGTCCACGCGGGCGTCAACGACCGCCGGGCGGAACACGGCCTCGAACCGATCGAGTGGGACGGGACGGTCGCCTCCGTCTCTCGAGCCCACAGCGTCGACATGGCCGCCCAGGAGGGGATCTCCCACGTCAACAGCGAGGGGGAGTCGCCCTACGACCGGTTCAACGACGTTGCCGACTACTGTCGCGCCTACGGCGAGAACGTCGCGATGACCTGGGTCGACAGGCCGGTCCGGCAGTCCTCGGATGGGGAGACGGTCAGCTACTACACGGCCGAGGAGCTGGCGGACGGGCTGGTCGAGCAGTGGATGAACTCCCCGGACCACCGCGCGGCGATCCTCGAGGAGGACGTCGAGGGCTGGGATCGCGGCGGCGTCGGCGTCTACGTCACCGAGGAGGGCCAGGTGTTCGCGACGCACAACTTCTGTACCGAGTGGTAGCCCCGCGCCGACGGACAGTACAGTCGATTCGAACGACTCCCACACTCATATGACCGATCGTGGTACGGCGGGCTATGGACGTTGCTGCGACGACGGCGTCGGTAGTTCGTACGGCACGAGACCGCAACGTTTCGTTTCTCGCCGCCGGATTCGCCTACTACGCGTTCGTCTCGCTCATCCCGCTCGTGTTGCTCGCGCTCGTCGTCGGGTCGATCCTCGGCGGCGAACAGGTCGCACAGCGACTCGTCCTCGTCGCCGGCGACTTCCTGCCCGAAGCCGGCGAAGACCTCGTCACCGAGGCGTTGATGACCGAGTCGGGGCGGGCGGAGGCGACCGTCGTCGCACTCGCCGTCTCGGCGTGGGGCGCACTCAAGGTCTTTCGCGGTCTCAGCCTCGCGTTCGATACGGTCTACGACGCGGCCGACGAGGACTCCCTGCTCGAGCAGATTCGCGACGGTGTCGCGGTGATCCTCGCGGCCGCCGGCGCCCTCTCGCTGATGGTCGTTCTCGGGGCCGTTCTCGGACTCGTCGCCGACGCCATCCCCTTCGGCGGCCTGCTCGGATGGGGCGTGCTGTTGCTCGGGCTGTTTCTCGTCTTCCTCCCGATCTACTACGTGCTCCCGCCGGTGGCCGTCGAGTTCGTGGAGATCGTTCCGGGGGCGGCGTTCGCCGCGATCGGCTGGACGGTCCTGCAGGTCGGCTTTCAGCTCTACACCGCACACGCCGGGCAGTACGAGGCCTACGGCGCGGTCGGCGTCGTGATCCTGTTCGTCACCTGGCTCTACTTCGCCGGCATGCTGCTTCTGGTCGGCGCCGTCATCAACGTCGTCCTCTCGCACCCGCATGTCGCCGAGTGATCGATCGACGGGGAAGCTTATGGTTTCGCGGGCGACACACGCGTACCATGACCGACAACGGATCGTCCGCCGACGCGAACGAGGAGCCGTCGACCGGAGGGGATACCGACGCCGAGGGGCGCATGCGGGCCCCCGGCGGCGGTCCCACCCGCGTCGTCTCGAATCAGAGCGTCGACGACATCCTCGACTCCCTCGAGTCGACGCCGCGAACCGGCGACGCCGAAACCGAGAGCGCGACCGACCTGGCTGGAGAGACGCGTTCGAGAGCCGACGACGCCGAAAACGCCGGTACGGCGCGCGAGCCGGCGAGGGCGGTCGAAAGCGAGAACGCACGAGTCGAAAGCGAGTCCGGAACCGCGCTCGAGGACGACGAGACGAGCGCCGACCTCTCGGCTCGCGTCGAGGCGGGAACCGTCACGGGCGCCGACGTCCGCGCCGCGGAGGCCGGCGACGGCCGCGAGGAGACGCCCGACATCGACGAGATCGACCTCTCGCTCGACGACCTCGAGACGGCGACCGGCGAGGGCGACGCGGTCTCGGACGGGGAGCCACCGACCGAACTGGACGACCGAACCGACGACGAGTCTCCCGAGGAAACGCCCTCCGCCGGACTACTGGGGCGGCTCACGCGATTGTTCTCCCGATAACCGCCGTTCCGACGACGCTCCAGACTCCGTTCCGGTCGTTCACGGGCCCCTCGCGGGGGTTGTAATCTCGCTACGGGAGTGGACCACAGTGAACCGTATCCGCAGGCATCACTGCGACGATGAGCCTGTGCCACTGGTAACAGAAATAGTCTGTAATTATATCCTTGTAATAATGAGATAGTACTAACACTTCTCAGCAGTGAGAACTGATGAGTCGTGGGGACGTGACAAGCTGCACTGGGACACAGTAACACGGCTCTGAAAATCAATGACTGAATACACTCACAACGCTGTGAACGGGAGTCAAATCGACAGGCGAACTGCGCTGAAACTCGCCGGCGCCGTCGGTCTCGGCACCGTCTTCTCCGGAACGGCCCTCGCCGACGACGGAGCGTCGGCCGTCGATCGAATCCGACCCGAGAGTCCCCCGCCGTGGGAGGGGAGCGGCGACGCCCCCGACCAGTGGGCGCGAAACCGGTGGTTCGTCGAGTTCGCGGCGGCGCCGACCGCTCGAGGGGGGAGCCCGTCCGACCACGCGAACGAGCGCGCCCACCTGCGCTCGGAGGCCCGTCAGGAGGGCGTCTCGTTCAGCCAGCGACTGGACTTCACGACGCTGTGGAACGGCCTCTCGGTGCGCGCGGAGCTGGCCGACGCGGTGGCGCTGACCGCCCTCGACAGCGTCAGCGCCGTCTATCCGGTGGCGATCGTCGACCGACCCGAACCGGCGGACGCAGCGCCGGCGCTCGACACCGCGCTCGCGATGACCGGCACGGACGCCGCGCAGTCGGAACTCGGGCTGACCGGCGACGGACTGAGCGTGGCGACCGTCGACACCGGCATCGACTACAACCACCCGGATCTCGGCGGCAGCGGCGACGAGGACGTCGAGTACACCGCCACGAGCGACGGCGATCGGACGCTGACCGACCCCGACGGTGAAACCCACCCCCGTATCACGCACGGCTGGGACTACGTCGGGGAAGGCTTCGACAGCGGCGATCCGGACGCCGAACCGAACCCGAACCCCGATCCGATGGACCCGCAGGGACACGGCACCCACGTCGCTGGCATCACCGGCGCCGAGGCAGCCGACGAGGACGGCGTCACCGGCGTCGCGCCCGGAACGTCCCTCGGCGCCTACAAGGTGTTCGACATCGGATCGACCAGCGCCGACGTCATCGTCGCGGCGCTGGAGGACGCCTACGAGGACGGGATGGACATCGTCAACATGTCCCTCGGGGCGAGCCTGGCGTGGGGCCAGGCGTACCCGACTACCGCGGCGAGCAACGAACTCGCCGACCAGGGCGTCGTCGTCGTCAACTCCGCCGGGAACGACGGCGCGCTGGGGGCGTGGAGCCTGAGCGCGCCCGCGAACGCCCACGACATCATCAGCGTCGCGAGCGCGGAGAACACACACCTGCAGGCGCTCGCGTTCGACGTCGACCAGCTCGAGGAGCCGGTGCCCTACCTCGAGATGACCGGCGCCGAAGCGCCGCCGACCGACGGCGAGTCGGCGCCGCTGGCGCTCCCCTCGAGTTCCGTGATCGACGACGAAGACGGCTACTTCGGCTGCGACCCCGATGACTTCGCGGACTTCCCGGAGGGCCACGTCGCGCTCATCGAGCGCGGCCACTGTTCGTTCGCGGAGAAGTACGTACACGCCGTCGACGCGGGCGCGGTCGGCGTCGTAATCTACAACAACATTCCCGGCCTGTTCAGCGGAACGATCGAGGACGCCGGGGTCGAAGGGGTCTGGGGTGCGGGTATCGGCCAGGCCGACGGCGAGGCGCTCGTCGACCTCGTCGAAGCCGGCGAGGAGGTCACCCTCGAGTTCACCGACGAGATGGTCGATTCGCCGAACCCCGAGGGCGGACTGCTCTCGAGTTTCACCTCCTACGGACAGGACGTCGAACTCGCGTTCGGTCCGAGCGTCACCGCCCCCGGCGGAATGATCACCTCGACGTACCCGCTGGCGCTCGAGGGGTACGCGATGCTGTCGGGGACCTCGATGGCCGCACCCCACGTCGCGGGCGCGGTCGCGCTGCTGTTAGAGGAGGAGGACCTCGATCCGCTCGAGGTGCGCGACCGGTTGCAGAACACCGCCGACCCGCTCCCGTGGTCGCTCGCTCCCGATGCCGGGCTCCTCGACCACAGCTTCCGACAGGGCGCCGGAATGGTCCAGATAGATCGGGCGATCACCGCAGAAGGGCGCGTCGAACCCGGTCAGATCGCGCTCGCAGACAGGGAGACGACCGAGGTCACGCTGACCGTCTCGAACGACGCGGACCACGACGTTGCGTACGCGGTCGATCACGTGGCGGCGCTCGGAACGGGGATCAACACGTTCGCGCCGACGTTCCTGAATCCGGGTGGTGGTATTGCAGCGCCCGAGACCGTGACCGTTCCCGCAGGCGACTCGGTCGAGGTCGACGTAACGATCGAAGCGCCCGCATTCGGGTTACCGAACCACCAGTACGGCGGCTACGTCGAGCTGACGCCCGACGACGACGACCTCGAGACGCTTCGCGTCCCGTACGCGGGGTACGCGGGTGACTATCAGGAGCTGGACCTGTTCGGCTACTTCGTCCTCGAGGATGATGTGCCCGACTTCGTCGAGCAAGAGCCCCGTCTGTCGGAAATCGTCTACGACGAGGACGGCGAGATCGCGGGCTACGAGCCCGTCGAGGACGGCCACACCTTCGCGCTCCGGGACGACGACGTTCCGGTGCTCGAGGCGTTCTTCGGTCACTTCCCCCAGGAGATGCGCGTCTACGCCGTCCACCAGCAGAGCGGCCGGGAGTGGCTCGCGATGTCGGATCAGTACCTGCCGCGCAGTTCGGGCCCGGACGTCTACTACGCGTTCCCGTGGCCGGGCACGACGCAGGCCGGTCGGAGCGACAACGTTCGGCCGGTTCCGGGCGGTACGTACACGCTCCGCGTGGAGGCGCTTCGGACGCTCGGCGACCCCGACGCCGACGAGCACTGGGACACGTGGGAATCCCCCGAGTTCGAACTGGAAACCCAGCAGGGCCGCGGGCGGGCGGGTGAATCGCAGGGCGCTCGCGGCGGCGCGCCGGCGCACTCCACCGACTGATACGGATCGTTGTAACGTATTCCCGGTCATCGCTGCCCCGGTCGAGCGATGACCGGGAAAGAATTACAACAGATCGTATGAGTTCCCGGTCTCGAGCCGATTTTTCAGACCGGTTGTTCCCGGATCGAGTACTCACAGGTAGTGGGGTAGGGCAGATTTGAACCACGATCGTTCCGCTCACTCCGCTCGCTCCACTCCCTGATTCAAATCTGCCCAACGTCACAGTCCTGTCGCTCGCGGGTTTGCTCGCGACAGAAGTAGTGGGTTGGGGCAGATTTGAACTGCCGGCCTCCTCCATGTCAAGGAGGTGTCATAACCAGACTAGACCACCAACCCGCCTGGGACCTCCCGCGGCGCGTCACCGCGTCGGTGTGCAGTCGTTCGTTGCCCGCCCCCGTAATTGAAGGTTTCGAATCGGGCGCCCTGCGCCAGTCCGGCGCACTCGGCGATACGTTTAAGTCGATGTACTCATTTGGACATTGTAAGACAAACCAGTACACTGGTGTTCCCCTATGCAAGCATACGTCGAACGAGTCACGGACAGGCAGGATCTCTCACAATCGGACGCTCGAGCCGCCTCGGCGGCGGTATTCGAGGAGGCGACGGAGGCCCAGATCGGCGCGCTGCTGGCGGGGCTGCGCGCGAAGGGCGAAACCGAAGCCGAGATCGCGGGCTTCGCCGAGGGAATGCGCGCGGCCGCCCGAACGATCGAGCCCGACCGCGAACCGCTCGTCGACACCTGCGGCACCGGCGGCGACGACTACGACACGATCAACGTCTCGACGACGAGCGCGATCGTCGCCGCCGGCGCCGGCGTCCCGGTCGCCAAACACGGAAACTACTCCGTCTCCTCCTCCTCGGGAAGTGCGGACGTCCTCGAGGAGGTCGGCGTCGACGTACGAGCCGAACCCGCGGCCGTCGAGCGTGCCATCGAGCGCGACGGCATCGGGTTCATGCTCGCGCCGGTGTTTCACCCCGCGATGAAGGCCGTTATCGGCCCGCGCAAGGAGCTCGGAATGCGGACGGTGTTCAACGTCCTCGGGCCGCTAACGAACCCCGCCGGCGCCGACGCACAGGTCGTCGGCGTCTACGACCCGGAGCTGGTGCCGGTCCTCGCCCGCGCGCTCGCACGGATGGACGTCGAGCGCGCGCTGGTCGTCCACGGCGCGGGCACCGACGAGATCGCGATCCACGGCGAGACGACCGCCGCCGAGGTGACCGGCTCCGACGTCGAGACGTACACGCTCGAGCCCGCCGATCTCGGGCTCGAGACCCACGCCATCGGCGCCATCGCGGGCGGCACCCCGGCGGAGAACGCCGCCGCCCTTCGCGGGATCGTCGCCGGGGAGACCGGCGGTGCGAAGCGGGACGTGATCCTCGCGAACGCCGGCGCGGCGATCTACGTCGCCGGTGACGTAGACAGCCTCGAAGCCGGCGTTGGCGCCGCTCGAGAGGCGATCGAATCCGGTGCCGCCGCGGCGAAACTCGAGTCGCTGTGCGGACTCCGAGCAGGGGTACAGCGATGACGCGGGTCAAGATCTGCGGGATCACCCGCGAGCGGGACCTCGAGCGCGCCGTCGACGCCGGCGCCGACGCGGTCGGCGTCGTCTGTGACGTCCCGATCGAGACGCCGCGCTCGGTCTCGACCGCGCGGGCAACTGAGCTCGTCGCGGCGACGCCGCCGTTCGTGACGGCCGTGCTCGTGACCATGCCGGCAGGACCGGAACGCGCGATCGAACTGGTCGAGGCGGTCGAACCCGACGCCGTACAGATCCACGGCGAGATGCGACCGGGCGACCTCGCGTACGTCCGGGCGAAGGTCGACGCGCGCGTCATGCTCGCGGTCGGGGCGGACCGCGTCGACACCGCCGGGATCTACGACGACGTCGTCGACGCGCTCGTCGTCGACAGCGTCGGCGACGACGGCGGCGGCGGAACGGGCGAGACCCACGACTGGGAGCGAACGCACGCCGCGACGGCGTCGCTCTCCTCGCCGGTCGTGCTCGCCGGCGGACTCACGCCGGAGAACGTCTCGGGCGCCGTCGAGACCGTCTCGCCGTTCGCCGTCGACGTCGCGAGCGGCGTCGAAGCCGAAGGCGGCGTCAAGGACGGGGCCGCGGTCAGGTCGTTCGTCGCCCGCGCGAAACGGGGTCGCCAC
This sequence comes from Natrononativus amylolyticus, assembly GCF_024362525.1. Taxonomy (GTDB): domain Archaea; phylum Halobacteriota; class Halobacteria; order Halobacteriales; family Natrialbaceae; genus Natrononativus; species Natrononativus amylolyticus. The sequence continues at coordinate 1,876,405 of NZ_CP101458.1, forward strand.
CCCGTCGAACCGTGACCGACGCGGCCGCTGAGACGGGAGTCGACCGCCCCGAACTCGACATCTCCCGCCAGCATTTCCTCGAGCTGGCAGCAGGTGCCGCGAGCGACGCCGACGTCCCACTCCCGGAACCAGCAGCCGAAGTCCGCCCGACCGTCGTTCGCGCCGTCGCCACGCTCGAGGTCGAGACGACCCCGCTCGACGCCTACGCCGCGCTCACGGGCCGATCCGGTCCGGCTGACGAGCCGTCGTCTCCGTACTCGTTCCTGCTCGAGAGCGCCGAGAAGACCGCCTCGAGCGATCCCGACGGCGCGTTTCGGCCGAACGCGGCTCAGGCGGACCGTCACGCCCGCTTCTCCTACGTGGGCTACGACCCGGAGGCCGTCGTCACGATCGGCCCCGACGGGGCGGCCGTCGAGGCGCTGACGCCGGCGGCACCCCTCGAGTCGATGTCCCTCGACGGCGCGTCCGACGCAGACGTCCTCGACGTGCTCAGGCGGGCGCTGCCGGACGTTCGCCTCGAGAACGTCCCCGATCACGACCGCCAGCACCTCGAGGGCGGACTGGTCGGCTTTCTCGCCTACGATGCCGTCTACGACCTCTGGCTCGAGGAGGTCGGCTGTGAACGTCCCGACTCTCGCTTCCCGGACGCCCAGTTCGTCCTGACGACGAAGACCCTCGCGTTCGACGAGCGCGACGGAACGGTTTCGCTCGTCTTCACGCCGGTGATCGAAGCCGACGACGACCCCGCGGAGGTGTACGACCGCCTCGAGCGGGAGGCCGAGCGGGTCCGGCGGCGGCTCGAGGAGGCGGGGCCGGTCGAAACCGGCGGCTTCGTCCGGCGCGGGGAGACCGCCGGCTCGCGCGAAGCCTACGAGGAGAGCGTCCGCCGGGCGAAAGAGCACGTCCTGGACGGCGACATCTACCAGGGCGTGATCTCTCGACGGCGCGAACTCGCCGGCGAGATCGACCCGCTCGGGCTGTACGAGGCGCTGCGGGCGGTCAACCCCTCGCCGTACATGTACCTGCTCGATCACGACGACCTGACCGTCGTGGGCGCGAGCCCCGAAACGCTGGTCTCCGTGCGCGGGCGGGAGGTGATGGCGAATCCGATCGCGGGCACCTGCGGGCGGGGAGCGAGTCCCGTCGAGGACCGACGGCTGGCCGGTGAGATGCTGGCGGACGGGAAGGAACGCGCCGAGCACACGATGCTCGTCGACCTCGCTCGAAACGACGTGCGGCGGGTTTGCGAGCCGGGATCGGTCAGGGTCGACGAGTTCATGAACGTCCTCAAGTACAGCCACGTCCAGCACATCGAGTCGACGGTGACGGGCGAACTCGCGGCCGAGACCGACGCGTTCGACGCGACGCGAGCCGCCTTCCCCGCCGGGACCCTCTCGGGGGCGCCGAAGGTGCGAGCGATGGAGATCATCGACGAGCTGGAGGCCGAGCCCAGGGGGTTGTACGGCGGCGGCGTCGGCTACTACTCCTGGTCCGGCGACGCCGACTTCGCGATCGTGATCCGGACGGCGACCGTCGAGGCGGACGTCGATCGCGGAACGGGTCCCGTCGACGAGGCCGACCGGCTGATCACCGTTCGCGCCGGCGCGGGGCTGGTCGCCGACAGCGACCCCGCCGCGGAGTACGAGGAGACCGAACAGAAGATGAACGGCGTCCTCGCGGCGCTCGAGGCGCTCGAGGCCGACACCACGGCCTCGGAGGCGTCCCGATGAGCGCGACGCCGACGCCCGCGACAGGTTCGCTGCCGCACGTCCTGTTCGTCGACAACTTCGACTCGTTCACCTACAACCTCGTCGAGTACGTGAGCGAGCGCGCCGAGACGACTGTGGTGAAGAACACCGCCTCGCTCGCCGACGTGCGGGCGGCAGAGCCGGACGCGATCGTCCTCAGTCCGGGGCCGGGCCATCCGAAGAACGAGCGGGACGTGGGCGTAACGACGGACGTGCTCCGCGAACTGACGCCGACGGTGCCGACGTTCGGCGTGTGTCTGGGTCTCGAGGCCGCCGTCTACGAGTTCGGCGGCGAGATCGGTCGTGCACCCGATCCGGTCCACGGGAAGGCCTCGGCCGTCGACCACGACGGCCGGGGCGTGTTCGCCGGCCTCGAGCAGGGCTTTCGGGCCGGGCGGTACCACTCGCTGGTCGCGACGTCGGTGCCGCCGTGTTTCGACGTGTCGGCGACGGCCGAACACGGCGTCGAGGACCGTTCACGGACCGAGAACGGCGGTGAGACGCTGGTCATGGGCGTCCGCCATCGGGAGTACCCACTCGAGTGCGTGCAGTTTCACCCCGAGAGCGTGCTCACGGCCGTCGGTCACGACGTGATCGAGAACTTTCTGTCGCTGGCACAGGCCGCCGGTTCGGCGCCGAGGGATTAGCCGATGACGCCGACCGCGTAGAGGCTCGCGAGGACGACGGCGGCCACGACGCCGACGCGAATCGCCATCTTGACGGCGAACTTGACGGCCATGATCACGACGACGATTCCGGCGAGAACCGTAAGCGCGGCGAGGAGGGTCGTTCCGGTCAGGAGTGATCCGATCATAGAGTGAAAGAGAAGTCTATGTATATAGTCTTTCAGGGTACGGTGAAAGAATAAATCGACAACAGGTCGGCGGATACGCTCGGTAGAGATTACTTTCAGTCTCCTCTGATAATCGTTAAGGCGGTCGCCCCCGTAGGTCTCACTGGCCGCTGGCACGCCCGCTCGGGTACGCTGGCAGGAACCGGAAACGACAGATGACAGAGTCATCTATGAAAGTAAAATTGTATTAGTGCAATGTTAGAAGCACAAGACCACACGTTTTATGTGTATGGCTCGATACCGAACCTTCGTCACGAATGATGCGAATTACCACCTGGACAGAACGAAGAATCGGAAGGGGGCGTGGGGATGCGCCTGAGGTGACGCGCGCATGAGCGACTCGGACATCGGTGCGGACGAGCTCACCCTGCCGATCAAGCGCACCGAGGGCGACACCCTCGCAGAGCGCATGACCGACAACGCCTACCAGAACATCCTCCCGGCCCGCTACCTCCGGCGGGACGCCGACGGCGAGCTCGTCGAGAGTCAAGAGGAGCTCTTCACTCGCGTCGGTCGGAACATCGCGCTCGCGGAGGCCGTCTACGAGGCCGAAAAACGCGGCCGCGAGATCACGGTCACGCCCGACCAGCTCAAGCCCGATCACCCGCGCCGGGACGAGCTGGCCGCGGAGGTTTTCGGCAGCGAGGCGCGAAGCGCCTCGGACCGGTCGAGCGAGCAGAGCCCGCGAGACGACGCCGAAACCGTTCTCACCGAAGAAAACGTCAACAAGTTCGCCTACGACACGGTCGTCCCCGAGCTTCCCGCGGAGATCCGCGATCACGTCGAGGACGTCGCCGAGACGTTCATCGAGGGGATGGAAACGCTCTCGTTCATGCCGAACTCGCCGACGCTGATGAACGCCGGCGACGAACTCCAGCAGCTCTCGGCGTGTTTCGTCATGAGCCCCGACGACGACCTCTCGGACATCCACGAGACGGCCAAGAAGGCCGCCGAGGTGTTCCAGAGCGGCGGCGGCGTCGGCTACGGTTTCTGGCAGCTGCGCCCCTTCGGGGACTCGGTCGGCTCTACGGGCGGCATCGCCTCGGGTCCGATCACCTTCATGCGGACCTACGACCAGCTCTGTGAGACTATCGCCCAGGGCGGCACCCGGCGCGGCGCCCAGATGGGGATCATGCGCGTCTCCCACCCGGACGTCATCGAGTTCATCCACGCGAAGAACAAGGACGTCTCGCTCGCCCACACGCTCCGGCTCAACGACCCCGACGACTACACCTACACCACGTTCTCGGAGGCCCTCGAGGAAGCCCGCGAGCTCATCGACGAGGACGGTCGCGTCCCGAAGCACCTCCGGAACGCCGTCGAAGGCCACCTCTCTAACTTCAACATCTCGGTCGGCGTCACGGACGACTTCATGGAAGCCCTCCGGAACGGGGAGGAGTACACCTTTACGAACCCGCGGACCGGCGAGCCACACGTCGCCACCGCCGAGACGAAGGAGATGTACGGCCGGTACGACCTCGACGAGCACGTCGAAGTCGGCGAGGAGCTGTCGATTCCAGCGGAACTCATCTGGGAGCGCATCGTCGAGGGCGCCCACGAGAACGGCGAACCCGGCGTGATCTACCTAGAGCGGGTGAACAAGGAACACTCGTTCGACGTCGAGAAACACCCCGACCACCGCATCCTGGCAACGAATCCCTGCGGCGAGCAGCCCCTCGAGGAACACGAGGCCTGCAACCTCGGACACATCAACCTCTCGACGCTCGCCGACCTCGAGGCGCCCGACTGGCGCGTCTGGTCGGCCGAACACGCCGACGAGTACGACTCTCAGGAGGCGGCGATTTCCGCGTTCCTCGAGGAGGCAATCGACTACGAGGAGTTCGACGAGCGCATCGCCTACGGGACCCGGTTCCTCGAGAACGTCGTCACGATGTCCGACTTCCCCGTCGAGGAGATCGAGCGGACTGTCCGCGATATGCGCAAGATCGGTCTGGGAATCATGGGCCTCGCCCAGCTGTACATTCAGCTCGGCGTGAAGTACGGAAGCGAGGAGGGCAACGAAATCGCCCGCCAGCTGATGACTCACATCAACCACGAGGCCAAGTGGACGAGCCACGAGCTCGCAGAGGAGCGTGGCTCCTTCAACGACTGGGACGATTCGAAGTACGCCGACCCGCTCGAGTACCGCGAGTGGTTCGAACACCAGACCGGCCTCGACGCCGAGAAGTTCCCGGACGGCTTCCCGATCCGTAACCACAACGTGACGACAATCGCCCCGACCGGGACGACCTCGATGGTCGGCAATACGACCGGCGGCTGCGAGCCGATCTACAACGTCGCTTACTACAAGAACGTCACCGACGACGTCCAGGGCGACGAGATGCTCGTCGAGTTCGACGACTACTTCCTCCGGGTGCTCGAGGCCAACGACATCGACGTCGACACGGTCAAAGAGGAGGCTCAGGAGCAGATGGCCACGAACCGGTTCGACGGCGTCGAAGGGCTCGAGAGCGTACCGAACGCCATCGGCGAACTGTTCGTCGTCACCGCAGACGTCACCGCCAAACAGCACGCGGCGGTCCAGTGTGCCTGCCAGGCCGGCGTCGACTCCGCGATCTCGAAGACGGTCAACGCGCCCAACGACTCCACGCTCGAGGACGCGAAGGAGGTCTTCGAGTGGGTGTACGACCACGGCGGCAAGGGCGTCACCTACTACCGCGACGGCACCCGCTCGAAGCAGGTGCTGACGACCCGGGCCGACAACGCCGAGTTCGCCGACGAGGCAGAAGCCGCCGAGGCCCTGCTCGAACAGATCGACGAGATCTTCGGCGGCCTCGAGGCGTTCCTCGAGAGCGAAGACGTCCGCGACGTACTCGGCGAGGGGACCGACGCCCTGCCACGCGACGAGCCCGTACAGGTCGACTTCACCGAGAAGCGCGAGCGACCCGATTCGCTCCAGGGTGTCAGCCAGCGCATTGACACCGGCTACGGCAAGGTGTACGTGACGATCAACGAGGACCCCGAGACGGGCCAGCCGTTCGAACTGTTCGCGAACATCGGCCACTCCGGCGGCTTCACGAACTCCTTTACTGAGGCGCTGGCCAAGGTCATCTCGACCTCGCTGCGCTCGGGCGTCGACCCCGAGGAGATCGTCGACGAACTCTGCGGGACGCGCTCGCCGAAGGTCGCCTGGGACAAGGGCGAACAGATCCAGTCGATCCCCGACGCGATCGGCACCGCGATGCGCCGCTACCTCGAGGGCGAGATCGACAAGCCGTACCCGAAACAGCAGACGCTCGAGGACGCAGCCGACGCGGAGGAGGCGATCGAGTACGAGGGCCACGAAACCGACGGCGGAGCGGCCGCGGGGACGCCGACCGAAGCCGACCGGGACGCCACCCAGGATCTCATCGACGCCGGCGAGTCCCCGGAGTGTCCCTCCTGTGGCTCGCTGTCGCTGTACTTCTCGGAGGGCTGTAAGAGCTGCGAGTCCTGCGGCTGGTCGGAGTGCTGAGCGACTAGCGCCACACCGCCGCCCCCGACCGGGCGCTACGGAACGACCCCTCACCTTCAGGTGTCAGCTTTTTCACCGCTCCGATGCTATTCGATAGCATGATCGATCAGCGCCCGCTCGTTCTCGAGGCGGACACCGACGAGCCGGTCGTCGGCGAACCCGTCACGATACGGGCTCGAGACTGGAACAAGCCGGTCGAAGGTGTCACCGTCAGCAGCCACACGGAGACGGCCGTCACCGACGAGTCCGGGCGGTGTCAACTCACGCTTCGCGCGCCCGGCTTCTGGAAGATTACGGCGATCAAATCGCCCGACGAGTACGTCGCGTACAGGCCGACGACCGTACTCGTACGCGCGATCAGCAAGGCCGCCTCGAGAGGCCGAGTCCAACGGCTGGCGACACACTACGGGTGAGATGCGACGGCGCGTCGGTCGACCGACCGTAACCCCTTAGCGCGTGGTGGCGAAAGGAGACGGCATGAGTGACGGTGGGGAGAACGGGCGTCGGACGTCGACCGCTCGATCCGATCGGCCGACGGGCGCGCCGACGTGTCCGCACTGCCGGGCGCCGATGTACAAGCGCCACTGCAAGTACGTCTGCCCGCAGCACGGCGTCATCATCGACTGTAGCGATCCGTTTCGCTAGTGCGACCCCGGTCCGGAGGCGGGCGCGGGCTCGCCGGCGTCGGTGACGAGGAGCCGGTAGACGGGACCGGCGAGTAAAAGCACGGCCCCGACACCCCCGGCGACGGCGAGCAGGCCGCCGAAATCGGCGATCCCCTCCGTCGTGATCGTCGCCGCGGAGGCGCCCACGGCGACGGCCGCAACCGTCCACGGAAGTTCGCCGAGGGCCGTTCCGAACAGGAGGTGTCGGAGTTTGATACCGCTGGCAGCGGCCGCGGCCGTCGAGACGTCCGAGGGAATCGGCGCCAGCCGCGAAGCGACGACGCCCCTGACCGGACCGGTCGCCTCGTAGTACCGCTCTGAGACGTCGACAGCTCGCTCGAGGTAGCCTCGAGAGGCCGAGTCGACCGCGGGCCGCCGGCCGTTCTCGAGCCAGCGGACGGCGACGTACGTCGGAACGACCGTGAGGCACACCCCGCCGAGTGCGACCGGAACCCCGACGGCGACCCCGTAACCGTAGCCGACGATAACCGCGAGCGGCGTCGTCGGCCACGCGACGAGCGGCCGGAGGAGGTACAGTCCGAGGACGACGAGGCCGAACAGGAACGGGTCGTCGACCACCGCCTCGACGGCCGGTCCCGCCGCCGTCGGAGAGACGAACAGTCCGGCCGCGACGACCGATCCCAGGATCGCCACCCCCGCGAGTGCACGCACCGACGTCGACGGAGCCATCGACCGCGATTCGAACTCGAGTACCGAAGCCTTTGTGCTCGTTCGCCGCCGCTGGCGCAACGTTTATCCGGGTTGCCGGGGCAGCACCCACCGATGGACGACCGCGTCGAACTGGGACTGGCCCTGCTCGAGCGACTCGAACACGAGTCGCTCTCGCTGGCGGCAGCCGTCGACCGGATCGAGACGGTGACGAGCGACCCCACGGTGACCCGCACGATCCTCGACGAGGCTGAACTCCGCGGGATAATCGAGCGCGAGGACGGGATCGTCCGGCCGAAGAGTCGGCTCTACGTCCGCTACGAGCAGGACGTGGTGACCAGAGAGGGCGAGTTCTCGTGTCGGCGCTGCGGGTCGGGGCTCTCGACGGGCCACTTCATCAAACTCGAGGCCGGCGAGCTCGGCCCGTTCGGCTCGTCGTGTATCCGAAAAGTGACCGGCAGGGAGGAGTGAACGGCGATCAGCGGCCCTGTCGGAGTTCCTCGATCAGCTGTTCGATCGTGCGCTGCTGGCGCTCGAGGAGTTCCGTCTGTCGCTCGACGGTCGCCTCGAGCGCCTCGAGGCGCGCCGCGAGTTCCGCGTCGGAGTCCGACGTCGCCGGGGTAAACTCGCTGTGTTCGAAGCCGTCCTCGGCCGGTCGCGTTTCGGTTTCCGACTCGGCGGCCGCGGACTCGCCTTCGCGATCCGGCGTGTGTGCGGGCGCCACCGCGGCTGCGGACGACGGTCGCGTCTCGCCGACGGAGGTGGCGCGTTCGGCGTCACGGTCGGAGGCTGTCGCCCCGTCCTCGGGAGCCGGCGGATCCGCGTCGAGCGGGTCGACGCCCTCACCGAAGGCCGCGGCCGGATCGTCCTGTGGGTCCTCGGCCTCCTCGACGCCGATCCGCTCGTTGAGCGCCGCGAGGGAGTCGACGTCGTAGTAGGCGAACAGCGCCCGTTTGAGCCGCTCGCTGAGATCGCCCGCCTGGTCGTTGGGCGCTTTGATCCGCTGCTGGCGGCCGTCGACCTCGAGGACGACCTGGGTCGCAACCGCCCCGTCCTCGAAGGAGAGCTTCGTGACGTCATCGAAGTGATACCCCTCGAAGTCGCCGTCCCAGACCGCCTCGCCGACGTGCTTGAGGAGTCGCTGGCTGGTGACGATCACGGTGAGTTCGCTGAAGCGGTACGTCTGGACGACGGTCTCGCCGGGATCGGTGATGCCGTTACCGCTCAGGACGCCCGCCAGAACCGGGTGAAGCGCCGCTTCGGTCTTCCGCGCCGGGATCGCGAACTCGTCCGTGTCCCCGAGTGCGTACTCGAGCGAAAAGCGGGTCTTGCGCCGCCCTTCGGAGAGGGTGAGGCGGTCCGCGTCGTGGGGGTACGTTTCGACGGACTCGTCGCTCAGCAGACCGTCAGCACGGTAGATAACGGATTTCGTCGGCGTGACGTAGAGTTCGTCCTCGCCGCCGAGAGACACCTGCGCCGAGATCTCCTCGCCATCGAGCGTGGACTGGACGATGCCGGGAACGTTCATGCACCGCAGTTAGTAATACCGTGTGATAAATCCGTGGGTCGTCATTGCACGGCGGTTTCGAATGAGAAGCTTAATGAAACACACCGCACAACCGGAGAGTGAGCCCGGGTGGCTTAGCTGGACATAGCGCCGCACTCATAGGGTTCAGAGATTCGGTGCGGTTTCGCCTTGGAAGCCTCCGTGTCCCCTCGAGGACTCTGCCGAGCCTCGGACCTGGGACATGCGGAGATCGAGGGTTCGGAGCCCTCCCCGGGCACTTCCGTTCTACGCGACCTCACGAGCGCAGTGAGTGACGAGTCTGAACGGAAGTGCTCGAATGGGGCGACGAACCCGGTGGTCTTCGTGAGCGAGTGTAACGAGCGAACGAAGGCTCGAGAGAGCGGAGCTCTCTCGTAGGTTCGGAGCCCTCCTCTAGCCCCTATTTACCGTACCAGCGAACGGTCACCGAACGACAAGGTGTGAGAGGTGTTCCGTCCGAAATCTCCGCGCTGTCTCGCGGCACTTCGACTCCAACTCCCGTAACGTATTCTGTAGCCGTACACTCAGCGTTTGCCGAGTGTCAGTACACGAAGATAGTCTATGAAACATGGTAGCGGGAATGACTACCGGAAACGGAACGAGTCTATACAGGGTTGTGGTTGGTATCGATGATGACGACAGTCGTCGAACTCGAAAGTCCGGCCGATCGCCTCGGTGTCTCTGAAACGTTCGAGCGCCTGCCGACGTTCGAATTCCAGATCGCCGGTATGATCGGCGCGTCGCCGCCGCTCGTCTGGGTCTCCGGACCCGATCGGCACGCGGTCGAGGCGGCGCTCGAGGCCGATCCCACGGTCGACGTGATCGCGAGCCTGGCGGACGCGAGCGACGACCGGTGGCTGTTCCGCCTCGAGTTCGGCCCGGAACTCGAGGAGTTCCACGAGATCGTCTCCGAGAACAACGGCGCGGTTCTCGAGGCCGCAGCCCAGGACGGAACGTGGTCGCTCAAGTTGCTCTTTCACGACCGGGACTCGCTTTCTGCGGCTCACTCCGTGTTCGAAGACCGCGAGTTCCAGGTGTCGATCAAGCGCGTGACGTCGCTCGACGATCCCTCGGGCGGTACGAGTCCGCTAACGTCGACCCAGTACGAGACGATCGTCAAGGCGAACGAACTCGGCTACTTCGACGTTCCCCGGAAAGTGACGCTCCAGGAACTCGCTTCCGAACTCGACATCTCTCACCAGGCGCTCTCGGAGCGGCTTCGTCGGAGCCACGCCGCGCTCGTGAGCGAGGAGCTCTCGAATCGGATGACGCCGACCGGGATCGACTCCTGACCAGCCCCTGTGGGTGAGCTCCGGTGTGCACTGTCCCACCCGCGGCTGACGGGCGCGCTGAACGGATCACTCGTGCTCGATCAGCGCTCATCGGTCACACAGGCTGTGTGACCGCTGTCGATTCGCCGGGACCTCGAGCGAGTGTGCGACCCCGGCGGTTCCCGTCCTATAAACGAGTGAACTATCTGCAACAGTTCGTCACTGGCGAGCCAATGGTTCGGGTCGGGGCGTCACCTCGAGTCGTGAACTCGGCGGAGAGAGCGGCCGAACGCGGCGGTAATATATTGTTTCCCGCGGAAACGGTTCCGGGATAGTGCCGATACTTTATACTCGGCCCATTCTTCCCTCGCTTCGTGAATATGAGTGTCTCTGATACCGTTTCGAACGGGCTCGGCGGTCTGCAGCGGACGCGGGCGACGGAAACCGACGACGATCGGCCGCCGATCGCGACCGACGACGTCTTTCATCTCCTGCAGACGAAACGTCGCCGGGACGTCCTTCGATACCTTCGGGAGGCGGAGACCGCAGTCGGAATGCGAGAACTCGCCGAACAGGTCGCCGCGTGGGAACAGGACACCAGCGTCGCCGCCCTCTCCTCGAGCGAGCGCCAGCGGGTCTACATCTCGTTGTACCAGTCACACCTGCCCAAACTCGAGGACGCGGGCGTCATCGAGTACCGGAAGAATCGCGGGATCGTCGAACGAACGCCGCGGGCGGCACAGCTCGACCCGTTTCTCGAGGAGCCGACTTCGGCGGGGATGGCACCGGAAAGGCGGTGGGCCCGCCGGTACGCCGCCGTCGCGGTCGTCTCCGGTCTCCTGTTGGTCGCGACCGCACTCGGCGCCCCGTCGCCGGGCGGGCTCGCCGTCGCGACGGCCGTCGTCTGTGCGTTCTCGCTTCTCGCTCTCGTCCACCTTCGCTCGGCCGACTCACCACTCCGAGTCGTCGAGCAGTGAGCGGTCGACCGGCCGGAGGACGACCGTCCGGTAGAGGACGGCGGCGAACGTCAACAGGAGCGACCCCCCGAGAATGCCGATCCAGCCGCGCTCGGTCGTCGTCATACTGCCGAGCGAGCCGCCGGCGAGGTGCTCGAGGTACCACTCCGGGGCGGTGGCGGCCGCAGCGCCCGTGAGCGCCAGCCAGAGGCCGGCGCCCGCGAGAACGACACCCAGCGCGCGGGCCTGCTGTTCGATGCCGACCTCACCGAACCAGCCGGTGCGTTCGGATCCCATTGGTCGGAGTCGGGACTCGAGACACATCAACGTTCCCGACTCGTGGTGAACGCTTTTTAGGCCGTCCGTCGCCGGCGCTGCAGTTGCTGGCACAGCGGTTACGTGTCCGTTCGTCGACGCCCCGTCCATGAGCGATTCGGAGACCAGGTACGACGAGGGGGACGTCGTGGCAACGCCCGACGGGACCGGCGTCGTCGCCGCCGTCCTGGCCGAGGACTTCGAGTTTCCACGCGGGACCGACGAGCTCACCGAGGTGGACGCGAGCGACGACCGGCCGGCGTACGTCGTCGGCCTCGAGTCGGTCGGCTCGGCGGTCTACCGCGCCTCTGCGCTGCGGTCGTCGTCGTTCGACGAGGAGACGACCGTCGACGGCGAGGCGCTCACGGAACTCGTCGACGAGGAGGTCGACGCGCTCGACTCGCTACCGGAGGGGTGGGACAGAGAGAGCGTCCTCGAGTACTGGTCGTCGATCGGCGGCTCCTGGGAGTCCTGCGTCGACGACATGAGCGACGAGTTCGAAGGCGAGCGCGCGAAAGAACACTGCTCGGCGATGAAAGACGAGGTCCTGCGGACCGAGCGCTGGCGAAACCGGTTCTAGTAGATGAGTTCGTCGTCGTTTTCGACCATGTACAGCGTTCGCGCGGCGATGTTGACGGCGTGATCGCCGACCCGCTCCAGGTCGCGGATCGTCAGCAGGAGCCGCGAGACGTCCTGGAGGAGCTCCTCGATCTCGTCCGCCGACTCGAGTTCCCGCTCGATCAGGTCGCGGACGACGATCTCGCTGGCGCGCTCGGCGAAGTGATCGAGGTCGTCGTCGCGGGCGGCGAGTTCGCGGCAGGCGTCGACGTCCTCGGTGTCGTAAGCCTGCATCGCGTCGTCGACCATCTCGAGGGTCAGTTCGCCCATCGCCTGGACGTCGACGTCCGGAAAGAGGTCACGCTCGGCGTCGATGGTGTACTCGCCGAGGTTCGTCGCGAGGTCGCCGATCCGCTCCAGGTCGGTGATGATCTTGAACGAGGCGGCGATGAACCGGAGGTCGCTCGCGACGGGCTGCTGGAGGGCGAGGAGGTTGATACACTGTTGCTCGAGGTCGAGGTACATATCGTTGACCTCGGCGTCACCCCGAATGACCTCGAGTGCGAGCTCGTTGTCCTTCTGCTCGAGCGCGTCGAGACCCATGCGAAGTCGCTCCATCACGACCTCGCTCATGTAGCAGACGTCCTCGCGAAGCCCCGCGAGTTGCTGCTGGTAGGATTTTCTCGCCATAACTGAAAGACCGCGTCGGGATTGATGTAGCTTGCGCTCGAGCGGGTGTACGGAACGGTTTCGCGGCGGGACGGGTTCTCGTCGAGCCTACCCGAACTTGCCGGTGATGTACTCCTCGACGCGCTTGTGTTCGGGGTTCTCGAAGATCTTGTCGGTGTTGTCGAACTCGACGAGCTTGCCGCCGGTGAGGAACACGGCCGTTTTGTCGGAGATACGGGCCGCCTGCTGCATGTTGTGGGTGACGATGACCACGGTGTACTCCTCCGCGAGCTCCTCGACCAGATCCTCGATCTGGGAGGTCGCGACCGGATCGAGCGCGCTCGCGGGCTCGTCCATCAGGATCACCTCGGGGTCGGTGGCGATGGCGCGGGCGATGCAGAGTCGCTGCTGTTGGCCGCCGGAGAGTTCGAGGCCGCTCTCGTCTAAGCGGTCTTCGACCTCGTCTAGGATGGCCGCCCGCTCTAAGGCGCGGTGGACCGTCTCCTCGAGGTCGTCGTCTTTCCCCTGGACGCGCAGGCCGTAGGCGACGTTGTCGAAGATGCTCTTCGGGAAGGGGTTGGGTTTCTGGAACACCATCCCGATCTTCCGGCGGAGCGCGACGGGGTCGACGTCGTCGTCGTAGACGTTCTTGCCGTGAAAGCGCAGTTCCCCCTCGACGCGGGCGACGTCGATCAGGTCGTTCATCCGGTTGATCGAGCGCAGGAACGTCGATTTCCCACAGCCCGACGGGCCGATCAGCGCCGTGACCTGGTGTTCGGGGATGTCCATGTCGATCCCCTGGAGCGCCTGCGTGTCCCCGTAGAACACGTCCAGGTCGCGGGACTCGATTACGATCTCCTCGCCTCGCGCGTCCGCAGGCGCCGACGTGCGCCCGTCCTCGGACTCCGACGGTCGGTATCGCGACGCAGAGCTCTCCCCGTCCATCGTCCGTGTATCGGTCTCGAGGGAGGTACCTGTTGTGGAACGCCGTTCCTCGTCGCTCGTCGAACCGCGGGTTTCGGAGTGGGTGTCTTGTCGTGTCATGGTCAGGATCGTGGATCGTATCGGTTGCGGATGAAGATCGCCACCGCGTTCATCGCGAGCAGGATCGTCAGCAGGACGACGATTCCCGCCGCGGCGATGTGCTGGAACTCCGCCTCGGGAAGGGTCGCCCACTCGAAGATCGTCATCGGCATCGCGCTGAACGGACTGCGAAGGCCGTCGGGGGCGACGAACAGCGACGTCGCCGCGCCGACCATCAGGATCGGCGCCGTCTCGCCGATCGCCCGCGACAGCGAGAGAATCGTCCCCGTCATGATCCCCGGCAGCGCCCGCGGCAGCACGACGTCGCGGATCACCTGCCACTGGGTCGCGCCGACGCCGTAGGCCGCCTGGCGCTGGGAGTCGGGCACCGCTCGCAGCGCCTCCTGGGTCGAGACGATGACGATCGGCAGGATCAACAGGGTGAGCGTCAGCGCGCCGGCGATGAGACTCGAGCCGAGCTGGAACGCCCGGACGAAGATCGCAAGTCCCAGCAGGCCGTAGACGATCGAGGGCACCCCCGCGAGGTTGGCGATGTTCGCCTCGATGAACGACTTCAGCCGGCTCTCGGGGGCGTACTCCTCGAGGTAGACCGCCGCGCCGACGCCCAGGAAGATCGTGAACACCGCCGTCAGCGCGATGAGGAACACCGAGCCGACGATCGCGGGATACATACCGGCGCCGCGCCCGCCGGGCAGGTAGTTCTCGACGCTCTGGGAGGGCGGATAGGTGAGGAACTCCCAGGTGATCCAGCCCCAGGACTCGTAGAGGACGTCCGCGACGAGCGCGACGAGCGCGACGATGCCGACGAGCGTCGAGGCGAAGCAGACGGCGACGAAGACGCGTCCGATCGTCCGCTTTCGCTCGATGTCCTCGGCTCCGCCGAACGGCGTGCCGGTGTCGGTGCTCATTGGTACTCCTCCCGGTAGCGCGAGCGAACCCACATACTGAACAGGTTCATCGTGAGCGTCATCGCGAACAGCGTGAGGCCGACGGCGAACAGGCTCTGGTAGCCGATCGAGCCGACGGAGACGTCGCTGATCCCGATCTGGACCATGTATGCCGTCATCGTCTGAATCGGCTCGAGCGGGTTCCCCGTGATCTGGGGGTGCATTCCGGCGGCGAGCGTGACGGCCATCGTCTCGCCGATCGCCCGCGACAGCGCGAGGATGTAGGCGGCGATCACGCCCGAGAGCGACGCCGGGAAGACGACGCTCGTCGACACCTCGAACTTCGTCGCGCCGAGGCCGTAGGCGGCGTTCCTGAGGTCGTCCGGCACCGCCGACATAGCGTCCTCGCTGAGACTCGAGACCATCGGGATGATCATGATGCCGACGACGATCGCCCCCGCGGCCGCGTTGAACGTCCCGGTCTCGGGGAAGAATAGCTGGATGATCGGCGTGATCAGCGAGAGCGCGAAGAAGCCGTAGACGATCGTCGGGATCCCGGCGAGGATCTCGAGGGTCGGTTTGATCGTCTTTCGGACCTGGGGGTCGGCGTACTCGGAGAGGTAGATCGCGGTGGCCGTTCCGACCGGAATCGCGATCGCCGCCGAGCCGACGGTGATGAGTAACGTCCCCCAGATCAGGGGCAACACGCCGTAGCTCTGTGGTCTGATCACCGGGGACCACTCGGTACCCGTGACGTACTCGACGATCGAAACGTGCCGGAAGAACTCCACCGAGCCCTGGACGAGCACGAGGATGATCGCGAGCGTCGTGAGCACGGTGACGAGCGCACACGAGAAGAACACGTACCGGATCGCCGCGTTCTTGCGGTCGGCGAGTTCGCTGCCCCCGCTCGTGATCGCTGCCGCGGTCGCGTCGCTCACGCGACCACCTCGTCGATCGCGTCCTCGAGCTTCGCGACGTCGGCCTCGATCGTCTCGTCGGGCACCGCGTAGTAGCCGACCCGGCGGGCGGCCCACTGGGTCCAGGTCAGCGTCTCCCCGTCCTCGACGACGTCGGACTCGGCCGCCTCACCGTCGATCTCCTCGAAGTAGAACCGGGCGAACTGCCGAACCTCCTCGCGCTCGAACCCGTCGACCCGGAAGTAGGTGTACAGCGAGCGGGTCAGCGGCGTGTACTCGCCGCTCTCGATCGTCTCGCGGGTCGGCTTCTCACGGTTGTCGCCGTCGTCGACCTCGAGGAGTGTCAGGTCGTCCTCGTTCTCGTAGTAGTAGCCCGCTCCGCCGAACCCGAGGCCGTACAGGCTCCCCCTGACGCCGCGGACGATGACGTTCGTGTCGGCGCTCGCCGAATAGTCCGATCGGATGTCGCCGATCTCGCCGGTGATCGCCTCCGTGAAGTAGTCGAACGTTCCCGAGGCCGCGTCTCGGCCGTACAGTTCGATCTCCTCGTCCGGCCACTCCTCGCGGACGTCCCGCCACGTTTCGACGTCGGAACCAGACTCCCATATCGACTCGAGTTCTTCGACGGTGAGGTACTCACACCAGTCGTTTTGCTCGTGGACGAAGACCGCGATACCGTCGAGTGCGGTCTCGAGTTCGACGTACTCGACGTCGTTTTCGACGCAGAGAGCCTCCTCGTCCTCGAGGATCGTCCGGCTGGCGTTCTGGGCGTGGGTTTCGCCGGTACAGAACCGCTGGAACCCCGCTCCGGTCCCGGAGCCCCGAACCGGGATCACGACCCGGTTGTTTCGCCACTGAAACTCCTCGGAGACGACCGCACCGTGTGGCAGCACGGTGTTGCTCCCGTCCATTCGGACCTCGCCGGAGAGGCCGCTGTCCTCGCCGCGAGCGAGACACCCCGAAAGCCCCGTCAGAACGGTACCCGCGCCGCCGAGCAGCACGCGACGGCGCGAGCACGCGTCGTCGCGGCCTGAGGTCGGCTCGTTTCCCATTACCGACTATGTAGCAGATCGGCTCTAAGTACCCTACTATGTCCTCTATATAGAACTATGTGAGACAACCGTTGACTGAGGATTAGTTCACAGTTTCGAGTGAGTATCCAACGTGTAAACCGGCAGACTGCGCCCGCTATCCGGTGGTCGAATTTCGCGGTCTATAGATCCGAGATGATTTATAGTATCAGCCGAAAGATCCGATATGGAGACGCGCAAGGTCCAGGTGACCGGTGGGTCGACGTACACCGTGTCACTGCCGAAGACCTGGGCGACCGACAACGACGTCAGCGCCGGGACGACCGTCGAGTTCTACCCCGAGGACGACGCGCTGTTGTTGACGCCCCAGAGCGACACCCACCGCCAGGAGGGAACCCTCGACGTGACCAACCTCGAGGGCGAGCGGCTCACCCGCGCGGTGATGACGATGTACGTGAGCGGCTTCGACATCATCACCCTCGAGGCGAGCCGGATCACGACCGATCAGCGCCGGGCGATCCGCGACGCCACCCAGAGCCTCGTCGGCGTCGAGGTGTTAGAGGAGACGACCGACAGCGTCGTCATCCAGGACTTACTCGACTCCTCGGAGCTGTCGATCGTCAACGCCGTCACCCGCATGCGCCTGATCGCCCAGTCGATGCTCGAGGACGCCATGACCGCGCTGCTCGAGAACGACGACGACATCGCCCGCGACGTCATCGAGCGCGACGACGACGTCGACCGCCTCTGGCTCGTCGTCTCCCGGATCTTCCGGGCGACGCTTCGCTCGCCGCGGGCGGCCGAGGAACTCGGCGTCCCCCGCGAGGACTGCTTCGACTACCACTCGAGCGCCCGGCAGTTAGAGCGCGTCGCCGACCACGCGGTGAAGATCAGCACGCTCGCGCTCAAACTCGGGGAGATTCCCGACGACGTCGCCGAGGGGCTGACGGCGCTTCACGACGACGCCTACGACGTCCTCGAGAAGTCGATGGACGCGCTGTTCGCAGAGGAGAGCGAGGAGGCGAACCGGCTGGGCCACGCCGCCCGCGAGGCGATCCTCGACATCGACGAACACACGCGGGCGATCGACGACATTCTCAGGGAGCTCGATCCGGTTCAGGCTCAGTCGCTCGGACTGATCGTCGACTCGCTCTCGCGCACCGCGGACTACGGCGGCAACATCGCGGAGACGGCGTTACAGAAGGCCGCACCGCGACCCTGAGCGGCCGATCGGGTTTCCCGGCCGAGAGACCGGACGTCTCTCCGTCGTCGTCACTCCGCGCTCGTGGCGGTTTCAGAAATCAGGTCCGAGTTACTCGAGCAGAACCGCGTTGACCTGGCCGGTCTGGCCGGGGCGGGAGGTGACGCGGGCGCGTCCCTCGCCGGTCTCGATGACGGCGCCCTTCGTGATGATGTTCCGGCGGACGTAGTTGGGGTTGGCGTCGTTCTCGACGACGTCCTCGATCTCGGTAGTAACGGTTTCGCCGCCGGTGTTGACGTTCGCGACGTTGGTCGCGAGCGCGCGGGTCTTCTCCGCGTTGCCGCGGACGCCGACGGTCCGGAAGCGGGGTTCGCCGACCTGCGTCTCGGTCGGGGACCGGCCGAGTTCGTGTTTCTTGCGGTTTCGGGTGTGCTTCAGTCGACCGCCGGTTCGCTTGCGGGTAGAGCGTCCCTGATCTTGCATACCCGGGAGAAGTCGTGGCGGCTACTTGAATGCACGCTTTCGAATCGCGCCGGTCACTCGTCTTCGACGAGACAGTAGGCGTGGCCGGGCTCCTCGAGGACCGGCTCCTCCCCGTTGGAGAAGACACCGCGCTCGGCGTAGTAGATGCGGCCGTCGCGAGGGATCGCGCCGCCGGTGACGTGGCCGCGATTCTGGACCCGCCAACGGCGCGTCCCGGTCGCCCTGTCGAGGGCGTACAGGTGCGCGTCGTAGGAGCCGACGAGGATCGAGTCGGCGGTCGCGGTGAGCGAGCCGATGACGCGGCCGCCAACTAGCGCCGACCAGCGCTCCTCGCCGGTCGCGGCGTCGAGCGCGTACACCCGATTGTCGTCGCTGCCGACGTACACGACGCCCGCCTCGGGGTCGACGGCGGGGTTCGACATGATAACGCGTCCGGTCTCGAACGACCACTCCTCGCTGCCGTCTGCGAGGTCGAGGCGGTAGAACCGGCCGTCCCAGGAGCCGACGAACGCCGCCCCGTCGTAGGTCGGAATCGTCCCCTTGATCTCCGCGCCCAGGCGGAACGCGCCGCCGGCCTGTGCGTCGCCGTCGGGACCGGCCGGCCCGCCCGCCTGGAACGACCAGGCGAACTCGAGGGAGGGGAACTCCCAGCAGTAGACGACGCCGTCGTTCGAGCCGGCGACGAGCCGTCCGGCCTCGCAGTCGATCGCCGGCGAGGGGTGGGGCATCCCCCAGAGGCGGTCGTCGCTCCACAGCGGCGTCCCGGTGGCGGCGTCGACCGCCCACAGCGCCCCGCTGGGCGGGTCGTTATACTCCGCCAGGAGGTAGAGCACGCCGTCGAGGTAGGCCGGACTCGAGCCGATGGCGATGGCGCCGCCGAACTCCGCCGGCGACGTTCGCCAGCGCAGGCTACCGGCGTCGACGTCGACGGCGTACAGCGCGCCGTCGTAGCCGCCGACGTACGCAGTCCCGTGGGCGATTGCGGGCGTTCCGTGAAAACCCAGGCTCCGAGCGGCGCCCGTCTCGAGGCGCCAGCGGCGCTCGCCGGTGGGCGAGAGGGCGTGAATCAGGCCGGTGTCCCCCGCGACGAGGATCGTCTCGCCGTCGGGGGTCGGTCTCGGCGTCGACTTGGCCGCGGTGTGGCTGCGACGATTGACCGGGATCGACCAGTCGACGCGGACGGCCGAGGGAACCGTCGCCTCGGGGTAGTAGCCGTACCGGCGCAGCCCGCGGCGGAACATCGACACCGCCTCGTCCGGCGGCTGCGGGGCGTACCCCCCTGACGCCTCCGCTGCGAGCGACCGACAGTCCGGTTTCGGCCGGTGCCAGCGCTGAGTCGCCCCGCCGAGACCGATCGCGCCGATGGCGCCGGCGCCGCAGAGAAACCGTCGCCTCCCGAACCCGGTACGCGCGTCCCACTCCGGCCGAGAGCCGTCTGTCCCGGCATCCCCCACCCGGTCGTCCACGGCTCAGTCCTTCTGGGCGTCTACGACCGCCACGCCGGCGAGGTTGACGATGTCCTTGACCTCGTCGCCCCGCTGGAGGACGTGGACGGGCTTGTCCATCCCGACGAGCATCGGTCCGATGGCCTCCGCGCCGCCGAGACGCTGGAGGAGCTTGTAGCCGATGTTGCCCGACTCGAGGTTCGGGAAGACGAGCACGTTCGCCGGCTGGTCGAGCTCCGAGAAGCCGTAGGTGCCCTCGAGGATCTCCTCGACGACCGCGGTGTCGGCCTGCATCTCGCCGTCGACGGGGAAGTCGACCTCGGGGTCCTCCTGGAGGAGTCGAGCCGCGTCACGCGGTTTGCGGGTCCCCTCGTTGTCGACGCTGCCGAAGTTCGAGTACGAGAGCAGCGCCGCGCGCGGTTCGACGTTGAACCGGCGGGCGAGTTTGCCGGTCTGTTTGGTGACCTCCGCGAGCACGTCGGCGTCGGGCGCCTGATTGACGGTCGCGTCGGCGACGAAGATCACGCGGTTCTTGAACGTCAGCATGTAGACGCCGGCGGCGTAGTCGGCGTCCGGCGCCGTCCCGATCACCTGCAGCGGCGGGCGCAGCGCCGACGGGTAGTGGTGTGAGAGCCCGGTGAGGAAGGCGTCGGCGTCGCCCCGCTCGACCATCACGCTCCCGAAGTAGTTCGTGTCCCGGCGGACGAGTTCGCCGGCTTCGGTGCGCGTGATCCCCTTTCGCTTCCGGAGCTCGTGGAGGTGGTCGGCGTACCCCTCGTAGTCGCCGTCGTCCGGGTCCGCAACCTCCGGCTCGAAGTCGAGGCCGAGGTTGGCGGCGGTGCGCTTGATCCGATCCTCCTCCCCGATGAGCACCGGATCGGCGATCCCCTGCTCGCGGAGCTGGTAGGCCGCCCGGATCATCTTCTCGTTTTCCCCCTCCGCGAGCGCGACGCGCTTGGGGTCGCTCTTGGCCTTGTTGAGCACCACCCGCATCATCTCGCGGGACTTGCCGAGGCGGGCCTCGAGTTCCTCCTCGTAGGCGTCGATGTCGACGTCGATCCGGGCCGCACCGGAGTCGGCGGCGGCCGCTGCGACGGCGGGGGCGACCCGGAACAGGACGCGAGGATCGACGGGTTTGGGGATGATGTAGTCGGGGCCGAACTGGAGCGGGTCGTCGCCGTAGGCCTTGACGACCGCGTCGGGGACGTCCTCGCGGGCGAGGTCGGCGAGCGCGCGGGCGCAGGCGACTTTCATCTCCTCGTTGATCTCCGTCGCCCGCACGTCGAGGGCGCCGCGGAAGATGAAGGGAAAACCGAGGACGTTGTTGACCTGATTCGGATAGTCGGAGCGCCCCGTCGCCATGATCACGTCGTCCTCGCGGGCTTCCTTGGCCTCGTGGTAACCGATCTCGGGGTCGGGGTTCGCCATCGCGAAGATGATCGGGTTGTCGCCCATCGACCGGACCATCTCCTGGCTGACGATGCCGCCGATCGAGAGGCCGACGAAGACGTCCGCACCCGCCATCGCGTCGGCGAGATCGCCGGGCGGGACGTCGCGGGCGAACTCCCGCTTGTACTCGTTGACGTCGCCGGCCTCCGCGCGGGCCCGCGTGATGATTCCCGAGGAGTCACACATCGTGATGTTCTCCTTTTTCGCGCCCAGCGAGACGTAGAAGCGGGCGGTCGCCAGCGCGCTCGCGCCGGCACCCGAGAAGACGATCTCGAGGTCGGCGAGCTCCTTGCCGGCGATGTCGGCGGCGTTGACGAGCGCGGCGCCGGAGATGATCGCGGTGCCGTGCTGGTCGTCGTGGAACACCGGGATGTCCATCTCCTCGCGCAGGCGCTCCTCGATGGTGAAACACTCGGGGGCCTTGATATCCTCCAGATTGACGCCGCCGAACGTCGGCTCCATCATCTTCACCGCGTCGGCGAACCGGTCGGGGTCGGCCTCGTCGAGTTCGATGTCGAAGACGTCGATGTCGGCGAACCGCTTGAACAGCACCCCCTTTCCTTCCATCACCGGCTTCGACGCCTGCGCGCCGATGTCGCCCAGTCCGAGCACGGCCGAGCCGTTCGAGACGACCCCGACGAGGTTCCCCTTTGCGGTGTAGGTGTAGGCGTCTGTCTCGTCCTCGTGGATCGCCATACACGGGGCGGCCACGCCGGGAGAGTACGCGAGCGAGAGGTCCCGCTGCGTGTTCGTCGGCTTCGTCGTCGATATCTCGATTTTTCCGGGCGGATCGGTTCGGTGGTAGTCTAGCGCCTCCTCGTCGAGTCCCATACCACAGCCACTGCCGTCGATCACTAAAAACGATGCGAAGGGGAGTTTCGACGGCCGTCGAAACTCCGACCGCCGGTGCGAGCCGCCGGGCACCGCCGAAGCGGGCGAGGCTGTGCCGACCCGCGAATCCTCGATTCGACCCTTTTATACGCGGCGCCCCTGTGGATGTGGTATGGACGTCGCGCTTGGTGGGACGTTCGACCCCGTTCACGACGGTCACCGCCAACTCTTCGAACGGGCGTTCGAACTCGGAGACGTAACCGTCGGACTGACGAGCGACGAACTCGCGCCGAAGACGCGCCACGTCGACCGGTACGTCCGCCCGTACGACGAACGCGAACGCGACCTCGCCGCCTGTCTCGAGACCTATGCCGACGAACACGACCGGGAGTTCGAGATCCGGACGCTCTCGGAGCCCACCGGGATCGCAACCGAACCGCAGTTCGACTACCTGATCGTCTCGCCGGAGACCGTCGACGGCGGCAAGCGGATCAACGAGATCCGGCGCGAACGGGGGTACGACCCGCTCGAGATCGTCGTCGTTCCGCACGTGCTGGCCGACGACGGCGAGATCATCTCGAGCACCCGAATCGTCGAAGGCGAGATCGACGAGCACGGAACCCTGACGCCCGACGCAGAGGGCCGAAGCAGCACTCGAGGCGCGTAACCGTCTCGAACGGGGACGTCTCGGGGCACCGGTGGTCGACCCGGACGCACCACCGGCTACCGCTTCTGAAAATCCGGAGCGGAGAGTACCATCCGCGTGGAGACGCGCCGGCCATCGCGACACTCACACCGCTGCACCTGTGCATCGAATTTCGTCGTTGTCGCCGGATTTCGCCGGTGTAGCGTACACTTACGTTAGAACAGGGATCGGATGCGATCCGGAAACGGTGGTCTGGTCGTGACAGTCACCAGCTCGGCGCCTCGAGACCCGCGCGCTCGAGAACGTCCTTCCAGTGTTGCTGGATCGACAGCCGCGAGACGTCGGCCGCGTCGGCGACCTCGCCCTGCGTTCGGCCGTCACCGGCGACCAGCGAACCGGCGTACACGCTCGCTGCGAGCATCGTCCGCTTCGATCGGTCCGCCTCCGGCACGTCGGAGAGAAAGAGATCCGCCGCACAACTTCGCGCCTCCGCCGTCAACTCGAGGCGATCCCCGACCCGTTCCAGTTGCTCGAGCCACTCCGCGTGCTCGACGCGTTCTCGCGCGCTGTACATGCCTCGTCGTTACTGCCCGAACCGGTATAAACTCACGGCTCACCCGTCCTGGTGCGTCAGCGACGGATACTCTCTCGACAACAGGGGGCTACGGAACACAACGTTCAGCTACGAATAGCTAGGGAAACTGGCCGTTGCGCCCCGAATTCGTAGGTGCCGATTACTAAAGCACTCCGCTCGCAAAGCGTCTTTCGACGCCTGTCGCCGGCTCTCCGGGGGGAACACCCGCTGTGTGCGACCCGCGTCGTCCGCCTATGAACGAACCCACCTGCAAACTCGTCTGTACCGGCTGCGGCCTCGAGATGCCGTACCGGGACCGTGCCCTCGCGGAACAAGCGGCGGAGCTCCACCAGCTTCGCGACGCGGAGCACGTGACGTTCATCGTGCCGCCGGACTGGTCGCCCGAGGAGCCGGTGACCCACGAATAGTGCGGACCGACAGGTTCTTACTCGATTCGCCGAAACTCGAGACTGCGCGCGGGTAGCCAAGTGGTAACGGCGCAGCGCTTAGGACGCTGTCTCGTAGGAGTCCGCAGGTTCGAATCCTGTCCCGCGCATTTTCACGGCGAACACGTCCGTGAGCCGTGAAAATCGTCCAAAGGATTCGAATCAGGGAGCAGCTTCGCTGCGACCGTGGTTCGAATCCTGTCCCGCGCACCCAGCTTTTGCCGAGGGCTCCGCGCTCGGTGAACGGCTTCGCTCGGGTTCTCCGGGCCGCTCGCTTGCCAATAGTACACCCAATTCCAGTTCGGAGCCCGAAACGAATCACAAACGGAATCGCGTCTTCGACTGTGTATCAATCGACTCGGTCCCGAGATCACCTCCCATCGGAGCCGGTCCCGAGGCGATTCGAAACAACCCCGTTGTGGAGCGATCAGCTATCGGCAGACCCGATCCGCAGCTCGCCGCCGCACTCCGGACACACCAGTTCCGAGTCCGGGTCCGACGAGACCCGCATGTTGTCGTGACCGCAGTCGGGACACTCGACGTCCCTGTCCAGGACGGGGATGCTCGAGATCCGAACCTCCTCGCTGTCCCGCGGCGCCCCTAGCGCGAGCGCGACGACCTCGCGGGCGGACTCGTTCGCCCCCGACTGGAACTCGCCGGGTTCGAAGCGGACCGCCTCGTTCGGGCCGACCGCAACCGTCTCGCGGGTCGCCGGTGGCTCACCGTCCGTCGAACGCTGTCGCACCGTGAACGTCGCCTCGCCCTCGAGAACGACGAACACCTCCTCCTGGTCCATGTGGGCGTGGACGGAGCCGCTGAAGCGCTCGCCGGGCGCGAGTCTGTAGTACGCGATGGCGAGGTGGTTCGTGTTCAGCCGGTCCGTCAACACGCGCCGGTCGGCGTGGATGTGGCGGTCGTACTCGTCCGGATCGACCTCGTCGATCGCGACAGTCTCCATGCGCCTCCGTTCTCGCGCGCTTACAAACATCAGTTTCGGCCGGTTTCGTATCGTTCCATCGCAGTGAACGATTCGAGACCACCCGTTCGTTTCGACGGGAGGTCGCCGACGGCGGCCGGATTCGGCCGGTTCGGCCCGAAATTGGGCGTAACCTAATTGCACCGGAACGAACTCGAAACGAGAGACAGACGCGCGTCAGACGGTCCAAAACGCTTATTCGAGCGGCGATGGCTTATAGGGGTAATGGCCGGAATTGACGACGTCTTCGGGGACATTTTCTCGGACGTCGACGCCGTCGTCCTCTTCTCTCCGAGCGGTTCGTACTACGAGCAGTTTATCGAACTCGACGAGGAGCTCGAACTGATCGTCGTCGGGACGGAGAACGCGGTCGGTTCCGACGCGTTCGTCGAACTGCCGATCGAGTTCGAGAACGTCGCGGACCGCATTCGGTTCGGACTCGAGGGAGCCCTCGAGCGGGGCGTGATCGACGACGGCGACGTACTCGCCTGTGCGACGAGCGTCTTCGGGGACGGCACCGATACGGTCTCGCGCGTTCGCGCCGACGCTGACTCTCACACCGGGATCTTCGATCTGTTCGCGAAGTCGCGCGCGGAGCCGGAGGTGATCCGGGCGGTGCTCGAGCTCGCGATCGAACTCGGGAAGAAAGGACAGAAGGGAAAGCCCGTCGGCGCGCTGTTCGTCGTCGGCGACGCCGGCAAGGTGATGAACAAGTCCCGGCCGCTGTCGTACAACCCGTTCGAGAAGTCCCACGTCCACGTCGGCGATCCGATCGTGAACGTCATGTTAAAGGAGTTCTCCCGGCTCGACGGCGCGTTCGTCATCTCCGACTCCGGGAAACTCGTCTCGGCGTATCGCTACCTCGAGCCCTCCGCGGAGGGCGTGGACATCCCGAAGGGGCTGGGTGCGCGACACATGGCCGGCGGGGCCATCAGTCGCGACACGAACGCCGTGTCGATCGTTCTCTCCGAGAGCGACGGGCTCGTCAGGGCGTTCAAGGGAGGAGAGATCGTTCTGGAGGTCGATCCGGAGGAGTACTGACATGGAGTGGCAGACGCTCATCGACGAGCCGGCGGTCATAGCGACGGCGGTACTCGCACTCGGCTTCGTCGTGGGCTACCTCGTCGGCCGGTTGAACAGCGAGCTGCTGACTGCCGCGGGGGTTCCGGAGGCCGTCGAGGGGACGCCCTTCGAGCGGACCGCCCAGTCGCTCGGCACCTCGACGGTCGACATCGTCGCCCGCATCAGTTCGTGGTTCATCTACGGCATCGCGGTGCTGACCGCGATCCACATCGCCCAGCTGCTCGAGACCGACGAGTTCTGGACGGCGATCATCGGTTTCGTCCCGCAGGTGTTCGTCGCGGTCCTGGTGCTCATCCTCGGGTTCATCGTCGCCGACAAGATCGAGCTGATCGTCAGCGAGTACTTCCGGGGCGTCAAACTCCCCGAGATCTCGATCATCCCGAAGGTGGTGAAGTACTCGGTGCTGTACGTTGCCTTCCTGATCGCGCTCGCACAGGTCGGCGTCGAGGTGCTGGCGCTGTTGATCCTCCTGACCGTCTACGCCGCCGGCATCGTCGTCGTCGGAGCGTTCGCGTTCAAGGACTTCCTCGTCTCGAGCGCCGCCGGCATCTACCTCCTGCTCAACCAGCCCTACGGGATCGGCGACCGGGTGCAGATCGGCGAGCAGACGGGAATCGTCCAGGAGGTCGATCTGTTCGTGACGAAGATCGAAGACGACTCCGAGGAGTACATCGTCCCGAACCGGAAGGTGTTCGAGGAGGGCATCGTCCGGATCAGGGACTGACGCCGCGAGCCGACCCTCGCGTCCCGCTACTCGAGTGACAGTCCGGCGTGCCACCGGTCCGCGCCCGCCTCGCGTTTGACCGCGTCCATCCGTGCGAGCAGGTGCGTCGCGAGCGAGGCCGTTTCGGCCGCTCGAGACTCGCCTTCGGTGCGGAACTCGCCGGTTTCGCGGTTAGCGTAGACGGTGCAGACGGCGCCCGCCCGGAGGCCGTAGATGCCGGCGATCGTCATGATCGCGCTGGCTTCCATCTCGATGTTCTTGACGTTGGCCTCCCGGAGCTGGTCGACCAGCTCGTCGGCGCCGGCGGCTTCGAACCCCTCGAAGCCGGGGCGTCCCTGGCCGGCGTAGAATGAGTCGGCGCTCATCGTGACTCCGGTGTGGTAGTCGTAACCGAGGCGCTCTGCGGCAGCGACGAGCGCGCAGACGACCTCGTAGTCCGCCGCCGCGGGGTAGTCCTCGCGGACGTACTCGTCGCTCGTTCCCTCCTGGCGCACCCCACCGGTGGTGATGACGAGGTCGCCGACGTTCATTTCGGGCTGGATCGCCCCGCAAGACCCCACGCGGATGAACGTGTCGACACCCACGCGCGCGAGTTCCTCGACCGCGATTGCCGCCGAGGGGCCGCCGATTCCCGTCGAGGTGACCGAAATCGGCGTCCCCTCGTACGTCCCGGTCGCCGTGCGGTACTCGCGGTGGTGGGCCCGCTCCTCCGAGTCGTCCCAGCACTCGACGATCTTCTCGACGCGCTCGGGGTTTCCCGGCAGCAGAACCGTTTCGGCGACGTCCTCGGCCCCGACCTCGAGGTGGTACTGTACGTCCGCGTTCGGGTCTTCGCTGTGTCCCGCCATCTGAGACTCGAGGGTTCGAACCGCCGCCGTATATAAATGCTGGACCGCCGTACCACCGGTATGGCTCGAGGCTCGCTCGCCGACACCTACGTCGCGGCGCTCCAGCACGACCTCGCGGAACTCCCACCGGAGGCGACGCTCGTGGGCGTCGTCCGCAGCCCGACGCGGTGGTTCCACGCCGCCGTCGACGAGAACGTCCCGGAGCTGGGGCCGCCGCGGGCGCTGCTCGAGGAGGTGCAGACGGCGGCGGAAGACCTCAAGATGCAGGGGCTGTGCGACGAGGGCGCTCACAACGCCGCCTGGGAGCAAGTCGGCTTCGGCGAGCGGTATCAACGGTATCTCGAGGAGTCGGCCGACGCCCGGGAGGCGGTGACTTCGCTCGAGGACCGCCTCGAGGCCGGCGAGTCGCTGGCGCTCGTCTGTTACGAGAACACCGCGAAGAAGCGGTGCCACCGGACGATCCTGCGGGACCGGCTCGAGTGAATCCGCACCAGTCGACAGGCCCTGCTCGAGACGAGCGGACCGCGCTCTACTCGAGCATCTCCTCGGTGATCGTGTTCGGCAGCAGTTCGCCGAGGCTGTACTCGGTGACGCCGTCACCCTCGTCGCAGAGCACGCGGAGGTCGTCCTCGCAGAACTCTGCGAGCGTCTGGCGGCACATCCCGCAGGGGGTGACGCCGTCGCGGCGACCCGAACTCACCGCGATCCGGGAGAACTCGCGGTGGCCTTCCTTGACCGCCTCGGCGATCGCGACCTCCTCGGCGTGGAGGCTGTTGCTGTAGTTCGCGTTCTCTATGTTGCAGCCGACGAACACGTCGCCGTCGGCGGTCTCGAGGGCGGCGCCGACCCGGTACTCCGAGTAGGGGACGTGTGCCTGCGACTGGATCTCGCGGGCGGCCTCGATCAGCTCGTTCATGGGTGGCGTTTCTCGGAGTGACTGTAAGAAGACGTCGAAGCGGCGACTGCTGGGACGCCGGGACGGAGACCGGTCAGTCGTCGCCGGACTCGTAGGACTCCCCGGCAGCGTCGGGCAGCCGCGTCTTGCCGACGAACACCAGCACGACGATCACCGTCAGGTACGGGATCGTCCGGATGAGTTCCGTCGGGACGGCGTAGCCGTAGGCCTGAAGCCGGATCTGCATGGCGTCGAGGCCGGCGAAGAGGAACGAGCCGCCGAGAGCGCCGATGGGGTGGTAGTTGGCGAACAGGTAGGTCGCGATGGCGATGAACCCGCGGCCCTGCATATCGGTCTCGCCGCCGCCGGCGAAGACGCCGAGCTGGCCGAGTGCGAATCCGGCGCCGCCGAGGCCCGCGAAGACGCCCGAGAGAAGAACCGCCGCGTAGCGGACCCTTCGAACGTCGATGCCGGCGGTGTCGAGCGCCTTTGGGTTCTCTCCGCTGGCCTCGATCCAGCGTCCGAACGCGGTCTGGGTGAGGACGTACCACCCCACAGCGACCGCCGCCAGCATGATGTACACCTCCGGACTCGTGTCGAACAGCAGGTAACCGAGCAACGGAATCTCGGAGAGCCCGGGGACGGTGATCCTGCTGAACGTCCCGACCTGGGCGGTGTTCGGGCTGTCGAAGACGATTCGCGAGGCGAACGGCGCGAGTCCGAGGGCGATCAGCCACACCGCCAGGCCGGCGATGATCTGATCGGCTTTGAACTCGATACAGACGACCGCGAACAGCAGGGCGAACAGCGTGCTCGCGAGCACGCCGACGAAGAAGCCCCACCAGTGGTTCGAGACGAGGTAGGTCGACTCGCCCGAGCCGAGCCAGTAGGTGACGATGATCGCGCTGAACGCCGAGACGATCAACAGCCCCTCGAGTCCGATGTTGATGACGCCGCTCTTCTCGGCGAAGATGCCGCCGATGGCGGCCAGCGCGATCGGGACGGCGAGGCGCAACATCGCGGTGTGGGTGCTCGGGCTGGCCGCAACCGAGAGGAGCACGCCCGGCCACGACTCGGGGAAGGCGAGGCCGACGCCGATCCACAGGGCGACGGCCGCAGCCAGAACGGCGGCGATCGCGCGCCGCGGGATCGAACGAACGCTCTCAATCATCGCCGTCACCTCCGCCCCCGTCGGCTCGAACCGGTCGCCTCGCCCCGACGTCCAGATACCGGCGGCCGATCATCCGGAAGAACTCCGGCATCGCCACGAAGAGGATGATGAGCCCCGAGAGGATGCCG
Source organism: Natrononativus amylolyticus (assembly GCF_024362525.1). Lineage (GTDB taxonomy): Archaea > Halobacteriota > Halobacteria > Halobacteriales > Natrialbaceae > Natrononativus > Natrononativus amylolyticus. Next base: position 1,905,912 of record NZ_CP101458.1, read on the forward strand.
ACGAGTTCGGGCGGAACGTCCGTCGCGGTATTGATCGACCGCGAGCCGCTCTGGAGCACGCCGAAGAGGAGCGCGGCGGCGCCGACGCCGAGGGGGTTGTTCCCCGCCAGGATCGAGACGGCGATGCCGTCGAACCCAAGCGGGGGCACGTTCTCGAGCCAGCGACCGTGTTGCATTAGCACCCAGAAGGCGCCCGCGATGCCGCCGAGAGCGCCCGAGAGCGTCATGCTCGCGACGGTCATGCGCTTCTCGTCGACCCCGCCGTAGGCCGCGGCCTCCGGCTGGACGCCGCTCGTCCGGAGCTCGTAGCCGAAGGAGGTCCGGGCGAGCAGCCACGCGATACCAACCGCGAGCGCGAGCGCGAACCCGAGTGCGAGCAGCGAGAAGTTCATCCGGGGGCTGAACCCGACCAGCGGAAGGTTGGGAATCTCCGCGTACTCCGGAATCGGCTCCGTCTGGGGATTGCTACTGTCTGGGTCCTGGAATCGCCAGGAGAGAAGCGTCGAGGTGACGCCGATCGCGACGAAGTTGAGCATGATCGTCGTGATCACCTCGTTCGCGTCGGCGTACGCCTTGAGCGCCCCCGGGATCGCTCCGTAGAGGCCGCCTCCCACGGCGCCGGCGAGGACGCCGAGCGGGACGAGAACGAGCGTGCCGACGATCCCGCCGGGAACGACCGCGGCGGCGTAGAGGACCGTGACGGCGGTCACGAGCCCGCCGACGATGAGCTGCCCCTGGGTTCCGATGTTGAACAGCCCCGCACGGAACGCGACCGCCACGGAGAGGCCCGCGAAGATCAACAGCGTCGTCTGCTGGAGCGTCGTCGCGAGGCTGAAGTTCACCGGGCTCCAGCCGCCCTCGAGCGGGTGGCCGAGCGCGCCGAGGAACAGCTCGTAGTACACCTGCATCGGGTTGTAACAGAACGTGACGCCGGCGAGATCGAGCCCGACGCGACAGCTCGCGAAGCCGCCCGACACGAACACGAGCACGCCGCCGACGAGGATCGCGGCGAACAGCGCGGCGAAGCTGATCGCGACGCGCTCGAGCACCGACGCGTGGACGAGTCGTTCGAGCAGGCGCTCGAGTTCCTGTCGGCGCGTCATCGGTCGTCACCCCTGAACGCGTCCTCGGTCGCCACCGCCTCCGGGTCGGCGGTCTCCGGCCGTTCGCCCGCCATCAGAAGCCCGAGTTCCTCCTCGGTGACGTCGCCGGGATCGGTGACGTCGACGAACTCGCCCTCGTGGATGACCGCGAGCCGGTCGGAGAGCCCCTGTACCTCGTCGAGGTTCGACGAGACCAGCAAGATCGCCGTCCCGTCCCGGCGGAGTTCGAGCAGGCGGTCGTGGATGAACTCCGTCGAGCCGATGTCGACGCCGCGGGTCGGGTGGGTCGCGACCACGAGGTCGGGGTCGCGCTCGAACTCGCGGCCGACGATGAACTTCTGCTGATTGCCGCCGGATAACGAGCGCGCGTCGGCGTCGGCGTTCGGCGGGCGCACGTCGTAGGTGTCGATGATGTCCTCGGTTCGCTCGCGCACGCGCTTCCAGTCGATGCGTCCGCCCTCGGCGTACGTCGGGGAGCGTTGGCTCCCGAGCACGCCGTTTTCGACCAGATCGAACGGCATGACGAGGCCGCGCTCGTGGCGGTCCTCGGGGATGTAGGACATTCCGGCGGCGATCCGGCGGCGGCGGGACCACTCGGTGATCTCCCGCCCGGCGAAGTCGATCCGCCCCGCGTCGGGGACCCGGAGTCCGGTGATCGCCTCGATCAGCGGCCCCTGGCCGTTGCCGTCGACGCCTGCGATACCGAAGATCTCGCCGGCGCGCACCTCGAGGTCGATCCCGGAAACGACGTCGACGCCGCGGTCGTCCTCGACGCGCAGCCCCGTCGTTTCGAGAACGGGCTCGCCGACGTCGGGGGGCTCGCTGTCGACCTCGAGGAGTACCTCGCGGCCGACCATCAGCTCCGCGAGTTCCTCGCGGCTCGTCTCGGCGGGGGCGACGGTTCCGACGGACTCGCCGTCCCGGAGGACGGTGATCCCGTCGGCGGCGTACATCGCTTCGCCCAGTTTGTGCGTGATGAAAATGATCGTCTTCCCCTGGTCGGTGAGTTCCTCGAGGACGTCGTAGAGTCCCTCGACTTCCTGGGGGGTGAGCACCGCCGTCGGCTCGTCGAGGATCAACACGTCGGCGCCGCGATAGAGCGCCTTGAGGATCTCGACGCGCTGCTGGACGCCTACGCTGAGTTCGTCGACCGTCGCGTCGGGGTCGACGGAGAAGCCGTACCGATCGCAGAGGTCGCGTATCTCGCGGTCGATCCGGTCGCGGTCGACCGCCAGCCCGCCCCACTTCCGGGGCTCGTTGCCGAGCGCGATGTTCTCGGCGACGGTCATCGTATCGACCAGCATGAAGTGCTGGTGGATCATACCGACGCCGGCGTCGATCGCGTCTCGGGGCGTCGCGAACGACCGCTCCGTGCCGTCGAGAACGACCCGCCCCTCGTTCGGCTCGTAGAGCCCGTAGAGGACGTTCATCAGCGTCGTCTTCCCGGCGCCGTTCTCGCCGAGGAGTGCGTGGACGGTGCCACGCTCGACGCGAAGGTCGACGTCGTCGTTGGCGACAACGCCCGGAAACCGCTTGGTGATGCCCTCGAGGTGAACCGCGAGCGGATCTCCCCCCGCTGCCGTTCCGCGCGTCGCTGCCGTGCCCGGATCGCTCATACCACTATGGCTCTTCGGGGACGTCGATCTCGCCGTCGATGATCGCCTGTCTGGACTCCTCTATCTGGTCTTTGACGTCGTCGGGGATCTCGTCGCCGATCGACTCCCCGTAGACGGTCTGGACGCCGTCGTCCTCGAGGCCCAGTTCCTCGACCTCACCGCCGTCGAACTCGTCGTTGACGACGGACTCGATCGCGGTGAACACCGCGGTGTCGACCTGCTTGACCATGCTCGCGAGGATCACGTCGGCGAAGCCCTCCTCGGTCTGGGACTGGTCTGCGTCGACGCCGATGGCGAAGCGCCCCTCCGACTCGGCGGCCTGAAAGACGCCGACGCCGGTCGCGCCAGCGGCGTGGAAGACGATATCCGCCTCCTGGTCCTGGTACATCGAGAGCGCAGTTTCCTGGCCGCCCGCGGTGTCGTTGAAGTCGCCGACGTAGCTCGTGACGACGTCGGCGTCGCCGTCGGCGTGTTCGACGCCGGCCGCGAACCCGGCCTCGAACTTCTGGATCAACGGCGACTCGACGCCGCCGACGAAGCCCACCGTGCTCGCGTCGGTGTTCGTCTCGCTCTCGCCGGCTTCGAACTCCATGGTCGTCAGCAGCCCCGCGAGGTGACCGACCTGGAACGAGCCCTCGTGCTCGCCGAAGACGTAGCTGCGGACGTTCTCCTCCTCGAGGACGTCGTCGATGAGGATGAAGTTCTGGTCGGGGTACTCGGGGGCGTTCCCCGAGAGCGCGTCGAGCTGTGCGAAGCCGATGCAGCTGATCAGGTCGTACTCGCCGGACTCGGCGAAGTCACGCTGTGCGCCGTCGAACTCGCCTTCCGTGTCCGGCTCGGACTCGCTGAACGAGATGTCGTACTCCTCCTCGGCCTGCAGAACGCCCTCGCGGGCCATGTCGTTGAACGAGTTGTCGCCGAGTCCGCCCGTGGCATACACCATGCCGACGTTGACGCCGTCACCGTCACCGTCGCCCCCCTCTTCCTCGCCGAATCCGCCGACGCAGCCGGCCAGCGCCGCGAGTCCGGCCGCACCGGCACCGCTCAGAAACCGCCGTCTGTCACGTGCCATAGGTCGAATAGCGTGCGAGGGTCGGTTAAAGCATACGGATTCGTCGCCGAACTATGGACGAACGGTCACTATCTGCGACAGACATGTGAAGTAACGAACCCTATCGGGTCGGAACATTCCAGCGATCGACTCGGAACGGAGACGGTACGTCAGCGCTGGTTCGCCACGGCGTCGTCGACGACCGACCTGGCATCGGCGACCAGTTCGTCGACGTCCTCGCTTTCCGCGTACACCCGGACGTACGGCTCGGTCCCGCTGGGCCGGACGAGCAACCACGAGGCGTCGGGGAACTCGAGGCGCACCCCGTAGTCGGTGTCGACCGTCGCGTCCGGAAACGCCTCGGGGAGCGTCGTCTCGAGGCGTGCCATCGCCGGCGCCTTCGCCTCGTCCGGACAGTCGACGCTCACCTTCCGGTAGGGGCGTTCGGTCACCGGCTCCCGAAGGGCGTCGACGCCGCCGGCCTCGCCGACGAGCGCGCTCACGACGGCGGCGCTGGCGACGCCGTCGATCCAGCCGCCGAACGCGGTGTGGATGTGCTTCCAGGGCTCGGCGGCGAAGACGACGGCTGTGTCGTCGGTCCCCCGATTACGCTCTCGAGCGATCCCCTCGTGGAGCGCGCCGAGGCGCACGCGCTCGACCCGCCCGCCCGCCTCGCGCACCCGCTCGTCGATTCGCGCGGAGGCGTTCGGCGTGGTGACGACGACGGGGTCGGCGACGTCGGCCGTGCTGGTGTAGTGTTCGGCGACGACCGCGAGGACGGTGTCCTCGTGGACCACTTCGCCCTCGCCGTCGAGGACGACCAGCCGATCGGCGTCGCCGTCGTGAGCGAGCCCGAGGTCGAACGACGACGTCTCGAGGAACGCCGAGAAGTCGGTCAGCGTCTCGGGGGTCGGCTTGCTCTCGCGGGCGGGGAAGTGGCCGTCGACGTTCGCGTTCAGCGCCACAACGTGCGCGCCGAGGCGTTCCAGGACGTGCGGGGTCGCGAGCGCGCCGACGCCGGTGCCACAGTCGACGGCGATCGAGAGCCCCTCGAGGGGCCGTTCGGCGTCGAACTCCGCGCGGGCGTAGTCGGCGACGGCCTCCCGGTAGCTGGGGAGGACCTCGAGTCGCTCCGAGGAACCCCACTCGTCCCAGTCGGCGAGTTCGGGGGCCTCGACCAGCGCCTCGACGGCCTCCTCGGCGTCGCGGTCGTACTCGACGCCGTCGACGAACAGTTTGATGCCGTTGTCCGCCGGCGGGTTGTGACTCGCGGTGAGCATCACGCCGCGTCGACCCTGCGAGGCGAACGCCAGCCCCGGCGTCGGCACCTGACCGACCCGGCGGACGTCCGCGCCGGCGCTCTCGAGACCCGACTCCATCGCCGCCGCGAGCGCCTGTCCCGTCTCTCTCCCGTCGCGCCCGACGACGAACGTTTCGCCCGGCTCGCCCGCGGCCTGGCCGACCGCGAGCGCGAGCGCCGGCGTCACCCGGTCTGCGACCGGCCCGCGGATTCCTGCCGTCCCGAACAGTGTCATAGGGAGAGGTTCCGCGAGGAGCTACTTATGAGCACTGTCCTCGACCCCGCTTCCGGGAGAGCCGTTCGAACTCCGGGAGCCGAACCCGACCTACGCGTCGGGCAACTCGTCGATCAACACGACGGCTTCGCCGTCGACGACCGTCTCGTCGGCGTCCTCGTCCCGAACCCGCGTCTCGAGGCGGTACTGGCCGTCCCCGAGGTCCTCGACGATCTCGACTCGCGCCGATACCCGGTCGCCGATCCGTACCGGTCCGCGGAACTCGAGGTCCTGGGAGAGGTAGATCGTGAGCCCGGGCAGGCGCGCGAGTGCGGCGCTGATGAGCCCCGAGACGAGCGTCCCGTGGGCGATTCGCTCGCCGAATCGAGTCTCCGCGGCGAACGCCTCGTCCAGGTGGAGGCGGTTGGTGTCGCCGCTCACCCGCGCGAACGCGTGGACGTCGTCCTCCGAGAGCGTTTTCTCGAAGGTAACCGCATCGCCGACGCCGAGCTCCGCGCGATCGTCGACCGTTCGCTCGAACGTCCAGTCGAGGGCGGAGTACTCGAGGGAGGGGACGGCCGGTTCGACGCACCGGTTTTCGGTTTCTGCGGGTCCGTCGGTCTGCGGGAACATCGCGGAGACGGCCGCACGGTTCGCCGCGGCGGCGCTCTTGACGAACTGGCCGGTGACAGACGTCCAGGCGGCGGCCAGTTCGGCGACGTTCGTCTCCGCGCGCTGTCGTGTCATGTGCCACCACAGATGCGCCTCGCAGATATGACTCCTTTGGCTGCGCCGGACCGCGTTCGGTGCGGCCTGCAGGGTTTGGCCCCGACAGCGGAGCCACGGCGGCGCTCGCTCCCTACCGAGGAATCCTACGACATCTTGAGTATCCCGTTACCATTTAATGCCAAAGGATGGTTTCTAGTGGAAACCTTTATCTGTGCGGCAGCCGACGATACTGCTGATGACGGACGACTCCGGTCACCCGCCCTGGTTTACGCCCGGGATGTTCACGAAGCAGATGCAGGAGGCAGGCGAACAGGTTGCCGACTCCCAGCAGGAACTGCTCTCGCAGATGATGCAAGCGGGGATGGCGAACCCGTTCGAGGGATCGTCGGGGTTCGACCCGATGAACCTCGGGACGGCGACGTTCAAAGCCCGCGTCCAGAGCGGCGGCCGGATCAGCATTCCCGAACCCGAGCGGGACGCCCTCGACATCGAGGAGGGTGACATCGTCCAGACGATCGTCGTTCCCGTCAAACGAACCAGAGAGGACTCACAATGACACAGAACCCATTCACCCCCGTCTTCGAGGCCCAGCGCACCGCACTCGAGCAGAGTCGCACCCTAACCCACGACGCCGTGGCGGCCCAGCAGGCCACGTTCGGCGCGATCGCTGACGCTATGTCAGCTTCGGACTCCCTCGTCGAACAGAACGCCGAACTCACTAAAGGCGCCGCCCACGCCTACATCGACGCCCTCGAGGCGACCATCCCCGAGGAATCGGTCGACTTCGACGACCTGCGCGAACTCGTCGACGAGCAGTTCGACGCCGCGACCGACGCACAGCGCGAGAGCCTCGAGTCACTGGTCGAGGCCGTCGAAGAGTCCGAAGAAGCCTACGAGCAGTTCGCCGGCCGTTACACGGAGGCCGTCGACACCTCGTTCGACTCGTTCCTCGAGGCTCACGAGCAGGCCGAAGCCAACGTCGAGAGCGTCGTCGAGAACGTCGAGGACGCCGCCGAGGAGTTCGACACCGCCGCGTAGAGAGTATCCTTTTGCCGTCACCGATTCAACAGCGACACATGACAGATTCAGGAGCAAACCCGAACGACTGGAACGCGTTCGTCGAACAGTGGAACGAGCAGTTCATGAGTGCAGTCGAACAGAACATGGAGGCGCAGGTCCAGTTCGTCGAGAGCTGGGCCGATGCGGTCGGCGAAGCCACCGAAGAAAACGAGCTCTCGGAAGGCGTCCAGGGCTACGCCCGCGCGTACGAAACCTGGATGGACGCCTCCGAACAGATGGCCGACCGGATGACCGACGCTCTCGAGGGCGAGGACGTCGACGCCGAGGAGTTCCGCGACATCTGGCTCAATACCGCCAACGACGCGTTCAAGGACGTGATGTCGACGACCGCGTTCGCCCGCATGACGGGCGAAACCGTCGGCGACGTCCTCGAAGCCCAGCAGCAGGCCGACGAGGCCGCCGAGAGTACCCTGCGAACGCTCGGCTTCGCCACCGAAAGTGACGTCGTCGAAGTCGGTGACAGACTGGTCGAACTCGAGCGCCGTCAACACGACGTCGAGCGCAAACTCGACCGCGTGCTCGATCACCTCGAGGACGAATGAAGAACCCCTACGCACTCGCGATGGACATGCAGCGACGGGCCTGGGAGAGCGCCGCCGAGGTCGCCGAGAAGAGCCGCGTCGCCCCCGAGCGCACGGAGACGTTCCACGACGTCGGGGTAGGGGAGACGCCGAGCGAGGTCGTCTACGAGGAGAACAAGCTCCGCCTGCTCCACTACGAGTCCCAGACCGAGGAGCAACACGACGTGCCGATCCTCGTCGTTTACGCGCTGATCAACAAACCGTACATCCTCGACCTCCAGCCCGACCGCTCGGTGGTGAAGACCTTACTCGAGTCCGGTTTCGACGTCTACCTGATCGACTGGGGCGAGCCCTCCCCGCTCGACCGCTCGCTCACGCTCGAGGACTACGTCGACCGATACATCGACAACTGCGTCGACGTGGTTCGAGAGCGTTCGAGCCAGGAATCGATCAACCTGCTCGGCTACTGCATGGGCGGCACCATGTCGGCGATGTACGCCGCACTCCACCCCCAGAAGGTTCGCAATTTGGGCCTGATGGCCGCCGGCCTCTGCTTTACCGGCGAAGGCGGCGTCTTAGAGCAGTGGGGTGCCGAGGAGTACTACGACCCCGAAAAAGTCACCGATACGTTCGGCAACGTCCCGGCAGAGTTCCTGGACGTCGGCTTCGCGCTCATGGACCCCGTTGCGAACAGCCTGACCAAGTACGTCCGCTTTTACGAGAACATGGACGACGAGGACTTCGTCGAGAACTTCGCCCGGATGGAGCGGTGGCTCTCGGAGGGGATCGACGTCGCCGGCGCCACCTACGACCAGTTCATCCGCGACGTCTACCAGGAGAACAGGCTGATCGAGAACGAACTCCACCTCGACGGAAAACACGTCGACATCGAGAACATCGAGATGCCGGTGCTCCAGATCGTCGCCGAGTACGACCACCTGATCCCGCCGGGCGCTTCCAAGCCGTTCAACGACGCGATTCCGAGCGAGGACACGGAGATCATGGAGTTCGCGACCGGCCACATCGGGATGTCGGTCTCCTCGAGAAGCCACGCCGAACTCTGGCCTGACGTCTGTGCGTGGTTCGAAGAGCGCTCGCAGATCGAGGAGTCGCTCGAGGCCGAACCCGATACACCGACAGCGGACGACGAGGCGGCCGACGCCGCCCTCGCCGAGGACGTCGCGGGCGACGAGACGGGCGCCGACGATCTGACGGCGATCACCGGAATCGGCGACGCCTACGCCGCCGACCTTCGCGAGGCGGGCGTCGAAACGTTCGAGGACCTCGCGACCGCCGACGCAGCCGATCTCGCCGCCGAAACCGGTCTCTCACCGTCTCGACTCGAGGACTGGATCGAGCGGGCGAGCGACCGCTGAACTCGCGGGTGGCGGATCCGCACCGATTCTCGGGACAGGAAAGTAACAGGTCGTTATTTATCGTCGGCCGAGCAATACGTGTACAACCATGTCAATGGACGGCCGAACGTGTGTCATTACGGGATCGGCGCGGGGGATCGGCCGCGGAATCGCAGAACACCTCGGGCGGGAGGGCGGGAACGTCGTCATCAACTACCGGTCGTCGGAGGGAGCGGCCCACGAGGTCGCCGAGGCGATCGAAGCCGCCGGGGGGCGGGCGATCACCGCACAGGGAGACGTCACGGACAGGGCGGACGTCGATCACGTTCGAGCGGTGTGTCACGAGGCGTTCGGCCCCGCGGACGTGCTCGTCAACAACGCCGGAATCACCGCCGACACGCAGTTCACGAACATGAGCCGCGAGGAGTGGGATCGGGTGATGGACGTCAATCTCGGCGGGATGTTCAACTGCACCCGGGCGTTCTACGACGACCTCTGGAACGCCCACGAGGGGCGGCTCATCAACATCTCGAGCATCGTCGGCAAGCAGGGGAACTTCGGCCAGGCGAACTACGCTGCCGCGAAAAGCGGGATGTTCGGGTTTACCCGGACCATCGCCCTCGAACTGGCCCAGGGTGGCTCGACCGCGAACTGCGTCGCGCCCGGTTTCACCCGCACCGAGATGCTCGAGAGCGTCCCCGAGAAGGTCCTCGATCGGATCGTCGCGGGGATCCCCCTCGAACGGCTCGCGGAGGTCGAGGACATCGCCGCTGCCGTCCGATTTCTCGCGAGCGAGGAGTCTTCGTACATCACCGGCGAAGTGATCGACGTCAACGGCGGGATGGACCTGTAAGATCGGTCGCACCACCTGGAGGAGCGTTATTCGGCCGACTGCTTCTCCTTTGCGAGCACCCGCACGTTCTCGATTCCCGTCTCGGGATACTGGCCGTCGTCGTCCTTCTCGACGGCTTTCACCATATCCCAGATCACGTTCAGCCCCGTCGTCACGCCCTCGAGCGCCTCCATCTCGCAGCCCGTTTTGCCCGTCGTTTCGACGGCGACCTCGAGTTCGATCCGATCCTCAGCGACGGCGAACTCGGTGTCGACGTTCGTAATCGGGATCTGGTGACACATGGGGATCGTCTCCCAGGTGTGTTTGACCGCCTGTATCGCGCCGATTCGGGCGGTGGCGAGGACGTCGCCCTTGCCGACCTCGTCGGCTCGGATCGCCTCGATCGTCGTCGGCTGGAGGCGGATCTCGCCCACGGCGACCGCGCGGCGCCGCGAATCGGGTTTGTCGCCTACGTCGACCATCTGGGCGTCGCCTTCGGCCGTCGTGTGGGTGAGATCGTTGGCGGTTCCAGGCTCGTCTGCCGTGCCGGGGTCGTCGGCGTGGCGCGTCTCGGAGCGGTCGTCCTCACTCATCGTCACCACCCCATAGCGCCGCCGGGATCTCCTCGAGCAGGTCCGAAGCGAGCAGTCCGCCGTGTTTCGTCTCGGCCACCCGCTCGCCCGCGGTGCCGTTGACGCGGGCGGCCGCGCAGGCCGCCTCGAACGGCTCGGCGTGCTCGAGCAGTCCGGCGACGATGCCCGCGAGCAGGTCGCCGGTGCCGCCGACGGCCATTCCCGGCACCCCCGAGCGGTCGATTCTCGTCCGCTCGCCGTCGGTGATCACGTCCTCCTCGCCCTTCGCGAGGATCACGTGGCCCAGCTCAGCGGAGAGCGTCTCGATCTCCTCGAGCACCGCCCGCAGGTCGTCGACCTCCGGCCCGCCCAGATCCGCCAGTTCGCGGCGGTTGGGCGTACAGACCAGCGTCGCCTCGGTGTCGACCTCGGGGACGACCGACAGCGCGTCGGCGTCGACCACGACGGGACCGGTGTAGGACTCGAGGAACGCGCGGGCGGCCTCGAGCGTCTCCTCGGCGCTGCCGAGTCCCGGCCCCAGCACGACGACGTCGTCGTAAGACTCGGCGGTGTCGACCAGATCGGCCACCTGGTCGGGCGTCAGCCGGTCGCTCTCGTAGGGCTGGACGATGAGGTCCTCGGCGTACCCCTGGATCTCCCCGCCGACGGTGTCGGGTGCGGCGACGAACGAGAGCTCCGCTCCCGCCCGCAACGCGGCCTGGGCGGCCAGTGCGGGCGCTCCCGTATAGGGTCCGCCGCCGATGACGAACGCCCGGCCCGCCCGCTCGTCGGGTCGGGCCAGCGAGACGTCGCCCGGCCCGACGAACCGCTCTGCGGCGGCCGGGATGCCGATGTCGGCGACGGTGACGTCGGCCTCGAGGTCCTCGAGGCCCGGCTTGCTCTCGTGGAACGTCACCACTCGATCGGCGTCGACACCGTTTGCGGCGTGGTCGCCCGCGTCCGCGTCGAACCCGGAGGGGACGTCGACGGCGACGACCGTGGCGTCGGCATCGTTTATCGCCCGCGCGGCGGTCGCTTCCGGCTCGCGGAGCTCCCCCGAGATACCCGTACCGAGCATCGCGTCGACGATCACGTCCGCGTCCGGAATCTCGAGGGTCCGCGAGTCGGGTACCTCTCGAACGTCGTACTCGCCGGCCTCGAGGGCCTCCCAGTTCTCACGGGCGATCTCGGTCCCGACTTTCTCGGCACGGCCGAGCAGCAGGGTGGTAACGTCGTAGGCGTCCAGGAAGCGGGCGGCGACGAAGGCGTCTCCGCCGTTGTTCCCGCGACCCGAGACGATCGCGACCCGAGCGCCGGGATCGGCTATCCCGCGGACGACTCGAGCGACGGCGTTTCCGCTCGACTCCATCAGCTGCTTCTGGCTCACGCCGAGAGCGGCGGCGTTCTCGTCGACGGCGGCCATCCGTTCGCCGGTTATCATACCCGGCCGTTTGCTACCGGGCGCGAAAAACGTGTGGGAGGACGGTCGACCCCCGCAGGTCGGTACAGGCAGGGGCGGGGGGCGTCACCCTTAGGCCCGCGCGGCACCTGTCTTTCCGGTGTGAACGTCTTCTGGCTCGACGAGGATCCCGCGCTGGCCGCCCGCTACCACTGCGACCAGCACGTCAACAAGCTGCTGCTCGAGGCCGCCCAGGTGCTCTGTACCGCCGCCAGGGGGAACGGCCTCGAAGCGGACTTCCTCTACCGGTCGACGCACGCGAACCACCCGGTGACGCGGTGGGCGACGGAGTCGCGAGCGAACTGGCTGCGCCTGCGCGAACACGCCGCGGCGCTCAACGCGGAGTTCAAATCGCGGTACGGCCACGAGGACGACCACGCCAGCTGGGTGGTGATCGAGCGGATCGACCCCGACGAGATCGCGTTCCCGCAGGCGGAGCCGACGCCGCGACCGCAGGCGATGCCCGAGAGGTACAGGCGACCGGGTGACCCCGTCGCGGCCTATCGGGCGTACTACGCGGGCGAGAAGGCCGAGTGGGCGGAGTGGGCCTACACGGACGAGCCGCCCTGGCTGGCCGACTACCGCGAGCGCGACTCGAGCGAGGGCTCCGCGTCGACCGCCGAGTGACCGGGGTCAGTACCGAACCTCGAACCCGTCGGCTCCCCGGGGCTCCTCGTACTCGGCTTGCACGTCCTCGACCTCGGCCGCCGGACTGCCCCCGTGACACCACTCGATCATCGAGTCGACCGCCTCCTCGGGCCCCTCGAAGACCGCCTCGACGCGGCCGTCCTCGAGGTTCCGCACCCAGCCGTCGACGCCGCGCTCCCGGGCGGTGTCACGGGTGTTCGCCCGGTAGTAAACGCCCTGTACCGTTCCCGAAACGAACACGTGCGCTCGCGTCCGATCGTTCATACATGAGCGCTCACCGGCGAGGTCCAAAAAATCGACGCCGCGCGACGACAGTACGGGGACGCTGGCGCCGTGACGGTCACGATCCGATACCGCGGAGGCGGCCCTGATGGGGATCATCGACCGCTTCGAGGACGAGTACGTCGACGTCTCGAGCAGCCGCGCCTCGATCCGGGAGCTCCTCGAGCTGTTCGCCGGGTCGGTCGTGTTCGTCCTCGTCGCCGGCGGGCTGACGTGGTACCTGCTGGGCAGCACGGTCGCGTTCGGCGTCGTCGCCGTCCTCGCGGTGATCTTTTCGATTACGCTGGTTTCGCAGGCCTACTGGGCGCTGGTCGGCCGCGAGGATTACGACGAGTCGTGAGACGGTCCGTTGTCGTTCGGTACCGGTGATCGCCGGGAACACGCGACACCGATCCGTCCGAGTCACTCGCCGGTTCGGAGGTGATGGAAGACGTACGTCTGTGCGTACCCCGCGTGTTCGTCGCCGAACCGCTCGCGGATCGCCCGCGAGGTGTCCGCGTACGAACCGCGGTCGCAGTCGGGGTAGTGGTCCTCGATCGCCGTTCTGATCCACGTATCGAGCGGCACGGCCTCGTCGAAGTCGAGGGCGAACAGCAACACGCAGTCGGCAACCTTCTCGCCGACGCCGACGAACCGCGTCAGGTACTCCCGCGCCTCCTCGTACGGCAACTCCCGCGCGTCGGCCGGGTGGGCCTCGCCGCTGGCGACCATCTCCGCCGTCCGAGCCACGTACGGGGCGCGGTAGCCGAGACCGAGGTCTCGAAGCTCGGCCTCCGTCGCAACGGCCAGTTCTTCGGGGGTCGGAAACGCGCGGTAGCGCTCGCCGTCGAACGAGACCGGTCGGCCGTACTCGTCGGCCAGCGTCTTCACCATTCCGTGGATGCGGCTCACCCGCATCTGGGCCGAACAGATGAACGAAATCAGCGTCCCGAAGGCGGGGTCCTCGACCAGCCGCATCCCGTCGTGGGCGGCGTAGGCCTCCGCGAGCAGCGGGTCCGCAGGCGCCCCGGCGGCGATCGACTCGAGGTCGTCGTCCAGTCGCAGGAGCCGTCGGACCGCGGTCTCGCCGTCGACGCCGTCGGTCGACTGCCACTCGAGGGTACCGTCGCGCTGGCGGGCGCGGATCACCGCCGGACCGCCGTCGGAGACGTCGGCGAACGTCGGCTCCGTGCCGTTGAGGACGGTGCAGTACCACGCGACGGGGTTCGGTTCGCCGCCGTACATTCGGCCGTCCTCGCGGCGCCACAGGTAGGTCTGGCCGCTCTCGAGCGTCCGGTACAGGTCGAGGCCGCCCGACAGGTCGTCGATCGGGATCGAACCGGTCTCCATCGGTACGTGGCTTCGGGAGCGACGGCTTGGGCCTTTCGAACCCGCGACCGGTAGTCGTCGTTCGAAGCGCGCACGGAATCGGGCGCCGTCGGCGCCGATCCGCCCGATTTCAGCGGGCGAACCTTCATACTGTAGGCCATACAATACCTAGGTATGAATTGCAGGGTTGTCGTCGAGGCTGCCGTCCCGGTGTTCGACGTGGAGACCGAAGACGAAGCGATTCGGATCGCCATCTCGAAGACTGGCGAAATGTTGAACCCTGATCTGAACTACGTCGAGATCAACATGGGAACGCGCACCTCGCCGTCGGGCGAGGAACTCCCCCCTGCGTTTATCGCCGCCGACGAGGCGCTGGTCGCGCTCGAACTAGAGATGACCGTTTTCAACGTCGAGCGAGAGGAACACGCCTCGAGAATCGCGCGCAAGGAGATCGGCCAGCGCCTCGAGAACATCCCGCTCGAGGTGCTCGAGGTGGTGGTTCTCGAAGACGAGGACGAACACGAAGCGAGCGAAGACGACGAGAGCGACGAATCGTCGAACGCCGACGAGCAAGCGGAGAACCACGAGGGGGACGAGGAATCCGACGACGTTCTTCCCGAGTTCGAAGACCTCCTCGAGTAGGCGGACCGGTTGGACTCACTGAAACCGTCCGGGAGAGTTCGAAGAAACCCCGACGCACACAGGAACTCGGTATTGGTGACGCCTACCAGGGACCAATCTCAGCTTGGAACGGTGTGGTCACTCGTCGGTCGTTGTGTCTCGAGATGAAGTCGTCTACTTAGTCTGCGGTTGCGGCGACTGCTTCCGTCTCCTCTTCACGCATGTCATGAGTGATTCCCCCGGCGAGTGCAAAAACAGCGGCCTTGTGATCGGTTTTCGATTTGTGGATTGATGTCGGTCGAATCCCAAGCGATTCGTACTCATCGAGGTTAATCCGACAGTCGTTCCACTCTGCACACTGGTTCGATACCTCCGCAAGAAGGCCGTGAAGGTGAATGAGTTCCTGTTTCTTCATAACCATCCATTCCTACCCACTGCAGGGTTATATTATTATCTTGAGTCTCGTTACCACACGACCCATGTTGGAATTATACCCTGTCTCTCTGTGAAACATATCGAAAGGGTATATTGTTGCATCGTAATCGGCCGACTGCGGTGTGGGTAAGAACCGACTAATCCGCACCGTTCCAGATTTATCTTCAAATTGTGACAGAGTCTACCCAGAGAGTTAGAAAGTACTCGGCGGAGAATCGTTAGGCGGTTCGAAATTACCGAGAAACGGGTTACTACGGCGGACTATCCGAGCTGTTTGAGCGTTCGCAGGTCGCGATCCGTTCGCGTGAACTCTGCGGTCCGCCGTGAGGCGTGACAGTTCGGGCAGTGGAACATCGCCGTCGATTCGGGGAGATCACCCGGCGGCAGCTGCCAGTCTTTGGCACATTCGGGACACAACAGTCGAACGGTCGTTTCCTCCATGACAACCCGTTTCACACCCGACGTGAAAAGCTTTGTCGCTACGACAGCGAGCGACTGTTGGCACTGGCGGACTGGCTGCAGGGAGAAGAATCAGAACCGGGTGAACGAGGTCGCCATCGTCATCAGACCGCCGCCGCCGTCGACTCCGAGGCCTCGAGCAGCTCCTTGTACCGGTTGCGGATCGTCACTTCGGAGATGTTGGCGACCTCGCTGACGTCGTTCTGGGTGACCTTCTCGTTGGTGAGCAGCGCCGCTGCGTAGACGCCAGCGGCCGCGAGGCCGACCGGCGATTTCCCGCTGTGGACGCCCTTGCGTCGAGCGGAGTCGAGCAGTTCCCGCGCCGTCCGTTCGGTCTCGTCGGAGAGATCGAGGCCGCTGATGAACCGGGGCAGGTAGTGCTCCGGGTCGGCGGGCTGGACCTCGAGGCCGAGTTCGCGGACGATGTAGCGGTAGGTGCGGGTGAGCTCCATCCGGTCGACGCGGCTGACCGCCGAGATCTCGTCGAGGCTGCGGGGGGTGCCGGCCTGGCGGGCGGCGGCGTACAGCGACGCCGTCGCGACGCCCTCGATCGACCGCCCCGGCAGGAGGTCGTCCTCGAGCGCCCGGCGGTAGATCACGCTCGCGGTCTCGCGGACGTTCTCCGGGAGGCCGAGCGCACTGGCCATGCGGTCGATCTCGCCGAGGGCCTGCTTGAGGTTGCGCTCTTTGCTGTCGCGGGTGCGAAAGCGCTCGTTCCAGGTGCGGAGACGCTGCATCTTCTGTCGCTGGCGCGAACTCAACGCCTTGCCGTAGGCGTCTTTGTCCTGCCAGCCGATGTTCGTCGAGAGCCCCTGATCGTGCATCATGTTCGTGGTGGGGGCGCCGACGCGGCTCTTCTCGTCCTTCTCGGCCGAATCGAACGCGCGCCACTCCGGCCCGCGGTCGATCTCGTCCTCCTCGACGACGAGCCCGCAGTCGCTACAGACCGTCTCGGCGTGCTCGGTGTCGGAGACGAGTCGGCCGCCACACTCGGGGCAGTGCTCTTGCTCGTCAGTTCGGGCACTCTCGTCCCGCTCTGTCTCGCCAGTGTAGGTTCGGATTTTCGTATCTGTCATGGTGGGTCGACTTCGTTACTCGGGGCTCCCGGGTGGGGGAACCAGAAGAAATCCCGGTCGCCTCGGCTAACAAATAGTTAGGGCGAAAAGCATATAAAGATTTCGGTCACTTAATAAGCTGTTCGGGGTTTCGGTTATGTACGTTTCGGTTATTACATGATCGATCATCGCACCTCCGAGACAGAATCTCTTCTCGAACAGAGCGTTTCCGGCGGCCCCGAAACCGGAGTGCGAGCAGCCGGGTCGATCGACCGTCGTCCGGGCTCAGACGGTAAACAGGTGTCCCTCGGACGGCACGTCGAACAGGCCGATCCGGGCGCCGGCGTCGAGCCAGGCGTGTCCGTACGAAAACGACGCCAGCGCGTTGACGAGATCGTCCTGTTCGCGAAAGTGCCGTCCGTCCTCGAAGTAGGACTCGGCCATCTCGTAACACTCGGCTGCGGCGTCGGCCATCGGCGTTTCTGCAGGCGGGGCGACCGTCGCCGCCTCGAGGGCCTCTCCGAGCAGGAGGCCGTACCGGTCGGTCTTTTCGGCGAGGTCGGCAGTCATACCGGTACGTCGGGCGAGACCGTGCTAAACCCTTCGCTGTGTACCGCCGATAGGAACGCGTATCCGTCCGCTCGAGAGAGGGGTACGGAATGCGGGTAATCCAGCTACGCGTCACCGACGACGAGCGGCCGTCGGTGTTCGACGTCCTCGACGACGAGGGAATCGATTACGTGGTCACTCAGGAAACCGACGACGCGTCGCTGGTGCAGTTTCCGATTCCGACGCAGGCCGTTGAGCACGTGTTTACGCGGCTCCGGGAGGCCGGATTCGACGACCAGGAGTATACGGTCGTGATGGCGGCTGAGGCCGCTCGAACGGAGCACATCGACGACCTCGAGACGCGGTACGTCCTCGGTGACGAGGGTGGCGACAACGTGGCCCACGAGGAGATCCGATCGAAAGCCCTCGAGATGACGCCCGGAAATGTCACCTATTACGCGATGACGCTGCTCTCGGCGTTCGTCGCGACCGCCGGGCTGTTGCTCGATTCGCCGGCGATCGTCGTCGGCTCGATGGTGATCGCCCCGCAGATGAGCGCCGCGTTAACGGGAACGGTCGGGACGGTGCTGAACGACCGGAAGATGATCGTCAACGGCGTCGGCTCGCTCGTCGGCGGGCTCGTCGTCGCCGTTCTCGGCTCGCTCGCGTTCGCGTGGTTCATCAGGATGACCGGGTTCATCCCGGCGACGGTCGACATCAGCGCGATTCGACAGGTCGAACACCGCATCTCGCCGGGGCTGCTCGCGATGCTCATCGGCATCTGTGCCGGCGCCGCCGGCGCGTTCGGACTCGCGACCGCGCTCCCGGTGTCGCTGGTCGGCGTCATGATCGCCGCGGCGCTGATCCCCGCCGCGGCCGCAGTCGGCATCGGTATCGCCTGGGGCTACCCGCTGGTCGCACTCGGTGCGTTGGTTCTGCTCACCGTCAACACCGTTGCGATCGTTCTCTCGGGGCTCGTCGTCTTCTGGTACCTCGGTTACCGCCCCCTCGACTGGGTCGGCGGCAACCTCCGGTCGAACGTCACCCGCGACCGCATCGGCGCCATCGCGCTGGCGGTTCTCGTCCTCTCGGCGGTCATGCTCGGCGCCGGTCTCGTCCTCGGTCAGCACGTCGCCTTCGAAAGCACGGCCAGCGAGGAGACCCACGCCGCTCTCTCCGGCGACGAGTACGACGACCTCGAGCTACGCGAGATCCGGGCGGACTTCTACGATCACGGTCTCATCTCCGACAGCTACGAGGTCACGATCGTCATCGAGCGGCCCGCGGACGAACCGTACGAGGAGTTCCCGGACGAGGTCGCCCAGCGGATCTCCGATCGGACCCAACAGGAGGTGACGGTGAGCGTCGAGTTCGTCGAGGGCGGCACCTCGAGCGGAACCGTCGGTTCGATCTCCCCGCCGGGGCACTGACGTCCCGCGCCGCCGGCTCGTCCGGACGAGGACCGGGAACGCAACGCGTTTACGCGTCGTTTCCGAACTACGGTGTATGAGCGAGCAGCCTCGAGTCGAGATCTACACCAAAGACGCGTGTCCGTACTGCGAGAAGGCCAAGGACCTCTTCAACGCGAAGGGAGTCGAGTACGAGACGTACAACGTGACCGGTGACGACGAGCTGTTCGAGGAGATGGTCGAGCGCGCCGGGGGCCGCCGGACCGCCCCCGAGGTGTTCATCGACGACGAACTCGTCGGCGGCTGGGACGAGACTCACGCCCTCGAAGAGGCCGGAGAACTCGACGAGCGACTCGGGCTCGTTACCGACGGGGGCGGGGAGACCCAACACTGGAACATGATCATCGCAGGAACCGGGATCGCCGGTCTTACGGCCGCGATTTACGCCGGCCGATCGAACAACGATCCGCTGGTCATCGAGGGCGACGAGCCCGGCGGCCAGCTGACGCTGACGACCGACGTCGCGAACTACCCCGGCTTCCCCGACGGGATCAGCGGCCCGGACCTCGTCAACAACATGAAAGCGCAGGCGACGCAGTTCGGCGCCGAGCTGAAAAACGGGATCGTCGAGCGCGTCGACGCCTCCTCGCGCCCGTTCCGTATCGAACTCACCAACGGCGACGTCTACACCGCCGACGCGGTCATCGCCGCCTCCGGCGCCAGCGCCCGCACCCTCGGTATTCCCGGCGAGGACGAACTCATGGGGTACGGGCTCTCGACGTGTGCGACCTGCGACGGCGCGTTCTTCCGCGGCGAGGACATGCTCGTCGTCGGCGGCGGCGACGCCGCCATGGAGGAGGCCACCTTCCTCACGAAGTTCGCCGACACCGTCTACCTGGCCCACCGCCGCGAGGAGTTCCGCGCGGAGGACTACTGGATCGACCGCGTCCACGAGAAGGTCGAGGAGGGCGAGATCGAGATCATGAAGAACACCGAACTGCTCGAGGTCCACGGCTCCCAGGAAGCGGGCGTCGACTACGTCACCCTCGTCGAGAACGACAAGGGGCACCCGACCGACCGCCTCGAGGACCCCGAGACGAACGAGTTCGAGTTCGACGTCGGCGCGGTCTTCCTCGCCATCGGCCACACCCCGAACACCGACTACCTCGAGGGAACCGGCGTCGAGATGGACGACGAGGGCTATCTCCGCACCCAGGGTGGCGACGGCGGCGGCCAGACCGAGACCGACGTCCCCGGCATCTTCGGCGCCGGTGACGTCGTCGACTACCACTACCAGCAGGCGGTCACCGCCGCGGGAATGGGCTCGAAGGCGGCGATCGACGCCGACGAGTACCTCGAGGACCTCGAGCGCGCGAACTCGAGCACCGAGGCCGAAGCGGCGGCCGACGACTGAGCGTCAGCGGTGAACTGTCTCGGGGTCGAGCCCCGAGGCACTCGGCCTGCGTTATCTGTAGAACTTGAACTCCATCTCCGGCACGCCGTCGACGTACACCCGCTCGAGATCGAGCGACCAGCCGGGGCGGTAGTTGCGCTCGTCGAGCCCCTCGGTCCACTCGAGGCCGCCGTCGGTGTCGTAGCCGCTCGTGTCCTCGCCCTCTTTTGGCATGCTCATCGGCGAGTAGAAGTGCGTCGCACCGCCGCTGTTGTCCGCGACGGCGCAGGCGAGGATGTCGTCGGCGAGATCGATCATCTCGGCGGTCGGATCCTGTCCGATCGCATAGGCGTCCCAGACGTCGCGGACGCTGGTAACGCCCTGCTGTTCCATCCTGGTCGGCACCGTAAACCCGACGGCCGTCCGCGCCGGCGTGTCGCTGATCGACGCCTCGGACATGATGATCCGTGCGAGGTCGTCGACGTTCTGGCTGGTGTGGAACCGGTCCGTACAGTCGCCGCCAGAGGCGTCCTCGAGGTAGTTTCCGGAACACCAGACCCACTCGCCGTACGAGGAGAAGTGGATTCCCCACCAGGTGATCCCGTCGGCGGTTTCGGGCCCGTTCATAATCTCGCCCTCGGTCCCCTCGGGATAGGCGCGCTTGACTTCGTAGTCGAGTCCTGGTCCTTCCCGACCGTTGAGGTCCGTCGTCGTCCGAACGGTGTCGCCGTCCTGAAACGACGCACTCGCCGGGAGCGACGCGCCGAGGACCGCGGTCGTTCCGATCGAGGCTCCTGCAGTTCGGATCAGCGTTCGTCGTGACCACTCCATGACAGTCGAACGCACACAGGTGCGGTCGATACCGGTTGTGTTGGATTACTCATGAAAAGGTATATGCTGGTTCGTCGATCGGCGGTCGATCGCTTCGACCGTCTACGACGACTCGAGACCGTACGCCGAGAGCGCGAACCCGACGTCGGCGACCGGCCGATCGACGTCGGCCGCGATCCGTCGGGCGTGTTCCAGCAGTCGACAGTACTCCCGCGGGCCGATGCGGTCGCGCGATTCGTGTACGCGACCGAGGCTGACCAGCCCCTCCCAGACGCTCGCGTCCGCGATCGCGTACCGCCCGGGATCGAGCCCCGTCAGGACACACGACGCCGTCGTCGTCTCGAATCCGGAGAGACCGGTCAACAGCGTCACGCGCGACAGGTCGTCGCCGAGCGAGGCGACGTTGGTCGTGACGGTCTCGCACTCGCGGTTCGTGTTCTCGAAGACGAGGTGGGCGTTTCGCGCGGACACCTCGTAGGCCAACGCGTACAGCTGTCGACGGGTCAGGTGGCCCTGCGCTCGGTACTGTTCGCCACAGCGCTCGAGCGTCTCCGGGCAGATCCCGCCGTCTTCGCAGTACGTGCCCACGAGCGTATCGATTCGGTCGTCCATGCGTTCGTGACCGCGTCGCCGCCGACTACGACGCACCACTATAGGTAATTTCCGAAGGAGGATAGCTGGGAACGGTGTCGAGGTCGGGTCCGACGCCGCTCACTCGAGAAACCGCGTCCGCACGTCGCCGGTCGGCATCATGCACTGGTCTTTCTCGCCGAACCACCGGTAGCGCCGAGCGGCGACGAACTCGTACGCCCAGTCGCGAACGCGTCGGGGAAGGAACCGACAGGGCCCGAGCAGCCGGTAGATGCCGCCCAGTTTCGTGGCGATCCGGATGACCGCCGCCGACTTCACGTGACAGTCGTCGCCCTCGATGAGCACGATCGACTCGAGTTCGTCCGTCGGCAGGTCGTGTTCGGCGAGCAGCTGCCGGCCGACGTCCGACTGCAGCGACGCGAAGTGGAACCGTCCCTCGGGGTCTCGAGGCACGATAAACTGCACGAAGCCGTTACAGAGGTTGCAGACGCCGTCGAAGAGGACGATCGGGTGGTCGTCGGGGATCTCCGGGCTCATCGCTCTCTGCTCGCGTCTACGGCGCTCGCTCACGTGAGCGTTCCGATCGCGGCGATCGGCCATCCCGACCCGCGTACGAACCCGGACCGAAAGACCGCTCGCGGTCTACTCCCGCTCGAGGATCTCGATTTCGTGACCGTCCTGATCTCTCGTGAACGCGTACCGGTTGTCGCAGGAGTCCGGATCGCGGTACTCCTCGGCCTCGCGCTCCATCAGCGTCTCCCAGTCGTCCTCGAGGTCGTCAGCGCGCACGCAGAGGTGGCCCCAGGCGTCGCCCAGCTCGTAGCTGCGGCCGTCGTAGTTGTAGGTGAGTTCGACGGCCATCGCCTCGTCGGCCGCGTCCTCGGGTTTCATGAAGTAGTTCGCGAACGTGTCCGACTCCCAGCGGCCGGTGTGTTCGTACTCGAACTTGCGGGTCCAGAAACCGAGCGCCTCGTCGGCGTCCTCGACGCGGATCATCGTGTGGTCGATCGACCAGCGGGCGCCCTCGTCGCGCTGGACGATCTCGATCTCGTGGCCGTCGGGGTCCTTCACGAACGCGTAGTGGCCCCCGCAGGACTCGGGATCGCGGTAGTCCTCGACGCCCTCGTCCATGAGCTTCTGGTAGGCGTCCTCGAGTTCACCCTCGGGGACGCGGACGGCGATGTGGCCCCAGGCGTCGCCCAGCTCGTAGCTGCGATCGTCGTGGTTGTAGGTGAGCTCGAGCAGCGCACCGTCGTCGTGGACGTCCTCGGGTGCGAGATAGACGTTCGTGAACGTGTCCGCCTCCCAGCGCCCCTTCTCCTCGTAGCCGAGGTGGGTCGTGTACCACTCGAGGGATTCGTCGAGGTCTTCGACGCGCATCATGACGTGGTCGAGGATCGCGTGCATGATCGTCTAGCTCACGTGCCGGCGGCAAAAGGGTAGCGGAGGCGGTGACCGCGACCGGGAGGCGCGGCTCGTCGCGGCCTCACTCGTCGCCGGGCGAGGACGGGCGGTCGGCTCGAGCGCGCTGGCTCGGCTCCGTCCGGGAGGCGACGGGATCGACGCCCTTGCGGCGGGCGTCGAGCTCCGAGAGGCCGTAGACGAGCCCGACCAGCAGCGCCACGCCGAGCGGCAGGAAAACTGCCGGCGGCACGCCGAGGTAGCCGTAGAGCGCGTAACAGAGCATGACGACCAGCATCACCGTCGCGGCGTAGTAAAACTGCGTCCGAACGTGGTCGATCAGGTCCGCGCCGGTGAACGTCGAGGAGAGCACCGAGGTGTCCGAGATCGGCGAGGTGTGGTCGCCGAAAATCGCCCCGGAGAACACCGCTCCGACGACGATCGGCATCAGCTCGAACGTCCCGGTGAGCTCGTAGGCGACCTGGATGGCGATCGGCGTCACGATCCCCATCGTCGCCCACGACGACCCCATCGTGAACGCGACGAACGCCGCGACGAACAGGACGACGATCGGAAGCAGTTCGGGCGAGACGACGCCCCCGGCGGCGCCCGCGACGTAGTCGCCGGTGCCGAGATCCTCCGCGACCGCGCTGATCGCCCAGGCGAGTACGAGGATCGTCACCGCGGTGAGCATGATCCCGAACCCGTCCATGACGGTGTCGACGCCGTCGCCGAGATCGAACAGCCCGTAGGCGAGCCCGATCAGGATCGCAGCGAGCACCATCGCGAACGAGCCCCAGACGAGCGCCGCGGCGAAGTCGCCGGCGCCGACGACCTCGACGAGCACCTGGAGTGCGCCGTCGTCTCCCATCGCGGCCTCGAGCGAGGTCGTCGCGCCCTCCTCTTGCTGATCGGCGAGCCAGGCCTCGTACCCCGTCCAGAACGCCCCGGCGAGGGTGACGACGATCAACACGACGACCGGGGTAAAGAACGTCCGCAGCATCGGCCGGTCCTCGATCGGATCGCCGAGGTCCTCCTCGACTTCCTGCAGCGGCGTCGCGTCGTCCCGGCTCACCTTCCCGGTCTTCCACGAGCGGTGTTCCGCGTCGAGCATCTCGCCGTAATCCCGGCGCGTGAAGACGACGATCGCGACCATGACGATCGCGAGCAGCGCGTAGGTGTTGTACGGGATCGACTGGACGAACGTCGCGAACACCCCGGGGACGTCGGCCTCGGCGGCGTCGGTGTCCTCGAGCAGGCCCTCGTACCCCGTTTCGATCATCGACAGCTGAAAGGCGACCCAGCTCGAGAGCATGATCGTCGCGACCGGCGCGGCCGTCGAGTCGACGATGTACGACAGTTTCTCGCGGGAGATCCGCATCTGATCGGAGATCTCGCGCATCGTACTGCCGACGATCGCCGTGTTGGCGTAGTCGTCGAAGAACATCGCGAGCCCCAGCGCCCAGGTGACTAACCCGGTGGTGCGCTGGGTCTCGAGTCGTGCCGTCGCCCAGTTCCGAACCGCCATCGCGCCGCCGAGGCGCCAGATGAGCGCGACGCCGGAGCCGAGCAACAGCGTGAACAGCAGGATCTGGGCGTGAAACACGTCGGCGATCGAGTCGGTGATCCAGGCGAACGTCTGTCCGACACCGAGTCCGCCGGTGTAGATCACGCCGCCCGACCAGACGCCGATGAAGATCGACAGGATCGGTCGTCGCGTGACGATTGCGAGGACGATCGCGAGCAACGGCGGAACGAGCGAAAGGACCCCGAACTCGGCCATGTGACCAGCATCCACAAAGAGACGCATAACTGTGTTCCTCGAGCGACGATAGGTTGGGCGTCGATCCCGTGACGCCGTGGACGGCGATGGCGGCAGAACACGGACAGATCACGCGAGAGTCACGCTCCCGCGGGGCGAGTAGCGAAGAATCGCCGGCCCTGAACGGCCGTAGGAAGTCGTTTACGAGGCGAAAGAGTTGGCTGTTCCGTTCGACGAACGGGTTCGACGAACGGTTTCGGACACGCGGGCGCTCCGGTGTGGGACCACAGCGGCCCGGGAGCCCTCGGGCGGTTTTCCCGTATTCAAGCATCTCTTGGACGACAGTTGCACCGCATAAACGGTCTAAACAGGTCGGGACGTGCCGCAAGGAACTGCACGAGATGATGCCCTTTATTGAACGGCCGTCGTGCTAGACCGCAGTGAACGGATCATCTCATCAACGCTCTGACTCTGCTGTGGCTTCTGGGGGGTGTCCGCTATCTGATCCGACGGTGTTGATCGCAGACGACGAACGTCAGCTTACCGACGTGTACGCACAGTGGGTCGAAGACCGCTACACGACGCGAACCGCCTACTGCGGCGACGAGGCGATGGAACTGCTCGACGAGACCGTCGATATCGCGGTGCTCGACCGCCAGATGCCGGGGTGCTCCGGCGAAGAGATCGTCACGAAGATCCGAAACAGCGGGTACGACTGTCGAACCGCGCTGATCTCGGCGAACGAGCCTACCCTCGAGATGGTCGACGTCGAGTACGATCTCTACCAGGTCAAGCCGCTCACCGATCCCGACGAGTTCCAGAGCCTTCTCGAGGCGCTGTGTCGACGCTCCGTCTACGACCCGGAGACCCAGCGCGTGCTGGCACTCGCGTCGAAGAAGCGCGATCTCGAGGCGTACGTCGCCGAATCGAGGCGGCAGAACTCCTCGCAGTACGACCGACTGTGCGACGAACTCGAGGCGCTCTCCGACAAACTCACCGACGTTCGAGAGACGCTCGAGGCCGAAGGGTTGTCACTGCCGTTTTAAGGACCGTCGAACGTCGGACGGGCGGCTGAACGTCACTTCAACCGCCATCCGGAGCGGTTCGCGGGTGCGCCGGCAACTCGGGACAACAGACCGTCTCAGTCCCCGAGGTACACCCAGGCGGCGAGTCCGAGCGCGTGAACCGAGCCGAGCGGGAGCGCCGTCCGGTTCGGATCGACGCCGAACCCGCTCGAGACCGTGGCGACGACGATCGCGACGAGGACGAACAGCCCCGCCGTCACCCGCTGATCGGCTCCGAATCGAGCGGTCGCTGCCCAGCACAGGGCGAACGCGTAGCAGGCCGCGCCGAGGGGCCAGCGAGCGATGTGTTCGGGTGTCGGCCCCGGCTGGTCGAGAAACGTCCAGATCGGCGTCAGCTGCCCGCTCTCGACGACGAGGGTCCCCCACGGAAACAGCAGCGTCGTCTCCCCGGTTCGGATCACGACCCACGGAACGACCAGCGGCGACAGGAGAAACAGCCAGCGGATCGCCCGCCGCCGCGCTCGAACCGCCCCGGCACCCGCCTCGACTGTTCGACCGCCTCCCGGCGGTCGCTGGTCCGCGGTCACCGTCGCAGGATCAGCTTGAGGACGTCCTCGTCCTCGAGGACGTGCTGGTCACCGACCTGCTGTTCGTCGTGGGTCGCGCTCGGCCCCGAGACGCGGGCGAAGCGAAAGCGCTCCTCGAACTCGCCGCCGAGTTTCTGGACGGCCTCCTCGATGGTCGCGCCCTGCTCGAGCATCAGCGGCTCCTCGTAGTCGACGCCGCGGCCGGGTTTGTCCATGTACACCCGGATCAGGTCGAGGTTCTCCCACATTCGGTCTTTGAGCGCCTCGAGGCCCTTCTCGGCCTCGGCGCTGATGAACGTCACCTCCTCGGGGTCGAGTCCGCGTTCCTCCAGCTGGGCGTCGACCTCCTCCTTGTACTCCGGGTTGATGAGGTCGACCTTGTTGACGCAGATGATCGAGGGAATGTACTCCCGATTCTCCATCAGCCCGTCGATGAGCCGGTCGATGTCGACTTTCTCACCCAGGTTGAGGTCGGCGTTGACGTAGCCCTGGTCCCGGAGCACCTCCTTGATCGTGTCCTCGTCTAAGTCCTGGTCGGCGCTCGAGGTGATCTTGATCCCGTCTTTGATCTTCGGGCGGACGGTCACCCGCGGCGGCTGCTGGTCGACCCGGATGTTGATGTCGTACAGCTCCTCTTGCAGCCGGTCGTACTGCTCGATTTCGAACACCGAGAGGACGAACACGATCAGGTCGGCGTTGCGAACCACGGACAGCACCTGTTTGCCGTCACCCTTGCCGAGGGCTGCCCCCTCGATCAGTCCGGGGACGTCGAGGATCTGCATGTTCGCGCCGCGGTGTTTGCACATTCCGGGGTTGACGTCGAGCGTCGTGAACTCGTACTCGCCGGTCTCGCTCTCGGCGTTGGTCAGCGCGTTCAGCAGCGAGGACTTGCCGACGCTCGGAAAGCCCACGAGCCCGACCGTCGCGTCGCCGGTCTTCTCGACGGAGTAGCCGGTGCCGCCGCCCGCCGAGGACTGTCGCTCGAGTTTCTCTTTCTTCTCGGCGAGCTTCGACTTCAGGCGGCCGATGTGGGCCTCCGTCGACTTGTTGTAGGGCGTGCTGGCGATCTCGTCTTCGATCTCCCGGATCTCCTCCTCGAGCCCCATTTACCTACACTCTGCCGTTCGTATCGAAAAACCCTTTCCATGCGCCGGCAGCGGGTCACCGCGTTCCGGTCGCGTTCCACCGGAGGCGCCCCAGACGGCGCTCACAGCGCGACTTCGACACACATAAACGACGGGATACACATCGTTCGATCGTCCGTAATGCCTGATCCGTCGCGGCTGCGTGATAGCACCCAGATCGTTCTCCCCGAGGAGGCCATCAACGGCCTCGAGGCGCAGCTCGACGACGAGTTCATGGTGACGATTTTCGAGGAGTGCGAGGGGTACTGCCGGATCATCGGCAGCCCCGTCGAGATCAAGGAAGCCAGCCAGTTTCTCACCCGCCACGGCGTGAGCCTCCCGTAGTCGTCGCGGTGCACACCACCCCACGGACTACCGCTCCGGATGCGTCGGACCGTCGAACCCGCCCCGAACCAGCGGTTTCGCGATGTGCCGTCGGGCGCACGGGGGCACCTCGTACCAGCCCGGCTCGAGGTCCCGCTCGAGCGCTACCCGGTCCTTCTCGGCGGCCGCCGTATCACAGTCTCGACACCGGTAGCCCTGGTCGCGCCCGGCGCTCTCCATCGTCCGCCCACACTCCTGGCAGGTCGGCGTCACCCCCTCGGTCGCGACGAGGTCGCGAACGGCGAACTTCTCGAGTTTCAGCGTCCCGCGCGACACCTCGCCACAGACCGTGAGCCGGTCGCCCTCCCGAAGCGCCCGAACCCGGTCGCGGAACCGCTTGGTCGGCTCGAAGGCCGCGCACTCGAGGCGCGTCCCCCCGTCGCCGATCTCGAGGAAGACGTGGCCGCCGCGGCGGGTTTCCGGCGCCCTCGTGACTCGTCCGTCGACCCGATAGGCGCCGCCGTCTTCGAGCGCGGGGAGCGCGCCGTTCCGGAGGTGCGCGTCGGTGCCCTGATTGGTAGCGAACAGCCGTCGGCTCGCGACGGGTTCGCTCTCGATCGCGGCCGCCGTCGCCCGGACCGCGTCCGGATCGTCGCCGCGGATGCCGTGTAAGATCGGGCCCGGGGTGTGTGGCACGCAGACCAGTTCGCCCTCGCCGCGGTCGACCGTGTCCCAGACCGCGGGATACCGCTGGTCGGCCGCGGCGAAGACGCTCTGGGCGTCGACCTCCCGCGGCGTCCCCCACCGGCCCGGCTCCCGATAGGAGATACACTCCCAGGTCCAGTCGTCGACGGCGAGCCAGCTTCCGACGGCCGCCAGCGCGCCGATACGACCGCGGCCGTTGCCGGCCCCCCAGCTCCGGTAACCCGCCGCCGCGACGAGCGCCTCGGCCTCGTCGATCTCGAGGCGGTCGCGAACCGCTCGGCGGGCGAACTCCCGGACCGCGTCGGGCGCGCCCGTCGGCCGGTGGTCGGCGACGACGAGCCCCGGATTCGTCCGCTCGTCGGCGGTCTCGGCCAGCGACTCGAGGACGTCTCGAGCGACCGCGAACGCGAACTCGGCGTCGCAGTCGGCGTGAATCGCCAGCGCCGCGTTGCCGCGAGTTTTGTACTCGACGGCGGGGTTGAGGCGGACGAGGAGCAGCCGCTCGACGTCGCCACGCTCGGCGAGCCTGTCCGCGATCTCCGCGGCGACGTACGTGGTACACATTCCCCGCTCGCGGGAGTCGGTGTCGTCCACTCCGACGATCGTCATCGCGTCACCGTTGGCGGTCGGACGGGTAACGGGTTTCGGGACGGCGCGACGAAACACGTATATAAGTATACCCCTTGAAGCCCGAAAAAACGCAAGACTGCAGGCGTCTCGGCCGGAGAAACGCTTTTGTAGCAGGAGTCACTTACTTCACCGTATGTCCCGGACCGCACTGGTCGGAAACGTCACCGCGATGCTCGAGGACGCGGGGTTTACGGTTAGTGACCGGTGTGCGATCCGACCGAAGAGTTTCGACGTCGCCGCCCGCCGTCGGAACAACCTGCTGCTCGTAAAGATCCTCGGTAACATCGACGCCTTCAACGAGGCGACCGGCCACGAGATGCGCCGGCTGGGCACCTACCTCCGGGCGACGCCGCTCGTGATCGGCCTGCGAAGCCGCGACGAGGACCTCAAACCGGACGTCGTCTACTTCCGCCACGGCGTCCCCGTCCTGAGCCCGGACACCGCCTACAACCTGTTCATCGAGGACATCCCGCCGCTGATCTACGCGGCTCCCGGCGGTCTCTACGTCAACATCGACGGCGACATCCTCGCCGACGAGCGCGAACAGCGCGAGTGGAGCCTCGGACGACTCGCGAGCGAACTCGGCGTCTCCCGGCGAACCGTCTCGAAGTACGAAGACGGGATGAACGCCTCGATCGAGGTCGCGATGGCCCTAGAGGAGCTGTTCGACACCGAGCTGACGAGCCCGGTCGACGTCCTCGAGGGTGCAGACGAGGTCCACGAGAGCGACCCCACGCCGGCAGATCCGGACGCCGATCCCGACGACGAGGAGGTCGTCGCGATCCTGACCCGCGCCGGCTTCAGGGTCCACCCGACCCTCCGGTCGCCGTTCAAGGCCGTCAGCGAGGACGAAGAGGACGAAGAGGACGTCGTGCTCACGGGCCACTCCCAGTTCACGAAGGCGGCCGAAAAGCGCGCCCGGATCATGGGCTCGATCGGCCGCGTCGCCCACACGCGGTCGGTCTACTTCGTCGACAAGGCCTCCCGGGAGTCGATCGACGGCACGGCGCTCGTCGAGCGCGACGAACTCACCGAGATGCGCAACGCCGAGGAGCTCCGCGAGGTCATCCGCGAGCGCTCCAAACGGGAGCGGGCCGCCTGAGGCCGACCCGAACGCGATCGAAGGGCGCTAACTCGAGTGACCCGGCAGCAACGCGACTACTGGTACGCTTCCTCGAGGTGGGCGACGATGTCGTCGCTCTCTGCCATCCCGTCGACGCCGTGTTCCTCGTCGACGATGACCGGAACGCCGGTCTGGCCGGTTAGCGCCTCGACCTCGGTGCGCTCGGCGTGCGACCGGGGGACTTCGACGGACTCGTACTCGAGGTCGAGCTCCTCGAGTTTCGTGCGGACTTTCGTACAGAACGGACAGCCGGGCAGTTCGTAGAACGTGATCTCGGACATGGGAGGCGCTTCGAGCGGGCGTCGTATGAGAACTGCGGTTCTCGGCGGTGTTGCCGGTTTCGGTCAGCCGAGCATGCCGCTCGTGTAGACGTAGAAGTAGCCGACGAGCGCGGCGGCGATCGCCCACTGTCCGAGGCTGACGTCCCGGTGTTCGCCCATCGCGCTCTTGATCAGCGGGTAGGCGATGATCCCGGCTGCCAGACCGTTCGCGATGGAGTAGGTGAGCGGCATGATCGTGATCGTGAGCCCGGCCGAAACCGCCCAGGCGGGATCGTTCCAGTCGACGTCGAGGACCCCCTGAAGCATGATGATTCCGACGACGACCAGCGCGATGAACGAGGCGTAGGCGGGGATGAGCGCGATCAGCGGGATCGCGATCAACGACACCAAGAAGAGCGCGCCGACGACCAGCGCGGTGAGCCCGGTTCGGCCGCCCTCCTCGATTCCGGTCGAGGACTCGATGTAGGTCGTCACCGTCGAGGTGCCGACCATCGCGCCGACGGTGGTTCCGACCGCGTCGGCCATCAGCGGCCTCTCCATCTCGGGAAGGTCGCCCTCCTCGTCGAGGAAGCCGCCGAACTGCGAGACGCCGATGAGCGTCCCCGCGGTGTCGAAGAAGTCGACGAAGAAGAACGTGAAGACGACGAGGGTGAACGTCACCGGATCGATGTCGCGCATCCCCTCGATGAACGCCCCGAGCAGGGGCGTGATGTCGTACTGCGGGGAGGCGACGGCGGCGAAGCTCAGTTCGCCGGACTCCTGGTCGACCAGCGCCTGGGGGAGCGCCTCCTGGGAGCTGACGAGGTTCGCCAGCCAGGCGAGCCAGCCGACGAGCGCCGTCCCGAGGATGCCGATGATGATCGAACCGGTGATCCCGCGCGCCCACAGCATGAACGTCACCACGAGCCCGACGAGCCCGAGCAGCGCGGCGGGCGACTGGGCGATCGGCGCGAGTTCGACGAGCACCGCCTCGTCCCCGACGACGATTCCCATCTCCTGGAGGCCGATGAACAGCAAGAACACCCCGATCCCGGCGCCGACGGAGAACTTGACGGGTTCCGGAAAGAGGCTGATGACGTACTTGCGGGCGCCGACGGCGGTGATCAGAATAAAGATGATCCCCTCGACGAAGACGGCCGCGAGCGCCGTCTGCCAGGGAACGCCGAGCCCGATGACGACCGTGTAGGCGAAGAACGCGTTCAGCCCCATCCCCGGCGCCAGGCCGAACGGCCGGTTCGCCCAGAACGCCATGACGGCGATCGCCGCGACCGACGCGATGATCGTCGCGATCGCGATCATCTGGACGACCTCGATGTACGCGTATCCCGGTATCTCTATCGCGTCCGCCAGGATGAACGGGTTGACCAGAATAATGTACGACATCGCGAGGAACGTCGTGATCCCCGCGATCGTCTCCGTCCGCACGTCGGTATCGTGTTTCCCGAGTTCGAAGTACCCCATCTTGGACGTTCGAGCATAGATACAGTGGTGATTTAAACGTTCCCGTCCGTCTTTGGCAATATCTATACACAGAGGTGTATACCCCATCTCGACCGCACCGTCACGCGTGTGGTTCTTCGAACGGCGGAGTCGGGCCAGTCGCAGGAACGACCGCCTCGAGCGACGTCACGCTCGAGAGAGTACGGTCGACGGTGTGACGAAACCAACGTATTTGTCCCCCGGTCGCGTACCGTTCTGGCATGAAGTTTGTTATCGTGGGGTACGGCCGGGTCGGCTCGCGAACGGCACGTATTCTGGACCAGGAGGGCCACGACGTCGTCGTCGTCGACAACGACTCCGAGCGCGTCGAACGCGCCGAGCAACAGAGGTTCGACGCCTACGAGGGCAGCGGCGACGACGAGGAGATCCTCCTCGAGGCCGGTATCGAAGACGCGGCGGCCATCGGCGCGCTGACGCCCGACCTCAACGTCAACTTCGCGGCCTGCATGGTCGGCACCCACCACGACTGTCGGACCGTGTTGCGGATCGACGAGGACTACCGGGAGGACATCTACGAGAAGTACGCCGAGGACGTCGACGAGATCATCTACCCCGAACGCCTCGGCGCGGCGGGGGCGAAAACCGCGATGCTCGGCGGGGACTTCAACGTGGTCGCCGACCTCGCGGCGAACCTCCAGCTGACGGTGCTCGAGATCGACGAGGGGTCGCCGGCCGCGGGCAAGCGGATCAGCGAACTCGACCTCCCGCCCAGCGCGCGAATCTACGCCCACGGACGGCCCCACGAGCCGCTGACGATTCCGCTGCCGGGGACCGAACTCGCCGTCGGCGACGAGGTCGCGCTCGTCACCGAGAGCGACCAGTCCGCCGACGTCCGCGTGGCGCTGCAGTCTCCGAACGGGTGACGCCTCGTTCCACGTCGTACCGTCCGAACAACCGCTCGAAGGAGTGAACTGTGAGTGGTGTGTCAGGCGCGCAGGGGGGAAGGATGGGAACTGAGTACCGATGGTATTACAGTGCGCGCCCGGTTCAGTCATCGGACCAGGGTGTTATAAAACCGCGTCAGACGGGCGTGTGACGGAGGCGCCTCTCCGACCGAGTGACTGTCACTCGTCGCTGTCAGTTCGGAACACGAGTACGTTCTGATGGACCATCGACGGGACGAACGAGAACGGGTAGCCGTAGACGTGGAGATCCTTCAGCGGGTCGTACCAGATCAGGTTCGCCGCCAGCGTTACGGGCGCACCGTCCTCGAGCGCCCGGGCCAACTCCGCCGAGAGGAACTCGTAGGACTGCTCCCGGTACATATCCCCGATGAAGACGACGACGTGGCCGCCGGGGACGACGGCGTCCGCGAACCGGTCGAACTTCTCGGCCATGTCCGCGAGCCACTCGGCTTTCGTCTGCGTGCGCTCGTTCTCGTCCGCCGCCGACTCGGCGTCGTCTCCCGCCTCGAAGGAGCCGAGTTTGCTCTCGCGCACCGCCCGCCTGTTTCGCGTCTGCTCGAGTTCGTCCATGTGCCAGTAGGGGACGTCGGTCAGCAGGAGGTCCGCCGAGTTCGCCGGCAACTCCTCGATCAGCTCCGCACAGTCGCCGTGGCGCATCTCCTGGCGGGCCAGCGGCGCCTCGCCGCGTGCGCGCCGTTCGGCGTTCTCGCGCTCGAGAACGGTCTCGTAGATCTCGATCCACCGCTCGGTTCGCTCGAACCCGATCGCCTCGCGGCGTCCGGTCCCCTCGTGTTCGCAGAAACTCGCGCCCAGCAGGGTGCCGCCGACGCCCGCGAACGGGTCGAGGACGGTGTCGCCGGCCTTGCTGAACCGTCCGATGAGGTCGGCACACAGCCGCGGCGGCTTCTGGCCGCCGTGTTCGCTCCGCAGGTCGTGCTGGACGTCCGGCGGATACCGGTCGGCGATCACGGACTTCGTGGCGAACTTCCACTCCCGACCCGTGAGGTCGTTGACCCGGTTTCGCTCGTCGTAGATCCCGCGTCCCTCGAGGTACGTCTGGTGGTCGGCGAGGTCGGTCGTATCGATCACCTCGCCGTCCTCGACCGGCAGCGACTCGTCTCGAGCGCGGTCGGCGTCGAACCCGCCGTCGTCGTCGGTGAACAGCCGGCTCTGTCGGTGTCGCTCGTCCTCGCCCATACCTCGAGTCCTCGTCTGAATCGCTTAAAGACACGTGGATCGCCGATCGACTCGCCCGGCCACGGCCACCGGCCTCGCCTCCGCCGTCGGACCGGCACTTTTGTGTGCCGGGGGTGTACGGCGACTGATGACTCCGGTCGGCGACCTCGCCACTCTTCTGGTCTCCACCGCGCTGCTCTGGGTGGGCGCTCGCGTCCTCGTGACGGGGGCCGCCCGCCTCGCCGGCGCGGCCGGCGTCTCGTCGCTCGTGATCGGACTGACCGTCGTCGCCTTCGGCACCTCCGCCCCGGAGTTCGCGGTCACGCTCGAGGCCGCCCTCGGCGGTCGGCCGGCCGTCTCCGTCGGCAACGTCGTCGGTTCGAACGTGTTCAACCTGGGGGTCATTCTCGGTGCCGTCGCCGTCATCCGCCCGTTTCGCGTCTCGGAATCGCTCGTTCGCAGGGACGCCGTCGCGATGGGCGCAGCGACCCTGATCGCGCTCGCGGCGCTGTGGAACCTGGCGGTTTCGACGCTCGAGGGTCTCGTACTCACCGGGCTGTTGCTCGCGTACGTCGGTGGCCTGTTCGTCGATGCCCGCCGCTCGAGCGGCGCTGATACCGGTACCGGCGAGCCCGCATCCGAGACGGAAACCGACGCCGGCGAGTTCTGCTCGGCCTCGTGGCTCGACGTTCTTCGAGTGCTGGTCGGCGTGGGCCTCGTCGTCGTGGGCGGCCATCTCCTGGTCGACTCCGCGACGACGCTTGCTCGCCGCGGCGGGCTTTCGGAGTGGACGATCGGCGTCACCATCGTCGCCGCTGGAACGTCGCTTCCCGAACTCGCGACCTCGCTCGTCGCCGCCCGTCGCGGCGAGGTCGCCATCGCCGCGGGCAACGTGATCGGCTCGAACGTGTTCAATCTCCTCGGCGTCCTCGGTGTAGCCGCGCTGGTCCACCCGCTCGCCGTTGGTTCGGAGGCGATCGCCGGATTCGCGTGGCTCGTCGTCCTGACAGCGGTTACGGCGGTTCTCCTCGCGACGGGCCGCCGACTGACGCGACTCGAGGGCGGGGCACTGATCGGACTCGTGGCGGTTTACTGGGTGACGAGCGTGGTCGTCTGAGCGGGCGGAACCGGTTGCCTGTGCGGCCGGCGGGTGTCGGTAACACGGATGTTAGCGGATCGCTTTACGTGTGCGTCGTGTAGAGGGGGTATGAACATGCTCGTCGACGGCGAGTGGCGAACCGACGCGGACGAGTACGCCGACGACGACGGCTCGTTCCAGCGCCAGGAGACCACCTTTCGAGAGCGGGTCCGCGACGACCCCGGCGCCGAGTTCCAGCCCGAAGCGGGTCGGTACCACCTGTACGTCTCCTTCGCCTGCCCGTGGGCTCACCGAACCCTCCTGACGCGGTCGCTGAAGGGACTCGAGGACGCGATCGGCGTCTCCGTGGTCGATCCCTACCGCGACGAGGACGGCTGGCAGTTCACCCCCGAGAAGGACGGCTGCACCCGCGACCGCGTCCACGGGGTCGACTACCTCCGCGAGCTCTACGTTCGGGCGGACCCGGCGGTCACCGGTCGCGTGACGGTGCCCGTCCTCTGGGACACCCGGGAGGACACCATCGTCAACAACGAGTCCCGGGAGATCATGCGGATGCTCGACACCGGGTTCGAAGAGGTCGCCGGGCGGGACGTCGATCTCTACCCCGAGGGCTACCGGGAGGAGGTCGACCGAATCCTCGACGAGATCTACGAGCCGATCAACAACGGCGTCTACCGGGCGGGGTTCGCCACCGAGCAGGCGCCCTACGACGAGGCGGTCGACGACCTCTTCTCGGCGCTCGAGCGCTGGAACGACGTCCTGGCCGACCGGCGCTACCTCGCGGGCGACCGGCTCACCGAGGCGGATCTCGCGATGTTCACCACGCTCGTGCGGTTCGACAGCGTCTACCACACCCACTTCATGTGCAACCGAAAGCTGATCCGCGAGTACGACAACCTGTGGCCGCACCTGCGCGACCTCTACCAGACGCCCGGCGTCGCCCGGACGGTGAACATGGACCACATCAAGGAACACTACTACACGACCCACCCGAGCGTCAACCCCCACCGGATCGTCGCCCGCGGACCAGACCTCGACTTCGAAGCGCCACACGGTCGCGACGAGCTTCCGGGCGACCGACCGGCGGCCCTCGCCGCCGCGAACGACGACTGACGGTCGCGAGGCCGGAGCCGCAGGAGAGGCCGCGAAATCGCAACCGGCGGACGCGAGCGACGAGTTCGGAGAGCAATACCGGATTACGACGTTCGCCAGCGGGTAACCGCCGTCGACTCCGGGGCAGTCGAGGGTTTCGCCGAGGAACCGGCGAGAACGACGCTGTCGGTTTATCCGGGCGGAGACCGAGCGCTCGAGCGAGATGACGCGCTTCGACGGGACGGGCGGGGGGCTCACGGACTCGAGCAGGCGGGCGGTTCTCAGGGCGACGGCGAGCGTCGGCGCGGGGGCGCTCTGGCTCGCCGGACCCAGCGGCCGCGGTCGAGCCCAGGAACCGTCCGAGTACGGCATCGCGGAGGCCCGCGAGACCGCCTACTGGTACGCCAGGTACAACGTCGAGAGCGTGCTGTGGAGCGGTGCCGGCGTCGAATACCCCCCGGGAGCCGAGCGAGCGTCGTTTCCCGACCTCGTGGACGGGCTCCGCGAGGGCGCGGAACTCGATCGCCCGCCGATCGGCGGGCTGACGTCGATCACGATCGCGCCCGACGCGACGGGCGAGCCGCTGTACGGCACCCGACCGACGTTCGAGCCGCGGCCGGTCGCGCCGACGCTGGTCTGGGAGTGGTCGTGGGATCACCGGCTCGAGCCCGAGGGAGTCGCCTGGGCCGTTCGCGCCTCCTTGCTGCTCGCTCGGTCGCTGCGGGCGTTCGGCGCGCCCGAACGGGAAAGCGAGGCCGAGGCGGCGTTTCTGGGGGCGCTGTACGAGCTGGCGAGCTGGTGGGGGCTCGCGTACGCGTTCGGCCCCGACGGCGTCCTCCGAAACCTCGCGGAGGAGAACGACGACCGGCTCTCGCTGGTCGGTGAGTACTACCCCGAAACCGACGAGCGCGTCGCCGCGGAGGCGCCGGAGCCGCGGGCGTACGCGGCGACGCTCTGGACGCTCTCCGACGCCGCGACAGCGGGGAGCCCGGAGTTCGACCGCGAGGCGACCGCGACCCTCGCCTCGGCGACCGCCCGAACGATCGTCGAGGAGTTCGACGCCCCGACCGTCGTCGACCGGGGGGGAGTCGGGGCGCTCGGAACGGTGCTCGCCGCACTCGCGGCGTACGCCGCCGCCACCGAGGGAAACGACGCGTTCGCGGCTGCGGACGACGCGCTCGAGGAGGTCGCGGACCTCGCCGCGGCGCTCGTCGACGCCGTCGCAGAGCGCACCGACGACGGCCGGGTCGAGACGCAGGAGGCGGAACACCGGGCGGCGGTTCAGGCAGCGGTCGGCCAGGGGCTCGAGCGGGCCAGCAGGGCGCTGGGAACCGACGCCGACGTCGCCGAAGACGTCCTCGCGGTGCTGTTCGAGGAGTACTGGAACGACGACCTCGGAACGTTCGAGGACGGTCGCCGCGAGATGACCCTCGCTCTCACGACGCGCGATGCGGGGGACATCGTCGGCGGGCTGACCGCCGCCGGAGCGTTCGAGGCACTGTCCGGAACTGTCGAGGAGGTCGCACCGCGGTTCGTCGAGGAGACGATCACCGGATCGCGGCTCCAGCGGGCCCAGCGGTGGCACGCCGCCGAAGTCGGCGGGGAGCGCTGGATACCGCTGGCGGAGGAATCCGGCGGCACCTACGGCCAGGCGCCGGTGTTCTACGAGGCGGTCACGTACGACAGGGAGTACGAGGACTGGACCGTGACGGACAGATCGTTTCGACCCGCGTCGGGGCTGTACGCGGCCTGTCAGCTCGACCGGTTCGCCCGGGCGGACGGCGCACCGTTCGAAACCGACTGAACGAACGGCGAAGCGGCTGCGGTCACGACGTCACGGCGACTCGAGGCCCGTGCGGCCGTCCCCGTCCTCTCCGAGGACGCGCTCCGCGTCGTCCCGCGGGCGGTAGCCGAGCGCGAGCATCGTCTCGGTCAGCGAGAGGAAGCGCTCCGCGTTGGCCGAGATGCCGTGAGCGGTGAGGCAAGTTTCGGGGAGCGTCGCCTCGACACAGCGCGCGAGCAGCCGCCGGCAGTCGTCGGGGCTG
Organism: Natrononativus amylolyticus; assembly: GCF_024362525.1. Classification (GTDB taxonomy): domain Archaea; phylum Halobacteriota; class Halobacteria; order Halobacteriales; family Natrialbaceae; genus Natrononativus; species Natrononativus amylolyticus. The sequence goes on from NZ_CP101458.1 coordinate 1,944,104, forward strand.
AGCCACATCGCGCGGGCGTAGCGCTCGCCGGGGCCGTCGCGCTCGGCGCACGTCTCCCGGAGGTCGTCCCGCGAGAGCAACCACCCGATCCGGAGGGAGATCACCTCGAGGCCGTGTCTGCTGGCGTAGTAGTCGCCCATCGCCTCGCCGAGGACCTTCGAGACGCCGTAGTAGCTGTCGGGGTCGGGCGAATCGTCGGGTCTGGTGACCGTCGGCTGACCGACCGTCGACTCCGGTCTGGTCGGGGACGTCACGTTCCCCATGTTCACCGCGTGGTTCGAACTCGCGAAGATCACCCGCTCGAGGTCGTTTCGAACCGCCGCCTCGTAGGCGTTGTAGACGCCGGTGACGTTCGGGTCCTCGAGGTCGTCCCATTCGGCCTCCGGCGAGGGATTCGCCGCGAGGTGGAGCAGGACGTCCTGGCCCTCGAGGGCGTCGACGAACGCCTCGCGGTCGGCGATCTCGAGGACCGTCGTGTCGAGGTCCCCGTGCTCGCTGTGTGAAAACAGGGTGAGGTCGTGCTCGGAGAGCGCTTCGATCGCCTCTCGACCGACGTTGCCGGAGGCACCGGTGATCGCCACGCGTGTCATACCGGCTCGACCACGCCCGCGGACAAAGAACCGGTGCCGGGATCTGACGGCTCGTGTGCGGGCCGGCGCTCACTCGGGGTTCGGAACCGGCAGCGACCGGTGGCGCCGGGGTGGCACGAGGTAGTTCGCCCGCCGGCGAACCGTCACGTACTGGCGGATGCCGCTGTTGGCCCGTGGCACCGGGAGGTCGGAGCCGGTCATCGCCGTCCGCGTCGCCACGAAGTCGGCGATCGAGCGCTGGTGGGAGAGGAAGTGGACGCCCGCCTCGCCGTCGTCGGTCGAGTTGAAGTCCCGTCGGAGGATGATCGGCTCGCCGTCCTCGCGGGCGGCCTTCTGGGCGTGGCCGACGACCCCCCTGGTGCGGGCGTCCTCCTCGACGGTGTCCTGACAGTCGTCGAGCCCGCTCGAGTCGCCCATGTTGTGTCCGGCCTCCTCGACGCGGTCTTCGTCCGCGTGGACCGGACAGAACATCTTGCTCACGCGCTGGTCGCGGCTGTCCTGTTCGTACCACTGCTCCAGGTGGAGTCGAATGTGCGAGAGCTGCGTCGTCGTCCCGCCCTCGAAGGGCCCCTCCGCGATGGTGACGCGATCCTCGTCGGCCTGGTTCTTGCGGAAGCCGGACTTGAACCCCATAAACAGCGGCGCGTCGTCGGGTACGGGCTCCGTCTCCGGAATCCCCCGGACGTCCTCCTGGTTTTCCGCCGGCAGCCCCTCACCGACGAATCCCGTCCGCCGGTCGGCCACCTCGAAGAGCCCCTCGAGGGTGCCCCCGACCGGACGCCCGTTGAGTTCCTCGAGCTCCCCTCGCAGCGCCTCCTCGGCGCTCAGCACCACCGACGCGTGGTTGCTGGCGAGGTGGATCAGCCCGTCGTAGGCGTCGAGTTCGGGGTCCTCGTGGGGCGTGAGCGCCTCGGGTTCGGGCAGCGCCGCGGCGTCCGGTAGCTCCCCCTCGAAGCGGTCGAAGTACGCCGGTCCGTAGCCGACGGTGAAGGCGAGTCCGTCGCTGCCGCGCTCGTAGGCCCGCTCGAGCGTCTCGAAGCCGTCCTCGAGCCGGCCGCGCTCGTCGTCGGTCGGCTCGTCGCCCTGGTACTCGAGGTGTAACAACACGTTGTGTTCGGGCGCCAGGGCGTTGCCGTGCTCGTCTTCGAGCACGTGGTCGTTCCAGGCGTGCTGGCGTTCGGGGAGATCGGCCGGATCGACGTCGGACCGGGGGAGGTCGAGATCACCGTTTCCCTCGCGCTCGAGACAGGCGGCGAGCGCGCTCGCGCCGCCGATCGCCACGGCGCTGCGGACGAAGCTCCGTCTGGAGACGCCGCGCGAGGGGGACACGGTTCTCACTCCGGTTGCATCGGTAATGGGGTTTTGGGGGTCGATCGCTCGCCGGTGCCGACGGTGACGACACCGACACACGCTTTGTCCTCGAGTGCGTCAGTGTGTAGCATGCACCAGGTCGAGTCGTTCGAGGAGATCGATGCGCCACCCGAGGTCGTCTGGGAGGTGCTCCTCGAGTTCGACACGTACCCCGAGTGGAACCCGTTCGTTCGGTCGATCGAGGGGGTTCCGATCAGGGGCGAGCGCCTCGAGATCAGGATCGAGCCGCCGGGCGCTCGCGGAATGACGTTCAGACCGGAGGTCGTCGTCGCCGAGGAGAACCGCCGGCTGGCCTGGCTCGGCCGGCTCGTCGTGCCGTTCGCGTTCGACGGCTACCACGAGTTCCGCCTCGAGCCGATCGGGGACGGCGATCGCACTCGGCTGCTCCAGCGCGAAACCTTCCGGGGCGCCCTCGTCCCCGTCCTGCTCGACAGGGACCGCATCCGGCGCGGGTTCGAAGCGATGAACGGCGCCGTCAGAGAGCGCGCCGAGGCCAGAGTGGACGCGACGGTCTGACGTCCCCATCGAAGCCGGCGGGGGCCGGCGCTTACAGTTCTCCCAGTTCGCCGAGCGTCTCGATCTCGTAGTCGGGCTCGACGTCGTAGCGGCCGAGGTCGTAGCCGTCGCGGTGGTCCCGGCGGATGAACGCCGAGTCGATGCCGAGCGCGTCGGCGACGGCGACGTCGACCCAGCTGTCCCCGACGTACAGCGGCTCCGTCGCGCCCATCTCGTCGATCGTCCGCTCGAGGTAGTGCGGCGCCGGCTTCTTCCGTTCGATCCCCTCGAGCGTGGGCTCTCGGCCGTACCACGGGTCGAAGCCCTCGAGGTCGAAGTGGTCGACGATGTTCTCGATCGTCTCGTGCTGATTGTTGCTCACGATCGCCCGCGGTCGGGAGAGCGACTCGAGCGTCGAAACGTCGTCGTACAGCGTCTTTCGCCCCTCCCGGAGCTCCGTGAGCTGGGCGTCGATCGCGGCCCGCTCGCGGGCCGCCCAGAGCGTCTCCACGTCGACGCCGTGTTCGTTCGCGAGACCGCGCAGCGAGGAGACGTCCGGACGCATCAGCGTCTCGATGTGGTCGTCGGTCGGCGTCGAGACGCCGACTTCGTCGTAGGCCGCGCGCATCGCCCGGCGGAGGGCTTCGTGGCGCGTCGGCGTCGTCAGTACGCCGTCGTTGTCGAAGACGACTGCGTCGTAGCGCATTCGGCCGATGGTACGGCCGGGAGGGGTTTCGACCTTGCGCTTTCGGCGATCCGTCGGCGAACACGCGTACGTACGTTCAAGTACGAACCCGCGGCGAACCCCGGTGATGTCTCCACGTCGAAGCCGCCGTCGGGTCCGCTCGAGCGTCGACCACCACACCCCCTCACGAGCGACCGATGGGGCATAGAGCGCTCGTCGCCTACCGGCGCCCGGACGGGCGGTACGACCTGCGGTACAGCCACTGGGGGGCGGATCGCTTCGCCCTGGCGTGGCGTCTCACCGCGTCGACGCCGCTGGCCAGCGGCGCGGTCGAACCGGATCTGATGGCGGACGGCGTCTCCCCCGGGGCGCTTCTCGCGGAGCACCTCGACCCGCGGACGTACGAGGCGCTCTACCTCGTCTCCGGCGGCTTCGACGTCACGACGTACCTCGTCGCCTCTCTCGAGCTCCACACCGCGATCGACGACGCTCGGCGACGGCCCCGCGGCGTCATCGTCGAGGTCACCCCCGGAACCCCCGAGCGAGAGCTGCGGAACTGGCTGCGCGTGACGACGGACGTCCTGGCCGACGTCGTCGACGCCGGGGCGCTCTCGAGGGAAACCGCGAGGGCGTACCTCGAGAACCGCGTTCGGGACGAGCTGAACGGCTACTGCTACACGTACGAACCACCGGGCCGGCGAGACGACGAGCGCCGACGATGAGAGTGCTCAGTCGCTCCAGCGGGCGTCGGCGAGCGTCCGCTGGACGACCTCGTGACCGACCGCCGCCGCGAGCGTCTCGAAGCCCGCGCGCTCGGTCCGGTCGGTCGCGTTCGCCATCAGCCGCGAGACGATGAACTCCGGCGTCGACCGCCCGACCGTCTCGAATCGGGGCTGGTAGTCGACGAGCAACTCGAGCTCCGGGCTCAGCCCCTCGGCGAAGATGCCGTCCACCCGTGCTTCGGGGGGAAGCGGCTCGAGGTCGTCCGCGAGGTGGGTGACGAACACGCCCAGGGCCTCCCGTTCGACCGAGAGGGTCACGAGCCCGTGGAGCAAGTCGGCGGCGCTGCCGGGTTCGGTGATCGCCTCGAACTCGTCGACGAGCATCAGGGTCCGCCCGCCGTCCGCCAGCGGTGGAACGATCGAGCGCAGCGTCGACTCGAGGACGCCCGCGTTGAAGCTGGCGTGCCGTCGGTGAAACACCAGCGAGTCGACCGGCGTTACCTCCGCCGACCGGGCGGGCACCGGCAGCCCCATCGTCGCCAGCAACACGACCTGACACAGCGTCTCGAGCAGCGTCGTCTTCCCGCCGCTGTTGGCCCCCGTCAACACCGCGACCCGCTCTTCGCCCGGCAGGGTCTCGAGGTCGGCCGCCGCGTCGGCGACGGCCCCCCCGTCGACCGCGTGCTCGCCCAGCGCGTAGGTGACCGGCTGAACCGACTCCTCGCCCCTGGCGGCGATAGCGAGGTTGCGCGCGTCGACGACGGAGACGGCCGCCGCCTCTCCGTCGACGAACGTCGGCCGGGTACAGTCGTACGCCAGCGCGAACCGGGCCAGCGAGAGGTGCAACGCGATCTCGTCGACAGCGGCGACCGCGCTCTCGACGGCGTCGCGGCTCTCCTCGAGGGTCGCCTCGAACTCGGCTGCGACCGTCTCCTCGCGCTCGTCGACCGCCTCCGTCAGGCCCGCCCGGAGGTTCCGGAGCGTGCCGCCGACGAAGTCGGTCGCGTCCGCCGCGTCCGCCGGCATCGCGTCGCGGACCTGGTCGACCGTCACGCGGCTCTCCGACAGGACGTGATCCTCGAACGCCTCGCGGAACTCGCCGGTGTCCCGAACGCCGTCCGAGCGGAGCTCCTCGATCACGTCGAGGGCGTTCGCGTCCATGTCCTCGACCGTTCCCAGCCCCTCCCGCAGGCGGTCGAGTTCGTCGTCGGCTCCCTCGCGGACGCGACCGCCCTCGAGCGCCGCCAGGGCGCCAGCGGCGGCTTCGAGGCGGTCTCGCTCGAGCGTCGCGATCGTCTCGAAGGGGCCGGCGGCGACGTCCGCCTCGAGCAGGGCCAGCGCGGCCTCGACGGCGGCGCGCTCGCTCCCGTCGCGCTCGTCGTAGCGCTCGTACGCCGCGAGCACGGCCTCCCGGTCGTCGTCCGCGAGCGTCGCCCAGGCGTCCCCGGTCGCCAGCACGGCGTCGAGTCGGTCGTCCATCGCCTCGCGGCTCGTCAGGGGGGTGAGCACCCGAATACGGTCGGCCGCGCGCTCCGTCACCGCGTGATCGACGACGAGGTCGAGCACCTCCTTGTACGCCGCCCTGGCGTCGCTCGTCGCCAGCAGTTCCATCCCCGCGCCCCCGGTCGCCCGGCGCAGGATGCGCGTCGCCCGCCCGCGGGGTAAGCCGGCCTCGGACAGCGCCCTGACGTCGCCGCTCTCGATCGCCGCGGCCGCCCGCTCGGCGCCCAGTTCGTCGACGAGCGTCTCGCGCGTCTTCGGGCCGACTCCCCAGTACTCCTCGAGTCGCATACCCCCAGGTTCGAAGCCAGCGGCTTGAAGACTGCGGCTGTCCCCCGGTCGCGGACGGCGCAATCCGGCCCGCGGTCGACAGCGTGGACGGATCGTGAAAAATGAGTGATGTTTCGAGGAGCGGATGAACTCGTTCTAACAGTTCGTGTCCTCGCCGTCTTCGCCGACGTCGTTGTCATCGTAGTCGTCGTCTTCGTCGACGGCGTCGTCCTCAACCGGCTCTTCATCGACCGGCTCTTCATCGACCGGATCTTCCTCGACGGGTTCGTCATCGACGTGATCGACGAGGACGAAGATGGTCGCCTGCTGGATGGTCACCTCGAGCCGTTCCTCATCGACGGGCTCGTCGTCTATCTCGTCGTTGTCGTCGACGCCGACATCGTTGTCGTCGACGTCGTTCTCGTCGACATCGTTGTCATCGTCAACGTCGTTTTCGTCGACGGCGTCGTCGTCAACGTCGTTCTCGTCGACATCGTTGTCATCGTCAACGTCGTTTTCATTGACGGTGTCATCGTCAACGTCGTTTTCATCGACGGTGTCATCGTCAACGTCGTTGTCATCGACGGGATCTTCCTCGACGGGTTCGTCATCGACGTGATCGACGAGGACGAAGATGGTCGCCTGCTGGATGGTCACCTCGAGCCGTTCCTCATCGACGGGTTCGTCGTCTACCTCGTCGTTGTCGTCGACGCCGACGTCATCGTCATTGGCGTCGTTCTCGTCGACATCGTTCTCGTCGACGTCGTTGTAGTCGTCGTCTTCGTCAACGTCGTTCTCGTCGACATCGTTGTCGTCGACGTCCTCGTCAACGTCGTTGTCATCGTAGTCGTCATTTTCATCGACGGCGTCGTCGTCAGCCGGCTCTTCATCGACTGGCACGTCCTCGGGTCCGTCGAGTTCGATGACGAAGATTGTCGCCTGTTCGATGGTCACCTCGAGCCGTTCCTCATCGACGGGCTCGTCGTCTATCTCGTCGTTGTCGTCGACGCCGACATCGTTGTCGTCGACGTCGTTCTCGTCGACATCGTTGTCATCGTAGTCGTCGTTTTCATCGACATCGTTGTCATCGTAGTCGTCGTTTTCATCGACGGTGTCGTCGTCGACGTCGTTGTCATCGACGGGATCTTCCTCGACGGGTTCGTCATCGAGGTGGTCGAGTTCGACGATGGTCGGCTGTTCGATGGTTACGTGGATCTCACCCTCAAAGGCAGGTCCGTTCTCGTCGACGTCGTTGTCATCGACATCGTTGTCGTCGACGCCGACATCGTTCTCATCGGCGTCGTTGTCGTCGACGCCGTTCTCGTCACCCGGATCTTCAAGGCCTTCGGTTTCAAGGCCTTCTACAACGGCAATAATGGTTGCATGCTCGATGGTGAGGGAGTCATCGTGCATGTCGGTCGGTTCTGTCTGATCGTCATCGTCGTGCTCGTCTACTGTGGCAGCCGGTGCGCCAGCTACTGCAGCTGCGCTCGAGCACAGCACCGCCACTGCGATAACCACGACGAGTATGTTACGTATGCTCATGCCCCGCAGTAGAACACACCGTCGTCTCTCTGTTTAAACTGGTACTGCCATTTCGATTATAAATTGTTTATTCCGCTTCGCAACGGTCAATCGTCGCTCGTTCTCTTTTCGGTAAAAATCTATTATTCGGACTGTAGACGGGACAAGTGATTCGTGTGAGTATGATCCCTACGGAGGGACATTCCCCTAACTACGCCGTATAACCGGTTCAGACACTGTTTAGTCGGGAGGACTCGATAGAGGTGGCTGTGTCAACACGTGTCGTAAATACTCACGGAAACGACGGGTATCAGCAACAGCGACTAACCAGTTCACCAACACTGTGTACCGGACCGATCGGATTCATATCTCTGCTGATGGATGTAGTTGCCGTACCAGTATAGTGTGCGTACAATCAGTTCAGCAGATACGCCGTGTTCGTAGATCGCGTTTGTCTAAGTCTCTCCGATGAATCACGGCGTAAGATGGGGACGACTACCGACCGCGTTGTGACTGTGATGTGCGTGGAAACCCGGGCGGGGGCGGGAGCCCGCCCTGGCATGAGAGACATGAGCTAACTCGAAGCGGGGGCGAGTCCACTTCCGAGCAATCCGGGCACGAACGTCCGGCAATCGGCCGGTAGCGCGTCGTGGTCTGGGCCGGGCCGTACCCGACGGGGCGTTGCGTCCCCGCAGGTAACACCCAGGAGAGACGGGTCCTTTGTTATGGAGGTGCTGGTCGGGGTTAGCCCCTCGAAAACATCTGCAATGGTCGGCCCAATAGTCTGTACTGCAATGCTACGCCGCCAGCACGTCGAACTCGCGTCTGCGATAGGGTGCCGTTATACGGCGCGAGCGAGCCCCTACTCGCGGACGACGGCGACTTCGAGCGATGTGACGCTACGACAGCGTCCGCTCGACGTACTCGAGAATGTTCGCCGATTCGGCCATCGTGACGCCGCGGTCCTCGTCGACGAGCACGGGGACGCCCCGCTGGCCGGAGACGCGCTTGACCTCGTCGCGTTCGGAGTGGGGCGCGTCGACCCAGACGCTCTCGTACTCGACGCCGACCTCGGTGAGTTCGTCCGCGACGTCCTCGCAGAACGGACAGCCCTCGAGTTCGTACAGTGTGATCGCCATAGCGGGCGTTCGGCCCGGACGACCAAAGCGTCAGGGATGGCGGCAGGCGGCGGCGTGCTCGAAGCCGGCGGTCGACGTTCACTCGAGACGTCCTATCGACCTGAGTAACAGTTCGCATAAACCGAGAACGCTGTTGAACTGTCGTGAACGGTGACGTCCGGGCGGTCGGGCAGTCCGCCGGGCGTCCCCGTCGACGTGCCACGGAACCGTCCTCCGCCCTCGACGGGCCGGCCACGTCGGGGCTCGACGCCCGGTCTTGGCATCCGGTCGGCGTCGAAGTGGCCGACCGTCGGCCGAGACGCCGGACACTCGAGTGTGAACCGACCGCCGGTGAAGGCGACCGCCGATCGCGGCGGGAAGGCGGTGCGTTCGCTCGAGTAACCGGTTCGAAACCCCTCCTCGAGTCGCGGTTGTCAGTGCTTAATCGGCACCTATAGCGCACCGACGATCGGGCCGCAGTCTGGCGGTTATTCGCTCCGTATCCACCCTCCCGGTTGCTCCCGATCCGTTCGGGTTCGTTCCGGGGGTGGTCGCCGGGGTGGTAAACGGGGCCGTCCCGTTAATTCAGCCATAGATTATCCCCGCCGCAGGTTACAAGCCGGATAACTACATCCCGAGACGCCAACGCTTCGAGCATGATCGAATGCACCAACTGCGAGACCGCCCAGTTCCTGCAGATCACCCAGAGCCGCGTCTACTTCGAAGACGGGGAGATGATCAACGAGATCACCGAGCAGTACGAGTGTACGCTCTGCAGCGGCGAGGGCCGCTACACCTACAGCGAGGGTGGCGAGCGCACGAGCGTCACCGGCGACGTTCAGGTCACCAAAGAGCGCCCCGAGTTCGCCTGACCGCCCGCCCCCACAGGCGGGGGCGCGTCCGATGTGGATAGTTCCTCGAGCGAGCTGACGGCCGGACCGCTCGGCTCGCGGGTTCGCTCGACGCCTACTGGTCCGGGCGGGTGGCGGACTCCAGTCGCCGGTTTTCCCGGTGGCCGTACTGCCGTCTCGCAGTTGCCGCCGCCCGCCGCTCCGTATCCCACTCCTCGAACAGGCCGTAGTCCGTCATCGTCTCCATGCCGGCGAGCGCGGCGGTTAGCTTGAGTCCGACGAGCGGGATGTCGGCGACGGAGATGATGACGTCAGCGCGGAGCACCGCCCCATCGCGGAGGATCACGTCGAGCAGGTCCACCAGTTCGTCGTCGGTCTTGCTCGGCTGCATCTAGCGCTCACCCCCGCGAGCGGCCGCCCCCTCGCTCGAGTCCTCGCCCGAGTCGCCGAACGCCGGGGCGAACGTGTACGGCGGCCACGGGCCCGTAAACCGGACCTCGACGCCCGGCTCGGCCGCGACGTCGTCGAGGACCGCACCGACCGCGCTCTCCTCGCGCTCGGCCGCGAGCAGCGTGAGCCGACACAGCGTCTCGCCGTCGCGCTCGCTCTCCTGCTCGCCGAGCGTCTGGGCCGGCGACCGCTCGAGTTCGTGGACCTCCCTGGCGTGAACCGCCAGGCGCTCGTCGAGGTCGCCGATCAGCTCCTGGCGGCCGGCCTCCCGTAGCTCCGCGAGCCGGCGGTCGTACTGTTTCTCGAGCAGGAACGCGGTCCCCTCCGTCGAGTCGTCGATCCTCTCGCGAAGCTCGGCGAGTCGGTCGTCGCGCTCGAGCAGGGTTTCCTCGTCGATCGGCTCGACCCGGACGACCTCGACGCGGTACTCCCAGTGGCCGGCCAGCGACTCGAGAGCGCCCGCGACGGCGTCGTACTCCTCGCGGAGCCAGTCGCGGACGGCCTCGTCGTCGCCGCGGAGGATGGTGTCGAACTGAAACGGCAGCGGCGTGCCGAACGCCTCGCCGGCGGCGTCGACGACCGTCTGGTGGCGCACCAGCCAGCGCCGGATCTCGGTGAGATCCGCCGAGTCGTAGACGGCGTCGCACTCGTGGACTACCGCCGCGACGTCGTCGACGGCCACCGTGTAGACGGGTTCGTCGTCGATCCCGTCGGTCTCGAGGACGGCGTCGTCCGCCGGCGCCTGCACCACGCAGTAGATGTACCGGCCCTCGTCGATCTCCGGGGTGCCCCCCGCGTCGGCGCCCTCGCTCGTCGCGGGCTCCCGGCTCATCAGTTCTCGCCTCCGAACACGGAGTAGCCGGGCCGGCGGTGGGCCTCGGGGTCGGCGTCGAGGCGTTCGATCGCGTCGGCGACCAGCCCGTCCAGGTCCCCGCGGAGGTCGTCGACCCCGTCTTCGATCCCCTCGTCCCGTTTGAGCGCCTCGAGTTCGGCCTCGATCGCCGCTAGCTGTCGCCCCATCCGCTCGATCTCCTCGTCGGTGAGCGAGCCCGCCTCCATGCGGCGGACCGCCTCGCGCTCGAGGGCGTCCATAAGTAACTCGACGACGGTCACGATGAGGGTGACGAGCCCCTCGCGGGCGTCCTCGCCGTCGCCGACGTCAATCGTCGTCATCGTCACCTCCGTCTTCCTCGTCCCCCGTATCGTTCTCGTCTTCCTCGTCGTCGCTGAGCAGGTTCATCCCGCCCTCGACTGGTTCGTCCGGATCGGGGCGGGCGCCGAGGCGTTCGGTTCCGCGCTCGCCGTCGTCGCCCTGACCTTCGCCTCCGTCCCCGCCCTCGTCGTCTCGGTTTTCGTCGGCGTCGTCTCCCTCTGCTTCGGCAGAGACGTTCACGCCGCGGGTGGGATCGACCGGAATCTCCGGCCGGTCGCGGTTCGCGAGCTCCGGGTCGCCGGCGGCCTCTGCGACCCGCTCCATGTCCGTTCCCTCGGGGAACTCGAGGCCGTACTTCGCCGCCGTCTCGAAGGAGGCGATCGCCGCACGGACCTGGATGCCGAGCAGCTGCGTGTCGCCGATGGAGACGGCGATGTCGGCGTTGATGACCACGCCCTTGTCGAGCAGCATCTCGACGACGTCCGCGAGGTCGGACTTCTGTCTGCTTGGCTGGAACTCACTCATCGTCGCCACCTCCGCTCTCGCTCCGGCGCTTCTCCAGTTCGCGCTCGAACCTGGGCCCGTACACCCGGTCGAAGCCGGGCGCAGAGGAGTGGCGAACCTGCTTCGGAACCGTCGAGTGTCGCCCCGCGTGCCCGAGATCGTTCCGCTCGACCGGAACCGTCGACGCCGCCGTCGGGTTCCGCGAGTTCGTGCTCGTGTCCTGTCGGCGCATCTTCTCGCGGTTGAACTCGTAGAGCTTCTCGAACTTCCCGTGGGTCAGGATCAGCGCGTCGCGGAACTCGTCGATCCCCTCCATCGCCTGGTGCTGGATCATCGTCTCGTAGGGCTCGGTCTCCTCGCTGTCGAGGCCGAAGCCGTCCTCGCCGCCGACGCCCATCTCCACATCGCCCTCGAGCATCTCGCCGTCCGTGTCGATCAGCTCGTCGTCCTCGTCGTCGTCGGTCACCGAATCGACCGCCTCCCCGACCAGACTGTCCGCTTCTTCGCCCTCGTCGACCGTGTCCTCGAGGTCGCGTTTGGCCTCCCACAGCTCCCGGACGTTCGCCGCGTCCCAGAGCTCCTGGAGGTTGATCGCCCGGATCAGGTTCCGGAGCCGGACCACGTCGTCGGCGTCGCCGTCGGCGAGCGCGTCCGGAATCTCGCCGACTTCGATCGCCTCGAGCAGCGCCGAGACGTCGATCACCTCCGGGAGGTCCGTGAGGTCGATCGCGTCGAGGACGTCCTCGACCTCGTCGGCGAGATCGGCCAGCAGCGTGACGTTGTCGAGGACGGCCTCGAGTTCGTCGTCCGCGAGGTCGTCGAGCGTGTCGACGCCCTCGAGGGTCTCCTCGAGGTCCGTCAGGCTGTTCTCCGCGTCGTCGAGCAGGGTGGCTAGCTGATCACTCATGGGAATCTGGGGTGACGGTGACGGTGAGCACGTCGTTGTGGACCGTCGCCGATGCGGATCGGTCCCGCCAGGGGACGCTGACGCGCTCGAGTTCGCGCCCCTCCACGCCGATGACGAGGGCGTCGCCGTCGAATCCGACGGTGACGTCCTCGGGATCGACGCCGGCCAGTTCGGCGGTCACGAGCAGTTCGTCGTCGTAGGTTCGCGTGGAGACGTGCTCGCGCTGACGAGAGAGGCGGCGGCTGCGGGTTCGGTCGGGACGCGATGGCGTCCGTCCCGCCGGGCTGTCGCGGCGGTGCTCCCGGTCGATCAGGTCCTCGAGTCCCGAGCGGAGGGATACGCTGTAATCGACGTCCGCCCGCCCGGTTCGTCGCCCCTGGTCCAGCCGGTCGAGCGCGGTCAGCACCGTCGAGAGCCAGCTCCGTGGGCCCTCGCCGGTCCGGTCGGCCGGGCGGTCGTCTCCATCGTCCGTCGGTGGATCGTTCGTCATTACGTTTTCACCTCTACGCGGCCGCTCGAGAGCTGCTCGTGGGCCTCCCGGGCGATCTCGAGTTCCGCCTCGAGTTCCTCCTTTCGCCGCTCGTACTCCGCCCGGTCGCGCTCGCCGAGTTCGTACAGCAGCTGGTTCTCCTTGAGCTCGTCCTCGAGCGCCCGAACGTCGTACAGTTCGTCGAGTGCGATCGTGTGGAGCGCGTCGATGATCCCCACGAACGGTCGGAACAGGAGGTCGTCGAGGATGAACATTACTGGGCTCCGATGTGGATGTCGACGAAGCTGTACGGTGCGAACGGCCCGGTGTACTGGAACAGCAGGCCGTCGTGTGAATCCTCGAGGTCGGCGACCGCCTCGTCGAACGCCTCCCGGTCCTCGCGGTCGACCAGGTACGAGCGGTTGAGCACGAGCCGGTCGCTGAACAGCCCGTTGTCGACCGACCCCTCCGCGATCGCCTCGAGTCGGTCGTCGACGGCCTCCTCGAGGGCCTCCTCGTCGACGTCGGCGTCCTCCTCGCGGACGACTTTGAGCCCGAGTTCGACCTTCCCCTCGATGTCCCGGAGCGTCCGTCGAAACGCCGGCTGGGCGCCCCGGAGGACGTTCTTCAGCGCGCGGTCGTTGTCGAAGACCATCCCGAACTGCATCGGGATGATAGTCCGCCCGTCGCCGTAGGTCATGATCTCGCGCAGCACCTCGTCGTGGCGCTGGGCGTCCTCGTCGGTCTCCTCGGGCTCGGTCTCTTCGATGTCGGAGACGACCGCCGAGTACCGCCGGTGGGAGATCGTGTACACCGTCTCGGCGCCGCCGACGGCCTCGGTGTCGAACTCGACCGGCTCGCCGGTCTCGACGATGCCGTAGACGTATCGGTTGCTCACTGGCCGCTCACCCCGGCCCCTGCGCGTTGACTGGTCACACCCGCGCTACCATATGCGCGCGCATAAGTGAACCCCTTGCTGTAGAACGGGAAGCCGGTTATGCACGTCTTACTGGCGTTCGATCACCGACGTCTCACGAAGTGACGCCGGTCGACGGCCCACGAGCGACGAAAATCCGACGACCGTTCGCCGGTCGTGAACTACCCGAAGTAGTGACAGTGTGTACCGCTGATCGGTACCGTTCGTCTGCTTGCATCAGCAGCGTCAACGACCATACGCGTTCGTCGTGGAGTTGAGGATGCATCCACAATGACACAGACACGCCAGCGACCCGACTCCTCGAGCCTCGCAGAAGTCCTCGACCGCGTCCTCGACAAGGGCGTCGTCATCGACGTCTGGGCACGCGTTTCCGTCGTCGGTATCGAACTCCTGACCGTCGAGGCGCGCGTCGTCGTGGCCTCCGTCGACACCTTCCTGCACTACGCGGAGGAGATCTCGAAAATTGAGCAAGCCACCGCGGAGGGCGACCTCGACGACCTCGAGGAACTCGAGGTCGAGACGCGGCCCGAGTCCTCACCCAAGTCGGCCTCCGAATAGTCCAGTTCATGGTTGACGACTCGCGTGCACGCAAGGTGCGCGGTTCGAAGATTCGAGCCAGTCGACAGCAGAAAGAACAGCGGTGGGCGAAGAAGCGCCACGCGAAGAACGGAGCCGAAAACGGCGCCGCGACGACGCGGCGCAGTCGAGAGCGACGCGACGGCGGCGGTGACACGCCGCTCTCCCCGCCGGAGGAGATCGTTCCCGACCCGTTCGTCACCACCGACGAGATCGAGTCGATCCAGGATCGGATCACCGGCTGGCTCGACGCAGACCAGCCGGTCCACCTGATCGGCCCGACCGGCTGCGGGAAGACCGCGCTCGCGCTCTCGGCGGCCGCCCGGCGGGGTCGCCCCGTCGTCTGGCTCAACGGCGACGAGTCGATCGACACCGCCGCGCTGGTCGGCGAACACGCCGGCGGCGAGCGCTACCGCGAGGACGACCAGTTCGTCAGCGGCGTCCGCAAACAGACCGAAGTCGTCCGCAAGCGCTGGGTCGACAACCCGCTGTCGGTCGCCGCTCGCGAGGGCGCGACGCTCGTCTACAACGAGTTCTCGCGCAGCCAGCCCGTCGCCCACAACGTCCTGCTGTCGATGTTCGAGGAGGGCGTCCTCGAGCGACCGGGCAAGGGCGGCGACGGGCGACAGATCGACGTCCACCCCGAGTTCCGCGCCGTATTGACCTCGAACGCCGTCGAGTACGCGGGCGTCCACCAGCCACAGGACGCCCTCCTCGACCGCGTCGTCGGCGTCCACGTCGACTTCTACGACCGCGAAACAGAACTCGAGATCGTCGCGGCACACACCGATCTCGCCGAGCAGCGAGTCGAGGCGGTCGTCGACGCGACGCGCACCCTGCGGGAGGAACTCGACGTCGTCGTCGGCACTCGAGCGGCGATCACGGCGGCGAAAGGGCTCGCCGTCTTCGGCGGCGACGGGAGCGAGGACGCGGACGTCCTCGCCGACGTGTTCGCCGACGTGCTCGCGCCGAAAGTTGCCGGAACGGGCGATCTGAACGACCTCCGCGAGGAGATTACGGACGCACTCTAACATGGCCGAAGCCGACTCACAGCAGACCGAACAGTGCAAGGCCCTCACCACCTCCGGCGAGCGGTGTTCGCGTCCCGCCCAGGAGGACGGGTTTTGCCACCAACACGACGAGAGTGATCAAACAGTGAGCGAATCAGAAACCGAAACCGAATCCGACGAGCAGACAGAAAGCGAGGAGGCCGAGACGACCGATCCGGAGGACGTCGACACCGAGGACGTCGACGTCGACGACGAGCGGATCGAGGGCGTCATGGCCGTCCGCCGAACCGTCGAATCGACTGCCGGCGAACTCATCGGCCACACGTTCGACGGCGTTAGCGAGATCTCGGCCAGCGAGGACGGCTGGCGCGCCGTCGTCGAAGTCGTCGAGCGAAAAGCCGTCCCTGACACACAGGACGTCATCGGCCGTTACGAGATCGAACTCGACGAGGACGCCGTCGTCCAGGGCTACCGCCGGATCGACCGGTACCGCCGCGGCGACACCGCCGTCTTCGAGTAGTCACCGCCGGCCGTCGGTCGCAACACCGAAGGGGTGGCCGCACCTCTTCGTACCCGTGAGAACCGTCCACGGGACGCTCGTCTCCGGCGTCGACGTCGAACCCGACACCCGGTGTGCTCACTACCGGACCGACCGGGACGTCGTCGCCCTCAAGTTCGGCTGCTGTGAGTCGTACTTCCCCTGTTTTCGCTGCCACGACGCCGTCACGGATCACCCACCAGTCCCATGGCCCCGCGACCGCTTCGACGAGCCCGCCGTCCTCTGTGGCGCCTGCGGACTCGAGCTGACGCCGTCGACGTACCTCTCGCTCGGCGAGCGCGGTCGGTACGCCTGTCCGGGTTGCGACGCGGCGTTCAACCCCGGCTGTCGGGCCCACGCCCACCTGTACTTCGACGTCGAGGACGAGCGAGCGTTCGATTCCTGAGGCGCTCAGTCGTCTGCGACCGCGCCAGCGCCCGAGCGCGCGTCGTCCGACGGCCGCTCGACCAGCGCCGCCTCGGCCGCGGGCGCGAGTTCGTTGACGATCGCCCGGCCGTCGCGCTCCCGGACGACCAGTCCGCACGCCTCGAGCGTCGCGAGGTGGTGTGAGATCGTGCTGGGATCGCGGCCGAGTTCGTCCGCGAGCCGCCCGTTGTGTGCCCGACCGACGTCGGCGAGCGCCTCGAGGACGCTCCGTTTCGCCGGCTCGGCGAGCGCGGCGTGGAGTTCGACGTCGTCCTCGCTGGTCGGGAAGTACCGGCGCTTGCCGTGGACTTTCACGGACGTGAGCAACGACTCCTCCTCGAGGACGCGGACGTGGTGGCGCACCGTCGACAGGGTGACGTCGCTTCGCTCGCTCACCTCGGAGAGGTAGCTGCCGGGGTTCGCCTCGACGGTCTCGAACACCGCCCGGCGCCGGTCGTTCTCGAGCGGGTCCGAGTCGTCGTACCGGCTGTACCTGAAGATCGGAATCAGCTCGAGCGGCAGCCGGGCCAGCAGGTGTCGGAGCGAGCGCAACCAGCCCGGGCGGGCGACAGTACTCGCGGTCGTCCCGGCGGTCCCGGCCGCGCCGCCCGCTCCCGCACCGCCCGCGGCCGCCCCCGACGCGGTGAGCGCACCGAGCAGGCCGACGAGCGCGGCGTCGGTCGCGGTTTTCCGGTCGCCATTGAGGCCGCCGGTCGTGCCGTCCTGCCCGCCCAGCCGGTCGACGGCGATTCGGTCGGCGTTCCCGGTCGCATCGGCCGCCGTCGCGTTCGCGCTCGAGGCGTCGTCTCGGGACTCGCCGGATTCGGACCCCGAACTCGCGTTTTGGGTCGTCGAGGCCTCTGTCGCCGTCGAAACGCCGACTGTGCTCCCGGTCGTGCTCGTGACGGTTTCGGCGCTCTCCGTAACGCTGGCGGCCGTCCCGTCGACCAGGTTCGTCGTTCCGTCGACCGTCTCGGCGACCACGTCCGTCGTTCCGTCGAGAACCGTCTCGATCGGGGCGAGAGTCGTCTCGAGGCCGATTTCGTCGGCCGCGGGCTCTTCGAGCGTTTCCGTCGTCTCGTCGACGGCGGTAGCCGTTTCGGTGACGGTAGCGTCGACGGTGTCGGTCGTGGTACCGGTAGTTTCGTCGACGAGATCCGTGCTGTTGGTGACCGTGTCGTCGACGGTATCGGTCGCCTCGCCCGTCGTCTCGTCGACGAGAGTCGTGGTGGCACTCGTCGTGTTCTCGAGGACGCCGGTCGTCTCGTCGGTAGCGTCGGTCGTCTCGTTGGCTGTCTCGTCGACGGTAGCGGTGGCCGTCTCCGTCGTCTCGTTCACCGCGTCGGTCGCGCCGTCGGTGAGCGGTTCGAGGGACGTCCCGTTCGTCGCTCCGTCGACGGTGCCCGTCAGTTCGTCCGTCGTCCGGTCGACGGTGTCGGTCGTGTCGTCCGCGGTTTCCTCGACCGAACCTGTCGCGTTCTCGAGGGTATCGGTACCGTCTTCGACCGTGTCGTCGACGGTATCGGTCGTCTCCGCAGTGACCTCTCCGACGCCGTCCGTCGTCTGGTCGGTCGTGTTCTCGACGGTATCGGTCGTTTCGCCCGTCGTCTCGTCGACGAGACCGGTCGTTTCGTTGGTCGCCTCGTCGACGGCGTCGGTCGTCTCCGAAACCGCGTCCGCGGTCGCGTTCTCGTCGGTCCCCGACCGCTCCTCGGACTCGTCCGTTTCGTTCCCGGGTGCGCTCGTCGACGACTCGTCGGCGTCCGTCGACTCGTTCGCGAGAGAGTCAGCGGCGTCTCCGACCGTGTCGGTGACCGTCCCGACCGTGGTCGAACCATCGTCGTCCGCTGGTTTCTCGGTGTCGTCGCTCGCCTCGGTCGCGTTTGTTTGCTCGTCCGTCTCGTCGACCGGGTCCGTGAGCCCCGGGTCGTCACTCTCGTCTGCGAGCGGATCCGTCGGACTCGAGAGCGCCGCCCCTGCGGCCCCGCTAACGACGACCGCTGCGACGACCAGCACGAGTAGACACGACAGCGCGCGGCGAACCGGTGGACCTCCCATACTCGGATACCCGCGGTTTCCCCGTTGGTGGTAATATGTCTTTTCCTGATTGTCTATGTGTCGTATATATCCCGCCGGTGGATGCAGCAGCTATTTCCGCATCGGGCGGCGGGTATTGGACATGGATCCGGCGCTTGGCCCACCCGAGGCGATGGCCGAGAAGCGCGACGAGCTGACGCCGATGATGGCACAGTACCACGACCTCTGTGCGCGCTACGACGACGCGATCGTGCTCTTTCAGGTCGGCGACTTCTACGAGACGTTCTGTGGCGCGGCCGAACGAACGGCCAGGTTGCTCGAGCTGACGCTCACCAGCCGCGAGGACAGCACCGGCGAGTACCCGATGAGCGGTATCCCCGTCGACAGCGCCGCCTCCTACATCGAGGAGCTGCTCGAGGCGGGCTACCGCGTCGCGGTCGCAGACCAGGTCGAAGAGCCCGGCGAGTCCGCCGGCGTCGTCGAGCGAGCCGTCACGCGCGTCATCACGCCCGGCACGCTCACCGAGGACGAGCTGCTCGCGAGCGACGACAACAACTTCGTCGCCGCCGTGGCCAACTCGGGCGAGGAGCTGGGACTCGCCCTGCTCGACGTCTCGACCGGCGACTTCCTGGCGACGGGGTCGACCTCGAGTGAGGCGATCGCCGACGAGATCAGCCGGTTCGCGCCCTCGGAGGCCGTCGTCGGTCCCGACGCGTCGGCCGCCCTCTTTCCGGACGACTGCATGGTGACGCCGTTCGACGAGGACGCCTTCGCCCGCGAACGCGCCCGGGATCGCGTCAGCGCCTACTTCGGCGACCCGGACTCGCTGCTCGCGAGCGACGCCGAGATTCGGGCGTGCGGGGCCCTGCTCTCGTACGCCGAGTACGCCCGCGGCGGCGTCGCCGGGTCGACGGATGACGAAGATCGGACGACCCTCGAGTACCTCACCCACCTCCGGCGGTACGACCCGCGGGAGTACCTCCTGCTCGACGCCGTCGCCCTGCGAAGCCTCGAGCTGTTCGAGCCGCGGGCGGTCCACGGCCGCGAGGACGCCACCCTGATCGGAGTGCTCGACGAGACCGCGAGCGCCCTCGGCGGCCGGAAGCTCAGAGACTGGCTCCGCCGACCGCTGCTCGAGCCGTCGCGGATCGAATCGCGCCTCGACGCCGTCGAAGAGCTCACGGGGTCGGTTCAGCGCCGCGAGTCGATCCACGACCTCCTGCGGGAGGTGTACGACCTCGAGCGGCTCATCGGGCGAATCTCTCGCGAGCGAGCGAACGCGCGCGACCTCCGCTCCCTCCGGGACACGCTGGCAGTCGTCCCCGAGATCCGGGACGCGCTCGCCGACGCGGAAACGGCGCGTCTTCGAGAACTCGCCGGGGCGCTCGACCCGCTCGCCGACCTCCGGGAGCTGATCGACCGGGCGATCGTCGAGGACCCGCCGCTCGAGATCACCGAGGGCGGGATCGTCGCCGACGGCTACGACGACGACCTCGACGAGTTGCGGACGACGGCTCGCGACGGCAAGCGGTGGATCGACGACCTCGAGGACCGCGAACGCGACCGGACGGGCATCGACTCGCTGAAGGTCGGCTCGAATTCGGTCCACGGCTACTACATCGAGGTGACGAACCCGAACCTCGAGGCGGTGCCCGACGAGTACGAGCGCCGCCAGACGCTGAAGCGGGCCGAGCGGTTCGTCACGCCCGAGCTCAGAGAGCGGGAGGACGAGATCGTCAGGGCGGGCCAGCGAGCCGACGAGCGGGAGTACGAGCTGTTCTGTGAGGTTCGCCGCGAGGTCGCAGCCGAGGTCGAACGCGTCCAGGCGCTCGCGGAGGCGCTGGCGACGCTCGACGCGCTGATCTCGCTCGCCACCGTCGCCGCCCAGTTCGACTACTGCCGACCGGAGCTGCTCGAGCGCGACGACGCGGACGGTCGAGCGCTCGCGATCGAACGCGGTCGTCACCCGGTCGTCGAGCGCACCCAGGCGTCGTTCGTCCCGAACGACGCCCGCTTTACCGACGACCGGCGGCTGGCCGTCATCACCGGCCCGAACATGTCGGGGAAGTCGACGTACATGCGCCAGGTCGCCCAGATCGTGTTGCTCGCGCAGGTGGGGAGTTTCGTCCCCGCCCGGTCCGTGCGGTTCACCCCGTTCGACCGGATCTTCACGCGCGTCGGCGCGAGCGACGACATCGCCGGCGGCCGGTCGACGTTCATGGTCGAGATGGACGAACTCGCGACGATCCTCCGGGAAGCCGACGAGCACTCGCTGGTACTGCTCGACGAGGTGGGGCGGGGAACGTCGACCGCCGACGGCCTCGCCATCGCGCAAGCGATCACCGAGCACCTCCACGACCGGGTGGGGGCGACGACGCTCTTCGCGACCCACCACCACCCGCTGACCGAGCGCGCCGACGACCTCGAGGCCGCGTTCACGCTACACTTCCGGACGACCCAGGAGAAAGGCGACGTCGTCTTCCACCACGAGATCGAACCCGGCGCCGCCGAGGGCTCCTACGGCGTCGAAGTCGCCACCGCCGCCGGCGTTCCCGACGAAGTGGTCGAGCGCTCGCGGGAACTGGCCGCGGGCGCCGAGCGCGACGGAAGCGGCCGTTCGCGCGCCGCCGGTGACAGAGACGGCGCGCGGGCGACGGCGACCGCCGACGGCGGTGACGATCCGACCGACGTCGCCGCCGAGCTCCGGGCGCTCGAGGTCGCCCGCCTCACGCCGGTGGAGGCGCTGACGGAGCTGGATCGGCTGAAGCGGCTGCTCGACGAGTAACGGGCCGCACGTTCCAGAAGGCGGGTCAGGACCGCCGCTCCCGCTGGCCGACCTTCAGGAACGCGATGGCCGCCCCGAGAAGGGCGGTGTTCTTCAGAAAGTGAATCAGCTCCTGCTGTTGTTGTTCATCGTCGTCGACGTTCCAGAAGTCGTGCATCACCGGAGTGATGCCGGCGAGGAAACCGATCACCGCGGCGGCAGCCGCCATCGGCGCCCGCCAGAGGACGATTCCGATTCCGCCCGCCAGGAGGCTCCCGCTGACCGCGGGGACGGTGAGATCGGGTGCTGGCGCCCCCTTGGCCTCGGCGTAGGCGATCCTCCCCTCCAGGTTCCGGAAGTTGTCGATTGCGTTGAACGCGAGGATGCCGCCGAACAGGGCGCGACCGAGACGGAATAGCGGCGTCGAGGCGATCGAGGAATCGGCGGTGGCCGCCGGAGGCCGCCTCGAGACGTCGGTCACCGAATCGTCATCCGTACTCTGTCGGGAGCGAGAGAGTAGTCCCATAGAGGCAGTATCGTCTCGACAGGGGTAGGCGACGTGGTGGCAAGTGCATGGATCGACGTCCCGGCGGACGGTTTCGAGTGGACGACGGCGCCGTTATTCGGAGGTCGGCTCGAGCGAGACGAACTCGAGGCCGTGTTCGGCGAGCAAGCGCTCGGCGCGGTCGGTGACCGAGGGCGCGACCAGGATGCCGCGGATCGCGGTGTCGGCGTGGAGATCCCGCTCCAAGGCGTCGACGTACCGCCGGAGCTGGGAGACGGCGTCCGGCCCCACGCGCCGGCGCTTGAGTTCGACGACGACCGAGCGTCCCATCCGGTCCTCGCCGTAGATATCCACCGCGCCCGCGGGTGTCTCCCGTTCGGTCGCCAGCGGCGTGAACCCGTCCTCGAGCAGGTCGGGACGCTCGAGGATCCGGTCTTTGAGGTCCGCCTCCGTGCCGGCCAGCGAGAGGTCGCCGGAGTCAGAGAGGGCGAACGACGAGACCTGCGCGACCGACTCGAACGCGATCAGCAGGTGCTCTTCGGGCGTCGAGCGGCGACTCCGGACCGAGAGGGAACCGTCCTCGAGAACCGCCTCCTGTTCGCAGCCGGGCGGCTGCCAGTTGACCGGCTGCTGGCCCGCCGCGGTGTGGACCAGTACCGTCCCGTCGGGTTTGAGCATCACGTGCCGATCGCCCGCCTCGAGCCGGCTCGTCGCCCGCCCGTCGTACTCGACGGTACACCGTCCAACGATCGTCACGAGCGCGCCGGCCTCGAGGCCGGCGGCGATCGTCTCGCGGGCGAACACGGGCGTCGGCTCCTCGACGGTGGCGACGCGGGTCTCCTGCTCGCTCGATGTCACTGCCAGTCCGTACCGGGCAGGAGGATAAAAGCGGCGCGGACCGGCAGTCTCGTCGGACACACCGACGGCGTGACGTATTTTTCCGCGTGTGCGGAGGCGGTGCTGTCAGCGACCGAGATCATCATAAACGCTTATTTCCGTCCTCCCCCGAGCCACGGGCGTAATGTCGAACACCCCCAACCGCCGCCGCTTCCTCCAGCTGGCCGGCGTCGGCGCCACCGCGTCGGTCGCCGGTTGCAGTCAACTGAACCTCGACGACGACGAGACCAGCGACGACGGGAACGAGAACGCGACCTCCGAAGAGGACCAGGAGCCGGGAATCGACCCCACCGACGGAATCACCGCGATCGTCCAGCCGAACCAGGAGGAGCTGGCGCCGATCGAACAGGAGCTCGGAGCGGTCGAACAGGAGTACATGGCCTTGACACAGTCAGAAGAGGCCGACGAGGAGGAACTCGAAGCCCTCCAGGACCGGTACGAGGAGCTGTACACCGAGTACGTCGAAATCTTCGAAGCGCGCTCCGCGGAGTTCGAGTCGGACGTCGAGGACGACGACGAGTTGTCGATCGAGGGCGCTATCGCCGACCAGGGCGTGTTCTTGCTCGAGGCGTCCGACGAGCGACTCGTGGACACGCTACGCAACGGCGAGGTCGACGGACTCGTCCCCGGCGGCGAGTACGAACAGATCCGCCAGCAGGGCGAAGAGGCGGAAGCTGACCCCGACCCCGAAACCTGACTGACGGCCCCGAACCGCGAATCGGCGCTCAGTCGACGGCGAACGGACTCTCCCGTTCCGTCCAGTCCCAGCCCGGAATCCGTTCTTGAAACCCCGCAGCGAGCGCCGCCTCGAGGTCGTCGACGCCCGCGTTCTCCTCGGCGGGGCCGTGAACGTGGACGTCCGCGTAGTGAAAGGTCGCCTCGCCGAGGGTACGCAGGGGCTGGACGCCGGCGATCGTCGCCGCCAGCTCACGGCCCACGATCTCGTCGACGATAAAGCCCGGATAGTCGCCCTCGACGTCGAGGTCGCGCAGGATCGCGACCATCGCCGCGACGTTCACGGCGAGGTCGCCGTTGGCGAACACCGCGTCGACCTCCCGGCGGTAGGCCGCCTCCGTAACGCGGTCGACGTCGGTGTCGAAAATGTCGCCCAGATCGTCGCGCACGTCGTTGATGATGGGGACGACCCGGTCGGCACGGTCGACGACCCAGTCGCGCTCGTCTCTGACCCGCGCGGGAGTGAGTTCCATACCGCCTCGAGGCGCCGAACTCCCCTCAACTTTGCGAAGATATTTATACGACGCGGGGAATAGGCTCGAGTAAGCGGGTTCTCCCTGGAATCTTCCCGCAGCGACCAGGACAAGATACCTGGAAGCGTGCTCGTCACGGCACGGACTATACACGATGATCCGGGACGGTGACTCACTGATGGTGCAGACTGTGTGGCCCTCACGATGCCACCGGGGCCGGCGACGCGACAGCCGGTTTCCACTCGAGATTCGACGACCCGGATGCGTGCGACCGACAGGGCGAGGATCACGTCCAGCCGGCGAGTTCACGCGAGCCACATCTGGCGACTATGAGTACTGTAGAGCAGCAACTCGACGATTTGAAAGCAGAGATCGCGAGCGAGTTACCGAGTGATATCTCGGTCTCCTCGGTGAAATACGAAGGCCCCGAACTGGTGGTGTACACGCGCGATCCGAAGGAGTTCGCCCAGCAGGGCGACCTCATCCGGAAGCTCGCGAGCAAACTCAGGAAGCGCATCACCGTTCGGCCCGACCCGAGCGTGCTCTCTCGCCCGGAGGAAGCCCGCAAGGAGATCAGAGACGTCATCCCCGAGGAGGCCGGCGTCACGGATCTGGACTTCCACGCCGACACCGGCGAAGTCGTCATTGAGGCCCAGAAACCCGGGATGGTCATCGGCCGTCACGGCTCCACGCTCCGCGAGATCACCAAGAGCGTCGGCTGGACGCCCGAGGTGGTCCGCACGCCACCGATCGAGTCCTCGACGGTCTCGAACGTCCGGAACTTCCTGAAACAGGAGCGCGACGACCGGCGGGACATCTTAGAGCGCGTGGGCCGACAGATCCACCGCCAGGAGATGTCCGACGACGAGTACGTCCGGATCACCACCCTCGGCTGTTGTCGGGAGGTCGGACGGGCCTCGTTCATCCTCTCGACACCCGAGACCCGGATCCTCATCGACTGCGGGGACAAGCCCGGTGCCGAAGGCGAGGTGCCGTACCTCCACGTTCCCGAAGCGCTCGGGGCGGGCGCACAGAATCTGGACGCCGTCGTCCTCACTCACGCTCACCTCGACCACTCCGCACTCATCCCGCTGCTGTTCAAGTACGGCTACGACGGCCCGATCTACTGCACCGAACCCACCCGCGACCTGATGGGGCTGCTCACGCTCGACTACCTCGACGTCGCCGCCAAGGAGGGACGCACCCCGCCCTACGAGTCGGAGATGGTCCGCGAGGCGATCAAACACTGTATCACCCTCGAGTACGGCGACGTCACCGACATCGCCCCGGACGTCAAGCTCACCTTCCACAACGCGGGTCACATCCTCGGTTCGGCCGTCTCGCACTTCCACATCGGCGACGGCCTCTACAACGTCTGTTTCTCCGGCGACATCCACTACAAGGACACCCGCCTGTTCAACGGCGCCACCAACGACTTCCCGCGGGTCGAAACCCTGGTGCTCGAGTCGACCTACGGCGGTCGAAACGACTACCAGACCGACCAGGAGGACTCCGAGCGCAAGTTGAAGGAGGTGATCAACCGGACCTACGACGAGGGCGGCAAGGTCCTGATCCCGGCGTTCGCGGTGGGGCGCTCCCAGGAAATCATGCTCGTCATCGAGAAGGCGATGCGAAACGGCGACATCCCCTCGATGCCGGTCCACTTAGACGGGATGATCTGGGAGGCGACGGCGATCCACACCACCTACCCCGAGTACCTCCGCGACGAACTCCGCGACCGCATCTTCCACGAGGACGAAAACCCGTTCCTCGCCGAGGAGTTCAACCACATCGACGGCGGCGAGGAGGAGCGCCAGGACGTCGCCGACGGCGACCCCTGCATCATCCTCTCGACGTCCGGGATGGTCACCGGCGGTCCGATCATGTCCTGGCTCAGCCACCTCGGTCCCGACCCGGACTCGAGGCTGGTCTTCGTCGGCTACCAGGCCCAGGGAACCCTCGGCCGGCGCATCCAGAACGGCTGGGACGAGATCCCGATGAACGACGTCGGACGCGGCAGCAACGGCGGCCGCGGCACCCTCTCGCTCAACATGGACGTCGAAACCGTCGACGGCTTCTCCGGCCACGCCGACCGCGCCGGCCTCGAGAACTTCGTGAAGACGATGAACCCCCGTCCCGAGAAGGTCCTCTGCGTCCACGGCGACGAGCGCTCCGTTCAGGACCTCTCCTCGGCGCTGTACCACGACTACAACATGCGCACGTTCGCGCCGAAGAACCTCGAGACCTTCCGGTTCCTCTGAAAACCCTCGCGACCGCTTGGCAGCGGTCGCAGCGCCTTTTCAATTTCCGCCAGGCCCGCACGCGGCACGCGGGTCCGCGTGCCGCTCGAACGCCAGCCCTTCCCCGTAGCGAGTGGGGTCGCCCTGTGTGCGACCCCACTCGCTGGCCGGCCGGTTGTATGAGCGGCTAGTGAAGGGAATCAGGACACGATACACGAATAGGTGTTTTGTAAAGTCTCCCTGCTTAGTGAACGTTCATTCATCCTGGAGCATACGCCGAGCGAAGCGAGGCGTTTCCCCGCCGAAGCGGACGAAGTCCGCGACGGCGGCTTTTTGGCATCAACGGGTTTTGCCGGGGGTTGAGGCTGGCGTCTCCGACGCCAGCCGATGCCCCGGTAAAAGAGGTTGCTGTACTGAACGTGTGTTTCACACGCATCCCGAGCGAAATAACGTAGTCCGTTCCAATTTCGAGCCATCCCGTGTCGACGGCTATTCGAGACTCGAGCCCCTCCCTTCCCGCATGAGCCAGCAGGCCGTCACCTTCGCCGTCGTCGCCATGTTGAGCTGGGGCGTCTGGACCGTCCTCGCCAACGAGGCGACGAACACGATCGCTCCCGAACTCGCGATGATCCTCTCCTACGCGGCCAGCGTCGTCGTCGCCGTCGGCTACGTGACGTTGCAGGGGGACGCGATCGTCCTCGAGCGAACCGGCGTCAGCTACGCGCTCCTGGCGGGGGTGTTCGCCGGCATCGGTGCCGTCGCGTTCTACTCCGGGCTGAGTTACGGCCAGGTCGGCGTCGTCACCACCGTCTCGGCGCTGTACTTCGTCGTCGCCGCCCTGCTCGGGATCCTCGTCCTCGGCGACACCCTGGCGCTGAAAGACGCCGCGGGAATCGGCTTCGCCATCCTCGCCGTCCTCCTGCTCGCAAACTGAGCGTGGACTCGAGTCGGCTACTCCGCTTCCGGCGCGTCGGCCGGATCGACCACCTCCCCGGTGTCGGGGTAGACGCCCACCTGCTCACACAGATCGGTCATCGGACAGGCCTCGGGGTCCTCGAGACACGCCGGCTTTCGAGCCGTGCAGTATTCGCGGCCGAACTGGATCGTCGCCGTGTGGCCGAAGCCACACTTCTCGGCGGGCACCTCGCGCTCGACGACCTCCCGAACCGTCTCGTGGTCGGCGTCGGCGGGCGCGATTCCCAGCCGCCGAAAGATCCGGTGGACGTGGGTGTCAACGGGAAAGACGCCCGGCTGGCCGCCCGAAAAGAGGAGCACGCAGTCCGCGGTCTTCGGGCCGACGCCCCGAACCGTGAGTAGCGTCTCTCGTACCTCCTCGGGGTCCCCGTCCGTGACGAACGCGTCGAACGCCGCCGCGGAGCCGAAGGACTCGAGCACCCAGTCGGCGGCGTCGATGAGCATCTCCGACTTCTGGTTGTAGAGCCCCGCCGAACTGATCGTCTCCGCGAGTTCGGACCGCTCTGTGGCGGCCAGCGCCTCGGCGAGATCGCGGTTCGTTCCCTCCGTTCCGTCGTAGCGCTCGAGCAGCGCGTCGTGGGCCGGCTGACTCGCCTTGTCGCTCGTGTTCTGGCTCAGGATCGTCCGGACGAGACAGGTGAACGCGTCCTGGCCGCCGTACGTTTTCTGCCAGTACCGCTCCCCGAGGCGATCGACGAAGGCCTCGGCTCGAGTGTCGGCCGTCGCCGGGTCGAACGTCGCCGCGACGCCGCCGCCGTCGACGCCGCCGCTGATGTTCTCGGCGGGCTCCGGGTCGTCGCTCATGGTCGACCGCACGGGTTCCGAACGCAAAACGTCGCTGGAAGCGGCGGTCGGGAACGGCTCACTCCACCGTTAGCGTCACGGTCACGGCGGCCCCGTCTGCGAGATCCGACACGAGGTCGCGGTCGAATCCCTCCGCGGCGAACTCCGCGCCGACGAGGATCGTCCGGTCGTCGACGTACTCGCTCGTCCGGCCCACCGCGCTGCGATCGTTCGTGAACTCGAGGGACGGATCGCCGCGCCCGGCCACCGTCTGGCAGTGGTCGTCGGTTTCGATCGTCACGGTGATCGTCGCGGACTCGTCCCGGCAGGCGTCTGCGAAATCGGCGTCGAAGTCGGCGGGGGCGCGGTCGGCGTCGATCGCGAGGATACAGTCTCCGGCGGGCGTGAGATAGTCGTCGGTCGTTACCTCGAACGTGCTCGCGTGCTCGGCGCTGACGTGCTCGTGGCCGCGGGCGCGAATGACTTCCTCCATAGGGAGCGGTACGTCCCGCCCCGCAAAACGGGTTCGAAATCCTGCGCTCGCGTCGGAAACGGATCGTTGGTCGACGACGACCCCGACGGGCGGTGTCGACAATCGACCGAGTGACATCGGTGGCCGTTCAACGCGCTGATAACCGGTTCGACGACCGGAGATTCACGTTTATAATCAATTACCCGGACTAGCAATTAAGTCGCCTGCCGTCGGACGACTCCGCATGTCACGTGTTAGAGACAGGACACTAACTCGACGAGATTCGATCCAGTACGGTGGCGCGGCCGCGCTCGCGCTGCTCACTGCGGGGTATCTGCAGGAGGACGAAGACGCCGAGAGCATCGTCGTCGGAACCGAAGCGGGCTTTCCGCCGTTCGAGATGATCGAGGACGGTGAGATCGTCGGTTTCGATATCGACCTGACCGAGGCCGTCCTCGAGGAAGCCGAGGGGTACGAACTCGAGACGTGGCAGGATATGGAGTTCGGCTCGCTGATCCCGGCGCTGCAGGACGGCAGCATCGACGTGATCGCCGCGGCGATGACGATCACCGAGGAGCGCGAGGAGGAGATCGCCTTCTCAGACCCCTACTTCAGTTCGGATCAGTCGATACTGGTCGCCGAGGGCGGCGACTTCCAGCCCGAGTCGCTTGACGACTTCGACGGCCAAGCTGTCGGCGCCCAGGTCGGGACCACCGGCGAGGGGATCGTCGAGGAGGACCTGATCGAACCCGGACTGATCGACGACGCGGACTACTCCTCCTACGACAGCTACGTCCTCGCGGTCGAGGACCTCGAACGGGGCATCGTCGACGCGGTTCTGATCGACGAACCGGTCGGCGAGACGTTCGCCGACGAACGGGAAGTCGAGGTAGCGTTCGTCGAAGAAACCGACGAGGAGTTCGGGCTCGGGGTCCGCCAGGAGGACGACGACCTCCGCGAGGCGATCAACGAGGGCCTCGAGACGATCGAGGAGGACAGCACCTACGACGACCTCATCTCGGAGTGGTTCGGGCAGGAAGACATCGACGAGGACGAGAACGGGGACGACGAAGACGAAAACGGAGACGATATCGACGAGGACGAGAACGGGGACGACGAGCAGTCCAACGTGGGGTCGTTCGGATAGCGTGATCGGGGCATCGTCGACGGCGCTTCCGCTCGAGACTCTCGAGGTCGGCGTCGTCGCCGCGGAGGACTGGGAGTTCGTCCTCCGGAACCGCGAGTACCTGCTCTACGGTGCGCTGATCACCGTCGCACTGACGGCGACGAGCATCGTCCTGGGATTCCTGCTCGGGTTTCCGGCGGGGGCGATCGAACTGTATGGCGGTCGCTACTCGAGTGCGTTCGTCCGCAAAGCCGGTGGCGCGATCCGCGGGACGCCGATCCTCGTGATCATGGTGTTCACGTTCTTCGTGTTCCCCCTCGAGTGGCTGTTCGTTCTGCCGGTGAGCGAGGCGTTCCAGGCGGCCATGCTCGCCCTCGGCGTCCGGAGTGCAGCCTACCAGTCCCAGATCTTCCGCGGGGCGCTCCGGAGCGTCGATCCCGGCCAACTCGAGGCCGCGGAGGCGATCGGTCTACCGACCTGGAAGGCGATCCGCTACGTGCTGGTTCCCCAGGCGCTGCGCCGGAGCGTTCCCGGCTTCCAGAACGAGTTCACGATCGTCCTCAAGGATACGAGTATCGCCTTCGCGATCGGCCTCGGGGAACTGCTTCGGCGCTCGCACGACCTGATGACCCAGCAGACCACCGCCGCCCTGGAGCTGTTCCTGTTCGCCAGCCTGATCTACTTCGTTCTGACCGTCTCGACGAACCGCACGCTCGAGACCGTCAACGACCGGTACGCGATCCCGGGGGAGGAGTGAGATGGCGGATCGACGACCCGGCGACCGGCGACGACCCGACGGGGGAGGAGCGATCGACGAGAGACCGGAGGCCGGCGGATCGCCGCTCTTGCGGATGGAGGATGTCTGGAAGTCCTACAGCGACGAGGAGGTCTTGCGCGGGATCGACCTCGCGGTCGGCGAGGGCGATGTCGAGGTCCTCGTCGGCCCCTCCGGGAGCGGAAAGTCGACGCTGCTGCGGTGTGTCAATCGGCTCACGGAGATCGACCGCGGTGCGATCTATCTCGACGGCGTCCGCGTGAGCGACAGCGATACGAACGTCGACGAACTGCGCCAGCAGGTCGGGATGGTTTTTCAGGATATCAACCTCTTCGCGCACCTACCCGCCCGCGAGAACGTCATGCTCGGCCTGCGCCGCGTCCGGGGGTTTGGAAAAACGGCGGCCCGCGAGCGAGCCGACAGCGAACTCGAGAAGGTCGGGCTGGGTGAGCAAGCGGAGTCCTACCCGGCACAGCTCTCGGGCGGCCAGAAACAGCGCGTCGGCATCGCCCGTGCGCTCGCGATGGACCCGAAGCTGATGCTGTTCGACGAGCCGACGAGCGCCCTCGATCCCGAACTGTCGAACAGCGTGCTCGAGGCCATGGAACGGCTCGTCGAGGAGGGGATGACGATGCTGGTGGTCACCCACGAGCTACGGTTCGCCAGGTCGGCCGCCGACAGCGTCACCTTCCTCGAGGAGGGCCGGATCGTCGAGCGCGGGCCGCCCGAGCGGATGTTCGAGAATCCCGACCGAGAACGAACGCAGGAGTTCCTCCGGACGATCCATGGCTAGCTCGACCGACGCCCGCTGGGGACGCGCGGCCGAGATTCCCGCGAGGCGGCTGCTCGTCGTCCTGGCCGCGGTCGCGTTCTGGGGGTGGCTGCTCGCCCAGTGGGTAAACGACTGGCTGCTTTCGCGGCTCGGAATCGGCCCCGGCGCGGGCGAACAGCCCCTCGAGCGCGAGCCGGTCGACGCGGCCGCAGATCGGCTCGTTGCGTCGGCCGAAATCGCCGGGCCGTTCGCGGGAATCCTCGAGTTCTTCGGTTCGGTCGTCGGCGTCGTCGCCGTCACCGTCGACGTTGCGCCCGCGCTCGCAGCCGGCGCGTGGCTCACCATCGTGCTCACGGTCGTGAGCATCCTGCTCGGCCTCGCGATCGCCGTCCCGCTAACGGTCGTTCGGGTGTACGGGGGGCCGTTCCGGTGGCTCGCTCTGGGCTACATCGAACTCATCCGCGGAACGCCGCTGCTCGCCCAGCTGTTCGTGCTCTACTTCGGGCTCCCGCTTGCGGTCTGGCTCCACGGCGTCGAGGCGATCGGGACGGGGCCGGTCCCCGACCAGGCGTTCCTCATCGCGATCGTCGGCTTTACCATCAACAGTTCGGCGTACCAGGCCGAATACATCCGCGGGGCCGTCGAGAGCGTCGACCCCGGCCAGCTCACCGCTGCCCGCTCGATCGGCCTCTCGAGGCTCGCGGGCATCCGTTACGTCGTCCTCCCCCAGACGTTCCGGTACGCGATTCCGGCCTGGACCAACGAGCTGGTGTACCTGATCAAGTACTCGTCGCTGGCGGCCTTTATCACGGTGCCCGAGCTCTACTTCCGGGCGTCGCGGATCGCCTCGCGGACGTTCGAGTACACGGCGATCTACGCGAACCTCGCGGTCGTCTACATCGCGCTCGTGCTGACGGCGACGGCGCTCATGAGTCGCCTCGAGACGCGCGTCGCGATCCCCGGCCTCGGACAGGCCGAGGGACGCCAGCAGGGTAAGACGAACGGCCGCGAGTGACCTACACCAGACTCGCGCCGTCGAAGTCGCCGCGGCTGTACTCGATCTCCATCAGATCGAGGATCGTCGGCGCGATGTCGTAGAGGTCGGCGTCGCCGATCGACGCCTCCCCGTCGATGAACAGCGCGGTGTCGTCGAAGCTGTGCATCCCGTTTCGCGGCCCCGTGGTGAAGACGTCCGAATCCGCCTTGAAGCCGGATTTGAGGTCGAACCCGTCGTTCGGGATCGCGACCAGATCGGGCGCGATCGCGTCGTGGTCGCCGCGGAACACCGCCTCCTTCTCGACGACGCGGTCGACCACCGGACGGCCGTCGGGACCCTCGAGGGCCTCGAGCATCGACTTGAGTTCGTCGCGGACCTCGTCGTACTGCTCTTCGGTGACGGTGCCGCGGGGTTCGCGGCCCTCGAGGTTGAGGTAGAACCGGCCGGGGATGAACGAGTACGCGCGCGTCTCGTTCGCGATGTCTCCGAGCTCGTCGGGTTCGTCGGTGTCGAAGGAGAGCCACCCCTCCTCGCGGAGCCACTCGTTGAAGTGGACCTCGTAGTCGAGACTGGTGAAGCCGTGGTCGGAGGCGACGATCAGGGTGACGTCGTCGTCGAGGGCGGTTCGGAGTCGCCCGAGGTAGTCGTCGACTTTCTCGTAGAACTCGAGGAACTCCGCTTTGTACTCGCCGTCCCGTTCGTAGTCTTCGAACAGGAAGTGGTTGACCCGATCGGTGGTCATGAAGACGCCGAAGAAGAGGTCCCAGTCGTCCTCCTCGATGTAGTGTCTGAACGCCTCGAATCTGGCGTCGAGCGTCTCGTGGGCGTCCGCCAGGAACTCCTCTTTGTTCTTCTCGTGGCCGAGTTTGGGGTTGACGTCGATCCGGTAGTCGATCGACTCCAGATACTCGCGGACGTCGTCGGGGTGGGCGGCCTTCTCGAGGCCGGGAGAGAGAAAGCCCGAAACCGTCCGCTGGAGGTTCCGTTGCGGGGGAAACGTGACGGGGACGTTCATCACCGTCGCCCGGCGCCCCTCGTTCTGGACGCGGTCCCAGACCCGAGGCGCCTGGACGTCACGCCCCATCGGGACGTAGGTGTCGTAGGTGCCGACCTCGCGGTCCTGAAAGCCGTAGACGCCCGTTTCGCCGGGGTTCATACCGGTCGTCAGGGAGGGCCAGCAGGCGCTCGACTCGGGAGGAACGATGCTCGAGATCTCGGCGGCCGTACCGTCGTCGGCGAGCGCCGCCACGTTCGGAAAGCGGTCGCGGTTCTCGGTGAGAAGACTGTACGGCACGCCGTCGATTCCGATAAACGCGACTCGAGGGTCACCATCCCCCCGCAGTCGGTCGAACAAACCCATGGGAGGTGGTAGTTCGACCGGGTACAAGAAGGTTCGTCTCGAGACACTGTTTCCGAGAACGAGCGATAGCCGTTTCGACCGCCTAGTCCCGACGGTTGCCGGGGGCCTCCGGGTCGAAGTTCGTCGGGACGACAGTGGGATGAGCCATCCCGGCGGCGCTGGACTCGGCGGGTGACTCGTGCTGTCGCGTGGACGGATCGGTGGCTGCCATAACGAATACACCTACCACCGGACCGGCAATAAAATTACCCATGCTCATAATGCATCGGTACCGGACCGCGGATAACTACGGCGAATCCGACACCGGTACGAGAACAAACCGATCGAAGCGCGAACGCGCAGTTAGCCGAAGTGTTCCGCGTAGAGTTCCTGGGCGTGTTCGATCGCGTCGTAGGCGGCCTGGCGGTCCTCCCAGCCCAGGGTCTCGACTTCCTTGCCCTCCTCCAAGTTCTTGTAGGTCGCGAAGAACTCGTCGATCTCGTCGCGTCGCTGCTGTGGGATGTCCTCGAGGTCCTCGATGTGGTCGAAGCGCGGGTCCTCGCTCGGGACGGCGATCACCTTGTCGTCCTGCTCGCCGTCGTCGTCCATCTTCATCAACGCGACGGGACGGGCTTCGATGACACAGCCGGGGAACGTCTGGTCTTCGACGAGCACCAGCACGTCGAAGGGGTCCTCGTCGTCGTAGTAGCTCCGCGGGATGAAGCCGTAGTCGGAGGGATAGTGGACGTTCGAGTGAAGCACGCGGTCGAGGACGACTCCCGGCACGTCCTTGTCGTACTCGTACTTGTTGCGCTCGCCCTTCAGACATTCGACGACCGCGTAGATCTCTTCCGGCGCGTTCGGTCCCGTTTCGAGGTCCTCCCAGAGATTTACCATACACCACCACCTCCGCGGACGACCAAAAAGTACTTTCGTAATCGAGTGAGTGGGTTTACTCGATGGCTTGCCAGCTACCGGACGACGGACACCAGACCGTTCCGGCACCGGACGACCCGGGGAGGGGCTCTCCGCGGCCGTCGGACGTACTCACGGGAAAGAGTGAATAGTTGGCAAGTCTTAAATAGTCTGGTGACATTTGCACAGGTATGTCAGAGGCACAATCAATCACCGGCGAACAGAGTATCGCACGTGAACTGACGGCGTTCCAGAACAATATCCTCGTCATTCTCGCGAAGGAACCGATGTACGGCCTCGCGATCAAGCGCGAACTCGAGGAGTACTACGGAACCGAAGTCAACCACGGCCGTCTCTACCCGAACCTCGACGAGCTCGTCGACCTGGGGCTCGTAGAGAAGAGCGAACTTGACAAGCGCACCAACCAGTACTCGCTGACCGACGACGGCTACGACGCCGTCCTCGACCAGATCTCCTGGACGCTCTCAAAGGTCGTCACCGGCGACGACCGCGCAGACGAGATCCGCGAGATCGTCGACGACAGCTACTGAGCCGACGATCGGAACTCGGGCACCGATTCACCGGCCGTCTCGAACGCGAGTCTGATCGACGTCTCGATCGTCGCTCGCTGTTCGTCCGATGGCCACGCGTTTCTCACGAAGTACTCACGCCGAAACTCCGCGAGCTCCCGGCTCGTCGCGGACACCACCGGCTTCGCGTAGTGATTCCCCATGAAGTCCGCAAGCGCGGAGACGTTCTCCCCGTGGACCTCGCCGTGTTCCGCGCGAACGTCGGCGACGAGGTCGCGGTTCTGCGCCTCGACGGCCTCCCAGTCGTCCGGATCGGCCGTCCCCTCGAGTGGCACCTCGACGGCCCGCGAGATGTCCTCGATACGGTCGGTTCGTATCGCGCCGTCGGCGTGCCACTCGGCGGGATGTAACACGAGCGTCTCGTCGGCGCCCTCCTCGCGAACGCGCGCGGTAAACTCGTGATCCTCGAGCAGCGTCTCGCGGCGCTCGTCGTAGACCTCCCGTTCGGCCTCGTCGACGGCGGTGCGCTCGAGGCGCGTGAGCCGCTCTGCTTCCTCGATGACCGCCTCGGGCAGTTCCTCGGTACCCGCTTCCGGTTCCGGCGAATCGCTCATCCGTCCGCCGGTAACACCTCGAGGGATTTCTCGTTGCTGGTCTCGAGCGCCGATCAGGCCCGGTCGAGCGCCTCGTTCGCCAGCGCGTCCGCACGCTCGTTTACCTCCCGGGGAACGTGCTCGAGGGTCCACTCGTCGACCCGCGAGAGCAACTCGAGGACGGTCACGCGCTTTTCGCGCAGTTCGGGGTTGTTGGTGTCGTACTCGCCGCGGACCTGCTTGACGATCAGTTCGGAGTCGCCACGGACGTGGAGTTCGTCGTAGCCGTACTCCGTCGCGGCCTCGAGGGCGGCGATCAGCGCCTCGTACTCCGCCTGGTTGTTCGTCGCGCGGCCGATGGTGTCGCTGCCCTCGGCGACGATACCGTCGCCCGTGACGATCACCCAGCCGATCCCGGCGGGGCCGGGGTTGCCGCGCGCGCCGCCGTCGAAGTAGACGTGGGCCCGTCCGCCCCCCTCGCGCAGGAGCGCCGCTAACTCCTGCGGCGCGCTCCCCTGAATCACGACCTTGTCGTCGTACGCGACGGCCGTCGCCCCGCCGCGGCTCGCGCGCCACCGTTCGTGGTCGGTGTTTCCGGATTCGACGGTAACGCCCGCCTCCTCGAGGCGCTCGCGGGCTCGCTCGGTGTCGCACTCGATGACCGGCATAGGTCAAAACGATCGCAACAGACCGAGTAAAACCTTTGCGGTTCGCCGCCGAATCTCGCGGGAAGAGGGACTCGAGCCGGCCGGTTTCGGCCAATCGCGGCTAACTGTAGAAAATACTTCCCGAAGAGTTATATATGCTGATGCTACTACTATAAAAGTGCGATGACACGGTCCACCCGCCAACGGGAGCGAATGCGCGAGACGGACGAGGCCGAGGATCAGGAAGGGGTACGTGCCTGCCCCGAGTGTGAATCCGACAACCTCGTAAAGGACTCCGACCGGGGTGAGCTCATCTGTGAAGACTGTGGGCTCGTCGTGGAAGAAGAGAAGATCGATCCCGGTCCGGAATGGCGGGCGTTTAACCACCAGGAACGACAGGAGAAGTCCCGCGTCGGCGCGCCGACAACCCAGACGATGCACGACAAGGGGCTGACGACGACGATCGACTGGAAGGACAAAGACGCCTACGGGCGATCGATCTCCTCGAAGAAGCGCAGTCAGATGCACCGATTGCGCAAGTGGCAAGAACGCATCCGAACCAAGGACGCAGGCGAGCGCAACCTGCAGTTCGCGCTCAGCGAGATCGACCGGATGGCCTCGGCGCTGGGCGTGCCGCGCTCGGTCCGCGAGGTCGCGTCGGTGATCTACCGGCGCGCACTCAAGGAAGACCTCATCCGCGGCCGATCCATCGAAGGGGTCGCGACCTCCGCACTGTACGCCGCCTGCCGAAAGGAAGGCATCCCGCGCAGCCTCGAAGAGATCTCCGAGGTCTCCCGTGTCGAACGCAAAGAGATCGGGCGAACGTATCGGTACATCTCGCAGGAACTCGGCCTCGAGATGCGACCAGTCGACCCGAAAAAGTACGTCCCCCGCTTCTGTTCTGAACTCGAACTCTCCGAGGAGGTCCAGACGAAGGCCAACGAAATCATCGAGAAGACGGCCGAGGAAGGACTGCTCTCGGGGAAATCCCCCACGGGGTACGCCGCGGCCGCGATCTACGCCGCGTCGCTGCTGTGCAACGAGAAGAAGACCCAGCGCGAGGTCGCGGACGTCGCTCAGGTCACCGAGGTCACGATCCGCAACCGCTACCAGGAGCAGATCGAAGCGATGGGCATCCACGGCTAACGCCGGACTTCACCGCGGCTCTTTTATCACAGATACGGTGACCGCGCGGGCCGGACAGCGACTCGCTTCGCGACTCAGTCACAGGAGACGGTGGCGGCGAACTCGAGGAGTGTCTCGGCCTCGAGGTCGGCGCTGAGTTCGTGTTCCAGTCCGCCACACTCCCAGGTGACCAGCGTCACCGCGTCCAGTTCGACGACGCTCGCCTCGACGTCGCCGACGCCCTCGCGGTCCGGGTCGTCGGGCAGGAGGCCGTGCTCGCTGACGCTGAACCACAGCATCGTCTCCCCGTCGGAGTACTGCTCGTGTACCGTGAGCTCCTCGCCGTACTCGTCCGCCGAGAGGCGCTCTCGCTCGTAGGCCGCCGGGAGGTCGACCGTCGGGAGGTCGAACGGGGCGTACTCCTGTGCCGACTCGCGGTCCTCGAACTCGCGTTCGTCGACCGACGGCTCCTCGACGACCGAGACGTCGTCGTCGAGCGTGAACCGCTCGTCGTCGACGCCCTCGTTGAACGCCACCTCCTCGTGAACGACGGTAATCTCGAGTTCGCCCCCGTCGACGTCTTCGAACGTCTGTCGGTGTTTGAGGACGTAGCCGAACTCGTCGTCGATCCAGAGCTGCTGGCTTCGCAGCTCGGTGTCCTCGTGTTCGACGGTCTCGAGCGGGTACACGTACTGGGTGTCGCCGACGAGGACGCCGATTCCTCGCTCCACCGAGTCGTTTCTGACCGTCACGTTCACGACGTGGGTTTCTCGATCGGCGACGCTGTCGGTCCCCTCGTAGGCGACGTCGACCCGTTCCAGAAACTCGTCGACCGACTCCGATTCGTCCGTCACGTCCTCGCGGTCGAACGCCGTCGCCTCCCGGTCGTCCGCCTCGTACAGCCAGATGTCCGGGCCGGAGCGCACGAAAACGGTCTCCGTGAACGCTCCCTCGTCGGCCGAGGAGGGGGCGGCCTCGACTCGAGCGTGGTCCGGCGGCGCCTCCCAGAACCGCTCCGTGGTGGTGTGCTCGCCCGCAGTGTCCGAGACGGTGACCGTTCGCTCACCCGTCACGTCCGTGATGTTTTCGTCCGCGGAGAGCGCGTCCGCCAGAAGTACCTCGCCGTCGGGATCGTCGGTGCCGACCGTCGTACATCCTCCGATCGCGACGAGGACGGCGACGAGCGCGATCGCCACGACGACGCGAGAACGTATCACTTTCCGAAAGCACGTGCGGTCGATAACCTAAATCTTACTATCGGTCAGGTCCCCTCGAGGACGATCGACTCGAGTCCGCCGGATCGCACCGCCTGACCGCCGTTCGGCGGATCGGACGGGATCGACGGCCCCGCGCGCTCGTGGAGGGCGCCAACGAGGACAGTGACGTCGGGTGATCTCTCACCCGCGGAATGAGTGGAGTGGTGCCGATTCGTCGGGAACCGCATCCGCGGGACCCAGCGTCAGTTAGCACGGCCGTGATGTCAGAGGCACGGTCGCACGGGTCGGTTCGGAGAGCCAGTCGTGGAACCGGTCCCCGACGAACTGCGTTCGAGGATTGGTTTGCGGGGGCATCAATCCGCGACCGCGTGTTCAGACCGAGAAAACGCGATCACGCATTTATATAGGACGGAGCCCGGTCGCCGCTCAGTTCGTCCCGTACAACGAGTACGTGATCGCGAGCAGTCCCAGCAGTCGACTCACGTTCTCGAGGAACACGACCGTCACCTGTTCCGGACTCGCGAGCGTGTTGAGCGCGACGTTGAGCACGAACGGAACCAGCGTCAACAGGAGCAGGCCGACGGCGAGAAACAGCATCGGCCGGCTGTCGTTCCGGCGGTACCCGCGGTAGGCCTGAACCGCGATGAGCGTCCCGATGAGCGCGACGAGGAAGAGACTCGCCACGGTCAGCACCTCGAAGAGCGGCGCCTCGTCGAGTCGCGCGACGTTCGTCATCATCGCAAGCCCTCCCACATCCGGGTGAACTTGTCGGCCACGTCCTCCTCTCGCAACGAGAGTTCGAGGGAGAGTTCGCCGTCCTCGAGAGACAGTTCGAGCCGGTCGAGACGCGCCTCGTAGACGCTGTAGTGGTTGCCGTCCGGTGCGAGTTCGGTTCGTTCGCTGATGAGGTCACACTCCCGGAGCCGATCGAGTCGTCGGTACACCGTCGGCAGGGACGCGTCACAGCGGTCGCTCAGAGTGCTGGCTGACATGGGTTCGATGCTCGTTTCGGTGAGGATCGTACGCGCGTACTCGTCGTCGAGAAGGGCAAACAGTTCCGACCGGTCGTACTCCTCGGTCACTGCTGTCCGTTCGTCTAGCTAACACGATCAAAAGCGTCCCGGTTGTGGCCGGCGGCGCGACGACGTCGTCGAACTCAACATTCAAACCCGCGCCCGCCCTACCTCGAGTGAATGCGCCTCGACGACTACATCGAGGAGTTAGAACCCGACGAGGAGGCCGAGCGACGGCGCCTCGCCAAGGAGAAGTCCTACGCGATCACGGACCACGTAGAGCGGTTCGAACGGAACTTCGAACGGGCGCTCTCGGGTGACTCGCTCGTCGGCTCGACCGCCCCCTCGATCTTCGTCGGGCGGTCGAACTATCCGAACATCCCGGTCGGCGTCCTCTCGCCGGTCGGCGACGAGGCGGCCGCCGAGGAGTACGTCACCGACGGCACCTGGTACAGACAGGGGTACGGGATCGACGACGTGCTCCAGCGCCGGACCGGGCTACTGAACTCGAGCAAGCCCGCGAACGTCGACTCGCCGGGGATCGCGAGCCGGCTCGCGCCCTCCGTCCACGACACCTGGGAGGGGTTCGTCGGCGTCCAGCGCGAGGTCGCCATCGCGGACCGGCCCGTCGATCTCGAGATCGGCCTCGAGGGCAAACCGGATCTCGGCCTCGAGGCCGGAACGGACGTCGCGACCCCGCGCGGGCCGCGAGCCAACGCGAGAGACGCCGAACTCCGGGAGAACCCCCACGTTCCGCGGCCGGTGAAGAAGACCCTGGAGGACGACGACTGGCAGGCCCAGGGCGCGATGACGTACCTCTACCGGCGCGGGTTCGACGTCTACGAGATCAACTCGATCCTCTCGGCGGGCGCACTCGGCGAGGCCGCCCAGCGGCGGCTGGTACCGACCCGGTGGTCGATCACGGCCGTCGACGACACCGTCGGCCAGTACCTCCGTGGGCGGATCCGAAACGCCCCCAGCGTCGACGAGGTGCAGGTGTGGGCCAACGAGTACATGGGAAACCGCTACTGGGTGATCCTCGCGCCCGGCACCTGGGAGTACGAACTCGTCGAGATGAAGGCGCCGGGGAGCATCTGGAACCCCGACCCGGCCGGCGGAATCTGGATGGCCAGCGCCTCGGAGGGGTTCGAGGGGCGCTCGAGCTACGTCGAAGAGACCGCCGGCGCCTACTACGCCGCTCGGCTGGGGGTGTTAGAGCACCTCGAGTCGGTCGGCCGCCAGGCGAAGTGTCTCGTCCTCCGGGAGGTGTCCGACGACTACTGGGCACCGGTGGGCGTCTGGCAGGTCCGCGAGAGCGTCCGCAACGCCTTCGACGGCGAGTGCGGGACCGCCGAGAGCTTCCACGAGGCCGTCGCCACCGTCGCCGCCCGGCTGCCAGTTGGCCACGACCGCCTCCGCCGGAAGTCGGAACTCGCGGCCGGGTTACAGTCGAACCTGAGCGCGTTCGAATGAGGGACCGGTTTACGGGGCGCCCTCGAGGGCGACCACCACCACTAAGCCCTCCCTCCCCGTCCGTCGACCTATGGCGTTCACAGCCCTCGCCTCGAGTTGGCTCTCGCTCGTCGCGATTCTGGTCCTTCTCGTCGGCGTCCCGCTGTTCGTCGTCCTCGTTCTCGCGGTCGTCTCCGGCTACATCCGACACGACGCCGAGCGGCTGCTCGAGGCGGAGGCGGAAGACGACGTGGACGACGAGCGGTGAGAGCGCCAGAGAGCGAAACTCACGCTACAGGTTCGCGTACGCCGTCTCGACGAGTTCGCTCGTTTCGTCGACGATCGCCTGCCACTCCTCGTCGTCTGGAGCAATCCCGAGCAGGCGGCCGATCTTCATGATCGAGACGTGGTAGACGACCTGCGTTCCCGGCTCCTCCTCCCAGACGATGACGTTACAGGGGAACAGTCCGCCCATCTCCGTCGTGACGTCGAGAACGCGGTCCGCGATTGCGGGGTTGCACGCCCCGAGGACGTAGTAGGGGTCGCGGTCGGCGTCGACCTTCTCGTTGAGCAGTTCGGAGGGAGAGAACTCGACGGGGACGCCGAAGCCCGCGTCCGTGAACACCTCGCGGACGTGCTCGATCGCCTCCTCGTGCCCCATCTCGAGCGTCGCGCGCTTCTCGCCGTAGTGTTCGGGGTCGATCGCCGCGGGGTCGATCGGAAGTGACATGGTCGTGCCTTCGGCCCCGGTCCTAAAAACCTGACTCCCACCGGCAACGGGTCGACGGGGTCACAGGGGGATCGGCAGCCACTCGAGCCACCGGAGCGCGGGCTCTGGATCGAACAGCGGGTCGTGAAGGACGAGCCAGTCGAGCAACACGAGCCCCGCGCCGTGGGCGATCACCGAGGGGAGAATGGAGTTCGACTTGTAGTCGACGGCGCCGAAGAGGACGTCCGTCGGCCCCGACAGCAGGAACTCGATCGGCGGCTTCGATGCGTGGTGGATCATGTAGACGATGGGGCTGATGAACACCGCCTTGAACCCGATGTCCTTGACGCCGACGCAGAGCAGTCCCCGGTAGTAGGTTTCGGCGGCCAGCGCGAGCATGAACAGCATGGCCGCGTGGGGGATGAACTCCTCGGGGGCGGCCGAGGTCTCCCAGATCGGGTAGAACTCGCGGATCGTCGGCAGCGTCGATCCCACGAGGTAAAAGGGGAGGACGAACATCGAGAGCAAAACGGCGTTCCGGACCGCGAGCCGGTCGACTCGCCAGCCGATCGTTCGACCGTGTGAGAACCCGAGCGCGAGCGGCCCGACGATGAGGAGCAGACTGTCGACGACGACCCGCGGACCGAGCTCTCGGGGGACGAACT
This sequence comes from Natrononativus amylolyticus, assembly GCF_024362525.1. Taxonomy (GTDB): domain Archaea; phylum Halobacteriota; class Halobacteria; order Halobacteriales; family Natrialbaceae; genus Natrononativus; species Natrononativus amylolyticus. The sequence continues at coordinate 1,985,956 of NZ_CP101458.1, forward strand.
GCATCCACAGCAGCGTCAACACCGCGCCCGTCAGCAACGACTTCTGAAACCAGGAGAGTTCGCCGAACAGGCCACGAACCCGACTGCCCGCGTCGTGATGTTCGGGTTCGTCCGACACGTTACTCGTCTGCGGTTCGGACCGGGCCGGTGCCGATCACGTCACGGACGTGGGTTTCGAACTCCTGGCGGCGCTCGAAGTACGTCTCGTCGATCGACGCGATCACGTCCGAGAGTTCCCGCGGGCCGTCGGGCGTCCGGATCACGCTCTCCCCCTCGAGGCGGGCGACTTCGCTCTTCTGCTGGGGCCAGGTCAGCCGGGAGGTCACGCGAGCGAGCGGTGCGCCCTCGACGGGCGTCTCCTCACCCAGTTCGACGGCGGGTGCGTCGTCTTCCTCGTCACTCATGGACGAGCGTTCGCAAGCCCGTCGATTCAACCTTTCGTTTCGACCGAATCGCTCGCTCGAGCGGTCGGCCGGCGGCGTTCACCTCAGATAAAAATCACGTGTCTGACGTATTGTTTTGTGGAATGACTGTGTACGTCTCGAGTATGACCAGTCTGGCGGAGGCGTACGAAGGGAACGCACGGGAGGTGGCAAGCCTCCGACGAGTGTACACCGGGTTCGGGCTGGTGGTTCTTGGTGCGACGCTCGCGGTGCTCGCGATCCTCGTCGCGACGACGGAGCTCTTCGCGGGCGTCCTGACCGGCGAGTTCGCTACCCGGCGGTACGGTGGAATCCTGGGCGGTCTCGCCGTCCCTGTCGCCCTCGTCGGCGTGTTCACCGTCCTGCCGACCGGACGACGCATCCGTGCAGCGGCCGCGATCAGCGCGACGATCTGTCTGCTCGGGGTCGCACTGTTCGCCTACGCCTACCCCTCACACTGGGACGGCCACGGCCAGGATCTCACGCTGCTCGTCTCCGCGGTCTACCTCCTCGGACTGTTCACCGCCGTCTGGTGTCTGTTCACCGCCGTCGTCAACTTCAAGACCCGCAACGACCCCGGCGGCACCCTCGAGATGCACGTCACCCGCCGCGGCGAGACGAAGATCGTCGAGGTCGAGGGCTCGAGAAGCGGCCTGGGCGGCATCGGCTTCCTCGGCAACACGCCCGACGGAGAGGTCGAAACGCAGACGAATGTCGACGCGGGGTCGACCGGCCGGCGCACGAGCGGCAACCGATCACGGGACCGCCGGAGCGCCGCGGCGAGCGACGGCGGTTCGACCGCCGGAATCCGGTCGCCGCTCGACGAGCGCGCGCCCGACCGCGACGGCACCGACGCCGAGATCGTCGACGGTCCCGAAACCCCGTCGCCGGCGGACCGCTACTGCGGCAACTGTCGCCACTTCGAGTACGTCCGAACGGAGTCGGGGATGACGCCCTACTGCCGGGACCGCGGCGAGACGATGAACGACATGGACGCCTGCGAGGAGTGGACGCCGAATCGGCCCTGACCTCGACACGATTGGCGGGCGGCTTATTGCGTGGCCAGTGCAGAGAGTGCGCGTACGGCAGTGGGCTCGAGAATCACGATCACCGTTCACGGGGTCTATCCCTGGCTCTCCGCCGGGAGGCCCTTATACCTGCCCGAGAGAGCGACAGTATGACCCTGAAAGAGAGCCTTTTGAGCGGCCTCGTCGCGTTTCTCGCCGCAGCTGTCGTCGCCAGTCTCGTCGGCGGGACGCGACTCGGGACGCGAATCGGCCTCCTGACCGGGGCGTCGGTGGCCCTGAGCACCTGGGTGTCCAGTCGTCGGAGCGCGGCGGAAACCGAACCCGCAGACGAAGTCGCGTAGTGGCGGCTCCGTTCACACGACTGGTACAACCGATCGTCGTCTTCCGACCCCGAGCGGCTATCGAGTGGCGCTCGAGGCGAGCGACCGGCCGGCCGTCGAAACCTCCTCGCTCGCGGCGACGATGCGAGCGGTACGATCGGTCGGCCGGACGGCGTCGCCGTCGGCCGCCAGAATCCCCTCGTCGACCAGCCTGGGCAGCCGGGAGTGAACCAGTTCCAGGCGGATGGTGTCCGAATCCGCGTCCTCGAGCGCGGCCAGCCGAGGGGCCAGCGTCTCGACCTCGAGCGGGTCCGGCGCGCGGACCACGGTTCGAACGACGTTCCACAGCCGCGGCTCCGCCGCGAGCGTCGCGAACGCCCGTGCATCGGCGGACAGTCGCGCCCCGTCGCCGGCCGCCGCCTCGCCGGGTCGCTCGTCGACGGTCTCGGCGACGAGCGGCGTTCGGGCGCTCGAGATTCCGGCGAACAGCGCGACGAACCCGCCGCCGAGGGCGCCGAGCAGGACGAGGAGTCCGGGCTTTGCGACGGTCGAACTGGCGAGCAGTTCGGCGGTCACGTAGCCACCGAAGAGCACGCCTGCGGCGATCGTTCCGGTGAGATACCACGTCGCGACCCGCTGGCGCGCATCGCGGGTGCCGTGTTTTGCGAGCCAGTAGCCGCCGTACACGGTCGCCGCTGCCGGGAGGACGACGAGCGCGAATTCGACCGTCCACGCGGCGATCGGCTCGGGATGCGTGCCCAGGTACGCGAGACCGGCGATGCCGAGTACGGCACCGGTCGCCGCGATGGCTCCCGAGAACGTATCGAACTGTGCGCCCGGCCGTGGTCGACCGACAGATGTTGTCATGGGCGTTCAGGAGAGGCTCTCTCGCCGGCCGTTATCACCTTTTCTCAGAAGAGAAGCTGACACTCACGACGGAACCCTCCTCCGGCCGAGACTGGCGGAGTCGCTCACTACGCCGCTCGAGCCGAATCGAAGGAACACACCCGCTCTCGAAGACGTGGCGGAAAGGAGACTATTCACGCGTTCTTATAAACCCGTCTCCGCACGCTGGCAGCACTGTATTGCTCACTGCTACCACACTCCACTCATCCATGTTCGACCAGGATGCGTGGAAACAGGGGGAGCAACGAACACACCGTGTCGAGAGCGCGGAGTCGGTACAGACGATCGACGACGTCGAACTCGCCGAGATCAGGGGCCGGCCCGTCACGAAGTTCGCCGTCGCGTTCGCCATCGGCTTTCTCTTCTTTCTCGTTCCGGTCCCCTGGGGCGAGCAGATCACGGTTCCGTTCGACATCGTGGTCAGCACGATCACGGACTCGTTCCCGACGCTCGCAGGAGTGTACGCGCTTCTCTTGATCCTCGCTGGAGGAATCCTGACGACGGTCGCGGAGCTTCGAAAGCGAGGCGTTCTCGACGTTTCCGAACGGACGGCAACGCGATTGACGCTCCCGTACTGGGAGACTGCCCCGGCGTTCTGGATACTTCGCGTCGCCGGCGCGATCCTGGCGACCCTGGTGTTTCTCGAGGTCGGTCCCGCGTGGCTCTACGCACCCGGGACGGGCGGATTGGTCTGGGGGACGCTGATCCTCAGCGTCGCGGTGATCATTCCGATCGGGGCGGTCTTCGTCAACCTCTTCGTCGAACTCGGGGACCTCGAGTTCGTGGGAACGATGGCGCGACCGGGATCTCGTCGTCCTGTTCGTCATACGGACGGTTATCCTCGTCCCCGTCATCGCCGCCATCACGCACCTCGTCGCCGCCGCCGGGCTGCTGTAGCTCAGATGCCGAGCGCCTGACGGCCGATCTCGTGGGCCCACTCCGGGGCCATGTAGATGAGCAGGGCCGCGGCGACCAGTTCGGCCACGGTGACCGCGACCATCACGACGTCTGCGAGTCGGCTCTTGACGGCGACGCCGGTCGGGAGGCCGAACTCGCGCTTCCAGACGGGGTAGAACAGCGCGATGCCGCGCTTGCTGCCGGCGACGTCGAGGATGTAGTGAGTCAGGATGCCGATCCAGACGAACTGGAGGTTGTCGAAGTAGAGCGGAAACGCCACGAACGCGGCGAGCACCGGCAGGTTGTGCAGGGTCTTCCGGTGGCGGCCGAAGGCGGTGTCGACGTCCGGAAACAGCGCCCCGAGCATCACCGGAACCCCGATCGCGACGATCATCGCGAACGTCGTCTCGTCGCCCGCCGGCTCGAGGAGATACCCCAGTCCAATGCTCAACAACACGGCGTTGAGAACGTGCCCCCGCTTGTTCATCACCCCCACCTGGTCGGGGAACCACCGAATAACTTTCTCTCGAGCCGAACTATTCCGGCGCCTCCTCGACGGCCTCGAGTAAGTCCGCGAGCGCGCGGTCGACGGTCTTCGCGCGGACGGCCGCCCGATCGCCGTCGAAGACGTAGCGCGAGGCGGTCGCGTACGACGACTCGCTGCCCCACGGACCGGCGTAGGCGACGCCGACGTAGACGGTGCCCACGGGGTCGTCCTCGGTGCCACCGGTGGGGCCGGCGACGCCCGTCGTCGCGACCCCCCAGGTCACGTCCGAGACGTCGCGAACGCCGCGGGCCATCTCGAGGGCGACGGGCTCTGAGACGGCGCCGTGTTCGTCGAGGGACTCCCGGCTCACCCCGAGGTGGCGGCGCTTGGCGTCGTAGGCGTAGGTCGTCAGCCCGGCGTCGAAGTAGTCGCTCGCCCCCGGGACCGCGGTGACCGCGGCGCCGATGAGTCCGCCGGTGCAGGACTCCGCGACGGCCAGCGTCTCCTCCCGGTCGCGCAGGGCGTCCGCGACGCGCATCGGTAGCTCGCGGTCGATGTCGTCGTTCATGAGTCACTCGAGGCGCGCCGGCGTTGTCAAACGTTGGGCTTGCGCCCGAGCGGCTGTCGGTCGATCAGACCGTGTCCCTGTCGGTGTAGGTCCACCGGTTCGCGATCAGCCCGTCGGCGTCGAACTCGTGGTGGTCGGCGAAGCCGAAGGCGACTCGATCGCCACCCTGGACGCCGGAGAAGCGCCCGCGGACGGCGACGTGACGGCCGTCGACGAGCACGTGGACGACCTCGTGGCTGCCGTCCTCGAGCGGTCGGTCCCGCTCGTAGAACGCGCGCAGCGCCTCGATTCCCTCGATCGCCGCCTGCCCCGGCCGGTCGTAGCGAACGTCGTCGGCGAACAGTTCGAGCAATCCCTCAACGTCCTCGCGATCGACGCGGTCGTAGTACTCGCGGACGACGGCCTCGGGGTCGACGCCTGGCTTCCCGGTTTCGGTATCTGCCATGCGTAACCAGACGGTGGCGAGGGGTATGGGCGTTTGTCCTCGGGGGGATCGTGGAGTGTCGAAAGAACCACGGTTCGCGCCCGCGCAGGGACGCCCATGGAGTACGAGACGCCGCTTTTCTTCCACGTGATGGGGTACGCGGCCCGCGCGGAGCGGGACGTGATCGACATGGTGAGCGGGAACCCCGACTGGGAGCCGCCCGAGGCGCTCCGGGACGGACTGCGCGAGTACGCCGACCTCGAGCCCGAGCAGTTCCAGTACCCGCCGAGCGACGGCCTCTACGAGTTGCGCGAGGAGATCGCCGAACGACGCGGCGTCGACGTCGACCGGGTCATCATCACCCACGGGGCCGGCGAGGCCAACTACCTCGCGATGGCGCGGGCGCTCGAGCGCGAGGCGGGGACCGAGTTCGTCCTCACTGACCCCGTCTACCCCTACTACCCCGGCAAGGCGGCGATGCTCGGCGCCACCGCGCGCTTCGTGCCGACGGCCGACGACGGCCGACTCGATCCGGACGCCGTCCGGGCGGCTGCGAGCGAGGAGACCGCGGCGATCGTCGCCAACTCGCCGAACAACCCGACCGGAGCGGTCTACCCCGAAGAAACGGTGCGCGAACTCGTCGAGATCGCCGAGGAGCACGACGCGATCCTGGTCAGCGACGAGGTGTACGACCACTTCGACCTCTCCGGGGCGTTCGCGAGCGCCCTGCAGTTCGACTCCGATCACTGCATCGTCACCAACGCCTTCTCGAAGTCGATGGCGATCACGGGGTTTCGGGTCGGCTACGCCGTCTTCCCGCCCGAGCTCGTCGAGAACGCCCGGAGCCGACACATGCTGGTCAACGTCGCCGGCAGCCGTCCCTCCCAGTACGCCGTCCTCCGGGCGCTCCGGGAGACCGATCCGGCCTACTACGAGGCCAACCGCGAACTGCTCACAGAGCGCGTCGAGACGTTCACCGACGCGCTCGACGCGGCGGGCGCCGACTACAGCCGCCCCGAGGGCTCGTTCTACGTGATGGCTCGCTTCGAGGGCTATCCGGGCACGCTCGAGAACGTCGAGCGGCTGATCGACGAGGCCGGCGTCGCCGGGATGCCGGGCGAGGCGTTCGGCTCCTCGCGCGAGGACTGGCTGCGCTTCGCGCTGGTCACCCCTCGCGTCGAGGAGGCCGCGGCGCGACTCGCCGACTACTTCGAGTAGCTGGTTCGCCCGCCCCTCCGACCGGCCACTTAAACGGCGGCGTGTGACACACGATCAGTTTAGAAAGAGTGTCTACCCAGATGTAGTATGTCGGAACTCGAGGAACTCGCCGAGACGGGGTTCGGATCGCTCGTCCTCGCCTTCGGCGTCGTTACGGGGGCGACGGTGTACTCGAGCGGATCGCTCGACGCCATCCCGATCGTGGTCGACCAGTACGCAACCGCGCTCCGGCTGGCGTTTCTCCCGGCGCTGTCGGTGGCGGTCTGGCCGAACCTCGTCGCCGGCCTGACGGGCGTCGTCGCGGCGGTGCGACTCGAGGATCGAACGACGGTTCGCGTCGCCACGTTCGTCGCGGTCTACCTGTTCCTGGCGATCGTTATTCACTACGCGGTCGCGCCGGCCTGAGCGGCGAGACGACCTCGAGTCGCGACGGCGCCGGTCAGCGCAGCGACCCGTACCAGCCGCAGTCCGTACAGGCGAACAGGCCGGCGCCGTTGACGACGGCGTCGCCACAGGCCGGGCAGCCCCTCGAGTCGGCCGCCGGGACGGGTTCGTCGCTGGCGGTTCCCGCCGAGACGAAGACACCTCGTGCGGTTGCGCCGGGGAGGGGACGTCCCGACTCGCCGTCGGCGTAGGGAAATGTGTCGAGGACCGGTTCCGTTGCGGACTCGTCCGGGGGTCGATGTGTGAGTTTTGGCGTCATGTGTCCACCATCTGTCAGGGGACACGCCGGGCCGAGGGATAACGGTAGCCATTAAGATATTATCATCGTCTTATTGACTCGATATCGTATGAATGCGTTAGTATGTCACTGGACGTGTGCTACCAGTGCGCCCGACGGGGGTCCGAGACCGACGAATACTCGTGTGGCCGCCGGCTACCGGGAGCTATGAGCGGACTCGACGTCGAACCGGTCGACGAGGCCGACGCAGAAGGAGAGACGGAGACGGCGGACAACACCATCGAGGTGACGCCGACCGACGCCACCGAAGAGCGGACGGCGATCGACGTCGAGCCCTCGGGCGAGCCGGTCGACGGGCCCGATTACGTCCTCTACGGCGGGAAAGGCGGCGTGGGGAAAACGACGATGGCGGCGGCGACCGCCCTCGACAGCGCTCGCCGGGGCACCAAGACGCTGGTCGTCTCGACCGACCCCGCCCACTCGCTGTCGGACACGTTCGAGCGGGAGATTTCGAGTCGACCAGAGCGCATCCTCGAGGACGCGCCGCTGTACGCCGCCGAGATCGACCCCGACGCGGCCCTCGAGGACAGCCAGGCCGCCTTCGCCGCCGAGGGCGGCGCCGGCGCCAGCGCGCTCGGCGGGCTGGGCGAGTTCATGGGCGAGGATTCCCCGATGGACGTACTGTTCGGCGGGGCGATGCCCGGCTCCGACGAGGCCGTCGCCATGCAGACGTTACTCGAGTACATGGACGACGACCGGTTCGACCGCGTGGTCGTCGACACCGCGCCGACCGGCCACACGCTCCGATTGCTCCAGCTGCCGGAGATCATGGACACGATGATGGGGCGGATGATCGCCTTCCGTCGGCGCATCGGCAGCATGGTCGACGGTATCAAGGGAATGTTCGGCAACGAGATGCCCGAGGAGGGCGAGGACCTCCGGGACCTCGAGGTCCTCCGCGAGCGGATCGAGCGCCTGCGGGCCACCCTTCGAGACCCCGAGCGGACCGACTTCCGGATCGTCCTCGTCCCCGAACAGATGAGCGTCCTCGAGTCCAAGCGGCTGCGCGAGCAGCTCGCGGAGTTCGACATCCCGGTCGGCACCGTCGTCGTCAACCGCGTCATGGAGCCGCTGGCGGAGGTGACCGAGGACGTCCGGGGGGAGTTCCTCGAGCCGGATCTCGAGGGCTGTGAGTTCTGCCAGCGCCGCTGGGACGTCCAGCAGTCGGCGCTGACCGAAGCCCACGAGCTGTTCCGGGGAACGGACGTCAGGCGGGTACCGCTGTTCGCCGACGAGGTCAAAGGCGAGGAGATGCTCGAGGTCGTCGCGGCCTGTCTCCGCTGATCCGCGTCGGCGAGGACGACCGGGACAGGAACCTATTTTTGTGCGCCTCGAGATGTTTGCGTCGATGAACGTCACTGTCGACAGAAAGAACGCCGTCGGAACGGTCACGGAAGCCGCCGGCTGGCTGGTGCGGAACCCGGCGCTGATCGCCGCGTTCTTCGTTCTCGGAGTCGTGCAGGCCGCCGGCGAAGAGTTCTTCCTCCTGTCGCTGTTCGGCTGGTTCCTCTCGCTGTACCTCGGCGGGATCGCGTACGTCTACGCTCGAGACGAGCTGGCGGGCGCCGACCCCGACCTCAACGAGGCGTCCTCTCAGGTCCTGCCGCGGATACTCTCGCTCGTGGGGATCTTCTTCGCCTACGGAATCGCCGTTTTCGTCGGCCTGCTGTTGTTGATTATCCCGGGGATCTACCTCAGCCTCCGGCTCGTCCTCGCGTTCCCGGCCTGCGTACTCGACGACAAGCGGGCGATCGAGAGCCTCAAGACGAGCTGGCGCGTGGCCCACGGGAACCTGCTGAAGCTCCTCGGCATCTCGATTCTCATGTTCGTCGTCTCGCTCAGCGCCATCGTCGTCACCGCGCTGTTCACCGGGCTGGGCGACGAGTTCCTCGTCGGCCTCCTCGCCGTCACGGCCGTCCTCACCGCGTTCCTCACGCCCATCGTCGAGATGGCCTACGCGCGCATCTACCTCGAGAACCGCGAGCCGGACGATGGCGAGTCGGACGACGACTGGGACCGCGACGACGGCGACGCGTGGGACCGCGACGAGGACGACTCGTGGGACCGCAACGAGGACGACTCGTGGGACCGCGACGACGACTGGGGCACCTCGGACGACGAGACGGATTGGTCGACCGACGACCGCGACGACCGCGACGAGTCGCGCTGGTAGGACCCGATCGGTCGGCGGTCAGGTGTCGACGACCAGCACCCGCAGATCGTTCACGTTCGTTCCCGTGTACCCCGTCTCGAGCAGCGCGTCTCGCGACTCGAGGGCGCCGTGGCTGTCGTGGGCGGCGAGGCGCCGCCGACTCGCCGCGAAGTCGGCGACCGTCTCCCGGTCGACGACGGCCCCGCAGGCGTCCGTGGGGCCGTCGATGCCGTCCGTGTCGACGCTCGCGAGGACGGCGTCGGTGTCCCGCTCGCGGAACTCGAGGGCGGCCACCAGCGCGAGTTCCTGGTTCGGGCCGCCGGTCGCATCCCCGTAATCGGGGTCGTCGTCTCCGTCCCCGTCTCGAAGCGTCACCGTCACCTCGCCGCCGGAGAGGACGACCGCCGGTGGCTCGAGGGGGTCGCCCGTCGCCGCGATCTCCTCGGCGACGGCGGCGTGAACCCGACCCACCTCGCCGGCCTCCCCGCGGAGCCGACTCGAGAGGACGGCGGTCTCGTACCCCCGGTCCTCGGCGACCGCCCGGGCGGCGTCGATCGCCGTCCGGCCGTTCGCGAGCAGGTACCAGTCGGGGTCGCGTCCCGAGTCGAACGCCGGATCGGTCCCGTCCGGCGTCTCCGAGACGTCGCCCGCGACGCCGGCCTCGAGTCGCTTCAGGACCGCCCCCGGAAGCGCGTCCTCGAGCGCGTAGCGATCGACGACCGCGCGGGCGTCTGCGAACGTCGTGGAGTCGGGAACCGTCGGCCCGCTGCCGATCACCGCCGGGTCGTCGCCGACGACGTCGCTGACCGCGAGCGTGACGACCGTCGCGGGGGCGGCCGCTCGCGCCAGCCCGCCGCCCTTGATCGCCGAGCAGTGCTTGCGAACGGCGTTGATCTCGTCGATCGCGGCCCCGGAGGCGAGTAACGCCTCGGTCGACGCCTCGAGGTCCGAAAGCGAGAGGCCGGCGGCGGGCGCACACCACAGCGCGCTCGCGCCGCCGGTGACGACCGCGAGAAACAGCGTGTCGGCGCCGGCGCACTCGGCCACCTCGAGCACCCGCTCCGTCGCCGTCACGTTCCGTGTCGTGGGCGTCGGGTGGTCGCCGGGGAGATACTCGATTCGCCCGGTCGCGGACGTCGGTTGCTCCCCCGTCGAGACGACGACGCCCTCCTCGAGCCGGTCGCCGAGGAGCGACTCGAGCGCCTGCACCGCGCCCGCTGCGGCCTTCCCGCCGCCACAGAGGACGATACGGTCGTACGCCGCGAGGTCGTACTCTCGGCCGTCGATCCGCAGTTCGTCGCCTTCGAGCGCGAGTCGGTTCTTGACGGCGGTTTCGGGACTCGCCGCGCGGATTCCGGCCTCGAGGCAGGCGAGGGCGGTCTCGTGGGCGGGCGTTCTCGCGTGGTGGTCGCTGCGACGGAACATCCTGTTTCGTTCGGCCACCGGGTCGGTATTGGCGTTACCGGTCGCCGTCTCGCTCGAGGAGCGGGCCCGCTCCCCGTCGACCAGCGCCGCCTCCTCACGCTGGTCACTCGCGTCGCTCGCGCCGGCGAGACCCAGTTCGTCGGTCGCACACTCGAGACAGTAGTGGTTGTACCCCTCCGAACGGGTGTACACCGGGACGCCGGCGACGGCGTACTCCTCGCGGTAGCGGCGGACGAGTCCGCGGTCGACCCCGCGGCCGAACTCCGAGCGGCCGTGACGTCGGTTCAGCCGTCGCCGAAAGCGGGGGTTGACGAAGACGCCCAGCGCGACCAGAACGAACGCGGTGAGCAGCCAGAGCGCCGAGAGAACTGCCGCGCCAGTCGTCACGCCGCCCTGTGCGAGCTGTCCGAGGACGACGGCCGCGGCGACGACCCGAACCCCATCGAGAGCCAGCCGACGACGCCGTAGAGGAGGGCGGAAACTCGGTCTGCGAGCCGGACGATTTCAGTGCCATCGTCTGACACGGTAGCCCTCGGTTCGTTTCCTGCAGAACCGAATAAGCCTTCTGACGGGGTTTACGGCAGGATCGAACTCACACCAGCCGTCGGAGGAGCCCGTAGGCGGCGTCGCGGAGGCTGTCCGGGAGGTATCGGACGTATATCCCGTACTCCGCCAGCGGGCCGACGGGGTAGCGTGCGGGGGGCTCCGGACAGGTTCCCGCGTGGAGGATCGCCGCGGCGACCTCCTCGGGGGAGATCGCGAGCGGCCCGCTGCCGCCGATCAGCCGCGCCTCCTCGATCATCTCGTACAGCGACTCGTACGCCGGCGTTCGCGTCTCCTCCGGGGGGAGTTCGTCGTCGACGCGCTCGGTGAACTCCGTCTCGACCGTCCCCGGCTCGATCAAGACCACCTCGACGCCGAACTCCTCGGCTTCGGCTCTAAGGGCGTCGCTCATCGCCTCGAGGGCGTGTTTCGCCCCCGAGTAGGCGCCGGTGCCGGCGAACGCCATCCGCCCGAGAACGCTCGAGACGTTGACGATCCGTCCCTTTCCCTGGGCGCGCATGTGCGGCAGCGCGGCGCGTGTCAGTCGGTGGGGGCCGTAGACGTTGACGTCGAACTGGCGGTGGAGTTCGGCTGTCGAGACGTCCTCGAGCGGCCCCATCTGCCCGTAGCCCGCGTTGTTCACGAGGCAGTCGATCGCGCCGCCGAGGTCGACCGTCCGCTCGACGACCGAGGCGACCTGTTCGGGGTCCGTGACGTCAAGGGCGAGCGTCTCACAGCCGAGTTCGTCGAGGTCCGCGATGTCCTCGGGGTCCCGAGAGGTCGCGACGACCAGCCACTCGTTCTGGAGGAACGCCCTGGCGGTCGCGCGTCCGATCCCGGACGAACAGCCGGTGATCAGGACGCACCGCTTGCGGGTGTAGCGTCCGTCGTCCGCGGTGTCCGTCGTCGTCCCCTCGTCCGTGCCGGTGTCCGTACTCGAGCCCACAGCGGTCGAGCCGACGGCCCCGTCCTCGTCGGTTTCCTCGGCTTCCTCAGCGATGGCCATGCCTGTCTCGTTCGAGAGAGGGAACCTAAGTATCGACGGTTTGTCGCGCCGGCCGGAGCGGGGTCCGACCCCGCCGCGAGCCGAGCGGCGCCGGTCCGCGCTACTGGTACATCCGGAGGGGGCGCGCCTGCGAACTCTCCTCCTGGCCGGCCTGTTGCATGCGCTGGGCGAACTGCTCGCGCTGTTCGCGGATCTCCTCGGCGCTGTCGACCAGCCCGCTCACGTCGACTTCGAAGCCGGCGATCGGACCGATACCGTCCTCGAGCAGGACGCTCGCTGCCTCCGGATCGGGGAACTGCGGCTCCGTCTCGACGATCAGCCCGAGGCTGTCGGAGCCGACCTGGGCGGCCCGGTTGAGCAACGCCCCGGTCGGTCCGCTAACGACGCCGTCCTCGCCGGGGGTGTCGATCCCGTGGTCCTCGAGGACCGACGCCGCGTCGCCGGTCGCGACGCCGGTGAGCGCCGGGCGGCCGTCGCGCTCGGCCGGCAGCCCGCTGAGGTAGATCGGACGCGCGTCGTGTTCGTCCACCCAACTGGTCACGCAGTCGGCGACGACGCTGACCGCCTGCGAGGCGATCGGGACGTCGCTCTGGAGCGCGAACAGGTCGTGTTCCTCGCTGACGTACAGCCGGACCGGCGGCCTGACCGTCGCGTCGCCGCCGCGGTAGATACCGACCCGCGGCAGTCCGTCGCAGTGGACGCTCGCGTAGTAGCGCATCTCGAGGCGGTCGACGAGGTGGTCGGTCGCGATCTTGCCGACGAGGCCGAGCCCCGGGAACCCCTCGACGAGCACCGGTTCCTCGAGGTCGACCGCCTCTCCGTGGGTGCGAATCCGTGGCATACGGGTGTCAACTCGGGGCCGGCATAAAAATGCGCGGTCGACGGCGGGTGCGAGGCGCGGGCTTCGAAACCCACAAACGCCGGGCCCTCGAAGCCGGGTGCAATGGAGACACTCGAGCGGTATCGGCCGATCATCGACGACTTCGAGGCGTTTCTCGACGCCTGCGAGCGCCCCCTCGGGAACGTCGTTCGCGTGAACGCGATCAAGGCCACCCCGGAGCGGGCGATGGCCGCGCTCGAAGAGGAGGGCGTCGGCTACGAGCAGGCCGACTGGAACCCCCGCGTTCTCGAACTCGAGACCGACTCCCCGGGATCGACGTGGGCCTCCTTTCTCGGCTTCACGCACGGCCAGGAGGCGGTGTCGGCGGTCCCGGCGGGCGTGCTCGACCCCCGGCCCGGCGAGCGCGTCTGGGACGCCTGTGGGGCCCCCGGCGGGAAGGCCACGCAGCTCGCAGCGCTGATGGACGACCGCGGAACGGTCGTCGCCAACGACAGCAACCTCGGACGGCTGTCGGCGCTACGGTTCAACGCCGAACGGCTCGGCGCGACCAGCCTCGCGGTCACCCACCAGGACGCCCGCAACTACTCGCTGAAGCCCCTCGAGTTCGACGCGTTCGACCGGGCGCTCGTCGACGCACCCTGCTCCTGTGAGGGGACGATCCGGAAGAACCCCGACGCGCTCGACGAGTGGACCGAGGATCACGTCCACTCCGTCGCGGGCATCCAGAAGGGGATCCTCCGGCGGGCGGTCCAGACCACCCGCGAGGGCGGCACCGTCGTCTACTCGACGTGTACGTTCGCCCCCGAGGAGAACGAGGCCGTCGTCCAGCACGCCCTCGAGGCGGAAGACTGCCGCGTCGTCGACTTCGACCTCGACCTCGAGTACGCCCCCGGCGTCACCGAGTGGGAGGGCGAGGAGTACGACGGGAGCGTCTCGAAGGCGGCCCGGATCTACCCCCACCACAACGACACGGGCGGGTTCTTCGTGGCGAAACTCGAGGTGACCGCCTGATGGCGGGCGACTCCGACGGGAACGTCGGCCAGCGGTTCGACCGCCTTCCGGAGACGGCCGCCGACCGCGTCGTCGAGGGGCGGGCGACCCGCGAGGAGGTCGTCGGGTACTTCGCCGACCGGTTCGGCGTTCCGCCGGGGACGTTCGACGAGTACACGTTCTGGGAGAAGGGCGCCGGCAAGATCTGGGTGTACGCCGGCGAGGCGCCCTCCCTCGCCGAACTCGAGGCGCTGGGGATGACCTGCCTTCGAACCCGCCAGGAACACTGGAAGCCGACGACGGACGCCGTCCAGCGCTTCGGGCGGCACGCGGACTCGTGCGTCGTCGAACTGGACCGCGAGCGGGCGGCCCGGTTCGCCGCCGGCGAGGACCAGGAACTCGAGTGGGACGGCGACTGGGGCTACCTGATCGTCGCCTGCGAGGTCGTCGGCGACCTCGAGCCCCTGGGCGTCGGGCTCTACGTCCACGGCGAACTCCGGTCGGTAGTGCCGAAGGGGAGACAGCGGGATCTCGAGGCGTAGCGTTCCGTCAGCCCGCGAGCCCGCTCACCAGCAGGCGCCCCCCGAGCGCGATCAGGACCGCGCCCGCGAGCCACTGGACGGCGCGGGCGACCGCCGGGCGGGCGGCCAGCAGGTGTCGAACCGCGCTCGAGCCGAGCGCGACGCCGCCGAGGTACGCCATCGTGAGCAGCGCGTAGAGCCCGCCGAGAACCGAGAGCTGGATCGGGACGTGGCCCGCGGCGTCAACGAACTGCGGGAGAAACGCCAGGAAGAACACCGCCACCTGGGGGTTGAGGACGTTGACGACGACGGCCTCCCGGAACGGCGCGCCGCTCGCCCCGCCGCCCTCGAGCAACAGCGCCTCCTCGCGGATCGTCCGCACCCCGAGGTAGACGAGGTAGGCCGCCCCGACGGCGGTGACGAGACCGAACGCGAACTCGGAGGTGCGAAACAGCGCCGAGAGCCCGAGGGCGGCCGCGAGCGTGTGGACGAGAACGCCGGCGCTGATCCCCGCGGCGGAGGCGACGCCCGCAACCCGCCCGTCGCCGACGCTGCGAGTCAGGACGTAGATCGTGTCCGGACCGGGCGAGAGGATCATCGCGCCGGCCGCGAGCAGGTAGAGCCCGAGCAGCCGCGGGTCGAACGGGGCGGCCGAGGCCGCCTCGAGCGCGCCGAGCGCCGCGTCGACCGACGACAACTGGAGCGGGTCACCGGACATCCGTCAGCGCTCCTCGAGGGTGCCGCCGCTCAACCCCTCCCAGGCGACGCGGTAGCCGAGCGCCGAGAGAGCGGCGCTCGAGTCGGAGATCCCTCGCTCCCCGAGGACCGCCTCGGCCTCGGAGAGAGCCATTCCCGCCTCGATCTCCTCGGCCAGCGCCTCGAGAACCACCGGGCGGATCAGCGTTCGTCCGACGAGGTCGTGGTCGGGGAACGCCACCCCGTCGAGGGCGTCCTCGCTGACGCCGTGGCTGGCGGCGACGTCCTCGAGGGTGACGACGTCCGCGTCGGGGGTGAGCGCCTCGGGCAGCGCCAGCGCGCTCTCGGCGACCAGCGCGCGCTCGTACTCCCGGAGGACGTCCGCGACGTCCTTGATGCGGACCGATCCCGTGTAGGGGATCGCCCGGTGATCGCGGGCGGCGATCTCCTCGCCGACGCCCAGCGACTCGTCGACGGCGACGACCATGTCGACGTCCTCGAGGTCCGCGAGCTGTGCGAGCTTCTTCTCGACGTACTCGGGCGTCCAGAATCCCATGATCTCGAAGTAGACTCGGAAGTCGGCGTGGCTGTAGTCGAACGCGAAGTCGGGGATCATCACCCGCGTACCGGTCGCCAGGGGCTCGGGTTCGCGGATCAGGTCCCACTCGAGGTCGAGCCCCGAGAACCGGGCCGCGAAGTCGGCCTCGACGGCACTGTCGAACGAAACCTCCGCGACGGGCGCTGCGGTCGGAACCGAAACGGGGTCGGCGTCGGAGAGGACGAGGGTGCGTTCGGTGCCCCGGTCATCGATCGTCGCCTCGAGGCGCCACTCCTCGGCGCCGGCCACCGTCCGGAGGAGGCGAGCGAAGCGGGTGCCGTAGCGGCGGGTGGCCCGAAAGAGCCGCGTCGGTCCCGTGACGACCACTTCGCGGCCCGCGTCCGTCTTCCGGATCTCGTACATCAGCCGCAGGCGTTTGACCGCCGAGACGAGCGCCTTCGGGTCCGAGGATCGGACCCGAAGCTCCGTCGCGTCGAACAGCGCCGTCTGGGCCAGCGAGAGGTTGTACTGCGCCACGAGTTCGTCGGGGCCCCACCGCGAGTCGAGCTCGGTGAGCACCTGGCGCTCCTCCAGATCGGCGTACAGCGACGCCTCGAGGTCGTCCGCCGAGACGCCGAGGGCCTCGCCGGCGCGAACCAGCGCCATCGCCCGGTCGTCGTCGCCGACGACGCCGACCGCCTCGGCGGCCTCGAACGCCGCCCGGCGGGCGCGGACGGGGTCGACCGGCGCGCGCGTCTCGAACGTCGCCTCGCGCTCGAGCAGCGCGGCGAACCCGCGAACCAGCTTGAAGTGGTCCGCCTCGGGTTCGAGGTCGGCGAGGGCGGCCTCGAGGCGCTCGCGGGGCTCGTCGACGTGGCCCTGAAACGTCCCGATCACCCGCGCGGCGAGCGGGCGGTGCTCGCGGCCGGCGAACCGGGGGCGGTAGCCGCCGCCGGCTCGAGAGACCCGCAGCAGGTCCTTCGTCAGCATTCGGTCTGAGTCGGTGCGGCGAGACCAAAAGTCGCCCGACTGGCCGCCGTCGCTCGCGCGACGAACGCGTCGCTCGGTGGCGTGGCGGAGGAGCGCACCGAAAAGGGATAAGTACCGCATCGGCGTACTGTACATGGTGGTCGGTAGCACGGCACACAGACTCCGCTACACCATCGAACGTACCCGAGGAGAATACCATGTCGACAGCCCACAAACTCGACTGCGAGGCGGCGGAGAACGACTGCCGGTTCATCATCCAGTCGGAAAACGAAGGCGAAGCGATCGAACTGGCGCGAGACCACATGCTGGAAGTCCACGGAAAGGAGTACACGGACGACGAACTGCGGGAGAAACACCTGCAGTCGGTGTGACGACGATCACTTTTTGAGGCCGCGGGCTACCGCCGCCGGTCCGAGACGCGGCGCTCGCCGGTCTCTTCGCTGATAACCTCGTAGAGCAGCGCGCGGCTCCCGTCCGACTTCGGCCGCAGGATCCGCCCCAGTCGCTGGGTGAACTCCCGCTCGCTGGCGCTGCCCGAGAGTACGACGGCGACGGAGGCGTCGGGGACGTCGACGCCCTCGTCCAGCACGTTCGAGGTGACCACGCGGGAGTACGTTCCCTCGCGGAACCGCGACAGGATCTCCCGGCGCTCGGCGGCGCCGGTCTGGTGGGTGATCGCCGGGAGCAAGAACCGCTCTGCGACGTCGTAGGCGAGGTCGTTGTGGGCGGTGAACACGATGGTTCGCTCGCCGGGGTGGTCGGCGAGGATCCCCTCGAGCGCCTCGAGTTTGCCCGCGCTGCCGAGCATGATCTCGCGGGCGCGCTGGCGGGCGAGCAGCGCCTCGCGGGCCGCGGGGTCGTTCCCGGAGCGCTTGACGAGTTCCTGGTAGTCCGAACCGCTGTTCATCGAGATGTTCGAGCGGGCGAGGTAGCTCGCGAACACCTCCTGGTTGGCCTCGTACTCCTCGCGCTCGGCGGCGGTGAGCGAGACCTCGAGGCGCTTGACGTCGTAGGGGGCCAGGTGCTCGCCGGCCAGGTCGTCGACGTCGACGCGGTGGACGAGCGGGCCGACGACCGCCGCGATCACCTCGTGGGCGTCGTCGGGGCGCTCGAAGGTCGCGGTGAGACCCAGCCGGGCGGGAGCGGCGAGCAGGCGAGCGATCTCGCGGTAGCCCTCCCCGCCGAGGTGGTGGACCTCGTCGAAGACGACGAGTCCGAACCGGTCGCCGACGGCGTCGGCCTTGAGGTACGCTGAGTCGTACGTCGAGACGGTGATCGCCTCGAGTCGCTGTTCGCCGCCGCCGAACTGCCCCACGGGAACCGAGAACTCCCGCTCGAGTTCGCGGCGCCACTGCTCGAGCAAGTCGATCGTGGGAACGACGACGAGCGTCGGCACCGCGAGGCGTTCGATCGCCTTCAGGGCGATCACCGTCTTGCCGCTGCCGGTCGGCAGTTCGAGGACGCCCGCGGGAGCGCGCTCCGGCGGGCGGACCTCGCTCGCAGCCGACGGCGCGTCGGCCCAGCGGTCCGTCGCGAGCCAGTCGTCGAGCGCCGCTCGCTGGTACCCCCGGAGTTCGTAGGCCGACTCGAGCGCCGGCAGGGTCTCGAGGTCGAGGACGCGGTCCTCGACGGCGTCGAACTCGTCGCCGAGGGCAGACAGCAGCGACGCGTACCGAAACGCGGGCGCGCGGCCCGTCTCGGTCCGCGGGTCGAACTCGAGGCCCGGCGCGTCGGGAACGCTCCGCTCCGGCGGGAGGCCCTCGAGCCGGATCGTGCCGTCCTCGTAGCGGAGCGTGATCGGTTCCGAACCTGTCGTCGCGTTCGAGACCACGTGCGACGATAGCGGGTGCGGTACATATACACCTGCTCATACTTCGTTCGTCGCTCGAGTGCCAGGCGGCGTCTCGAAACGCGTTCACACAGCGAGTCAGCCGACGAGACCGGTGACTGGACGATGACCCGGTGTCCAGTTCCCGCGCAACCGGACGACGGGCCGTACCTCAACCCTTTTATTACCGCTGTGCCTTGAGTCGGACATGAGCGAAGACGAGGGCATGAACGCAGCCAGTCAGGATGTCCCGTCAGGGAAGGAACCCGACGAGGAAACCGACGCCGAAGCGACCCGAGAGTCGCCGTCCGAGAGCGACCTCGAGGCGGAGATCGCTCCCGAGACGAGCGACGACGTCCAGGACGTCCTGGACCGGGTCGCCCAGTACGACGACGACCTCGCACGCGAGGTGGGTTCGATCGCCGAGACCGCCCGGGAGACCGTCTCGAGCCAGCGCGCCGAACTCGAGGACCTGCGCGAGCGCGTCGACGCCCAGGCCGAGACGATCGAGGAACTCCAGGAAGAACTCGAGGCCCGCGAGCGGACGCTGTCCGAGCGCGACGAGCAGATCGAGGAGCTGACGTCGACGGTCAAGCGCACGCAGGCCGACTTCCAGAACTACAAGAAGCGGGCGAAAAAGCGCCAGAACCAGCTCGAGGAGCGGGCGACCGAGGACCTCGTCTCGCGGCTCGTCGGGGTGCGCGACAACCTCAAACGCGCCCTCGAGGAGGAGAGCGACGACGTAGAGAGCCTCCGCGAGGGCGTCGAGATGACGATGCGGGAGTTCGACCGGGTGCTCGAGGAGGAGAACGTCGCCGAGATCGAACCCGAGCCGGGAGCGGCCGTCGACCCCCAGCGCCACGAGGTGATGGTGCAAGTCGACAGCGCCCACCCCGAGGGGACCGTCGCCGACGTCTTCACGCCCGGCTACGAGATGGGCGGCAAGGTCATCCAGAACGCGCAGGTGACGGTGAGCAACGGCGAACTCGACGGGGAGCCGTCGGCGGAGGAGTCCGAGACCGACGAGGCGTCGGCCGGCGACCGCGACGACGCGGCCCCGTCCTCGAGGGACGAATAACCGCCTCGATCCGCGGCTGTCGAAGCCCCGATTTTCCGGCTCTCTACCCTCGAACAGCGGCGTCGCGGATCGGTGACCGATAATTTTATTCGCCGCCACGCGTGGTGTAGCAACCTTTAAAACAAAGTGCGCACAAGTGCATCCCAGATGGCTAGTAACAAGATCCTCGGCATCGACCTCGGGACGACGAACAGCGCCTTCGCGGTGATGGAGGGTGGCGATCCGGAGATCATCGTGAACGCGGAAGGTGACCGGACGACGCCCTCCGTCGTCGCCTTCACCGACGACGACGAGCGACTCGTCGGGAAGCCGGCGAAAAACCAGGCGATTCAGAACCCCGAGAAGACGATCGCCTCGATCAAGCGCCACATGGGCGAGGACGACTACACCGTCGAGGTGGAGGGCGAGGAGTACACGCCCCAGCAGATCTCGGCGATGATCCTCCAGAAGTTAAAACGCGACGCCGAGGAGTATCTCGGCGACGACGTCGAGAAAGCCGTCATCACGGTGCCGGCGTACTTCTCGGACCGCCAGCGGCAGGCGACCAAAGACGCCGGCGAGATCGCCGGCTTCGAGGTCGAGCGCATCATCAACGAGCCGACGGCGGCGTCGATGGCGTACGGACTGGACGACGACTCCGACCAGACCGTCCTCGTCTACGACCTCGGCGGGGGCACCTTCGACGTCTCCATCCTCGACCTGGGCGGCGGCGTCTACGAGGTCGTCGCCACCAACGGCGACAACGACCTCGGCGGGGACGACTGGGACCACGCGATCATCGACTGGCTGGCCGAGGAGTTCGAGGCCGACCACGGCATCGATCTCCGGGAGGACCGCCAGGCCCTCCAGCGGCTCAAGGACGCCGCCGAGGACGCCAAGATCGAGCTCTCCTCGCGCAAGGAGACGGAGATCAACCTCCCGTTCGTCACGGCGACCGACGACGGCCCGGTCCACCTCGAGAAATCGCTCACCCGCGCGAAGTTCGAGTCGCTCACCAGCGACCTGATCGACCGCACCGTCGAACCGACCGAGCAGGCCCTAGAGGACGCGGGCTACGGAAAGGACGACATCGACGAGGTGTTGCTCGTCGGCGGCTCGACCCGGATGCCCCAGGTAGCCGAGAAGGTCGAGGAACTCATCGGCGAGGAGCCCCAGAAGAACGTCAACCCCGACGAGGCCGTCGCGCTGGGCGCGGCGATCCAGGGCGGCGTCCTCGGCGGCGAGGTCGACGACATCGTGCTGCTCGACGTCACGCCGCTCTCGCTGGGAATCGAGGTCAAAGGCGGCCTCTTCGAGCGGCTCATCGAGAAGAACACGACGATCCCGACCGAGGAAAGTAAAATCTTCACCACGGCGGCGGACAACCAGACCTCGGTGCAGGTCCGGGTGTTCCAGGGCGAGCGCGAACTCGCCGAGAAGAACGAGCTGCTCGGCGAGTTCCACCTGACCGGCATCCCGCCGGCGCCCGCCGGAACCCCGCAGATCGAAGTGTCGTTCTCGATCGACGAGAACGGCATCGTCAACGTGAGCGCCGAGGACAAAGGCACCGGCACGAGCGAGGAGATCACCATCGAGGGCGGCGCCGGCCTCTCCGACGCCGAGATCGAGCAGATGCAGGCCGAAGCCGAGGAGCACGCCGAAGAGGACAAACAGCGCCGCGAACGCATCGAAGCCCGCAACACCGCCGAGGCGACGATCCAGCGCGCCGAGACGTTGCTCGAGGAGAACGACGAGCAGGTCGACGACGACCTCCGCGAGAGCATCGAGGCGGCCGTCGAGGACCTCGAGGAGACGATCGACGACACCGACGCCGGCGCGGAGGAGATCGAAACCGCGACCGAGAGGCTGAGCAAGGAGCTCCAGGAGATCGGCAAGCAGATCTACCAGCAACAGGAGGCCGCAGCGGGCGCGGGCGGTGCCGGCGCGGCGGGCGCCGGAATGGGCGGCATGGGCGGCGGCCCGAACCCCGGCCCCGACGCCGACGAGGGCGAGGAGTTCGTCGACGCCGACTTCGAGGACGTCGAGTTCGACGAGGACGACGAGAGCGAGGAGTAGTCGAGCGGGACTCGCCGCGGCGACTCCATCGAAGACGGCAGACGGCGCGTGCGCGCCGCGACCGCGCCACCAGCGGTATCGAGCGCGCAGCGGTTCCGGACGGAGTCGCTCAGCGTGACCGGTGCCCGTTCCGTTCGAATCCGATCCGGAGAAGCACCAAGAGCAACAGCGAGACGAGTGCGACACCGAGGTACAGGCCCGCGCCCGGGAGCCACGCCTCCGCGTTCACCGCCAGAACCCCCAGCCACGCGACGAGCACGCTGCCGACGACGGTCGTACCCACCACCAGTGCCAGCAGCCAGGGTCTGTCCATCGCGCGACGTTCGATCCCGTTGCGAAAGAGCGTGTCCCTGGACGTGCAAGCACCGGCGACCGGGCGCGGTCGACCTCGAGAGCGGTTCCCGGAGTCGCCACACCGATCCGGACCGGGCGGAGAACGGTCGTTTCAAGTGGCTCAACGGAGTATCGGTGGATAACGAATGAGCGAGGACTTCTACGACGTACTCGGCGTGAGTCCCGACGCCTCCGCCGAGGATATCAAACAGGCGTACCGGAAGAAGGCCACCGAATACCATCCGGACGTCAGCGACGACCCGGACGCCGAGGAGAAGTTCAAGAAGATACAGAAGGCCAAACAGGTACTCACCGACGAGGAGAAGCGACAGGCGTACGACCGGATGGGACACGACCGGTTCGAGCAGGCCGAAAAGCACGGCTTCGACGCCGGCGCCGGCGGCGACCCGTTCGGCGGGATGGGCGGTGGCGGCATGGGCGGCGGCCTCGGCGACATCTTCGAGCAGGTGTTCGGCGGCGGAATGGGCGGTCGCGGCCGGAGCCGCCCCCGAAAGGGGCGAGATCTCCGGACCGGCCTCGAGATCGACCTCGAGGAGGCGTTCTCCGGCGCGAAAAAGCAGTTCACCGTCGAACGCCCCGAGGCGTGTGACACCTGCGACGGCGAGGGGCACCCGCCCGACGCCGACGCCCGGTCGTGTCCGGAGTGCCAGGGTCGCGGTCAGGTGACCCAGGTCCAGCAGACGCCCCTCGGCCGGGTCCAGCAGACGACGACCTGCCCGCGGTGTGAGGGCGCGGGAACGCTCTACTCCGAAACCTGCAGCGACTGTCGCGGCGAGGGGTACACCCGCGAGGAGGCGACGCTCACCGTCGACGTCCCCGCGGGGATCCGCGACGGCCAGACGCTCCGGATGGAACGCGAGGGGGCGCCGAGCCCGGACGGCGGCCCGCGCGGCGACCTGCTGATCGACGTCTCGATCCGCGCCCACCCCGAGTTCGACCGCGACGGCGACGACCTCCGGTACCGGCTACCGATCTCGTTTCCCCAGGCGACCTTCGGCGACACGGTCGAGGTGCCGACCCTCGAGGGCGCCGTCGAGTTCGAGGTTCCGCGAGCGACCCAGAGCGGCGAGACGTTCCGGCTGGAGGGTAAGGGAATGCCCCGCCTCCAGCGCCGGGGCCACGGCGACCTCTACGTCCAGGTGCAGATCGTCACCCCCGAGAACCTGAACGAGGAGCAGCGCGAGGCCCTCGAGGCGTTCGCCGAGGCCGGCGGCGAGGAGATCGACGTCAAGGAAGGGTTCTTCGAAAAGATCAAGCGGACGTTCTGACCGCTCGAGGCGACGGTCCAGTCGCCCGAACGGTGATCGCCCCCTCGAGGACCTCGCCGCGACTTATGCGGCCGATAAGTAAGGCGGTCGCTTCCGTGCAGTGAGTCTGATGGATATCGCAGGCGCCTACCTGACGGCGACGCAGTGGCAGAAACTCGTCCGCGAGGAGCGAGCGTCCGGGCCGACGTTCGACCGACCCCTGCGACGCCGGCTGTGGCTGTACCGCCGCGGCTTTCTCAGCAAGTCCGACGTCGTCTACGAGCTCGAGTCCAACGACCACCGCGAGTACCTGAGCGACTACGCCCGCTACATCGGAACCAAGCGCATCAACGGCACGTGGGCGTACCAGCTCGACAACAAGCTCGCCTTCCACCAGCTCCTCGGCGAGTTTCCGGCCCACCGACCGGCCGTCCACGGGCTGATCCAGAACGGCCGCGTCCACGAGTTCGACGTCGGCGGGACGGGCTCGCGGGCGGGCACCGGCAAGGTCGCGAGCGACGGCGGCGTCCAGTTCGCCGAGTCGACGGCGAGCGGCGCCCGCGGAACCAGACACGTCGTCGACTGGCTCGACGACCACCTCAGAGACGGCGACGTCGAGACGGTGGTGCTGAAGTGGTTCAGCGGCGGCGGCGGACAGAACGTCCACATCTGCTCGTACGACGAGGACGCGGGTTCGTACGTCCTCGACGGACGCCACGTCGACCGGCCGGCGTTCGCGGCGACGGTGACGGACCTCGAGGAGTACATGATCTGTGAGTTCGTCGAGCAGGCGCCCTACGCCGCGGCAGTCTACCCCGAGACGACGAACACGATTCGGGCGCTGACGATGTTCGACGAGCGCGCCGACGAGGCGTTCGTCCCGATCGCCGTCCACCGCTTCGGCTCGAGCTCCTCGCGCCCGGTCGACAACTTCTCCGACGGCGGCTTCAGCGTCGAGATCGACCGCGAGACGGGCGAACTGGGACGCGCGGCGGGCTACCCGGACGACGGGACGGTCAGCTGGCACGAGCGCCACCCGGAGACGAAAACGCAGATCGAGGGGACGGCGGTGCCCGGCTGGCCCGCGATCCGCAACCGGCTGTGCGAACTCGCCACGACGTTCTCGCACCTGCCGTACGTCGGCTGGGACCTCGTCGTCACCGACGAGGGCGAGTTCGAGATCATCGAGGCGAACAGCTACCCCGGGATGGTCTCTCTGCAGGTCCACCGGCCGCTGCTGGCCGACGACCGCGTCCGCCGGTTCTACCGGCGTCACGGCGTGCTCTGAGTCGACGCGCGATCCGCGCCCTTTTCCCCCGACGCGCGAAACGCCACCGCATGAACACCGTCGGAGACCTCTTCGCCCGCGAGCGGCGCAGCGACCGGCCGGCGCTCGTCGACGCGACCGGCCGCGTGTACGACTACCACTGGCTCTGTACCTCCGCCTGGAAGGCCGGCAACTTCCTCCGTCACAGCGGCGTTCGCCGCGGCGTCTCGGTCGGAGTCGTCGGCGACGGACCGCTCGCGCTGCTCTCGTTTTTCGGCACCGCGCTGCTCGAGGGGACGACCCGATTCGAACCGCCGCGGGGCGACGGGGCGACCGCCGACCTCCGCGCGCTCGTCGCCCCGGTCGACGTCCTCGAGTCCTACAACCTCGCGCCGGGCGCCCAGCGGATCGGCTACGGCGGACAGCCCGACGATCCGGGGGTACACCACCTCGAGGCCGGCCTCTGGAGCGAGAACCCCTCGTTCCCCCCGCTCGAGACCGATCCGGAGGCGGCGCTGCTCGCCGCCGGCGAGCGGTCCTACAGCCACGCCGCGGTGCTCGCGGCCGCTCGGGACGTCGTCGACGAGTACGGCCTCGAAAGCGGCGACCGCGTGCGGGTGCTGGCACCGCTGTCTGAGCCGCGGTCGGTCGCGGCCGGCGTCGTCGCGCCGCTGCTCGCCGGCGCGGTGATCGAACTGCCCGGCGGCGACGGCGGCGAGTCGGCGCTCGCGGTCGTGACCGACGGCCGCGAGACGGGCGCAGACACCCGACGCCTCGACTGCGCCGACGTGAGCCTCTGAGCGGCCAACGGGAGCGAAACGCAACCGTCGGATACAAGAGCCGACGCCCGGTACAGACCGGCGTGCAACTCGAGTGCGTCTTTTTCGGTCCGTTTCGCGAGGACCTCGGCGAGAAGACCGTCCGCGTCGACACCGACGCCGAGACGGTCGGCGGCCTCCTCGAGGACCTCGAAGCCGACTACCCCGCCCTCGAGGGCCGTCTCGTCGACGGCGACGACCTCGCGGGGAAGACGGTCGTGACGAAGAACAAAACCGACGTGCGCCACCTCGACGGGCTCGAGACGGTGCTCGAGGAGGGCGACGTGTTTCGGCTCGTTCCGTCGGTGTACGGCGGCTGAGGCGGCTGCCGAGCGAGCGGAGAAGACAACGCTTTTTTGCGGGGGTGTGGAGCCTCGAGACGATGAGCACCGACTCCGGCGATCGGGTCTACTACGTGATCAGCGACCTCCACATCGGCGGCGACGAACAGCTCGAGGAGGTCGACTTTCTCGAGGAGCTGCTCGCGTTCCTCGACCGGCTGGAAGAGACCGACGAAAACGCCGAGTTGATTATCAACGGCGACGCCTTCGGGCTCTGGGAGTTCACGACCGTCGAGGGAATCGAGAAGTTCGACGTGCTCGAGGAGACGTACCCGGAGCTGTTCGAGGCGTTCCGACGAACCGGCGAGAACGTCCCGATCACGCTGTTGCCGGGCAACCACGACCACGAACTCGCCGCCTACGACGAGTACGTCGAGCGCTTCGCGGCGTACAACGTCGATCTGGTCCAGGAGCAGTCGATCACGAGACCCGTCGGCGACCAGGCGATCCACTTCGAACACGGCCACCAGCAGGACCCGAACAACCGGATCGAAGACTGGGGGAACCCCCACGCGACGCCGCTCGGCTACTACTACAACACCCTCGTCACCAGCCGGGCGGGCCAGCTTTCGGATCGGGGGCGGTACAACTGGCTGAAGGACGTCCAGGCGGTGACGCCGACCGAACGGATGCCGGTCTGGCTGCTCTCGAAGTACTTCTACCGGGAGATGAACCCCCTCCTTCGGTACTCGATGGTTCCGTTCCTGTTGCTGTTCAACATCAGCGCCATCCTCGCCGTGTTCGCGGGGCTGGATCTCGTCGGCGTCTGGTCGGCCCCGGTCGACCGGACGACGGCGTTTCTCGGGCAGTTCGGAACGGCCGGAACCGCGGCCTGGTTCTTCCTCGCGATCAACGTGGCCGTCGCCGGCCTGCTGTTGCTCGTCGGTATCCCGCTGTACTTCATCCGGCGGGACGTCAGAAAGACCGTCGACCGCTTCGGCGTGTTCGAAACGGATCTCACCGTCGACGCGGAAGCGCCGTACGTAGAGGCCGCCAGCGAGGTGCTCTCCGCGGAGCCCGAGACGACGATCTTCTGTTACGGACACACGCACAGACCGACCATCCGGGAGGTCGACGGCGGGCTCCTCGTGAACACCGGGACGTGGCTCAAGCGCCTCCACCGGCGGGACGGCATCACCGGCATTCTGCCGCCGGTCTTCTACCCCTCCTACCAGCTCGCCGCCGTCCGCATCGCGCCCGAACGGGAGGGCGTCGCCGTGGAGTTCGAGCGGTTCACGAAGCCGAGCCCCGCCTCCGAGGAACTCACGCGCACCGAGCGGTTCTTCACCGTCGGCCGGGAGCCCGAGCCCGAACTCCCGGACCGACACGTCATCGAGACGAACGCGAAGACCGAGGCGGCGGTCTCCGTTCCGGAGCCCACCGACTAACGTTTCAGTCGGCGACGAGCCTCCGCAAGCGAGAGGCCGGTTCGATCGGGAGCAGCCGCCAGGTCCCGGCCGGAAGCCGGCCGGGGCGTAACGCTCGAGTCGCGAAGACCCGACTGGCGACGGACGGACTCCTGTCAGTTTCGGCGCACCGTCTCGTCTGTGACTGTGCCGGGAAACCGAGACCGCAGACCGTCTCAGTCCGCAGCGGGCGCCGGCGACTCGATCGCGCCGTCGGGAACCGTCCCGTCGTCGTTCCAGCCGCGGGCGGCGTAGTACTCCTCGATCGCAGCCTCGAGGTCCGGCAGTTCGTACGGCAGGCCGTCGTCGTCGGCACCGAACCCGCGCTGGTTGTTGAAGTGGCGCTCGCGCTCGACGGTGCGGGCGCCGACGGCCATCAGCTCCTCGTAGTCGGCGTCGAACAGGTCGGCGAGACGCTCGTCGGTGACGTAGTCGCCGCCGAAGGCACAGACGATGCCCGAGTCGCGGAACGCCGCGTAGTTCTCCTGGTCGACCAGCGTCTCGGCCTTGCCGAGGGTGCCCTCGGGGTCGAGTTCGCCGCTGTACTCGAGGCTCAGCATTCCCGCGTACATGTGGTCGCCGCCGCGGTTCGCGACGGCGTAGGAGAGTCCCTGGCCGTGGAGCACGCGGCCGTCGTGGGCGGCGAACTCGACGCCCTTGACGGTGTAGTCGTCGACCCCCAACTCCTCGTGGCTGCGGTGGACCCCCTCGGCGAGCGTGTCGCCGATCCCTTCGCGGTACGCGATCTTCTCGGTGATCTCCCGGGCCAGTTCGGCGTTGCCGAACTCCGCTTCGCTCTTGAGGTAGGCAGCTACGGTGACGCCCGCGGAGATGGTGTCCATCCCGAAGTTGTCGCACAGCTCGTTCGACTTCATCACGTCGACGATGTCGCCGACGCCCTGCAGGGAGCCGAAGGCGTACACGGTCTCGAACTCCGGCCCCTCGGTTTCGATCCCCTCCTCCTCGTCGCGCGTGGGGAGCTTGCAGGCGTAGGCGCAGGCCGAGCAGGCGCCCTTCTTGTACTTCTTCTCCTCGACGGCGTTGCCGCCGATGCCGGCGGCGTGCTCGAACTCGTACTCCTCGAAGTACCTCGTCGGGAGGGAGAAGTTGTCGTTGATGAACTCCGTGCCCCCGGTGGTTCCCTGGCGTTTCATCCGGTCGTCGGACTGGGCGGCCTCGCGGTGGACGTCCATCTCCGGCGGATTCGGAATCTCGACGGTCGGCGGCGACTCCCCGGCGAACGTGACGCACTTGACGTTCTTCGATCCGAGCACGGCGCCGAGGCCGCCGCGGCCGAACGCCCGCGAATCGAAGGTCATCACGCTGGCGAAGCGCACGAGGTTCTCGCCGGCGGGGCCGATGGCGAGGCAGTGTTCGGCGTCGAGGCCGTGGTTCTCGGCCATGTAGTCGGAGACCTCGGGAACCGTGGCCGCCTCGAGGTCCGGTACCTCCTCGAACTCCACGCCCTCGTCGGTGACGTGGATCGCGAGCAACTCGTCGCTCGCGCCGGCGACCTCGAGGACGCTGATCCCGGCCCCGGCGAAGTTCCGAGAGAGGTAGCCACCGGCGTTCGTCGAGGCCAACCCATCGGAAAGGGGCGAGAGGGCGGTCATGTTCATCCGGCCGGTGAAGGACATCTGGGAGAGCTGCAGCGGGCCGGTCGAGAGGTACGCCCGGTTCTCGGGGCCGAACGGATCGGCGTCGAAGGGGATGCGTTCGTGGGCCAGCGCGGTCGCGAGCGCGCGACCGCCGACGGTGCGCTCGAGCAGCTCGTCGATCTCGATTCTCTCTGCCGTCCGCTCGCCGACGTCGACGGCGAGCAGGGGGCCTTCGGCGTGGAGCATGGGAAGGTGTTACGGACACAGGCTCTTAGCTGTGTGCGAGGCGGAACCGGTCTTCGACGGGCGAAACGGAGCCGGCCTGTCGACTCAGGAGTCCTCTTCCCGGTCTTCCGGCGGCACAAACGGGCCGACCGAGACGGTCCGCCTGCCGATCGTCGCCGCCCGGAGAATGTAGGCGATGAAGATCGTCAACGGCGTGAGAATGATGCCGAGCCCGACGCTCACGACGAGCGGTGCGTACGCCGGATCGATCATCATCCCCTCGGGGCGGTACAGCAGCGTGAGCACGATGCTGGTGAGCAGCGCGACGAACCCCGTGTAGGCGACGACCCGGGACAGCCTCGCGAAGTCCTGTTGCAGCGAGAGCGTCTTGAAGAACTGCCGGGTGATCGCGATCGACTCGAGCAGGTCGTCGATCGCCTCGAGTTCCTCGCTGGCCTCCTCCGAGAGCGACTCCTCGAGTTCCTGGCCGATGTACTCGGTCGCGGTGAGGTTTCGGGCGTACTCGGTGCCGATGATGACGACGAGGACGTCGACGATGTTCG
This sequence comes from Natrononativus amylolyticus, assembly GCF_024362525.1. Taxonomy (GTDB): domain Archaea; phylum Halobacteriota; class Halobacteria; order Halobacteriales; family Natrialbaceae; genus Natrononativus; species Natrononativus amylolyticus. The sequence continues at coordinate 2,015,450 of NZ_CP101458.1, forward strand.
TGCCGTTCTCGATCTTTTCGTCGATGCTCTCGCCGTACGAGCGAATGCCCTCGGCGTACGAACGCACCGACGGCTCCCCGTCGACGGAGCCCCCCGCTGTCGTTTCGAATCGGTCTGCGTGGTCGGACAACGTTTCGGCGATGAGTGAGAGAAACTCCGCCGGATCGTTGGGTGTCGCGGATTCGCCCGCGTGATCTCGGACGCGCGTGCGAAGTTCCCGAGTCCCGTCGAGTTTGTCCCGCAACCCGTCGGGGGAGCCGAACACGCGCGAGAGGATCAGCTGGTTGATCGAGAGCGCGACGGTGACGAGCGTCAGGGTTCCGGAGATCAACCCGCTACCGAACGCCGTTTCGGCCACGCTGTCAGGACCGACGGTGATGACGTCGGCCTGGATCAGCCCGTACACGACGAGAATCGCCACGACCGTGAGCCCGATCGCGACGAGCAGTCGGTTTCCGGTGAGCAAGAGCCAGTTGAGCCCCCGATCGACGGCTCCGTCCGCGTCTCTGACCGAACTCGCGGTCGAGACTCCGTCACTCATCGTCCCGAAGGCGTCGAGGTTCCGGCGCTGTCGACGTGATCGTCATACCTCCCCCGACATCGTCCGCTCACAATAATGTGCGGTTCGCGGAACGATCGCTCACCGGTCTCGAGAGCCGGCGTCGGAGACGCGTCTCGAGCCGCCCGTTTCGCTCCCGCTCGTGGTCGATTTCTCGCGCCGTTCGACGACGCCCTCCGTCCACGTCCCCCGGAGGAAGTAGAGGCCGGCGAGGACGACCATGCAGACGTTGGCGATCGCCTCGCCGTACCAGACCCCGGTCGCGCCGAGGTCCATCGGAACCGCCAGCGTGTAGGCGAACACCGCCCGGAAGACGATGAAGCCGACGATGGCGAACGCCATCGCGACGCGCGTGCTGCCGCTGCCGCGGAACCCGCCCTGAACGACGTAGAAGACCCCGAGGAAGACGTACGAGAGACTCACGATCCGGAGGTACTCGCCGCCGATGTCGACCACCGTTTCGGCGCCCGAACCGGCGACGAAGACGTCGACCAGCAGGTACGCGGAGACGTACACCGCGACGGTAAACAGGAGCAGGGCACCCGTGATGAGGACGACACCGGCGTAGACGCCGCGCTTGGCTCGCTCGACCTGTTCGGCGCCGAGGTTCTGGCCGACGACGGTTTCGACGCCGCGGGCCAGCCCCAGCGCGGGGAGGACGACCACCGACGTGATCCGGGAGCCGATCCCGTACGCCGCGACGGCCTCGGCCCCGGCGAGCGCGACGAGCGCGGTCAGGATCGTCACGCTCGCCGCGCTGGTGCTCACCTCGACGCTCGCGGGCGCGCCGATGGTGACGATCTTCTTGACCGTCTCTCGCTCGAGCAACAGGTCCGACGGCGAGAGGTGGATGCCGACGCGACCCGAGAGCAACAGCCAGAGTCCGACCACTGCGACGAGCGTTCGCGAGATGATTGTCGCGACCGCCGCGCCCATCACCGCCAGCCCGTCGAAGCCGGTCGCCTCGTAGAGGGTCGCCTCGAGGGCCTCGAGGCCGAACCAGGCGAAGACGACATTGTCCTGAAAGCCGAGGATGAAGAACGGGTCGATGACGACGTTGAGGGCGACGCTTCCCGCCATGAGGTAGAGCGGGGTTCGAGTATCGCCCCACCCCTGAAGCAGCGACTGGAAGATGAAGAAGGCGAAGATGAAGGGCATCCCGAGGAACTCCACGCGAACGTACTGGAGGGCGTAGGTGTACTCGAGGGTGCCGGGCTCCGCACCGACGAGTTGGAGCAGCCACGGCGAGAGCGCGTAGCCGATCGCGCCCAACAGCCCGGAGAGCAGGAGGACGAACGTGATCGTCCCCCCGGCGACGCCGCTGACCCGGTCGAGGTTCCCTGCACCCTTGTTCTGGGCGATCAGCACCGTTCCGGCGACGTTGAACCCGATCGCGAAGCTGATGACGAGGAAGACGATCGCCCACGCGTACGAGAGCGCGGAGACGCCCTCCTGGCCGAGGCGTCCGACCCAGAAGGTGTCCGCGAGGTTGTAGCCGACGAGCAACATATTCGTCAGCACGATCGGCACCGAGAGGACGATCAGCGGCCACACCAGGCCGCCGTCGATGAGGTCGACCGAGCGGTCGCTCCCCCTGCTCATGTCTCGCCTCCGGTCGTCGCTCGAGCGGCCGCGTCGGACACGCGAGGCTCACGCGGCGGTCGCGGCCGGTTCATACAGAGAAAGCGGGCGGCCGACGATTAGGCGTTACGGTACCGCGGATCCGCTCGCGGTGAGCGCGGGAACGCCGCGCTCCCTCGCGGTCGAACCGCCGCCTCCAGAGACGGCTCCTGTGGTACGACTGTGACGACGTACGGACGACGGCGAGGACACCTGTACCGTACAGGCAACGGCGAGGGTGGTAGCGCTGTGTGAGACAACGTCGGTGGATCCCTCGCCGGGTGAACGGAGGGACTCCTGAGCCAAGAAGGCCACTGGTACGGTAACACAACATCCATCCGATATTTCGCGGCAGTGCGTGCGCGAAAAAACTGCGACCTCGAGTGCCCCGATGCGAGAACGGCCGCACCGGGCCCGCTGGACCGCCGTCTAGACGCCGCCGAACAGTCTCCCTCTCGAGACACTATCTCGAAAGGAATAGTCTGGGAGTTACACCGCCGTCGGGTGGGTTCGCCTGTTCGAGTCGCGGGTGGAAGCCGCTCGCGGCTATCGGGCGTCCTCGAGGGCCTCGAGCGCGTCCGGGTTCTCGAGACTCGAGAGGTCGCCTAAGTCCTCGCCGGTGTAGGCAGCCTGGACCGCCCGTCGAATGATCTTACCCGACTGCGTTTTGGGGAACTCGTCGACGAACAGGATCTCACGCGGGCGGAACGGCTTTCCGAGCTCCTCGCCGACCTGCTCGCGGAGTTCCGCACGGAGGTCTTCGCTCTCGTCGGCGCCGGCCTCGAGGATGGCGTAGGCCACGACGGCGGTGCCCGTGGTCTCGTCGGGCGCGCCGACGGCGGCGGCCTGGTTCACCGCAGGGTGGTCGATCAGGGCGCCCTCGACCTCCGCCGGTCCCACTTTTCGGCCCGCCACGTTGAGTGCGTCGTCGGCTCGCCCGTGGAGGAACCAGAATCCGTCGGCGTCCTTCTGGGCCCAGTCGCCGTGGTCCCACAGCGGCGGGTCCTCGAAGGTCGACCAGTACTCCTCTATGTAGCGCTCGTCGCCCGACCAGAGGCTCTTCGTCATCGAGGGACAGGAGTCCCTGGCGACGAGGAAGCCCCGTTCGCCCTCGTCGGCGACGGACTCGCCCGACGAGTCGACGATGTCGATGTCCATCCCGAGCCCCGGCCCACCGAGCGTACAGGGTTTCAGCGGCTGGGTCGGCATCGGCATCAGGAAGCAGCCGCAGATCTCCGTGCCGCCGGAGATGTTGATGATCGGCGCCCGGCCGCCGCCGACGCGCTCGTAAAACCAGCGCCAGGATTCTGGGTCCCAGGGCTCGCCGGTCGAGCCCAGAATCCGAAGCGAGGAGAGGTCGTGGCCCTCGAGCGGCTCGTCGCCGTACTTGCGGAGCGCGCGGATGGCGGTCGGCGAGATGCCGAACTGGGTGAGCTTGTGGCGGTCGATCATCGCCCAGAAGCGGTCGGGGTTCGGGTAGTCGGGTGCGCCTTCGTACATGAAGACGGTGCCCCCGAAGGTGTGGACGCCGATCAGGGTCCACGGCCCCATCATCCAGCCGATGTCGCTCACCCAGAAGAAGCGGTCGGCGGGTTTGAGGTCGAAGCCGAAGTAGAGCTCCTTGGCGCACTGCGTCTGGACGCCCGCGTGGGTGTGGACGATCCCCTTCGGCGTCCCCGTCGTCCCCGACGAGTAGAGGAGCATCGACTCCTGGCTCGAGGGCAGCGATTTGGTCTCGTAGTCGGCTGATTGCTCGCCGACGGCGTCGGCCCACCACTCGTCGCGATCGTCGTTCCAGGGGATCTCTCCCGCACCGCCGGCCGCTTCGTCCCGCGAGCCGAGCCGATCGAAGACGATCGCGTGCTCGACGCGTCCGGCCTGTTCGATCGCCTCGTCGGCCAACTCCTTCAGGTAGATCGGACTCCCCCGCCGGAGGAAGCCGTCGCCCGTAAAGAGCACCGAGGGCTCGCTGTCTTCGATTCGGGTCGCCACCGCGTCGACGCCGAAGCCCGAGAAGATCGGCACCGCGATCGCGCCGACCTTGAAACAGCCGTAGAGGATCGAGACGACCTCGGGAACCATCGGCATGTAGAGCCCGACGGTGTCGCCGGTTTCGATCCCCCGCTCCTCGAGGGCGTTCGCCACCCGGTTCGCGTCGCGGTGGAGCTCGTGGTAGGTGGTCTCCCGCACCTCGCCGTCCTCGCCCTCCCAGATGGTCGCGACCCGGTTTCTGGTCGCGTTCTCGAGGTCGGCGTGGCGGTCGAGGACGTTGTGGGCGACGTTGAGCTCCCCGCCGGGGTACCAGTCGGTGAACTGCGGGCCGTCCGCGTCATCTCTAACGGTTTCGTAAGGCTCGTAGAACTCGATATCGAGGTAATCGACGAGCTCGTCCCAGAACCAGTCGACGCCCGACTCGCCGTCGCCGCGGTCGGTCGTGGTCCGCTCGATGAGGTCGTCGTAGTCGTCGATCCCGTACGCCTGCATGAACGCGTGGACGTTCGTCGACTCGACGAACGCCTCGGACGGCTCGTGGACCACCTCGTCGGTGAGTTCCTGTTCCATAGCTGGTGGCAACGTTTGCCGGCCCGCACGATGAAAGTACCGTCCTCGACGCTGGCCGCGCCCGAGAGAACCGACCGGTCGTGATCGTCCACAAACGCTTTTGGCCCAGGTGACGTACGTCGAATTATGTACGTACGGGACGCGAAAAACCGGGAGGAGGTCTGGCTTCTCGATCAGATCGAGGCGATGGGGCTCGACGACACGGCGTTCCGATCTCGCGACTACGTCCTCGCCATCGACGAGGACTCGGGTGCGAAAGCCGGCTTCGGCCGGATTCGCGTCCACAAGCCCTCCGACGGCGAGGACGTCTGCGAGCTAACCAGCATCGGCGTTCTCGAGGAGTGGCGCGGCCAGGGCGTCGGCGCGCACGTGATCGAACGGCTCCTCGAGTACGCGGGCGACGAGGGGTTCGAGCGCGTCTACTCGCTGACGGGCGAGTCGGCGTACCTCGCGCAGTTCGGCTTCCGGCGCATCGACGTCGACGACCTGCCGCCGGTGTTACGGACGCGACTCGAGGACAAGCGCGAGCGGACCGATCCGGAGGCGGTTCCGCTCTCGATCGGTATCGACGAGTTCCGGATGCCCGACCGGCTGCGGTCGGCGTTCAAGCGCGCGAGCGAGCGCGCCGACGAGACGAGCGACGACGTCGAGTCGCCCGAGGACTTCGGGATCGATCCGGACCGGGCGACCTACAAGTACGACACCGGGCGGTAACCCGGCGACCGCGGCCGACTCACCGCCCTCCCGCCCGCCCGCGGTCGTGGAAGTCGTGGCGGAACGCGATCCAGCCGATGAGCGTGATACAGAGGATCGGCGGCAGGATCGCGAACGCCCACAGCGGGTCGAGCCCCCACCCGAGGAGGGTGACGAGGTTCGCCAGCCCGAGTGTGAGAAAGGGGAGCACGTACAGCGTCGCTCGACGCCGGTCGGTCGTCCCGTCGTCCGTCGGCAACGCCGTTCCCATACCACTCGCGTCGACGCCGATCGGCAAAAAGCCGCGTTGACCGTCGAGGCGACAGTCTCGAGGCGGTGACGGTCGGCGTCGACTCCCGCCGCGGCGGCCGCTCCGGCGGGACGCCAGACCGGCCGCTGGCCCCGCCGGGCGACGACTCGTTTCTCAAGTTTCAAGCCGCGGGGAACCGTCGGGGTCGATAATGTTCGATTCCGACGACCTCGAGGAGATCCGTGCCGGCGCCGAGGAGTGGCACGAGGCGGAGGTCGAGCCCGTTCTCGAGCGATTCGGCGAGCGAAAGGAGACGTTCACGACCGACACCGGCGGCCAGGAGGTCGAGCGGCTGTACACGCCCGCCGACGTCGCCGACCTCGAGTACGACGAGGATCTCGGCTTCCCCGGCGAGGCGCCGTACACGCGCGGCGTCTACTCGACCGGCTACCGCGGTCGGCTGTGGACGATGCGCCAGTACGCGGGCTTTTCGACCCCCGAGGATACGAACGAGCGGTTTCACTACCTGCTCGAGCAGGGCCAGACCGGGCTCTCGATGGCGTTCGACCTGCCGACCCAGATGGGGTACGACTCCGACGCGACCATGGCGGCGGGCGAGGTCGGGAAGGCCGGAGTCGCCATCGACTCGCTGGCCGACATGGAGACGGTGTTCGACGGCATTCCGCTCGACGAGGTGAGCACCTCGATGACGATCAACGCGCCCGCGTCGGTGCTGCTCGCGATGTACATCGCCGTCGGCGACCGTCAGGGAGTCGACCGGGCCGACCTCCGGGGGACCATCCAGAACGACCTGCTGAAGGAGTACATCGCCCGGAACACCTACATCTACCCGCCCGGTCCCTCGATGCGGATCATCACGGACATCTTCGAGTTCTGTGCCGACGAGGTCCCGAAGTTCAACACCATCTCCATCTCGGGCTACCACATCCGCGAGGCGGGTGCGACCGCCGCCCAGGAGCTCGCCTTCACCCTCGGTGACGGGATCGAGTACGTCGAGGCCGCCGTCGACGCCGGGCTGGACGTCGACGACTTCGCCCCCCAGTTATCGTTCTTTTTCAACGGTCACAACAACATCTTCGAGGAGGTCGCGAAGTTCCGCGCGGCGCGCCGAATGTGGCACGATATCATGGAGGAACGGTTCGACGCGCAGAATCCCAAATCCAAGCAGCTCAAGTTCCACACGCAGACCGCAGGTTCGATGCTCACCGCCCAGCAGATCGAGAACAACGTCGTTCGAGTGGCCTACCAGGCGCTCGCTGCCGTCCTCGGGGGGACACAGAGCCTCCACACGAACGGGAAGGACGAGGCGCTCGCCCTCCCCACCGAGGAGTCCGTCAGGACCGCCCTGCGAACCCAGCAGATCCTCGCACACGAATCGGGTGCGGCAGATACGATCGATCCGCTCGCGGGCAGCTACTACGTCGAGAGCCTGACCGACGAAGTGGAGGCGGAAGCCTACGACCTCCTCGAGGAGGTCGACTCCCGCGGCGGGATGCTCGAGGCCGTCGAGTCCCAGTGGGTCCAGCGCCAGATCCAGGACACCGCCTTCGACCGCCAGCGCGAGATCGAGGAGGGCGAGCGGATCATCGTGGGCGTCAACGAGTTCGAGGTCGACGAGGAGCCCACGATGGACGTTCAGGCGGTCACCGAGGAGGATGAACGCCGCCAGCTCGAGCGCCTCGAGTCCGTCCGCGAGGGGCGCGACGACGAAGCGACGGCGGCGGCGCTCGAGGCGCTGGGCGAGGCGGCGCGCGGGGAGGAGAACGTGATGCCGTACATCGTCGACGCGGTGAAGGCCGAGGGAACCGTCGGCGAGATCTGTACCGTCTTCCGCGACGAGTTCGGGGAGTACCACCCGGGCGGCGTGTGATCGATCCGTCGAGGATCGGAGCCCAACACTGGTACTCACGGCCGCGGTTCGGTCGCTGCGGTGACACCACCGGGCAGCCTTGATTACTGGTGGCGCTAAACCCCCCCTCTCGATGACGACACACCCGACCGACATCACCGCCGTCGGAGGGCTGACGTCTCCGATGCCCGCTCTCGGGTTCGGCACCGCTCAGCTCACCGGCGACGACTGCCGCGGAGCCGTCGAACTCGCCCTCGAGACCGGCTACCGCCACCTCGACACCGCACAGCTGTACGGCAACGAATCCGCCGTCGGCGACGCCCTCGCCTCGAGCCCCGTCCCCCGCGAGGACGTGTACCTCGTCACGAAGGTCCACCCCGACGACGCCGCGCCCGAAGACGTCCACCGCACCACGCGGGAGAGCCTCGAGCGCCTCGGAACCGGGATCGACCTCCTCTTGCTCCACGGGCCGAGCGACGAGGCGCCCCTCGAGGAGACGATCGCCGCGATGAACGACCTCCAGGAGGAGGGGGCCGTCGACCGGATCGGCGTGAGCAACTTCTCGGTCACCCAGCTCGAGGCGGCCGTCGCGGCCTCCTCGACCCCGATCGTCACGAACCAGGTGAAGTACCACCCGTACCACCGCCAGGACGACCTCCTGTCGTACTGTCTCGAGAACGGGATCGTGCTGACGGCGTACAGCCCCCTCGCGAAGGGGTCGGTCGTCGGCGACGAGCGCCTCGAGGCGCTCGGCGATCGGTACGGAAAGTCGGCGGCGCAGGTGGCCCTGCGGTGGCTGCTCCAGCAGCCGGGGGTGGCGGCGATTCCGAAGGCCTCGAGCCGCGAGCACGTCGAGGCCAACGCCGACGTGTTCGACTTCGAACTGACCGACGAGGAGATGCGAGGGGTGTTCGTACTCGGCGGCGAGGAGGCGCCGCCGTCGGCGCTGTCGGACCGACTCGGCCTGTCGTGAGAGGACGAGAACGCTTCGGGACGTGGGCCGCTCGAGGACGTCCCGGTCGGCAACCGGCGCTATCGGAGACGGACGGCCGTTCCGTACGCCAGCACTTCGGAGCCGCCTTCGGTGATCGACGAGGTATCAAGCCGGAGGTTGACGACCGCGTCGGCCCCCATCTCCTCGGCGTCGGCCTCCAGCCGCCTGATAGCCTCGTCGCGGGATTTCGAGAGGAGATCCGAGTACGCCTTGAGTTCGCCGCCGAAGACGTTTCGGATCCCCTGGGTGATGTCGCGGCCGGCGTTTTTCGCCTCGACCGTGTTGCCGCGGGCCACGCCGAGCACCTCGACGATCTCTCGATCCGGAACGGTTTCCGTAGTCGTTATCAGCATGTACGCTGCGCTTCTCAGCCCCCCGACATATACGTTACTCCGACGGCGGGGGCCGACGCGACCGGCGGAGCGGAAGAGTAACGCCGCCGGCCGTCCCAGGGCGAACCGATGCGATTCGATCACGCGGGTATCGCGACCGACGACGCGGCGGCACTCGCCGACCTGTTCTCGAGCCTGTTCGACGCCGAAATCGCCCACGATGAGACGTTCGATGGGATGCGGGTCGTCTTCCTCGCACTCGAGAACGGCTACTTCGAACTCTTAGAACCGCTCGAGGAGGGGACGATCGCGGGCTACCTCGAGCGACACGGCCCCGGTATCCATCACCTCGCAGTCGAAACGGACGATGTCGAGGCCGCCCTCGAGACCGCCCGCGAGGCGGGGATCGAACTCGTCGACGAGGAGCCCCGGCCCGGCGCGTGGGGTCACTCCGTCGCCTTTCTCCACCCGCGAGACACCGGCGGCGTGTTGCTCGAGTTCGTCGAGCACTGACCGCGCGGCCGGGACCGTGCGAGCGCTCCTCGACGGTCGCTCAGCACCGGAACTCGGCGACCGTACGGCGCTCGCCCATGGTCTCGTGAACAACGACCACGGACTCCGGCGGCGGGTCGGGACGATCGACGACGGCGGTGTAGGGAACCGCTCCGAGACACTCGATACAGACGTCGGCCGCGGGGTCGTCGACCCCGACGACGACCTCGAGCGTCTCCCGATCCGTCTCGAGGGAAGCCAGCGAGAGGCGGTGACACGGCGTCGGCGTCTCGACGACGCCCTCGATCCTGATAACGTCGTCCTCGAGGTCGATCCTCGCGCGGTCGGTCGCGCCGGCGGTCGCACACTCGCCCTCGCCGAACTCGAACTCTGAGCCCTCGGCGCCCTCCTCCGACGGACAGTCGCCGCTGGTGTGCGCCGTCCGGGTCGCGACGCCGCCCCGACGGAGGGTCACGACCGTCTCGGACTCGGTACAGTCCGTCGACGCTCCCTCGAGGGCGAGGTCGACGCTCGAGTCCTCCGACTCGAGAGCGAGGCGGTAACCGGTCGGTTCGACGAGTCGGAACTCGAGGCGGTCGCCCGCGGCGAGGTCGAGGATGTCCTCGAACGCTGGCTCGTCGTCGATCGCGATCTCGATCGTCACCTCGCGGCCCTCGTCGGCGTCGTTCTCGAGGACGAGTCGGTGTGAAACCGTGCCCTCCGCCTCGGCGGGCTCTCCGATCTCGTAGTACCCGTCAGACGCCGTCACCGAGTCGTCGTCGCTCCCGGGAGCGGCGAGGTCGCGGCCGCTCGCGAGACAGCCAGCGGTTCCGACGGCCGCGCCGCCGGCAACGGCTGCGAGGAGGGTACGTCGGCGCATAGCTGACGAAACGCGAACCGGACGGTAAACCTTTTTTACGCGACCAGAAGAGAGTGATCGAGCAGTGACTGTCGTCCGTCGACGACGGTCGACTCAGCCGAAGTTCTCGATCAGCGCCTCGTCCGAATCGCCGCCGGCGTCGTCGATCGCGTCCGCGACCGCGTGGACGAAGTCGCTGAAACCGAAGACGTAATAGCGACCGTCCTCGAGGTGGGTCGCGACCGCCTCCGCGACCGCCTCGTCCTCGCCGTCGTCGATAACCACCACGTCCGCACCGGCGTCGGTGAGCGCCTCGAGGCGGTCCTCGTGGGCCGGGTCGTCGTCCTGATAGATCACGACGGCGTCGTGGCCGGCCTCGTGGGCCGCCTCGGCGATGGCGACCGCGGGGCCGACGCCGGGACCGCCCGCGACCGCGACGACGTCCTCCTCGCCCTCGTAGGTGATCGTCCCGAAGGGGCCCTCGACGTGGACCGTCTCGCCGCCCTCGAGGTCGGCGAGCCACGGCGAGAGGGTGCCGTCGGGATCGACGCCGACGGTGAGTTCGAACGTCTCCTCGACCGACGGCGAGGAGAGGGTGTAGTGGCGGCTGATCACCTCGTCCTCGGGGGCGGCCCGCAACAGGACGAACTGGCCCGGAAGCGCGTCGAATCCGTCGGGCGTCTCCAGTTCGAGTGCGATCGTATCGGCTCCGACCTCGCGAACGTCGGCGACGGGTACCTCGGTTCCTTCCATAGCCGGTCCTTCGCAGGGGTGATTGAAAGCCGTTGGCTCTCCGGAGCGAGGGATCGAAAAACTCACTCCGGACCGGGTAGCGGTTCGGTCGTCGTCCAGACGGGTGGGGTTTCAGAAGCCTTTTCATTTACTGGAGGCAAGGGTCGCTACGACATGACCGAGGACTTAAACTGGGCTATCGGGGGCGAGGCCGGCGACGGCATCGACTCCACGGGCAAGATCTTCGCCCAGGCACTCTCCCGAGCCGGACGACACGTCTTCACGTCGAAGGACTTCGCGTCGCGGATCCGCGGCGGCTACACCGCCTACAAGATCCGCACCTCCGTCGACCAGGTCCAGAGCGTCGTCGACCGGCTGGACATCCTGGTGGCGCTCACGCAGCGAACCATCGACGAGAACCTCGACGAACTGCACGACGGCAGCGCGATCATCTACGACGGCGAGCGTTCCTGGGAAGCCAACATTCCCGAGGAGGCGACCGCCGTCGACGTCCCCCTCAAATCCCTCGCCGAGGAGGCCGGCGGCGCGATCATGCGAAACACCGTCGCCCTCGGTGCGGCCTGCGAGATCACCGGCTTCGACGTCGAGTACCTCGACGAATCGCTCGAGAAGCGCTTCGGCGGGAAGGGGTCGAAGATCGTCGAGAACAACCGCGAAGCCGCCCGCCTCGGTCAGGAGTACGTCCAGGAGAACTACGACGTCGACCTGGGCTACGACCTCGAGACGACCGACAACGACTACGTCCTGTTGAACGGCGACGAGGCGATCGGCATGGGCGCCCTCGCCGCCGGCTGTCGGTTCTACGCCGGCTACCCGATCACGCCCGCGACGAACGTGATGGAGTACCTCACGGGACGGATCGAACGCTACGGCGGCCACGTCGTCCAGGCCGAAGACGAACTCTCCGCGATCAACATGGCCCTCGGCGCCGCCCGCGCCGGGGCGCGATCGATGACGGCCACCTCGGGGCCGGGCATCGACCTGATGGCCGAGACGTTCGGGCTGATCGCGACCAGCGAGACGCCGCTCGTGATCTGTGACGTGATGCGCTCCGGGCCGTCGACCGGGATGCCGACGAAACAGGAGCAGGGCGACCTCAACATGACGCTGTACGGCGGCCACGGCGAGGTTCCCCGGTTCGTCATCACCCCGACGACCATCTCGGAGTGTTTCTGGAAGACCGTCGAGGCGTTCAACTACGCCGAGAAGTACCAGACGCCCGTCTACCTGGTCGCCGACCTCGCGCTCGCGGTCACCGAACAGACGTTCCCGCCGGAGGCGTTCGACATGGACGCCGTCGAGATCGACCGCGGCAAACTCGTCGACGACGACACCGTCGACGAGTGGCTCGACGAGCAGGGACGGTTCCGCGCCCACGCGAACACCGACGACGGGATCAGCCCCCGCGCGATTCCGGGAACGATCGACGGCGCCCACATGAGCACCGGTCTCGAGCACGACGAACTCGGCCGTCGAACCGAGGAGACGGACGTGCGCGTCGAGCAGGTCGACAAGCGAAACCGCAAGGTAGAGACCGCCCAGGCCGAGGAGGACTGGGATTACCGCGAGTTCGGCAGCCCCGACGCGGAGAACCTCGTCATCTCCTGGGGGTCGAACGAGGGCGCGCTCGTCGAGGCGCTCGACTACCTCGAGGAGGAAGGTGTCGACGTCCGCGTCGTCTCGGTCCCCTACATCTTCCCGCGACCCGACCTCACCGACGACGTCGAGGCCGCCGAGGACGTGATCGTCGTCGAGTGTAACGCAACCGGCCAGTTCGCCGACGTGCTCGAGCGCGACACGCTCACCCGACTCAAGCGGATCAACAAGTACACCGGCGTCCGTTTCAAGGCGGACGAACTCGCAGAGGCGATTCAGACGAAACTCACCGAGGAGGTGCCAGCACAATGAGCTCAGAGGTTCGATTCACCGACTTCAAATCCGACAAGCAGCCGACGTGGTGTCCCGGATGCGGCGACTTCGGGACGATGAACGGCATGATGAAAGCGCTAGCCAACACCGGCAACGACCCCGACAACACGTTCGTGGTCGCCGGAATCGGCTGTTCCGGAAAGATCGGGACCTACATGCACAGCTACGCCCTCCACGGGGTTCACGGCCGTGCGCTCCCGGTCGGACAGGGCGTCAAGATGGCCCGTCCCGACATCGAAGTGATGGTCGCCGGCGGCGACGGCGACGGCTACTCGATCGGCGCCGGCCACTTCGTCCACGCCGTCCGACGGAACGTCGACATGTCCTACGTCGTCATGGACAACCGCATCTACGGGCTGACGAAGGGCCAGGCCTCGCCGACCTCGAGATCCGATTTCGAGACCTCAACGACCCCCGAGGGACCGAAACAGCCCCCGGTCAACCCGCTCGCGCTCGCGCTCGCCTCCGGGGCGACGTTCATCGCCCAGTCGTTCGCCTCCGACGCGATGCGCCACGCCGAGATCGTCCAGGAAGCGATCGAACACGACGGCTTCGGCTTCGTCAACGTCTTCAGCCCCTGCGTGACGTTCAACGACGTCGACACCTACGACTACTTCCGGGACACCCTGGTCGACTTAGAGGAGGAGGGTCACGACCGCCACGACTACGAGGCGGCCAAGGAGGTCATCCTCGACGCCGGAAAGGAGTACCAGGGCGTGATGTACCAGAACGAGAACTCGGTTCCCTATCACGAACAGCACGGCGTCACCGAGGATATGTCCGAGATTCCCGACGGCGCCCCCGAGGACGCGATGGACCTCGTCCGCGAGTTCTACTGATCGCCGGTTTCGTTCCCTTCTTTCGTCGAATCGTCGTCTTCGACCGGCCGCACCTCGAGTTCGAATCCCCAGACGAACGTCGCGTCGGGGTCGTCCCGAACGTTCCGCTCGTCGGTCGCGACCGCGACCTCGTTCTCGAAGCGGTAGGTCCCGGCCTCGAGATAGCCCGCCGTCCGGTAGTCGTCCCAGACCGCGTAGACGTTCGTGATCGACTCGTCGGCGCTGAACTCCCGGCCCGCACAGCCGTAGCCGTCGTAAGCTCGCGGCTCGTCGGGGTCGACGTCTCGAGTCCACCGCTCGCCGTCGCGGCCGTCGGGGTCCGCGACGGCTTCTCGCTTGAGCACCAGTCCGCCGTCGACGCTCACGCCGTCGGCCCGGTCGAACAGGCTACACTGGCCCTCCTCGACGGAGAGCAGCCGCTCGTCGCCCGCGTTCGTCGTCGTCACGGCCACGCGCGCCGTCTCCTCAGGACCGATCCCCTCGATCAGGAGGTCGACGTCGATCACGAGGTCGTACTCCTCGGGAACGGCGTCGACGGTCGCGACCGAGACGGTGTGAGTCGGACGGTCGGGCTCTGTCGGGTCAGGGTCCGACTCCGTCGTCTCCGGGTCGTCACTCGCACCTTCGGCGTCGTCTACCGGTTCGGGCTCGAGTTCGTCGTCGGTCGTCGCGGGCGGGTCCGCAGACTCCGACTGGAGGCAGCCGGCCAGCGCCGTCGTGACGACGCCCGCGAGCACACCGCGTCTGTTCATACTGCAATCGTATTCGACTCGACAATAAGTTTCGTGGTCGGTCAAAGGGCGATTTCACCTATCGTGGTTGCGGCTCCCGACGGTCGAACTCGGGCGGTACAATCCCTGACGGAGTCACGAGCTTTACCTGTCGGGCCGACGAACCACCGGTCGTGTCCCTTACCGCGGACTATCACGTTCACACGAACTACTCCGACGGCCGCCCGCTCCCGGAGATGCTCTCCGCCGCCGCGGACGCGGGCCTCGAGGCGGTCGGCTTCGCCGATCACTGCAACGTCTCCGAGCGATCGCCGCTGGCGGCGACCAAGCGGGAACTGGGGTTCAACCTCGATCTGACCTACGAGCGGCGGCGGGCCGCACTCGAGGCGCTCGCCGCAGAGACCGGCTTGCGGCTCTACGACGCGGTGGAACTGGACTACGACCCGCGCGACGAGGCGGCGATCGAGGCGTTCCTCGAGGAAGCCGGATTCGAGTACGCCATCGGAAGCGTCCACGAGATGGACGGCACGGTGATCTTCGACCAGGACCACTTCGCGGCGAAGTCCGAGTCGGCGATCGTCGACCTGATCGACGACTACTACGCTCGACTCTGTGCGCTGATCGAATCGGAGCTGTTCGACGTCGTGGCTCACCTCGACGCGATCGAGCGCACGCCGGCGCTGCGAGGGTACACGACCGCCAACCACTGGCAAGCGGTGGCGGATGCGCTCGCCGCCTCGTCGACGCTTCCCGAGATCAACGCGGGCGCGATCGACGGCTACGGCGAGTACCACCCCGAGCCGGCGTTTCTCGAGGCGCTCCGCGCCGCGGACGTCTCGTTCGTTCCCGGAACGGATTCCCACCGGGGGCCGGAACTCGAGGCGCGAACGGCGGCGCTGGCGACGCGGTTCGGCGAGCTGGGACTCGAGCCGGCGGCGCCGCCGTCGCTGTAACTGCCGCAGCTACGGCAGGCGTTCGACCGACTCCATCAGTAGCTCGACGTTGACACCCTCGTCGGCAAGCGGCTCCGGGTAGCCGCCGAGCAACACGACGAAGTCGTCGCCGTGATCGAACGCGGTGAGCAACAGGACGACGTCGACGTCCTCGCCGTCGAACGTCGTGGTTCCGCGAAACCGATCGACCGAGCGGTCCGCGCCGAGAACCGGGAGCGCGATCGTCGCGGCGTACTCGAGGTCCCCGAGGTCGCCGTAGCCGCCGTCGAACTCCGACTGGAGCTCCGCCAGTAGCTCCTCGCTGTCGAGTTCTGCGAGCGGATTGTACGACGATCCCAGGATCTCCAGCGCCGGCATCGAGACGGCGGCGACCGTCGCCGCCTCCCGCGTCTCGCCCAGGAGTTCGACCTCCTTCTCGGAGACCGACAGCCAGTAGCTCGCCCGCACGTCGCGCTCGAGGCCGGCCTCGACGGTTTCCTCGTGAGTCTGTCGTTCGGCTACCGTCTCCTCGTATCCGGTTTCCGCGAGCGCCGCCTCGCTCGGAGCGACCCGCGTCGCGTCGAACTCGAGGGCGTTCCGTCCGAGCG
The DNA here is from genome assembly GCF_024362525.1 of Natrononativus amylolyticus. GTDB lineage: Archaea > Halobacteriota > Halobacteria > Halobacteriales > Natrialbaceae > Natrononativus > Natrononativus amylolyticus. Next base: position 2,031,473 of record NZ_CP101458.1, read on the forward strand.
CGAAGTCGAGACAGCCGGCCGAGAGCGCGAGAGCGCAGGCAGTTCCGCCTGCGAGAATACGTCTCCGGGTAGTCATACCACGGGTGTCGGCGGGCCAGCGCCATATTCATTCCGGAGAATCAGTACATCTTATAAGACAGTTTGTGGCGAACGGGCCCATACATCAAGAGTTATCGGGGGCTGTCCCCCCTAGTAGGGCATGACGGAGTTTGCAGACCGCGTCGAGCAGGTGTCGATCAGCGGCATTCGCGAGGTGTTCGAAGCCGCCGGCGAGGACGCGATCAACCTCGGCATCGGGCAGCCGGACTTCCCCACGCCGGAGCACGCCCGCCGGGCCGCCGTCAACGCGGTGGAAGCGGGAAAAGCCGACGCCTACACCTCTAACAAGGGGATTCTCGAGCTCCGGGAGGCGATTTCGGCGAAGTACGACCGGGACTACGGGCTCGCCGTCGACCCGGGCGATGCCATCGTCACTGCCGGCGGCAGCGAGGCGTTGCACTTGGCGCTCGAGGCCCACGTCGATCCCGGCGAGGAGGTGATCTTTCCCGATCCAGGGTTCGTCGCGTACGACGCGCTGACCCGGATCGCCGGCGGCACGCCGAAGCCCGTCGCCCTCCGCGACGATCTCACCCTCGATCCCGCCGCCGTCGAGGAGGCCATCACCGACGACACCGCGGTTTTCATCGTCAACAGCCCCGGCAACCCCACCGGTGCGGTCCAGAGCGAGGACGACGTCCGGGAGTTCGCCCGGATCGCCGACGAGCACGACGTGCTCTGTCTCTCAGACGAGGTGTACGAGCACATCGTCTTCGACGGCGTTCACCGCTCGCCGATGGAGTTTTCGAACACCGACAACGTCGTCGTCGTCAGCGCCTGCTCGAAGACGTACTCGATGACCGGCTGGCGGCTGGGCTGGATCGTCGGCTCCAACCGCCGGATCGAGCGGATGCTCCGCGTCCACCAGTACTGCCAGGCCTGCGCGAGCGCGCCGGCACAGTACGCCGCCGAGGCGGCCCTCTCGGGCCCCCAGGACGCCGTCTCCCAGATGGTCCAGGCGTTCGAGCGCCGCCGCGACACCGTCGTCGACGGCCTCGAGGACGCCGGACTCACGGTTCCGACCCCCCAGGGGGCGTTCTACGCGATGCCGGAGGTTCCCGAGGGCTGGTGCGACGAGGTGCTCGAGCGCGGCGTCGTCGTCGTCCCCGGCGAGGCCTTCGGCGAGAACGGCGCGGGGTACGCCCGCCTCTCCTACGCGACGGCGATGGACGAACTGAAGGAGGCCCTCGAGATCATCGACGACGCGACGGCGGCCGTTCGGTAGCGACGACCGCCGAAGTCGTCCCGAGACGGGCGTGACACGTGGCCCGATGTCCGACGGGCGAACCGAACGGATTTGTAACGCGTCGTCCAACCCTCACGAAATGAGAGCCGACTCGACGGCGACACCACCGACGGAGACACCGAGTGCCCGACTTCCCGCCGGCGTCGGAGCCGGGACGAACCGCGGTCGAAATCGCGGCGGTGTCCGGCGATGACGGACGCGAGACGGTCGGTTCTCGAACTCCTCGAGGAAACCGACGTCGCCCTCCCGGTGGCCGTCCTGGACAACGAACTCGAGCCGCCCCACGCGACGGTTTCTCGCACCCTCACCGAACTCGAGCGGGACGGGCTCGTCGAACGGGACGAGCGGTACGAGGCGTTCTACCGAATCACCGACAGCGGGTGTGCGTACCTCGAGGAAGAGTCCGTGGATTGACAGCGTCCGGTGGTGAAACGACACAGGACGACGCGATGGTGCTTCAAGGCGCGACCGTCCCGCGAGTTCACTCGCCCGTCGAACCGTCGCTCCCGTTTCGAACCGGAAGCGGTTCGTCGGGGATCCGGAGTCGCTTGAGCCGACCGATGCTCGAGAGCACCGCGACGAGGAGTTTCAGCCGAACGCCGTCCGACGGCGGGGCGATCATCAGGCCGTGGCGCTTCGCGACGAGGGCGAAGTACGGGAGGTTCAACCCGCTCTCTGGGTAGTCGCTGGCGCCGAGCGCGTGTTCGGAGACGACGAACTCCTTGAACTCGAGCCCGGGCGTCATGCTCACCGCGAGGACGGCGCTGTCGTCGCCGACGACCTCGTAACCGTGAGGGACGCCGGGAGCGATCGACTCGTTGTCACCCACCTCGAGGAGGCGGTCCTCGCCGTCGATGGTGGCCCGGATCGCCCCCCGGTTGACGGTGATCGTCTCCGTCTGCTCGGGGTGGGTGTGCTCGCCGACCTCGTGGCCCGCGTCGAGATGGAATTTCAGCGTGAGCGGTCCATTCGACGGATCGTCGGGTTCGTTGAGGAACTCGACGCGTTCACCGCGGACCGGGTGGCAGGTGATCGTCACGTCCCGCCCCCCTCGAGACTCGATCCACTGCTGGTCGTTGCCGCGCGGGACGGACCACGTCGTGCGGGTGGAATCCATGACCCCTGGACGTCATATCCGCTAATAAATATATCTCGAGTACGTGACTATCGGGAGACCGTTATTACCGACGCGCGTTCGTGGTTCAGGCGGTGGCCCCGGAAACGCGACTCGCCCGCTATCGCCGCCGCGATCGGCCCGCTCGGGAAGCGAAACACGTCTCAGACCCGGCCCCACTCACGCTACCGCCCCGTTTCGTCGCGACCGGCCAGAATCTCCGCACAGAGCTCGTGGGCCGCCCCCAGGTGCTCGTCGGCTCGCTCGTCGCCGGTTTCGCCGGCCTCCTCGAGCAGGTGTCGAGCCTGACCGACCCGCTTTCTGACGGTGGCGTCGTCCAGGTCGTTCTCGGCCGCGTCACGGACGACGGCCTCGGCCTCGCCGAGCCAGCGGTTGGTCCGGTGGTCGATCGGTAGCGAGGCGGTGGCCTCGAGGTGGTCGTGGAGGGCGCGTACCTGCGCCTCGAGCGGGTCATCCGGACTATCAGCGGTCATACCTCAGCTGTCGGTTTCCGAGAGCGTGGTCGTTTCGGTGGCGACTCCCGCCGCGTCGAAAACCTTCATACGCCGCCTCCCCCATGAGCAGGTATGACACGCGACTGCTCGTTTCTCGAGGACCTGTCGCTCGCGGCCGACCAGGTCTCGTTCGCGACCGGGCCCCGAGAGAGCCGCGCTGCAGACTGGGGCGCCGAGCGCTACGGCCGGCGCGTGACCCCCGACGCGGTCGTCTGGCCCGAGTCGACGGCCGACGTCGCCGCGGTCCTCGAAGCGGCCACCGACCGGGGCGTGCCGGTGACGCCCTACGCCGCCGGCACGGGACTCGAGGGGAACGCCGTGCCCGCCCGCCGCGGCATCAGCCTCGATCTGACCCGAATGGACAACGTCCGCGACTACCGTCCAGACGACTTCCAGATCGACGTCGGCCCCGGAATCATCGGCTCGGCTGTCGACGAGTACGTCGCGAGCGACGGCCTGTTCTTCCCGCCGCTTCCCTCCTCTGGCGACGTCGCGACCGTCGGCGGGATGCTCGCGACCGACGCCAGCGGGATGCGGACCGTGAAGTACGGCGAGGTCTCCGACTGGACGCGTCGCCTCGAGGTCGTTCTCGCCGACGGCACCGTCATCGAGACCGGCACGCGAGCGGCGAAGTCCTCGAGCGGCTACAACCTCACCGACCTGTTCGTCGGCAGCGAGGGCACCCTGGGCGTGATCACCGAGGCGACGCTCGAACTCGCCGGCCGCCCGGAGCAGATCCGCGGCGGCCGGGCGGTGTTCGGCTCCCTGGACGACGCGACCGCCGCCGTCTCGGACGCGATCCGGTCGGGCGTCGACGTCGCGACCATCGAGCTGATCGACGAACTGAGCGCCCGGATGGCGAACGCCTACCTCGACGCCGCGCTTCCGGCGTCGCCGATGGTCTTCCTCGAGTTCCACGCGAACCACGGCGTCGACGCGGAGATCGACCTCTGTGAGCTCATCTTCGAGGACCACGGCGTCGAGCGGTTCGAAATCGCCGACGAGGCGGCGATGACGGAGCTCTGGACCGCGCGGACCGAACTCGCCCCCGCCACCTCCGCGTACGACCCCGACCGCGAGATGATCCACCCCGGCGACGTGACGGTGCCAATCAGCGCCTACGCGGACCTCGTCCGCTTCGCCAAGGATCTCGAGGCCGACCACGACCTGTTGATCCCCTGTTTCGGCCACGCTGGCGACGGCAACCTCCACTACACGGTGCTGGTCGACCACGACGACCCCGAGGAGCTCGCGCTAGGCGAGGACCTCTACCGGCGGGTCGTCCGCCGGGCGATCGACCTCGACGGCACCGCCACGGGCGAGCACGGGATCGGCGCCGGCAAGCAGGCCTACCTCGAGCTCGAGCACGGCGACGCCGTCGACGTCATGCGGGCGATCAAGCTGGCCCTCGACCCGACGGACACGCTGAACCCGGGGAAGCTCTTTCCGGAGACTCGAGCGGGCGGGCGGATCGAGGGCCGACGACGGTAGGCGAGCCCCACCGCGGGAGAGAGCGGACTCGAGGCGACCATTGCCGTCTCGCCGGGGTTTAGGGTCCCGGCACGACAGCACTCGAGTATGGCCGATCAGCTGCTGGTACTCAACAAGGATTCGGACACCATGTCGGTGCTCGACGCCGACACCGGCGAAACCGACGCCGTCGTCGAGACGGACTTCAACCCCCACGAGATCGCCGTCACGCCCGACGGCGAGAAAGTCTACGTCACCTGCTCGCTCGGCGGCTCGCTGCTCGTCTTCGACACCGACGGCTGGGAGCTCCTCGAGCGGATCGAACACGAGGAGTTCGACTTCCCCCACGGGCTCGCGATCCGGGAGTCGGCGGGCGAACTGTGGCTCGCCTCCACCTACAGCAGCCGGGTGTACGTCGTCGACACCGAGACCGACGAGATCATCGAGCACTCCCCGACCCACCAGGACAAGTCCCACATGGTCGCGCTCACGCCCGACGAGTCGCGGGCCTTTATCGCGAACATCGGCAGCGACAACGTGACGGCGATCGACTGCGAGGAGCGCCGGATTCTGGCCGATCCGATCGTCGGCGAAGAGCCCGAGGGAATCGAGGTCCACCCCGAGGGCGGCCTGCTCGTGGCGAACCAGGGCGACGGGATGCTCTCGGTGCTCGATCCCGAAACGTTCGAACAGACCGGGCGCGCGCTGCTCGGCGAGAACCCGATCCGCGTGGTGTCCTCGCCGGACGGCCGCCACGTCCTCGTGCCGAATCGCGAGGGCGACGACGTCTCGCTGATCGACACCGAACACGTCCGCGACGGCGAGCAACGATCCTGGGAGGTAAAGCGGATCGGCGTCGGCATCTGGCCCGGCGGCACCGTCTTCGCCCCCGACGGCGAGCGGGCGTTCGTCGCGAACAACAAGACCAACGACGTGAGCGTCATCGACTGCGAGTCGTGGACCGAGGTCGACCGCTACGGTACTGAACTCCACCCCGACGGGATCGCCTACCTCCCCCGGTAGCCCGGCAGTCGCCGGTTCGAGTCGCCACCGGCGTCTCGCTCGAGAGACGCAAGGAGTATGACGTCGGGGCGCGCGTTTCCCCTATGACTCCCGACTACCCGGTCGTCGAGAAGGCCTACGCCTACGCGACCCGCGAGCGACGGACTGGCCTCGAGGTGCTCGTCTTCGACCACCCGGCTGCCGACGGCGGTCCCCAGATCCCCAAGGGGACCGTCGACGAGGGGGAGACGCCCGCCGAGGCCGTCGTCCGCGAACTCGAGGAGGAAAGCGGCGTCTCCGAGCCGCTCGACGTGGTTCACCTCGAGACCGACCGCTGGCTCCACGAGCACCACGAGCAGTTGTACCGGCGTCACTTCTTTCACGTTCCGCTCGAGGAGGAGCGCGACGCCTGGGACCACCGGGTGACGGGCGACGGCGAGGACGACGGGATGGTCTTCTCGTACTACTGGGTCGTCCCGCCGGTCTCGCTGGCTCGAGAGATGGACGCCTACCTCCACGCGCTGGACTAGTCGCCCCCGAGCGCATGCCACCCCCGGTATTATACTTCAGGTCGTCGTCACTCGAGGCATGTCTCTCGCGCGAGACGGATCGGGTCTCGAGCCGACGGTGCGGGCGTACCTCTCGCAGGTCCACCCCGTCTTCATGCTGCCGCCGCTGGCGGCGTCGCTGTTTGGGGCGATCCTCGCCCAGGCGGTCGATCCAGTTCTCGCGGGAGTTCACGTCGTCGCGATGTTTACGGCGGTGTACACCGCCCACGTCAAGGACGGCTACGTCGACTTCTACGTCCGCGGGGAGGACGACGACCACCCGATGACCGAGTGGGGCTGTCACGTCGGCCTCGCGCTGTCGACGGGGCTGTTCGCGCTCTGCTGTGCGCTCCTGTTCGTCCTCGTCGACTGGGTCGCCGTCGCACTCACCCTCCCGACGTGGCTCATCGCCTACCACCACGCCCCCCAGCTCGACATGAACCCGGTGACTGCCACCACGGGCTACCCGATGGGGATCGCACTCGCGATTCTCGGCGGCTTCTACGTACAGGCCGGCACGATCGCCGCCGTCCCGCTCGGCTTCGCCGTCGTTTTCCTCGCGTTGCTCTCGGGGATCAAGGTGATCGACGACGCCCAGGACTACGACTACGACAGGTCGATCCGAAAGCGCACCGTCGCCGTCGTCGTCGGCCCCGATCGTGCGTACACCGTGGCCTACGCGCTGATGGTGGCCGGCCTGCTCGCGGTCGTCGCCTTCGCCGTCGCTCAGGTGTTCCCCCCGACCGCCGTCCTCGCGGTGCTGGCGTTCGGCGCCGTTGCGCTCCTGGCGAGTCGGGCCGAACCGGACGTGGCGACGATGCTTCTCATCCGCGGCTCGTACGTCTTCCTCGCGGTGCTCGTCGCGGCGGTGTGGTTCGAACCGCTCGCCGGGTTCGTGTAGGAGTGACGGCTCTGTCGATCCCCGGGACACTGATAGAAAGGACGTGCCGAATACAGAGGATGAGTGCAGCACGACGACTTCGTGTGTTTCACGCTGAAACCGGTGAAGCACCCGCTCACTTCACCTGCGTACTGACCGGCTGTTGTCCATAGATCGATTTCAACTACGCAGGAAGAGGTATGCTGCTCGTTTTCCATTCAGTGACATGGCTAAATTTCCCGAAGGAGCGAGCGACGGTGAATTACTCGCCTACTGTGTGGCCTTCGGTATCGTTCTCGGAGCGGTGCTCGGGTTTTTCATCGGATCGTTTACCAGCAATTCGTATATCGGGCCGATGGGGCCTGCGATAGGCATCTTTGTCGGACTTGCAGCCTGGTTCATATTGTCTGATCAAACTGGCTTGTAAGCCTCGGTACACTGGTCTACTGCCGTCCTGTACCGAACGATCTCCGCCTTCGTAAACCACGCCGAGTCTTATACGACATTCTCGCTGTGAGTTCGGTAGAACGTGATCGAGCTACCGAATTATTACCAAGAGAGAACTGCTGAATACAGAGGATGAGTGCAGCACGACGGTTGGCTTTATTTCACCCTATTCCTCCTGAACTACCCGGTATAGAACCTGCGAACTGATCGCAGGGATAAAATAAAATATTAGATGTTTTCACCGAGGCGTACAGAACACAACGTACAATACTCTGGCGTAGTCAGCGTATGTGGATCGCCTGAAAAAACGTCTTTTGGGTTCGTCCCGTAACGGTACATATGGCCTCCGACGAGATCGATCATGTAGACAAAGGGATTATCTATCTCCTCCAACAGGACGCCCGAAAACGAACGGTCGCCGATATTGGCGAGAAAGTTGGTGTCTCCTCCAGTACGGTCGCCAATCGCATCGACAGGCTCGAAGAACAGGGTATCATTAAGGGCTTCCACACAATCGTTGACTACACGAAAGCTGGGTTAGGCCATCATCTCCTTGTAACTGCGACAGTTCCCCTAACGGAAAGAGAGGAACTGTTAGATGAAATTATGGAAATATCTGGTGTTGTGAGCGCACGTGAATTATTGACAAATAACGAGAATTTGTCGTTAGAAATAGTTGGAGCCTCTCAAGAGGACATAGAGGAGAGTCTTACAGAACTGGATTCACATGGCGTTCATATAGAACGAATGGAGATAATGAAACAGGAACGAGCCCAACCCTACAACCACTATGGCCAAAAATTTGCAAATGAGGATAACACTGGCTGATTTCCAGACCCATTTAAGTATCGCCGGATATTGTTTATTATCCAACATTTTTAAGAGTGGTGACGGACTAAGGGCTTCATGAACAAGATACAGGCCGAAGTAGCAGAGGAGAGTTGTGTCAGTCAAAAAATAGTTGAAGCAATTGCTGAAGCGGAAGAAACCGAGCCTATCGAACTCACTCCCCCCTTGTATGAGGTCATAGACCCTGAGGCCTTGGAGAACCTCTTTGCCAATAACCAGACACTTGGAAAAGTTGTCTTTAACTATAATAGTTGTGAGGTTACGGTTTTCTCCGATGGCTATATTTCTGTCAAGAAGGCGTGTATATAATCATGATCATCAAGTTATGATCATCAAGTGGTAGACCTAGTTGATTTGACCGAGATAGAGCGCAATCTTCTGCTGAGTTTAATCCCCTCTCCTCAGTACGTGGCTATTGAATGAGCCAAGATAGATTGTAGCCCGTCACGTTACGTCGCTCCCCTGTACTGAGCGTTCGACCCCTCGCGTTGACCACGGTCCGCTGTGTTCCACACTCGCGCGATCTATTCAGCAGACACTGGACGAACTACCGAACCGCTTGCAGAAGTAGCGTGCGAGACTCAGAGCATCTCTGCAGCACAGCGGCACCGTTTGTTTCGTGCCCAATTCACTGAATCAGACGGCCAGTACATCTGCGTATTTAACGAAAAGTTCTTAGCCAAGTACATTTGGGTATTATTAGATATGCGACAATCAATTTGGCTTTATGTACTAATCGGAATTGCACTGATCAGATTTGGCTGGTCGCTTGCTGGCACCGTGTTCTTGGATGGGGTCATGGACGCTGGTGGAGGTGTAGTTGCTCTATACGCTATCTTCGGGCTACTTGGGCTGTTACTCGTACCGGTATTTTTCATCGCGCTCTACTTGGATGCTGGTACCGTACGAAAAAGTTCCTCGCCGTGGAACCCGGATCGCCGTTTCTGGGTAGGTGGTGGGATTGTTATTTCCCTTCTCTCATATGCAGTTGCTTACAATCCCTCAATCGAAATTATCGCGGCAGTTTACCTTTTCTACCGGTTCAGAAATCCGAGTCCGAAAGACTCCAACAACGACCCACATATAACATAACGAATCCAATATATTTGTGCTGGTTTGCTCAGTAAACAATCTGGACTGACCGATCGCTCCCTTCCGTAGATCGAGTCAGATGACGTGCGACGTTCGCGCTGTGTATTCAGTCCAGTTACTAGAACATAGCATCTATCGAGGGAATCAACGAAACCCGTCTACTCGCCCCGCCACCGACAGACGTACTCCGCGTAGAATCCGCGCGAGTAGGTCGCTTCGAGCACCTCGAACCCCGTCTCCTCGAGCATCGACTCGAGAAGGAAGTCGTACGTGCTGAACTCCTCGCGGAAGTGCGCGTGAAGCTCCTCGGTGGTGAACTCGGTCGGTTCCATACCCTCGAGCCACGACTCGATCTCCTCGCGGCTGTCCCGCGGATCGAACGAGTAGACGAGGTCGCGCAGTCGGAAGATCCCGCCGGGCTCGAGCGTGTCGCCGACGGTCTTCAGCGCCTCGACCTTCCAGAAGTCGGGGAGGTGGTGCAGCGCGTTCTTCGAGAAGACGAACCCCGCGGGCTCGCCCCGGTGGTCGTAGCTCACGAAGCCGTCGTGGACGAGGTCGACGTTGTCGGCTTCGTGATCCTCGAATTTCTCCCGTGTGGCCTCGAGCATCGTCTCGCTCACGTCGACGGCGACCACGCGCTCGCAGTGCTCGGAAACGGCGAGCGGAAACACGCCCGTTCCGGCTCCGAAGTCGACGACCGTATCCTCGGCGGAGAGGCCGTACTCGCACAGCAGGTCGATCTCTCCCGCCGGATCGAACGGGATCTTCTCGTCGTAGCGAGCGACCTGTGCCGGGTCGACGTGTTCCTCGCCCGCGTGGCACCGCTCGTCTATCATCCAGTCCGGACTCATGGTTCCGGTGTCACTTTCGCGGTGGGTTACAAAACACTGTGTGCGGCGTGCCAACGTTGCACTCCCGTGACCGAACCGGTACGCCGTTCGGCGGCGGTCTCATCCAGTAGGGGTGGACGAACTAACCGGCGACTCGTCTAACCTAAACGATTACCCGTAAGTCGAGACGATACTCCAACTATGGCGACCGAGGAAGGTTCAGGGTCCGGTTCCCCGCTTGACGAAGTAATGGGCGACATCCGACGTGAACCCGTCCAGCGGGTAGCAGCGGCTGACCGGGACGCGAACCGGGAGGTACACGGCGCGCTCAAAAACGAGTAGCGTGCTCGACTCCGGTTTTATCAGTTCGTACTTACGATCTTGATCACGTCGCCCTCCTCGAGTTCGTACCCGTCACCCACCTCCCGACTCGTCTTCGCGTTGACCGCGTGGAGGTAGCCGTCGCCGATGTCCGAGTGGACGGCGTAGGCCAGGTCGACCGGCGTCGACCCGCGCGGCAGGAGGAAGGCGTCGGGGAGGACGTTCCCGGTGCCGTCGGTCCACTTCGAGGCGTCCTGGACGGGGTACGCGGTGAGGTGATCGAGCAGTTCGTACACCGCGTAGTCGAGCGCCGCCTGGACGCCCGTTCCGCCCCACTCGGCCATCGTCGCCTCGAGGCCCTCGAGCGCCTCCCGTTGCGCGTCGTTCACGCCGTCGCCGATCTCGAGGCGCTCGTCGCCGGGATCGTAGTCGGCCAGTCCACCTTCGGCCGCCCGGCGGAGCGCGAGTTCCCCCTCCGCGGTCGTCGGGATGACGGGTTTCTCGAGTTCGAGCAGGCGCTCGACGTTCTCCTGGGGTGCGACGTCGATCTTGTTCGCCGCGACGACGATCGGTTTCGTACGCTGGCGAATCTCGCGGGCCAGCGCCTCGCGGTGGTCGTCCTCCCACTGGATGGGGTCTTCGGGGTAGTCGATCTCCCGCAGCGTGCGGGCGACGTCGGTGGAAGATGCTCCGAAGCCGGTCAACATCTCCGCGAGCGCGTCGTCGATGTCGAAGCCGGGGGAGCGCGACTGGCGTTCGACCGACTCCCAGTTGCGGTCGACGATTCCGGCGAGCCAGAGGTCCATCTCCTCTTCGACGAAGTCGATGTCCTCGAGCGGGTCGTGCTCGCCGATCTCGACGGGTTCGCCCTTCGCGTTCGTCCCGCCGGAGGCGTCGATCACGTTGACGATCACGTCGGCGTTCGTGAGCTCGTCGAGGAACTGGTTGCCGAGCCCCTTCCCCTCGTGGGCGCCGGGGACCAGACCGGCGACGTCGAGGAGCTCGATCGGGACGTAGCGCTTGCCGTTCCGACAGTTCTCGTTCCCGCAGCGCTCCTCGCGCTCGAGACAGGGACACTCGGTTCGGACGTGGCTCACCCCGCGGTTGGCGTCGATCGTCGTGAACGGGTAGTTGGCAACGTCCACCTCGGCCATCGTCGCCGCGGTGTAGAACGTGGACTTGCCGGCGTTGGGCTTTCCGGCAAGCGCGATCGAGAGCATGGCTCTCCGTTGCGCCGTTCGGGAAAACTGTCTTTCGGTTCCGGCGGTCGCTTTCAGAGTAAGGGGCCACCGTCTTGCAGGCGGACGGTGGGACTCCGCGTATGCAGTACGACGAATTCATCGGCGAGGTTCAACACCGTGCACAGCTCGACTCGCGCGAGGCGGCCCTCAGCGTCAGCCGGGCGACGCTCACCACCCTCTCCGAACGGGTCCAGCCGGGCGAAGCCGAGAACCTCGCGGGACAGCTCCCCGAGGAACTCGCCCGCCACCTCGAGAAGGTCGACGACGTCGAGGGGTTCGACTTCGAGGAGTTCGCAGACCGCGTCGCCGACCGCGAGGAACTCGGCGAGAACGACCCGGCGGACGCGGCGTTTCACGCGCAGGTGGTCGTGGAGGTACTCGACGAGGCGACCACCGGCGACACGCTCGCGGAGCTTCGAACCCAGTTCCCCGACGACGAGTACGACGAGCTCTTCGAACTGGTCGACAGCGAAGGGAGCCCTGCCTGACGGGTGGCTGCGGCGCTCGAGTCGACGGGACGACAAAGGTGCACCGAAAAGCGGTCGTGACTACAGCTCGAGGGCCATCATCACTTCGTCGACGTAGTGGCCGTTGAGCTTGTAGTGGTCCTCGCGTACGGCTTCGGTCTCCCAGCCGTGTTCCTCGAGGAACGCGATCGCCTCCTCGTTGGTCGAGGGGACGCTGTTGTACACCTTCTCGTAGCCGTTCGCGCCGGCCCACTCGAGGCCGCGCGAGAGCAGGTGCGAGCCGATGCCGTGGCCGCGGTACTCCTCGATGACGCCGACGGTGAGCTCGGCGGTGTGGCTGAGCTTGTCGAGTTCGGGACCCCGGAGGTGGACCCAGCCGACGACCTCGCCGTTGACCGTCGCGACGAAGAACATTCGCGCCTCGAGTTCGTTGTGCCGGAGCAGGGCGTTCTCGTGGTCGATCTCGTCGGCGACGCTCTCGGCGACGATGTAGGTCTTCTCCTCGGCGACCTGCCGGATCGCGCCGACGATCCCGGAGAGGTCCTCCTGGCGGGCGGGCCGGATGTGGAACTCGAGGTCCTCGGAGACGTACTCCTCCTCGGCGCCGGCGTCGATGGTGACCCGGAGCGTGCCGTTTTCGATCTCGAGGCGTCCGTCGCGCTTCAGGATGGCGACGTGGTGGCGAAAGCCGCCGGGATCGATACCCAGGCGATCCTGAACGTCGTCCGGATCCACGGCACCGTGTCGCTCGACGTACTCGTAGATTCGCTTGCGGTCCTCGTGTCCGAACTCGTGTTCCTCGGCGAATGCCATGGCATGGGATAGCCTCCCACAGCACTTAATCCTTGTCCGGACTCACAGGAGCGCTTTTAATGTCGAAACACGTGAATCCGTGGTCGTTTGGAGAGTCACGCCAGCTAGTAGAGGTGTGGTGGCCGTGAACCAACGGATTGATAGGCGATTCCTCGAACCAGAAGATATCCCGGACGAACGATGATCGGAACGGACGCGCTCGTCGCCGGCTGTGCCCTCCTGCTCGCGGTGGGGGGCGGTCTCGTCGCCCACGAGTGGTCACACGCCCTGGCGCTCAAGCTCGCTCGCGTCGAGTACACGGTTTCGTACTTCCCCGACAGGACCGACGGCGTCCTCGCCATGCTGGCGAGTTGTCCCTGGGCGGCGGTTCACCCGCAGCCGACCGGCCGGGAGCCGCCCTGGTTGCTCAGACTCGCCGCGATGATGCCGCTGGTCCTCGCACTCCCCGTTCTCGTCCTCGGGGCGGCCGGCTCGCTGCCGACGGACCACGCGGCCGGCACCGCGTTCGTCATCGGCTGGCTCGCGTGTACGATCCCGAGCCCGCAGGACTTCTCCGTGGCCTTCTACGCCCACCGGGCGCTTCGAGACGCCGACGACGCCGGACTGATCGACACGCAGCCGCGATAACGATCCGCTCGAGCCCGCGGCCTCAACCGCGGGCGGGCTCGGTTTCCCGCGTTCGATCCGGGACCCGCGTGAGCAACTGAGCGGTGTCGAAGACGTTTCGCGTCTCGAGCAACAGCTCCGCCGCCTCGCGAACCGTGAACTCCGCCTCGAGCGAGACGCCGTGACACCGGGCGTACAGCTCGAGCCAGTCGTTCATCGCGCCCTCGAGCGCCGAAAACTCGGCCTCCGAAAACGGCACCAGCCGGCCCCCGGTGCGGGCCTCGACGTAGAGCCAGATCGCCGGCCCCGCGCCCTCGCGCAGGTACGCCGGCGCGTCGGCTGGCTCGGCCGCGTCGGCGGCGAACGCCTCGCGGTCGCGCTCGGCGGCTCGCTCGAGGGCGGCGATACGAGGGCCGTATCGACTCATCCTTCGTCCACTAGCCCTCGCGGAACTCGACGCCCTTGCCGCCGCGGGGGTGTTCCCACTCCGTGTCGGCGACGATAGCGCACGTGCCACACTCCACGCAGGGCTGGGTGTCCAGGCTGACGAGCGTCTCCTCGCCGCCGTTCGTCTTCACCGTCTCCGCGCGGTAGCAGCCGCCGCCGAAGTCCTCGGCGCTGACCGGACAGGCGTAGACGGCCGCCCCGCTGGCCTCGAAGGACTCGTCGCGCAGCCGGATGTGGGGGTTGCCGACGTCGGTGTCGTAGGTCAGGTCGCCGATGCGCTCCTCGAGGCTCGGCGGCTCGACCTCGCTCTCCCAGTGGATCGACCGGCCGTGTTCCTCGCCGATGACCGACGGCAGGGTGACGTACCCCGTGGCGGTGTCGGGCAGCATCGAGACGAGAAACGGCGAGTTGTACGCCCGCTCGAGCAGCCGGCTCGCGACCGGGTTGCCGACGGCGACGCCGCCGACCCGGGACTCGAGGACGGTGTCGACGACCTGCGTGACCCGATCCCGCTCGCCGACGGTCCGGGCGAGGTCGTACCGGCGGGGGCGGAGTTTCTTCATCGTCCCGCTGTCCTCGAGCATCTTCGTGTAGCGCCTGCCGGCCGACTCCGGGTCAGCGTTGCCCTGGGAGACGACGAAGGCGTCGGCCGCGAGTGCGCCGGCGGTGACGGCGTGGTTCATTCCCTTGATGATCGGTCCCTGGGCCTGCATCTGGCCGCCGGCGTCGCCGACGAGCACCAGCCGGTCGCGGTAGGGTTCGCGGTGGGCCACTTTCTTCGAGTCGGGAACGAGTTTGGCCGAGTACTCGCGCTCGTCGTACTCGTCGCGCAGCCACTGGGCGAGCAGCGGGTGGGTGAGCAGCGAATCGAGCAGCTGGTGGGGTTCGGCTCGCTGCTCGACGAGGCTATCGAGGTGGAAGACGGTCCCAATCGACAGCGAGTCCTCGTTGGTGTAGAGGAAGCCGCCCCCGCGGACGTCCTCGAAGAGATCGCCCGAGAACAGGTGAGCGACCCCCTCGTCGGCGTCGATCGAGAACCGGTCGTCGATCGCGTCGGCGTCCATGTCGACGACGGCCTTGACGCCCTGGAACCACTCGTCGGGCTCCTCCCAGTCCATCAGCCCGGCGTCGCGGGCGAGTTCGGAGTTGACCCCGTCGGCGGCGACGATGAGGTCCGCCGTGATGGGGTCGAGTTCGTCGCAGGTGACGCCCACGATCTCGCCGTTCTCCCGCAGGAGGCCGTTGACACGGACGTCGGTGAGCACCCCGCCGCCAGTCTCGCTGGTCTTCTCGTGGACTCGCTCTTCGAGCCAGGAGTCCATCGGCCGACGGAGCACGGCGTCACACCAGTCCGTGTCGTGTTCGTGGAGGTCGGTCAGGTCGTACGTCTTGACCTTGTTGCCGGCGATGTTGTGAATGTAGTAGTCGGTGATCGGCCGTTCGGCCGCTGCCTCCCGAAAGTCGGGAAAGAGGTCGTCGATCGTGTACGGTGCGGATTCCTCGGCGTAGATCAAGCCGCCGGAGACGTTCTTCGAGCCGGCCTCGACGCCGCGTTCGAGGACGAGCGTCTCGACGCCGTGGTCGGCCAGCCGCGCCGCGGCGGCCGCCCCGCCGGGTCCGCAGCCGACGACGACCGCCTCGTAGTGTTCGTACTCCTCAGTATCGGCGCCCATCAGTTCTCACCTCCGTCGGCCACGGCCTCGAGATCCAGTTCGCCCGACTCGAGCGCGTCAGTGAGCCGCGGCAGTACGTCGAACAGGTCGCCCTCGATGAAGTAGTCGGTGAAGTCCCTGATTCTGGCATCGGTATCGGTGTTGATCGTCACGATCGTCCCTGATTCGTCCATTCCGACTTTGTGCTGGACCGCCCCCGAGACGCCGGCGGCGATGTAGAGGTCGGGGGCGACGACCTGGCCGGTCTCCCCGATCTGGCGCTCTTCTTTCGCGTACCGTTCGACGTGGCCATCGAACTGGTAGGAGGAGGTGACGATCCCCCGCGTGATCCCGAGGACGGCGTCGTCGAAAGCGTCGACCAGTTCGAGGCCGAGTTCCATCCCCGTCGTCGGGTCGTCGCCGATCCCGCGGCCGAGACAGACCACGACCTCGTGGCCCGTGAGATCGACGCCCTCCTCGAGCGTGTCGTGTTCGGTGATCTCGACGCGGAACCAGCTGTCGTCGAGCTCCATGTCGTGTTCGACGACGAGCCCCTCCCGATCGTAGTCGGGCTCCATCGGCTCGAAGCTGCCCGGAATCACCGACGCCCCCTGTGGGTGGAAGTCCCGGTCGGGGTTGTCCAGACAGAGAATCGTCGAGTACTCGAAGCCGGAGAAGTCCGGTCGTTTCATGTGAAGAACGCGCTCGAACGTCTTCTTGACGCCCGGCTCGCCCGTCTTCACGGGGTTCGAGATCTTCGTGGCCTCGATGAAGAGGTCAGAACAGTCCGAGGCGAGCCCGGAGTCGAGTTCGGCCTGCACCTTCGCCGAGAGGTCGCGGCCGTTGTTCGTCGCCGGAAAGAGGACGTACCGCGGTTCGTCGTACTCTCGCCAGTCCGTACTCTCGACGGTGCCCTGCCCGCGGGCCATGTGCGCCGAGACCTCGGTGTAGGGCTTGTGGAGGAACCGTTTTAACCGCCGGTCGTCGTGGTAGACGGCGACGTCGGCGCCGTAGGCGATACACTCCTCGGCCAGCCCCTCGCAGTCGTCGCCCATCAGGAACGCGACGACCCGCTCCTCGTCGCCGTACTCCTCGGCGTAGTCGTCCATCAGCTCGCGGGCCTTCCCGAGCATCTCCTTCGAGACCTCGAGCAGTTCGCCCTGCTGAGTCTCACAGAAGACCCACATGTCCTCGTAGCGGCCGCCGTTGAGGGCGCGAACGTGGCGCTTGTCCCGGGTGTCGGCCATCTCGTTGACCTCCTCGGCGGCGTCGTCGGCCTCGCCGGCTTCGTCCGCGTCCTCCTCGTCGTCTTCGAGGTCCTCGCCCTCGGCCTCCTCGCCGACGTCCTCTCTGGTCTCCTCGTACTCGCCTTCGGTCTCGTCGTCGGTTTCCGTCCCGCCGCCCCCGAGGACCTCGAGTCGCTTGTGAACCGCCTCGCGGGCGGTCTTTCGGTCCTGGCCGGCGCGCTCGGCCTCGAGAACCGAGTTGAGCTCGTCGACGTCGTCGACCGTGGCGAGCGCCTCGATCAGCTCGTCGACCGTGTGGTCGTTCGGATCGACCATCTCAGTCACCCCCCGCGAACGCGGCCATCTCGTCGAGCACCGCCTCGAGTCCCGCCCCGTCGTCGGCGTCGATCATCGTCGCCTCGCGCTCGGAGGGCGCCTTGGGGATCGGATCGACCGAGGAGACGATCGTCGGCGAGCCGTCGAGGCCGATGTAGTCCGGATCGAGGTTCAGGTCCTCGTGGTCCCACGTCGTCAGGTGCTCGTCGTGTTCCGTGGCCCGCGCTTCGGTTTCCGCGCGCAGCCGTTTGTGGGTCAGCCGGTGTGCGGCCTTGCGGTAGGTCGGCGAGAACTCGGGGTCGGCGACGACCATGCAGGGAAGCGGCGCCTCGACGGTTTCGATCTCGTCGACGTCCCCCTCGACGAGCCGTTTCGCCCGGAGCACGCGCTCGTCTGGATCGATGTCGAGTGCGAGCACGTGCGTGACGATCGGCCACTCGAGCCCCCAGCAGGTCTGGGGCCCGGTGTGGCCCGTCTCGCCGTCGGCCGTTTTGAACCCCGCGAAGACGAGGTCGACGTCGGCGACTTCCTCCTGGTACTTCTCGATGGCCGAGCAGAGGGTGATCGCCGTCGCCCAGGTGTCGGAGGCGGCGAACTCCCGGTCGGAGAGCAGGTAGCTGTCGTCGGCGTAAACGGACTCCATCGCCTCCTCGAGGACGCTCGTGTAGCTGGGCGGCCCCATGCACATCCCGGAGACGTGGCCGCCGTGGCGAACCCGCGTCTGGAGGGCGGCCTCGAGGGCGAACGCGTCGTTGGGGTTCATCACCGTCGGGGTCTTCCCCCGCTCTAGGTGCCCGTCCTCGTCGAACGAGACGGCGCCCTCCGAGAAGTCGGGGACGCCCTTCATCAGCGCTATCGACCGCATGGCCACCTCCCGCACCACTGGCGACTCTGTGATATGGTTGCTCGTCCCATGTTCACGTCACCCTATCGTAACTGTGACTATTAAGGGTGTGGGTGAAAATCGCCGTGAGCGACGGGATTGCCGGTTTCGTCACTCCTGTTCGCGCTCGGTCGTTACCATCGTGATCTCGCCGCCGGCGCGCATCGTGCCGTCGACTTCGGCGCCGGGGCCGAGTTCGAGGTCCTCACAGGAGACGTCGCCGAGGACGCGCGCGTCGGGGCCGAGTTCGACGGAGCCGTCCCGCGTCGTCAGGTCGCCGTGGATCACCGTCCGCTGGCCGACGACGACGTCGCCGCGGGCGCGCAGACTTCCGAAAACGTCGCAGTCGGCGCCGACGTCGATGGTTTCGGCGCGGACGTTTCCGTGGAGCCGGCAGTCGGCGCCGATCGTCGCGGGCTCGGAGACCCGCCAGGCGTCGTCGTTGACGGTCGCGTTCCGCGGGATCACGAGCGGGTCGAGGTCGGCCTCCTCGCCGTCCTCGTCGACCATCTGGGAGATGAGCGCCTGCGCGGCGTCCTCCTCGCCGAGCAACAGCAGGTGTTTGAGGTAGACGAACAGGAAGACGATCGTCGGCATCGGGTTCCGGATGACGATCCAGCCGTTCGCCTCGAAGCCGTCCTCGATGTCGACGTCGTCGCCGATGTCGAGGTCGCCGGCGACTTTCAGCTGGCCGCCGATGTGGACGCGCTCGCCGAGGTAGGCGTTCTCGCCGACGAGGACGTTGCCGGCGACGTCACACCACATGTCGAGGCGACACTCGCCTTCCGCCTCGATCGCACCGCCGAAGCGCACGCCCTCGCCGGCGAGGACGTTCCGCCCCCGGACGCCGAACTCGATGGTCGACCGCGCGCCGATGAGGACGTCGCCGTCGGTCACGAGGTCGCGTTCCTGGGCTTCGGTCCCGGCGGGGATGCGAAGTTCGTCGAGCGGATCGCTGCTGAAGGCCACAGTCTCACCCATTTCGACGCCCCCGTAATAAGTTTCGCGTGACCGTCCGACGTGCGGCGGACGGTGCCCGTTCGAACGCGGCGGGTCACCCGTCCTCGACGCCAGGCGGTGCGGCCGGCATCGACAGCCGCCTCGTTTTTATCACCCTGTCTCGTACTGGCGACTATGACGACTCTTGCGTTCGACGACGACGGTGTCGACGTCGTCTACGAGGGAACCGAGTTCCGCCTCGAGCGAGAACTCATCGAAGAAGCCACGGAGAAACCCTACCACGACGTCACCGACCACGAGGTGCTGAAGATCGTTGCCAAACAGCCCGACCTCCGGGGGGAGCCCCGGCGCGTCGGCGACATTCTCAAGTAGTCCGGTCGTCGGAGCGGTCGCGCTCGTAACGGTCGGCCGCCGATTCGAAGCCGAACTCGTCCATCTCGCGGCCGCGTCGCTCCTCGAGGGCGGCGACCGCCTCCGGGTCCGGTGCCACGTCGTCGGTGAGCCGCGCCCAGGAGGTGTGGACCTTGGCGTGACACCACCGGCAGAGGTAGACCGTGATCTCGTGACTGAGCGTCCCCTCCTCGCTCGAGCCGTCGGCGTAGGAGAGGTGGTGTTCCTCGAGCAGCGGCCGCTCGCTCGAGTGGGCGACCCGCTTCTCCTCGAGTCCGCAGCGGACGCACTCGCGGTCGCGGTTTCGCGACCGGAAGTGCGGACAGTCGGCCCACGTCCAGTCCTCGTCGGTGTCGGAATCGACCACCGGACAGGCGTACTCCTCCGTTGCCCGCTCGCGGGCGAACGCGGGGTCGTGCTCGTAGTGATCGAAGGCGTACCGGCAGGTCCCCTCGCCGGTCAGGTGATCGCAGAGGCCGGCGAACTCGTAGGGGTCGTCGACGCCGACGGCGGTTCCGCGGGGCGTTTTCTCCATCTCGAGCGCTCGAGCGTACCTTCGCATGCGACGACTTTCAACTGCCCGATTCAGGACCAGCGACGACTCCCGTCGGTGGCAGCGACCCTGACTGGTCCGAAAACCCGAAGACACCCTTTACCCGGTTGGCGGCGTACTATCGTGTGGTGAGAGAACAATGAGCACAGAATCGACAAACAAGGAGATCGTGCGGCGGTACTACGAGGAGGCGTTCAACGAGGGGCGCACCGACCTGCTCGAGGAGCTGATCGCGGCGGACGTCGTCAACCACGACCCGCTCTCGGACGAGACGATCACCCCCGAGGAGGCGCGCGGGTTCGAGGGGTTCGTCCGCCACGTCGAGGTCGCCCGGGAGGCGTTCCCCGACGCGACGGTGACGATCGAGGACATGATCGCCGAGGACGACGAGGTCCTCGTCAGGTTCGTCTTCGAGGGCACCCACGAGGGGCAGTTCGCCGGGTTCGACCCCACGGGAAACCGGGTTCGCAGCACCACCATGGTCCTCATGCGACTCGCGGACGGCAAGATCGTCGAACGCTGGGAGGAGTCCGACGGCCTCGAGTTCCTCGAGCAACTCGAGGTGCTGCCACCCCTCGGGGATCGGACTCGGACGGCCGCCTGATGCGGTGCCTGCGACAGGGGCGCCGCGGGAACGACCGTCTGGACTGCGGCCGCGTTTCGAATTTTTCGACGAGCACCCGATCGGAGTCGGTGACGTAACTCTCGAGAAAATATTTACCGCCCCGGCGAGAGACGAAGCCGTGCGACTTCGCCACGAGCCGGTCGACGGCACCGCCGACGTCCTCGCCACCGACGTCGAGTTCGCGGACTCGCTGTGGAGTCAGACGCGCGGGCTCATGTTCCGCGAGTCGTTTCCGCCCGGCGCCGCGCTCGCGTTTCCGTTCGGCCGGGCGAAAACCAGGGACGTCCACATGCTGTTCGTCAGGTTCCCGATCGACGTCGTCTGGGCCGTCGGAGAGGTCGTCCAGCGCGTCGAGCGGCTGCGCCCCTGGCGGGGCTACGCGCGCGAGCGGGCGGACCTGATCGTCGAGTTGCCCGCGGGCGCGGCGGCCGACGTGTCGGAGGGCGACCGGGTCGTCCTCGAGTCGCCTCCCTAACCGACGACGACCCGCCCGTCCTCGACGGCGATCTCGAGCAGGCTCGTCACCTCGTGGGAGAGCTCCTCGCGCTCGACGTCGGTCCGCTCGAGGACGACGACCACGGCCGCGATCTCGGCGCCGATTTCCTCTAAGGCGGCACAGACGCCCCGGAGCGTGTTCCCCGAGGAGAGCACGTCGTCGACGACCACTACCCGCTCGCCGGGGGCGACCCCGTTTACGTACAGTTCGCTCTCGCCGTAGCCGGTCTCCTGGTGGACGGCGACCTCGCCGTCGAAGCCGTAGGCGCGCTTGCGGACCACGACGAACGGCAAATCCGTCTCGAGCGAGAGCGCCGTCGCGTGGTGGATCCCCATCGCCTCGGGCGCGACCAGCTTGTCGACGGACTCGAGGTCCACCCGCTCGGTGATCCCGTCGGCGACCGACCGGAGCACGTCGGGTTCGACCAGCGGAATCCCGTCGGTGACGCCGTGAACGAAGTAGTGGTAGCCGTCGCGGTCGACGACGGGTGCCTCGCGGAGCGCCTGCCGGAGTGTCTCCATGGCCCCGCTTCCACGACTCGAGGAATCACTCTTTCGCCGAACGGATGGTGGCAATATTTCACCCCATCGCCGCGGTTAACCCCACCCGCCCTCACGGTGGGAGTACACATGGCACGACAGCCCCCTGTGGAGGATAGAGGAAGTCGCCGCGAGGCGGCTGGCCGGGAAATTCTGCGGTGATGAAACCACGCTGACACCGACCCCGCTCCACATCGACGACGACCGAACGGTACGACTTCTCGATACGACGCTCAGAGACGGCGAGCAAGCGCCGGGTGTCTCGCTGTCGCCCGACGAGAAGGTCGACGTCGCCCGCGCGCTCGAGCGCGTCGGCGTCGACACGATCGAAGCCGGCAGCGCCTGTACGGGCGCCGGCGAGCGCGCGGCGATCTCGCGCGTGACCGACCTCGACCTCGCGGCCCGCGTGACGAGTTTCTGTCGCGCGGTTCGCGACGACGTCGACCTCGCGCTCGAGTGCGACGTCGACGGCGTCCACCTCGTGGTTCCCGCGAGCGACCGCCACGTCGAGGGAAAGGTCGGCACGACCCGCGAGGACGTCCTCGAGACGACGGCCGAACTCGTCGCCTACGCGACCGACCACGACCTCTGGGTCGAGGTCATCGGCGAGGACGGCTCCCGCGCGGAGCTCGACTACCTCGAGGCGGTGATGGCGACGGCGCTCGAGGCGGGCGCGGACCGGACCTGCTTCGCCGACACCGTCGGTCACACGGGTCCCGAACGGACCCGCGAGGCGGTGAGCCGACTCGCTGCCCTCGGACCCGTCAGCGCCCACACCCACGACGACCTCGGACTCGGCGTCACCAACGCCCTGGCCGCGGTGTCGGCGGGTGCCGATCTGGTCCACTGTACCGTCAACGGACTCGGCGAGCGCGCGGGCAACGTCGCCCTGGAGGAGGTCGCGATCGCCCTTTCGCACGTCTACGGCGTCGAGACGGTCGACCTCGAGGGGCTGTACGACCTCGCACAGCTCGTCTCGCGGGCGACCGGCGTCGCACTGCCGCCGAACAAGGCCGTCGTCGGCGAGAACGCCTTCACCCACGAGAGCGGCATTCACACAGACGGGACGCTCAAAGACGACAAAATGTACGAACCCTACCCGCCGGAGACCGTCGGCCGAGAGCGACGGCTCGCCCTCGGCAAGCACACGGGTCGCGCCGGAGTCCGGGCGGCCCTCGAGGAACACGACGTCGAGGCGACTCCCGACGAGGTCGCCACGATCGCGACCCGGGTGACGGAACTGGGCGATCGCGGCCGCCGGGTCACGGACGCCGACCTGCTCGCCGTCGCCGCGGACGTCACCGGCGACGAGCGCGAGCGGACCGTCGACTTGCTCGACCTCACGGCGACCAGCGGCGGCCCCGTTCCCACGGCGAGCGTCAGACTCGACGTTCGCGGCGAAGAGCGCGTCGCCAGCGGCACCGGCTCGGGGCCGGTCGACGCTGCCGTTTCGGCCGTCCGAACCGCCCTGGGGTCGTCGGCTGACGCCCACCTCGAGTCCTACCGCGTCGACGCCGTCACCGGCGGCACCGACGCCGTCGTCACCGTCGAGGTGACCATGGTTCGCGGCGACCGCAGCGTCACCGTCGCCCGCAGCGAGGCCGACATCACCCGCGCGAGCGTCGAGGCGATGGTCGACGCGCTCGACCGGCTGCTCGAAGCCGACCGGCGCCGGCGCGCACCCGCGGACGACTGACGGTCAGCCGTCGCCCTCGAGGGCGGCCTCGATCGCCTCGCCGATATCGTCTGGGTTCGCGTTCGGCGAATAGCTCGTCCCGTCGATCGCCACCTGCGGCACCACCGAGATCGGGATCTCCTCGACGTGGGTCATCGTCTCGCGGAGCTGTTCTTCGAACGCCCCGCTGTCGATCGTGCGCGCGAACTGTTCGTGGTTCTCGATCCCCGCCTCGGCGCCCAGCTGACGGAGCCGATCGGTGCTCGCCCAGCCGTCGTGGTCGGGGTCCATGTTGACGTAGTGGTACTCGAAGAACGACCAGAAGGCGTCGGGTTGTGCGTACCACGTGGCGAGACCCGCACGCGCGGCGCGCCGTCCGTCGTCTCCGTGCAGCGGCCCGCCGTCCCTGTAGGCGACCCCGTGGTACTCGAGGTCGATCTCGCCGTCGCGAACGGCCTCGCCGAGCAGCGCGTCGAACCCCACTTCGACGAAACGCTGGGTGTGTCGACACAACCAGCCACCGAAGAGCGTGACGCGCACGTCGGCGTCGCCCGTCCCCGCGATCGGGTACTGGTAGGAGCCGGGATCGTCCGGAATCGGAAGTCTCGCCAGAGCGCCGGCCGGCTCGTCGATCTCGTACCGATCGAGGTCGTCTTCCTCCGGCTCTTCACCCTCGTCCGGTTCGGATTCCTCGGAGTCCCGATCCTCGGCCGGTTCGTCGTCGGGTTCGGAGACCGCGTCGGTACCCCCGTCGTCGCTCTCGCCGGTCGACGCGGTCTCCGTCGGCTCCGCCCTCGGTTCGCTGGAGCCAGGCTCGTCCGTCGTCTCCCCCACGAACCCCGCACAGCCCGCGACCCCGCCGAGGAGCCCGACGCTACTCACCTGCAGTATCCGTCTCCGGGAGTGGTGCTCGCCCATGAACACCGACACCGGACACCCGTCGTTTACTATGATCTTTTTAAAAATATGTTACTGAATCAGTAAGTGGTGGAGGACGGACGGTTCGAGGCCCTCGACCGAAGGTGGCGCGCTCGAGGCGTCTGCCTCCCGGTCGGTTGCGCCCCACGTAGATTATCTTCGTGATAAGTGATCCAGTATAGATTATATTCTCGATAATAATGCCCCCGGAGACGGTCGCCTTCGCTAACAATGGACGATCGCACACTACGCCGGTCCCGGCCCTCGAGTCGGCGCCGCGTCCTCGCACTGACGGCGGCGTCGGTCGGTTCGCTCGCCGGCTGTCTCGGTTCGAGTACAGAGCCGGACGACGAGGAGTGGAACGCCAGTATCACGCCAGCGAGCGGCGACGACGACGCGACGGCGGACTCCACCGACGATGCCAGCGCCAGTGACGACGACGGTACCGACGACACCGGGGACACCGGATTCGACCAGTCGGCGGACAGGCAGTGGCACGACGAGCAGTACGCGGTCGACTACGACCACCCGGTCACGCAGGAACTCGGACGCGAGCCGACCCTCGGCGGCCACCCCGACGAAACCGGCGCGCTGATCGTCGAGTTCGACGACATCTCCTGTCGCGTCTGTGCCGAGTTCCACCGGGAAACGTTCCCCGCCCTGGCCTCGAACGTGATCGAACCCGGCCACGCGACCTACGTCGTCCGAAACTTCCCGCGAACCGAGGAGTGGGCGACCCCCGCGACGTACGCCCTCGAGTCGGTGTACGCCCGCGATACCGAGCGGTTCTGGGACCTGCGAGGGTACCTGTACGACCGGCTGAGCGACCTGCACACGGGGAACGTCCTCGAGGTCATCGAGGCGTACCTCGCCGACACCGACCTCGACGAGGCGGCGGTGCTCGAGGACGTCGAACGGGAGCAGTACGCCGAGACGATCGATCGAAACCTCGAAATCCGCCGGGAGACCGGCGTGTTCAACACGCCGACGTTCTTTCTGTTCATCGACGGCGAGTTCCAGACCAGACTGACTGGCCACCAGTCGGGCACCGTCTTCGAGCGAACCCTCGAGCTATAGTAGTCGGTGAACGTCATTGCACTCCCGGTCGAGAACGTGCGGCCAGCGCGTGCCCGCTGGCCGCTTCCGTGCGACCGGTGAGTAACTCGTTTCAACAACTACTATATAGCGCCGCGACCGCTTTCGAACGGTACAGGGAAACGACCTGTCGCTCCGGACGAGCGGTAGTAGGCCGGCGTTACGAGCCGACCGTCCCGGATCCGGCGG
The DNA here is from genome assembly GCF_024362525.1 of Natrononativus amylolyticus. GTDB lineage: Archaea > Halobacteriota > Halobacteria > Halobacteriales > Natrialbaceae > Natrononativus > Natrononativus amylolyticus. Next base: position 2,056,994 of record NZ_CP101458.1, read on the forward strand.
GAGACGGCCGGAAACCGTCGGTTATTGTGCGAGGCAATAGACTATTTTGACCGGGGTATCTCCCCCTTCTTCGAGCGTCCTATCAGTACTGAATATATAACAAATGTTGTGACACTCGCTTCGTCGTACTGCTTATGAGTAGTAATGAAAACTCAGGGCAGTCGAACGGTGATCGGACCGAATCACGTCGGGCGTACCTCCACAGACTCGGAGCAGTGGGTCTGCTCGCGGGCGTTGCGGGAGTCTCGGCGACGGGACGCGCAAGCGGAACGCCCGGCGTGACCGGCGCCCGCGGCGTGAGCGTGACGGACGCCGGGCGGACCCTCGTCGAGGACGTCTCGCGACTCGAGCTGGGCGAGGGTCTCGCCGGCATCGAGAACGGCGACAGTGTCCAGCTCCAGGCGACGCAGGCGGCCGTCGAATCGAACTCGAGTCCGAGCGTCGTCAACGTCCAGTCGGACCTCGGCGTCGAACCGGAGTCAGACGACGTCTGGGGTGCGATCTACGAGCACTACTCGTCGTTCCAGCCGACCCAGCGGTGTCACAAGTACGTCATCCCGTGCGGGACGTGGCACGTCGAGACCGATAGCATCCACCTGGACGCCCACGAGTACTTCGGCGTCGTCGGCGATCCGTACGCCGTACTCCGGGTCACCGACCCGGACGTCGACCTCCTCACGTTCGTCGGCAGCAGCGACGACTCGCTGCCACACGCCCAGCGAACGGAGATGAAGGACCTCCGAGTCGACATCCGGGGCGACGTCGACGCCGGAATCGGTCGGTGGTACACGTACGGCTACGGCCACGTCGAAAACGTCGAGATCCGCGGCCGCCGCGACAGACGGAACCCGGAGTACGGCGGCGACCGCCACACCCTGAAACTCAGCGCGATCCGCCCGGAGGCGACGAACGTGGCCCGAAACGTGCGGTTCAATCACGGCGATACCGCGTACTCGGAAGCGGCCGGCCCCGGTCACGCGATCCCATTCAGCGCGGAGCCACCCCATGTCGGAACGAACATCTGGGAGCGCTGCCAGGCGACCGGCTTCCTCGACAACGGGTTCTACGTGTCGACCAGCACCGGTCGAAACCTCATCGTCAGCTGCCTCGCGCGGAACAACGCCGGCGCGAACATCCGCCTCGGCCCGGACGACGTCGTCCTGAACTCGAGGATCGTGATGGACGCACAGCCCGAACAGCCGTGGACGGGGCTCTGGCTCCAGAACGGCGGCGGACAGAGCGTTATGGGTCTGCGCTGTGAGAGTACGATCCAGAAGAGCACCGAAATTCTGCGGTGTACGCAGGACGGGCCGGCCACGATCTCGGACCTTCACATCGAGGACGGCGGCAACGGCGGGCGGGCGATCCGCATCCAGACCAGCGGCGACGGCAGAACGGTCTTCGAGAACTGTTCGATCGTCGACCGCACGACCCCGACGGCCGCCGACTACGCGGTGTACGTCCGCTCCTCGCGGGTCACGTTCCGGGACTGCCGGTTCGACGTCGCGTCCCAGACCGGCGTCGATCGGAACGCGATCATCGTCCACAGCCCGAGCGCGCCGGTCGACCAGCTCACGATCGACGACTGCGAGATCAGCGCCGACGATGTCTCGCTGCGATTCGCACGGAACGGAGCGGATCACAACGTCACCGGGACGATCCTCCGCTCGAGGGTGACCAGCGACAGCGGAACGACCCTGTCGAGGGTGCTCTGGACCGGAAACCGACACTACAGTCCCGTCGCACTGAACGGGAGCCAGGACGACTGGCAGGGCGACTTCAACTGGGGAGTCGACCTCTGACCGGCGCCGTCAGCCGCGATCCGGTTCTCGAGCGGCCGGGGGGACGACACCGCACCGGGAGCGGCCCCACTCGACGCGCCGGTGCCGTCAGCGACGCGGCGTTTCGCCGCTCGCCGGCCCGGACGCGAACCCGACCATTTCTGCGATCGCCCGCCGTTTCAGTACCGCGAAGCCGGTGGCGACGAGGCCGAAGCCGACGAACGCCAGCGGGGAGATCGTCTCGCCGAGGACGAACACGCCGGCGACGGTCGCGACGACCGGCACGAGGTAGGCGACGAGCGCCGTCTCGAACGCGCCGTGTTCCTCGAGGATGGTGAAGTAGATGAAGAAGGCGACCGCCGTCGAGAACACCCCGAGGTAGATCACCGCTCCGATCGCCGTCGGGGCGGTGACGCCGTCGCCGGCCCCCTCGCCGAGGCCCAGACTCACGACGTGGAGGACGACGGCGCCGACGAGCATCGACCACCCCGTCAGCGAGACGCGCCCCATCGTCGGCGCCGCCCGCTGGACCACCACGCCGCCGAGTGCGACGCTGATCACCTGTCCGACGATGAGGAGGCGAGCGACCGTATCGCCCGCGAGCAGGTTGGCCGGGTCGGGCTGGATGACGAATCCGATGCCGAGGAAGCCGATGCCGACCCCGGCGGCGCCGACCGGCGAGAGGCGCTCGCCGAGCAGGACGAACGCCCACAGCGCCGTGAAGATCGGAACCAGCGCCGTGATGATCGCGGCAACGCCGCTCGGGACGGTCTGCTGGCCGATGAACAGCAGGCCGTTTCCGGCGACGAGAAACAGCCCGCCGCCGGCGATCGCGAGCAGGTTGTTGCGTCCGCGGGGCAGCCAGCCGCCGACGCGCCACGCCGCGAACGCCAGCAACAGAACCGCCGCGACGTCGTACCGGAAGGCCGCGAACAACACCGGCGGGAGGTACTCCAGACCGACCGCGATCGCCGGAAACGAGAGCCCCCACAGCACGGCGAGAAACAGAAACAGCGAGACCTCGAGCAGACGGGACACGCCTCGAGGTTGGGTCGTCGACCGCAAATTTCTGGCGGTTCCGGCGGTCTGCGACCGGGAATCGTGTGCGAACGGCGGGCGCCCACCCACCCCGGACGGTCGGAGAAAGGGCGTTACTCGCCGCCGACGGAGCTGTCGGTGACGGTGATTCCGACGTTCTCGAGGGTGATATCGACGCTACAGATCTCGTAGGTCGTGTCGCCGTACTCGAACGTCAGCCCGTCGCTCTGGAACGACAGGGAGTCGACGGTGTACGTTCGCTCGTCGATCTCGATCGACGGCAGCCCCTCGCCGGAGACGTCGGCGCCGTCGACGTGGACGTGGCGGTCTTCGATCGAGAGGTCGATACTGCCGACTTGCTCGACGGTCGACGCGCCGGTGTCGGCGACGGCGACCGTGGACAGCCCGCCCAGGGCGAGCGCGGCGACGAGGACCACTGCGAGTATCCGTGCGACTGAGCGCATGGTTCAGGACGCAACGGTGACAGTAATAAATCGATTTCTGTCCAGATATAGGGTCCGGGAATAGAGATCATCTCGACTACATAGCGGCCCCTGCCCGGTCGTCTGCTTGCGTCGGAGAGCGTACCGGAGAGACGTGGTAAAGGCCGAAAAGCCGTGAGAATTGCAGATCCTCGGCGCCGAGAGGGAGTTGTCGTCTACGCCGAGAGGGAGATTTGAACCACGGTCGTTTCGCTCACTGCGCTCGCTTCACTCCCTGGTTCAAATTCCCGACGTCGTTTACAGCGACCGAATAACTCGCGCCGCTACGCGTCGCTCGTCGGAGTTGGTCGCTGAAAAACGCCGAGAGGGAGATTTGAACTCCCGAGTCCGTGGGGACAGTAGATTTCGAATCTACCGCCTTGGCCGGGCTAGGCTATCTCGGCTCACCTCCACCTACCGGCGTCACGATTTTAGCCGTTTCGATTCTGCGCGCCGCGTGCGAACGGTCCCCGTCCGGGTCCGGCGAACCTGACAGCGGAACAGAAGAGATATGGCGCGAGGGGGAGACACCCCTCGCATGGATGTCACACAGGCGAACACCGAGTGCAACGCCGTCCTCGACGCGATCGGTGACGCCGTTATCTGCAACCGGGAGTTCCTCGAGACCGTTCTCCTCGGCGTCGTCGGCCGCGGCCACGTCCTCCTAGAGGACGTCCCCGGCACCGGAAAGACCCTGACCGCCCGCAGCGTCGCGAACGCGCTCGGACTCTCGTTCTCGCGGATTCAGTTCACCCCGGACCTGCTCCCCTCGGACGTCACCGGCACCCACGTCTTCAACGAACAGGACCGGGAGTTCGAGTTCAACGAGGGGCCGATCTTCGCCAACATCGTCCTCGCAGACGAGATCAACCGCGCGCCGCCGAAGACCCAGGCCGCCCTGCTCGAGGCGATGGAGGAGGGCCAGGTCACCGTCGACGGCGAGACGCGCATGCTCCCCCAGCCGTTTTTCGTCATCGCGACCCAGAACCCCGTCGAACAGGAGGGGACGTTCCCGCTGCCCGAGGCGCAGGTCGACCGCTTCCTCGTCAAGACCTCGATGGGCTACCCCGACGAGACCGGCGAAGTCGAACTCCTCCGGCGTCGCGCCGGCCGCGAGGAGATGAGCCCCACCGTCGAACGCGTGTTCGAGCCCGAACACGTCGCCGAACTCCGCCAGGTTCCCGAGACGATCCGCGTCGACGAGGACCTCATCGACTACGTCGTCGCGCTGTCCCGCGAGACCCGCACCGACGGCCGCGTCGAGGTCGGCGTCTCCCCGCGGGGCACCCAGCGGCTGTTCGAGGCCGCCCGCGCCTACGCGACCATTCGCGGCCGGGAGTACGTCACCCCCGACGACATCAAGCGCGTCGCCCACCCCGTGATGGCCCACCGACTCGTGCTCACCCCCGACGCGACCGTCAACGACGTCCAGAAGGACCAGGTCGTCGACACGGTTCTCGAGTCGGTTCCGGTGCCCACCGTCGAATAACTCACCCGGTGTTCTTCATCCCCGCGGCGATCCCCTTCACCGTCAGGCGCAGCGTCCGTTCTTCGATATCCGTTCGCTGGGTCCGACCGAGTAGCTGTACCTGCAACAGATTCAGCGGGTCGACGTAGGGGTTTCGCCGGGCCAGGTTCTCGCCGAGCCAGTCCCGCGTGTGGAGTTCGTCGCGCTCCCCGATCGTCGTCACCAGTTCGGCCGCCCGCTCGTGTTCCTCGCTGAGCCGCGGGAAGAACCGCTCGCGCAGGTCGTCCTCGGCCAGGTCGGCGTACTCGGCGGCGATCTCGAGTTCGGTTCGCGACAGCGACAGCGCGGCGTTGTCGAGTGTCGTCCGGAAGAACGGCCACTCCCCGTACATCTCCTGGAGCGTCTCCATCGATCCGTCGCCCTCCAGGTACTCGTCCACGCCAGCGGCCAGCGCGTACCACCCCGGCAGGATACACCGCGACTGCGTCCAAGAGAACACCCACGGGATCGCCCGCAGGTCCTCGACGGTGCGCTCGCCGCTGCGGGAGGCCGGTCTCGAGCCGAGATCGAGGTTCTCGATCACCGTGATGGGGGTCGCCTGCTCGAAGTAGCGGACGAAGCCGTCGCTCTCGAGCAGATCCCGGTACTCCCGGCGGGCGGCGTCGGCCATCGTCTCCATCGCCTCGAGCCACTCCTCGGGGACCTCCTCGCGGGGCTGCTCGATGGCCTGCTTTCGCGCCCGCAGCTGGGCGTTGAGCATCTGCTCGATGTTTCGCTCTGCGATCCGGGGATTGCCGTACTTCTCCGAGATGGCCTCGCCCTGCTCGGTGAACTTCACCTGGCCGGTCACCGTCGAGTTCGGCAGGGCGAGCAGCGCCTCGTTCATCGGTCCGCCGCCCCGCGAGATCGAGCCGCCGCGGCCGTGAAACAGCCGCATCGTCACGTCGTGGTCGTCACAGATCTCGGCGAGATGGCGCTGGTTCCTGTAGAGCGACCAGTTCGCCGCCAGGAAGCCGTTCTCCTTGTTCGAGTCGGAGTAGCCGAGCATGATCTCCTGGGTCCGCCCGCGGGCGGAGAGCGCCGCCGCGTAGGCCTCGTTCTCGAACAGCGCCCCCATGATCCGGCGTGCCCCCGAGAGGGCGTACTCCGTCTCGAGCAGCGGCACGACGTCGATGCCGCAGTGTTCGGGCAGCGAGACGACCCCCGCCTGGTCGGCGAGAAAGAGCACCTCGAGGGCGTGACTCGGCTCCTCGGTCATCGAGATGCAGTAGGTGTCGACGGCGGCGACGCCGTACTCGGCCTGCCAGTCGGCCAGGCTGTCGAACAGCGTCAACACGCGCGCGGCGTCCTCGGGGAGCCCCTCGGTGTCGGCGAGGTCGATCACCGGCTCGTCCTGCAGGACGGCGTCGGTCAGCAGGTCGGCCCGTTCGTCCTCCTCGAGCGCGCGGTAGTCGATCCCCTCGCGCTCGAGGGCGGCCGCGATGGCGTCGGTGTGTTTCTCCCGGTGGTCGCGCAGGTCGAGACTGGCGAGCGAGAAGCCGAACGTCTCGACCTGTCGGCGCAGCGGATCGACGTGGGCCTCGACGACCGTCTCCGCCCCGTTCTCTCGCAGGCTCTCGGCGATGGTCTCCAGATCCGCGAGCAGTTCGTCGGCGTTTCCGTAGCCGCCGGGGCGGACGTCACCCACCCGACGCAGGCGCTCGCGCATGAGCTTGAGCTTCTGGCGGTACGGCTCGCCCGGGTAGCGCTCGGCCGCAGCGCGGGCGCTTCCCTCGAGGCGCTGGCGGTCCGCCTCGAGGGCGTCCTCGAACGCCGGCCCTGGCGAGAGCCGGGCGCCGTCCTGGCTCAACACCCCCGAGAGGCGCTTGAGCTCCTCGCGGTAGCGCGAAAGGACCACCTCGCGCTGGCGCACGAGCGTGTTCGCGGTCACCTCGGGGGTGACGTACGGGTTGCCGTCGCGGTCGCTGCCGGCCCACGAGCGAAACTCGAGCAGTTTTGGCACCTCGAGCGAGCCCTCGACCGCCGCTTCGAGGGCGTCCTCGAGTTCGTCGTACACCTCGCCGACGACGTCGAACAGCGTGTTCTCTAAGTACCACTGGACGTTCCTGGCCTCGTCTTCGACCTCCGGCTGGCGCTTTCTGACCTGTCGGGTCTGCCAGAGGCTCGTCACCTCGGCGTCGACGTCGCGCCAGACCTGCGCCGCCTCCTTGTCGGTGAGCAGCCGCTCGTCGAGCGTCTCGAGGTGGGTCGCGATCGCGCGGAGCTTCGCCTTCACCGTCTTCCGGCGGGCCTCCGTCGGATGGGCGGTGAACGTCGGCTCGATCTGCACGTCCTCGAGGATCGACTCGACCGTCTCCGGATCGGTTTCCCCGAGTTCGGCGGCCGCCGCCTCGAGGCTGTCGGCGAGGCTGCCGTCCTGCGAGTCCCAGCGAATCGACCGGACCCGCTCGCGCTCCTCGGCGAGGTTGATCAGCTCGAAGTAGGTGGCGAACGCCCGCGCGACAACGCGCTGCTGGTGGGGCGACACCCGCGCGAGTTCGTCGACCAGCGACTCACGGGAGTCGATCTCGCCCGCGCGGTAGTCGATCGCGGTCGTCCGACACGATTCGACCGTCTCGAACGCCCGTCTCGAGGTCTGGGCCTCGAGGATCTCCCCGAGGAGCGCGCCCAGTTCCCGGACGTCCTGTCGAACGCCCCTGTTGTGCAATTCCATACCACAGGGCTACGCGCGCCAGCGCAAAAATCCCGGCACAGCGCGAATCTTTGCCGCCCTCATCGTCTTTCGTGAGAGTCTCACGGGCGTCGGGTCGACGATGGGGTACGAAAGCGGCGGCTCAGTTGTAGCCGCGCCACCGGTGGCCACACTCCGTACACTTGAAAAAGCGGGTGGGCGGCTCGTCGGCGGAGGCCGTCTGCTGGAGCGCGTAGTACGCCTTCTCGTTCTCACACTCGGGACACCGGACGTCGGAGGTCGTCGGCTTCCCCTCGACGTCCGTCTCCTCGCTCGTTTCGATGACGTCGTCGAATCGCTGTGAGTCCGTGCTGACGAACTCCGCTTCGGTCTCCCGATCGCGACCGCTGGTCGCCCCGCAGTCCTCGTCGGCACACACCATCCGGTCGCCGTCGGCTTTCATCATCGAGCCGCAGTCGTCGCAGAACTGCATACGCCCGCCTACGCGCTCGGAGCGCAAAAACGTCGGGGCACGGCGGTCGCCCGACGCGATCACAGCGCGCCGTCGCTCGCGACCGCCGTCAGGAGCACGTCTCCCTCGAGACCGTCGTCCTCGAGGGCCATCCTCGCCGCCTCTCGAGCCTCGGCCGCGTGGGTCTCGTCGGTGAGCCCGTAGACGACCGGTCCCCAAGAGGACTGGCCGACCCCGGAGACGACCGGACAGCCCTCGAGGGTGTCGACGATCGCTCCCGCGGGCGGTCGAAAGACCCCGCCCTGGGCGTCGGCGTACCAGGAGCCGTTCTTGCGGCCGATCTCGCCGATCGCGTCGCCGAAGGGCTCGAGACGACCCTCCGCCGCCGCCGGGAGCAGCTTTCGGGTTACGACGCCGGCGATCTCGTCGGAAACGGCGGGATCGGCGCGCTCGACGACGGTCCGCATGCTCGCGTCCTCGCCGTCGCCGTTGCGACCGGGTTCGGCGTCGGGGACCACGACGAGGAATCGCCAGTCGGCAGGCAGGTCGTGGCGGGCGACCACGGGCGGGACCGTCCAGTCGCCCGCCGCGGGCGGTTCGGTCGTGAACCGGCCCGTCGGGTGGCCGGCGTCGACGACGAACCCCCCCGACTCGAAGGTGGCGACGCCGACGCCGCTGCGCCCGCCCCGTCCGAGCCGCGGGGCTCGCTCGCGCACCCGCGCCTCGAGGCCGTAACACCGCGCCGTCGCGGCCAGGGTTGCGAGCGCGAGCTGGGTTCCGCTGCCGAGGCCGACGTGGCGGGGCAGGCGCTCCTCGAGCGAGAGGGAAACGCCGGGGACCCCGAGACAGTCGACGGCCCGCCTCGCGTACTCGCGGACGAGGGGGTCGTCGGCCTCGATTTCCTCGGCGCGCTCGGCGGAGACGGTCACTCGCGGCTCCTCGAGCCCGACGCCGATCCCGCCGTAGAGCCGTCGCCGGGCCAGCGAGAGGTTCTGAAAGCCGAAGTGGAGCCGTGCGCCGGCGCTGACCGTCACCATACCGGCAGTGGGCGGCCCGACCGCAAGGGGGTTTCGACGGTGGCCGGCGTTGCCACCGGTTTGCCCCGCGAAACGATGGGCAGCCGACCGCGGGGCGCTCACTTCTCGGTCGCACCCAGCCGTGAGAGCGCCCGGTACGTTCGCAGCAGGTCGAGGTCGTGCTCGCGGGAGACGGCGCGAACGGCCTCGAGATACGTCGCGTACGCAGTGGGCTCGAGCGGGGAGGGATACGCCTCGAGCGCGTCGGCGGGGAACGCTGACAGCGAACCCGCACCCTCGAGCGCGGCGACGGCGCCCTCGTCGAGCGTAACGTACCGCTCGGGGTCGAGAAACTGGAGGTACGCCGACGCGATCGGGACGTCGACGCCCTCGAGGGCGGTGAGTCTCTCGACGGCGTCCGTCACAGTCTCCGCCGACTCAGCACCCGTGATGGCTGCCTCGAGGTCGTCGTACCCGTTCTCGCGGAAGGCGTCCTCGGCGGGGTGGGGCGTCCCCGACAGCGACCGGCGGGCGAACCAGCGGACGACCCACTCGGCGTCCTTCCAGAGAAACGAGCCCTCCGAGAAGGCCGTCGGGAGGGTCTCGAGGCGCTCGTCCTCGACGATCGTGAACGGGTGTCGGCGCTCGTACTCGGCGGCGGCCGCTCGGAGACGGTCCGTGGTGAACCCCATCGGTCGACGGAAGGGTGCGCTCGAGGAAAAACCCCACCGTCGGCGCCGGCTCTCGAGGGAGAGGACGCGACGGCCGCCGGTCGGCGAACTGTTTTGTCGATCGGTACCGATAGGCACGGGTATGAGCTCAGACGACGACGCCGTCCACACGATCTGTCCGTACTGCGGGGTCGGCTGCGGGTTGCGACTCGAGGCGGGCGAGGAGCCCGGCGACGTCTCGCTGAAACCGTGGTTCGACGCGCCGGTGAACGAGGGCGCCCTCTGTATCAAAGGCGGCGCGTCGACGCAGGTCGTCGACCACGACGACCGGCTCACCGAGCCGCTGATCCGGGAAAACGGCGAGTTCCGCGAAGCGACCTGGGACGAGGCGCTGACTCGAATCGTCGACGAACTCGAGTCGATCCGCGACGAACACGGCCCCGACGCGACCGGCTTTTTCAGCTCCTCGAAGGTGATGAACGAGGAGAACTACCTGCTCCAGAAGCTCGCGCGCCGGTACGGGACGAACAACGTCGACAACTGTACGCGGATGTGTCACGCCTCGACGGTCTACACCCTCCGGAACAGCCTGGGCGCGGGTGCGATGACCAACAGCATGCAGGACCTGAAGGATGCGGGCGACGTCTTCTGGATCCAGGGGGCGAACCCCGCGGAACAGCACGTCATCGCCCACAGCAACTACTTCCGGCAGGCCGCACTCGAGGGCGCGACCCTCATCCAGATCGACCCCCACGCGAACAAGACGACCCGCGACGTGGACCTCCACCTCCAGCTCAAACCCGGCACGGACATCCCGCTTCTGAACGTCGTCCTCAAGACGATCCTCGAGGAGGGGCTGTACGACGAGGACTTCATCGAGGAGCGCACGACGGGATTCGACCACCTCGAGGCGACGCTCGCCGACTTCGACATGCAGGAGGCCGCCGACACCTGTGGCGTGCCCCTCGAGGACATCCAGGAGGCTGCCCGCATTTATGCGGAGGCCGATAACGCAGCAATATTCACCGGAATGGGGATGAGCCAGCACCGCTGCGGCGTCGACAACGTCCAGAACGAGGTCAACCTCGCGCTGATTACGGGCAACCTCGGCCGTCCTGGGACGGGCGTCAATCCGCTGCGCGGACAGAACAACGTCCAGGGAACCTGCGACGTGGGCGCGATGCCGAACGTCCTGCCGGGGTACCAGGAGGTCGACGACGACGAGGCACGCGAGGCGGTCGAGGCGGTCTGGGGCTTCGAGATTCCCTCGGAGCCGGGGCTGACGAACGTCGAGATCTCGAACGCCATCGGCGACTCGATCCACGGTCTGTTCGTCATGGGCGAGAACCCGGTGATGAGCGAGCCGGATTCGATCGAGGTCGAAGAGCGGATGGACGACCTCGAGTTCCTCGCGGTACAGGACATCTTCATGACCGAGACCGCAGAGTTCGCGGACGTCGTCCTCCCGGCCACCTCGTGGGCCGAACGCGGCGGCACGGTGACGAACACCGACCGGCGCGTCCAGCGGATGCGCCCCGCCGTCGACGTGCCCGGAAACACCCGCCACGATCTCGATATTCTCTGTGAACTCGGCACTCGACTCTTCGGCGAAGACGGGGGGTTCGAGTTCGACGGCCCCGAAGAGGTGTTCGAGGAGCTCCGGCAGGTGTGTCCGAGCTACCACGGGATGACCTACGACAGCCTCGGCCTCGAAGGCATCCAGTGGCCCTGCTACGAGGAGGGCGACGAGGGCGACCAGTACCTCTACGAGGAGTCGTTCGACACCGACGATGGCCTCGGGGAGATCCGCGGCGTGCGCCACACCGAACCCGCGGAGGTCGCAGACGAGGAGTACCCGCTCGTGCTCACGACCGCGCGCCTCGAGGAACACTACAACACCGGCACGATGAGCACCCGGTCGCCGACGCTCGTGCGCCGAACCCCCGAGAACTTCGTCGACGTCCACCCCGCGGACGCCGAGGCGCGAGGAATCGAGGACGGCGACTACGTCACGCTGCGCTCGCGGCGCGGAGAGATCGTCCTCGAGGCCAACGTCACCGAGGCCATCAAGGAGGGCGTGGTCTGGACCACGCCGCACTTCTCGGACGCGCGGGCGAACACGCTAACGAACGACGTGCTCGATCCGCTGGCGAAGATCCCGGAGTACAAGGCCGCGGCCGCGGAGGTCGAGCCCGCGAAGCCGCCGGAATCCGCGGACGACTGAGCCGTGACAGGACCCGATTCAACCCGGGCCGAGGCGGGAGCGGAGGCGACCGGACGAGCGAACGCCGACCTCTCGGGAGTCGTCCTCGCCGGCGGCTACTCGACTCGATTCGGTGAGGACGACAAGGCCGTCGCCGACCTCGCGGGGGAACCGATGATCCGCCGGGTGGTCGACCGGCTGGCGCCGGTCAGCGCGGGGGTCGTCGTCAACTGCCGCGAGGACCAGCTCGAGGCCATTCGAACTGCCCTGGCCGACGCGCCCGTCGACGTCTCCTACGCCGTCGACCCGGTTCCCGATCAGGGGCCGACCGGAGGGATCAAAACGGGCCTCGAGGCCGCCACCACCGAGTACGCGGCCGTCGTCGCCTGCGACATGCCGTTCGTCGAGCCGCGGCTGTTCGACCTCCTGTTCGAGCGGGCGCGAGACGAGGAGGCGGACGCCGCGGTGGTCCAGCTCGAGGACCGCTGGTACCAGACCACCCAGGCGGTCTACCGAACCGAGCCGATGGCCCGCGCCTGCGCGGCCGCCCTCGAGCGCGAGGACAGCCGCATCCTGACGGCGCTCGAGGACCTCGAGTGGGTCGTCGTCGACGAGCGGGCGCTCGCCGAGGCGGAGATCTCCCTCGAGACGTTCGAGGGTGTGGATACCCGTGATTCGCTCGAAGAGGCGGCGGCGCGGCTGGGTGAGTAAGTCCGTCGTATCGGTTCGAACGGAGTGTCCCGGTCCAGCGCTGTGGGAGTGGGTTCGTTCCGCCCGAAAGTATATGTCCGCACATCAGAATTTCGCAGCATGATACGGCGCCAGTTCGTCGCAGCCACCGCCGTGACGGGGACCCTGGTGCTCTCGGGATGCTCGAGCAGCGGCACCTCGAGCCCGCCGGACGAGGGCAGCCTGTGGATCGCCAACGAGGCGGGCAGCGACCAGACCGTCGAGATCACGGTAACCGACGCCGGCGGCGAGACGGTGTACGAAGCACAGTACGAACTGACGCCGGACGACGCCGACGAGAAAACCGTTTCAGAAGACGGATCGATAGCGGTCGGAGACACGTACGACGTGACGGTGACGACCGACGACCACCGCGAGACGTTCGAGTGGGACGTGGCTCGAAACCGGAGCGTACTGAACGTGTACGTCGAAGACACCGGGGTACGGTTCGAGCGGGACGCACCGGAGGGGTGAGCGGTCCGGGGGCCACACGTCGGTCTCTCGCGTTCTCCAAACCGTTCCCGCACGAGCGACGTTCCCGACACTGCGACCGGGAGCTGCCGACGGCACTGAAGACCGCGATCCTCGAGCGGGTTTCGCGAACGAAACCCGCACTCGGGGATGACGCCGCCACCCCACCCCGACGGCACGCGCTCGTCGACGGCGCGTGGCGCCGCTCCTCGCGGGTGTGCCGCCGCTTCCGGCGCGGTCGGTGACGGGGCGCTTCGACCGCAGTGGGCCACCAGCAACGATTGACCCGGTCGGAGTCACTTATAGGCCCTCGAAACCACCTGCGACCATGAGCGAGCAGGGCGAGAGCCAGTTCCACCACGACAAGGACGAACGCTTGCAGAGCCGCGACGTGACCGAGGGCGCCGAAAAGGCCCCTCACCGGGCGATGTTCCGGGCGATGGGGTTTTCCGACGAGGACTTCGGCGCGCCGATGATCGGAGTGGCGAACCCCGCCGCGGACATCACGCCGTGTAACGTCCACTTAGACGACGTCGCGGAGTCTGCACTCGAGGGCGTCGACTCGGCGGGCGGGATGCCCATCGAGTTCGGCACGATCACCATCTCGGACGCCATTTCGATGGGAACGGAGGGGATGAAGGCCTCCCTGATTTCGCGGGAACTGATCGCCGACAGCGTCGAACTCGTCGCCTTCGGCGAGCGCCTCGACGGGCTCGTGACGGTGGCGGGCTGTGACAAGAACCTGCCGGGGATGATGATGGCCGCGATCCGCACCGACCTGCCGTCGGTCTTTCTCTACGGCGGCTCGATCATGCCCGGCGAGCACGAGGGCCGGGACGTCACTATCGTCCAGGTGTTCGAGGGCGTCGGCTCCTACGCGACCGGCGAGATGAGCGCCGAGGAACTGGACGACCTGGAACGTCACGCCTGCCCCGGCGCGGGCTCCTGTGGGGGAATGTTCACCGCGAACACGATGGCCTCGATCTCCGAGGCCCTGGGACTGGCCCCCCTGGGAAGCGCCTCCCCGCCCGCCGAGGACGAGGAGCGCTACGAGGTCGCCCGGCGGGCGGGCGAACTCGCCCTCGAGGTCGTCGAGGAGGGCCGCCGCCCGTCGGACATCCTCACGCGCGAGTCCTTCGAGAACGCCATCGCCGTCCAGACTGCAACCGGGGGGTCGACCAACGGCGTCCTCCACCTGCTCGCGCTCGCCCGCGAGGCCGGCGTCGGCCTCGAGATCGAGGACTTCGACGAGATCTCGAAACGAACGCCCAAGATCGCGGACCTCCAGCCCGGCGGCGCCAGCGTGATGAACGACCTCCACGAGATCGGCGGCGTCCCCGTGGTGATCCGGCGGCTGCTCGCGGCCGATCTCCTCCACGGCGATGCGATGACGGTGACCGGACGAACGATCGAAGACGAACTCGAGACGCTCGATCTCCCCGCTGACGAGGACATCTCGGCCGACTTCCTCTACACCGTCGACGACCCCAAAGAGGAGGAGGGCGCGATCAAGATCCTCGAGGGGAACCTCGCGCCCGACGGCGCCGTCCTGAAAGCGACCGGCGGAGACCAGTTCCACCACGAGGGGCCCGCCCGGATCTTCGAGGACGAGGAGGACGCCATGCGCTACGTCCAGGAGGGCCACATCGAGAGCGGCGACGTCATCGTGATCAGAAACGAGGGCCCGCGCGGCGGACCCGGCATGCGCGAGATGCTCGGCGTCACCGCCGCCGTCGTCGGCGCGGGCCACGAGGACGACGTCGCGCTCATCACCGACGGTCGGTTCTCCGGCGGCACGCGGGGGCCGATGATCGGCCACGTCGCCCCCGAGGCGGCGGTCGGCGGCCCCATCGGCCTGCTCGAGGAGGGCGACACGGTGACGGTTGACATCCCGGAGCGCCGGCTCGAGGTCGACCTCGAGGAGGAGGAGCTGGCGACCCGCCGCGAGGCCTGGGAGCGACCCGAGCCCGCCTACGCGGGCGGCGTGCTCGCGAAGTACGGCCGCGACTTCGACTCGGCGTCCAACGGCGCGGTGACCAATCCCGGCGTGAAACGGGAGTAGACGACTCGAGCGGGAGCGCCGCCGAACTGTCACCGAAGCTACTTCATCTCGGACGCTGTACGTGCCGTATGGATCGAGGCGGCTTCCGCCATCGACTGTCCGCTATGCTTCCCGAGATACTCGAAGTCCTCGCTGCGTTCGCGCTTCTCGCGGTTACCTTCGTCGGGCTGTTTACGGGTACCCTGTGGCTGTTCGTCGTCGGCCTCGTCGGGATGGTCTGTTCCGTTCCGCTGTGGGCGCTGCTCGTCGGCGACCGGGAGACGATCGAGGAGTGGTGGGGCGAGGAGCGAGCCGAGGAGTTGACCGCCGAGCCGTCAGGGGCGGACCCGCTCGAGGCCGTCAAACAGCGGTACGCGGCGGGCGAGCTCTCCGAGGCGGAGTTCGAGCGCGAACTCGAGCGGCTGCTCGAGGCCGACGATCCGGCCGCTGGAAACGGCGGGCGCGATCGGCGCGAGAGCGCGAGTGTCGGCCGTCGGGACGCCCCCGAACTCGAGACGGACGAGCGGTGAACCGACGCGCTCGAAGCGAGCACGTTCAGAACGGCGGCGACGTCGGAATGTCCGTGTCGTAGTCGCCGACGGGACGGACGCCGATGCCGTGGAAGTCGGGCGTGGGCGTGTCTTCGTCTTCGATCTCTTCCGCGGAGTAGCCCTCGATCGGGTCCGGTTCGACGACGGTGACGATCTCGCGGCTGTCGACGTCGAGCACCGAGAAGCCGGGGGTGACACCGGTCGCCGCGTGTGGGTCCCCGGAGATCGGTTCGGGACCCCGAAGCGTCGCGAACATGTACTCGCCGTCCGGCGAGGACCAGAGGATATCCGGCGCGTCGCTCTCGGCGGGGTCGTCGGACTGGGTGGGGCCGAACGCCTCGATCTCGTCGATAACCTCGTCGGTTTCGGGGTCGAGGACGATGCCGTCGTTCGTCTCTCGGTTGAGCACCCACAGCTCCTCGCCGTCGGGAGTGTACCAGAAGCCGTGGGCGTCGACGCCACCGGTGTCGGCGGTGTGGACGACCTCGTCGGCCTCGGTGTCGAAGACGAAGAAGTCACCGACGCCCTCCTCGTCCTCCTCGGGGTTCGACGGCAGTCCGGCGGTGAGGTAGAACTTCTCCTCGGTCGGGTGTGGCATCGTCCCGCAGTTCGTCGGCACTTCCTCGGGAGAGAACGCCGCGTCGACGGTGAACTCGTCGTGGTCGACGATCACGAGACCCGCGTCGTGGTAGCTCGGCCCGAGAGTGTGCAGCGAACGGCCATCCTGGGCGTACTGGTGACAGATCGGCGCGGCCGACTCGATGCCAGCCTCCGTGACGACCTCGTTCTCCGGGAGGTGGATCTCGTCTCTGACGGTGAAGTCTTCGGCCTCGAGATCGGCGTTCACCCGGACGATCTTCTCCTCGCCGATGACGTCGACGTGGATGCAGTCGTCTTCGGGTGAGAACGCGGCCATGTGCGAGCCCGCGCCGGTCTCGATGTTTCCGACGAGTTCGTAGTCCTCCGTCCGGAAGACCAGCGTTCGCGCCCCGGCCGTGCAGGCGATCGCGGCGTACTCGTAGTCCGACGAGAAGTCGATCATGTGCGGGACGACGCCGTCTTCGGGAACGCCCTCGAGGGCGTTGACGTCGATCGTTTCGACCGCGTCGAACTCGCCGTCGCCGCTCGGCTCGTAGACGTAGACCGTGTCCGTTCCCTGATCGAGCGCCCAGATTTCGTACGTTTCGCCGCGCTCCTCGCCGTCCTCGTCGGTACGGTCGTCGTGATCGTCGGCCCCCTGTTCACTGGTGGCCTCACCGAGGCAACCGGCGACGGTTGCGACACCGACCGCGCCGCTTCCGGTGAGAAACGCTCTGCGAGTTGGATCTCCCTTCATGGAAAACCACTGCAACCCCACAGTCAAAAATATGCGGGTCTTAGGCCGTCTCTGCGGCAATTATCCGGGTTTGACGGAGACAGGGGCAAGACTTGACTCGAGTTCAGAACCGGCTCGCTCGAGCGCTCCCGACTGCGGGCGTTCCGCGAAATCGACCGCCAGTTAACAACGCCATATGCGGCAAAATTTTCCTCTTTCTACGTGGATGGACCGTCACAGTCCGCCCCGTACCGGCGTCGCTGGCGCTCGGAACGCTCGCCGGGAACGCCGACCAGGTCCCGAAACGCCGCACCCGAGAGCGCACACCGGTAGGCGGGCTTGTACATCATGTTCGCCCCGCCCTCGCGAACGGTCCACGCCTCCGCGATCGCGTCCCGGAGGTAGTACTGGGCGCGCTCGTTGCCCGACTTCACGTAGTAGTCGCTCAGTCGGATCGGGTCCCGATCGAACAGGCCGCCCGGCTCTCGGCCGTCGACGAACACCACCGTCTTCTCCGGGAGGTAGAGTTCGTCCCCGCGGGACCGCTTCGCGTGTGCGTTCTCCGGGTGGTGCTCGAGCACCCGGCGGCGCTCCTCAGTGGGCGTCTCGGGACCGATCACGTCGACCGCTTCGACGGTCATGTAGCCGATCACGTAGCGGTGGGCGCGCTCGCCGTCCGGTCGGCGGAGGCCCGCGTAGAAGCCGACGACGTCGCCGGGTTCGAGCGACCGGAGCCGGGAGACGTAGCCGCTCGTCCGGTGTTCGCCGTAGGTCAGCGCCTCGAAGTTCGGGTCGTGGTGAAACGGCCAGGACTCGAGGTCGGCGCCCGTAACGACCCGCTCGCCGTCGCGCACCGGCTGCGGGGCGATGCGGTTCGTCAGATCTGCGGCGGTTCCCTCGCCGTACCGAAGCGACCACGAGCCGAGCGTCGCCGTTTCGCTCGTTTCGGCGGTCTTTTCGGGGATCGGGACGTACTCGAACGTCCCGTCGTCGTACAGCGGACCGAGCGCGCCGAGGTTGGTGCTGTCGGCGCCGATTCCGGCGAGGACGACGGTCATACCGTCCACTCGAGGAGACGCCGTATTAAGACGGTCGGAGTCGGCAGACACCGCGCAGTTCCCGGGCGGCGACTTATCTCGCTCGGCGGCGATCAACGGGTATGTCTCGAGAGCGCGCGACGAACCGACGCGACGTATTGAAACTGACCGGAACGGCGGCGCTCGCGCTCGTCGCCGGCTGTGGCGACGAACCCGACGCCGAGGAGGGGACGGGGAACGGACAGGAGGCCGACGACGCGGACGAGCACGAAGTCGACGACGAGGACGAAGACGCTAACGACGACGAAGACACCGGCGACGACGCCGACGACGAAAGCGACTCGCTCGGCGCCTGAGACGTCCGCTGTGTCGGTTTACTACGCGTCGTCCTTTCGAAACAGCGGGTCGATCGCGCTCGAGCCCTCGCCAAGCGGGTCGTGCTCGAGGTCGCGGTCGGCGGCGAGCCCGAGGTAGATCGCGCTGTTGATCAGGCCGATGTGGCTGAACGCCTGCGGGAAGTTGCCGAACAGCTCCCCGGTCGCCGGATCGACGCGCTCGGCGAGCAACCCGAGCGGGGTCGTGTGCTCGAGGAGGTTCGTGAATATCTCTCGAGCCTCCTCGACGCGCCCGCAGAGGACGAGGGCGTCGACCAGCCAGAACGAACACAGGACGAATCCCGTGGGCTCGTCGTCCGCGACGTCGCTGTCTCTGACCCGGTACACGAGGCCGTTGTCGGTGAGCAGTCGGTCGCAGACGGTGTCGATCGTCGACTGTACCCGCGGGTCCTCCGGCGACAGGAACTCGTAGATCGGGATCAGCAGGCAGGTCGCATCCATCGCCTCGTCGGCGTCGAAGTGCTGGACGAAGCTGCCCAGCGACTCGCTGTAGCCGCGTTCCAGGATCTCCGCTTTGATCGCGTCGCGTTCCTCGCGCCAGCGCTCGAGGGGCGCCTCGCGGTCGGCATCCTCGGCGAGGTCGATGCCCCGGTCGACGGCGACCCAGCACAGCAGCTTCGAGTGGACGTAGTGGCGTTGGTCCTCCCGGAACTCCCAGATGCCCGCGTCGCGTTCGTCCCACACCGCACAGACGTGATCGACTAGTTCGCGGATCGACGCCCAGTCCTCGTCGGTGAGCTCCTCGTCGTGGCGCAGGGTCTCGTAGATCCCCTGAACGATCGCGCCGTAGACGTCGAGCTGGCGCTGTTCCGTCGCGGCGTTGCCGATCCGGACCGGCGAGGAGTGACGGTAGCCGGAGAGGTGCTCGAGTTCGAACTCCTCGAGGCCCGTCTCGCCGTGAACGCCGTACACCGGCTGGATCTCGCCGGGGTCGTCGTGACTGATCTCCCGAAACCACTCGAAGTAGTCCGTCGCCTCGCGTGCGCGCCCGAGGTTGTGAAGCGCCTGTACGGTGAACTTCGCGTCTCGCATCCAGTTGTACCGGTAGTCCCAGTTGCGCGAACCGCCGTACTCCTCGGGGAGCGACGTCGTCGGCGCGGCGTAGATACCCCCCGTCCCCTCGTTGATCAGCAGTTTGAGGACGAGCCCCGATCGGATCACGTCCTCGCGCCAGGGTTCGTCGTCCGCGATCGCCGTCGCCGCCTCCTCGACGGTCCCGACCCAGTCGCGCCAGTAGTCGACCGTCTCATCGAGCAGGCGGTCGCAGGTCTCCGCCGACGTCGGCTCGAGGCGGTCGTACTGCAGCGCCAGCCAGACCGTGTCGCCGGCCTCGAGGGTAGCTGTGCCGACCGCGCGGCCGTCCAGGGTTCGAAGCTCGAGCGGACCGTGGATCTGCAGGGAGAGCGATTCGTCGCCGCCGCGGGCGACGAGCGCGTCCTCCCCGCGGTCGCGCTCGAGCCGGGTTTCGGCGCGTGCGTAATCGAATCGCGGACGGAAGTCGGCTTCGAGCGTGAGCGTCCCCGAATCACACCGGAGCTTGCGGTACAGCGACCGCTGACCGGCGGCCGGTTCGTCGTCGGCTCCCGTCACGGGCATGAAGTCGGTGAGCGTCGCCCGTCCGGAGTCGGTCTCGAACACCGTCTGGAGCACGTTCGTCCGGTCGAGGTACCGCTGGCGGCTGTCGAAGGCGTCCGTCGGCTGGACGGCGAAGTGTCCGCCCCGTTCGTCGAGGAGGCGAGCGAACACACTCGCGGCGGCAACGTGCGGGAAGCAACACCAGTCGATGGAGCCGTCGCCGATCAGTGCACACCTGTCGTCGTTACCGATGAGGCCGTAGGAAGCGAGTGGTTGAAATCCCATTATCGTGCGTTCGTATCGTCGCTGGCAGGGTTCGTTCGGGGCCGTCCGTCGTCGGTCACGGCCCCGTTCGCGGCGGTTCGTGTCGGTATCGGACGTTCGACGATCACCGCCAAAAGCCTTGACGTGGCTGTTGCGCCCGGACGGCGTTTCGTCTCCCGTCCGGCGGCGCGGTTTAGAGTGCAACGCAATCGACTATCCCCGCGACCGTCGTTTCCTGTCAGTACGACGTATGAGCCACACCACCGACGCTCTCGAGCGACCGCGACCAGGAGGAGCGTTCCGATGACGGAGATCGGATACCACGCCTCCCACGAGCAGTTCCCGCCGAGCGAACTGCTCGAGCGGGTGAAACAGGCCGACGAGTACGGGTTCTCGACGGTGCTCGCCTCCGATCACTTCCACCCCTGGAGCGAGCGACAGGGGGAGTCGGGGTTCGTCTGGTCCTGGCTCGGCTCCGCGATGGAGGCGACGTCGATGCGCTACGGAACGGTCAACGCCCCGGGCTATCGCTACCACCCCGCCATCGTCGCCCAGGCCGCGGCGACCCTCCGCGAGCAGTACCCCGAGCGGTTCTGGTTCGCCGTCGGCAGCGGCCAGCTCCTGAACGAGGGGATCGCCGGTACGGACTGGCCGGTCAAGGACGAGCGAAACGCCCGGCTTGCGGAGTGCGCCGAGGTCATGGGGCGGCTCTGGGACGGCGAGACGGTCACCCACCACGGACGCGTCACCGTCGAGGAGGCGACGCTGTTCACCCGCCCCGAGACGGCGCCGCCGCTGTACGGCGCGGCGCTCTCGAGCGAAACCGCCCGCTGGCTCGGCACCCAGGAGTGGGTCGACGGACTGATCACCATCGCGACGCCGGATCACGACGCCCTCGAGGAGCGCGTCGACGCCTTCCGCGAGGGCGCACCCGAGCGGCCGATCGCGCTCAAGGTACAGCTCTCCTACGACACCGACGAGGACGACGCCCTGGAAGGCGCCTACGACCAGTGGCGCACCAACTGCGTTCCCGGCCCGACGACCCAGGAGCTGCGGACGTCCGAACAGTTCGACGAGCAGGCCGAGACGATCACACGCGAGGAGGTCGAGGAGAACGTCCGCGTCTCCGCGGATCTCGAGGAGCACCTCGAGTGGCTCCGGCGGGACCTGGATCTTGACGTCGACACGGTCGTGCTCCACAACGTCAACCGCGAGCAGGCACAGTTCGTCGATCACTTCGGCGAGGATGTCGTCCCGGAGCTCGCGTAACAGCGGCGCCGACGATCACGGTCGAAGGCGCGGCAGGCGACGGAGACGACTGAGGCGGTTTCTCGGGAACCGACGACGGACGTATGAACCCCCGGGGTGTGCAACCACCGTTTTATATACGGTCGATCGTTGACGGGGGTGAGTGAGACAGATGCAAGGCGCAGGAGAGAAACGACGAACCGTTGCGACCTGTACGGGTTGCGGAAAGGTATTCACCGTCTGGCTGTTTCCTGACGGAACCGCAACACCGATCGGCGATCCGAACATGTGCGAGTGCGAAGAAATTTCACCCGAACCCGTCGACTCGGCTCAGTTATTCGAACAGTTCGACGGCTACTCGGCCGACTGATTCCGCGGCCACGGAGTTCGTCGACGGCTACGGTCTTTTGGCCCTCCCTGTCGAACGCACACTCGATGTCCCGCCCACCGGTCGAGTGTCCGATCTGCCACGACAGCATGGAGCCGGATCAGCGACTGCTCGAGCACCTTCTCGAAGCGCACACGAAACGCGAACTGGCGAGGTTCACGGCGGTCGAAGCGCAGGCGTTCGAAGACGAGGACCTCTCGGACTAGACGGCGGTTACTCCTCCTCGAGTTCGGCGACGACCTCCTGTTCGCCGTCGTGGGTGTAGGAGCCGGTCAGCGACTCGTAGTCGGGGTGGTCGATCTCGATCGTGTACTCGTTCTCGTAGATGACGTCGGTGTACTGGCCGTCGTCGTCCGTTTCGCCGCTGAACTCGAGGGGAACGTCCGCGTCGAGCGGTTCGCCCTCGCCGCTGACGGACGCCCCCTCGATCGGCTCGCCGTCGCTGTCGACGACGGTGAGCGTCATCAGCGCCGCTTCGGGGGCACCGTCGGACTCGAGTTCGACCGTGAGCTCGTGTGCCCCGTCGTGATCGTGCTCGATCGTCTCCGCCTCGTAGTCGGGGTGGTCGAGTTCGATCTCGTACTCGTTCTCGTAGATCTCGTCGGTGTACTGACCGTTCGCGTCGGTCTCGCCGCTGAACTCGAGGGGAATGTCGGCCTCGTGTGGCTCGCCCTCGCCGCTGACCGAGACGTTCTCGATCGGGTTCCCGACCGGGTCGACGACGGTCAACTCGAGGAGCGACGTGTCCGGTTCGGAGACGTCGGCCCCGTCGTCGCTATCGTCGGCCCCGTCGTCGGTGGCGTCGTCCGCCTCGTCGCCGTCGTCGGGGGCATCACCCTCGCTATCGTCGCTTTCGCCGTCCGCGTCTTCTCCGCCGCCACCATCGTCCTCATCGGTTTCGTCCTCCTCCTCCTCGGAGGCGTCGTCCTCGTCGACCCCATCGTCACCGCCAGCGTCGTCCTCGAGGTCCGCGCCGTCATCGTCCGTATCGTCGCCGATCGACGGCATACCGGGATCGATGACGCCGCTCGTGGCGAGCGAAAACGTGATCCCGATACCGAACAGCAACACTCCAAACAGCACCAGCCCGGCGTGAATCCCGTTGAACAGCCAGGTCAGTCGCTCGTCAGTAACTCCGTTTCGTATATACATGGTAATCCCCGGTCAGTGCGAGTTGGCTCGTTCGTATCGTACCCAAAGGGGTTCGAACGGTAGTGATTTTATACGAATTCTTGCTCTAATCTGCCTACAGGTCAGTTCGTTCGAGGCGAGCGGGTACCGGTAACGTTTTCCGGATCATACAGCGGTATATGGTTGAGAAGTTGAATCGTTACTGTCCCCGATTGTCAGAGGCACGGCTTCCTCCGGATCGCCTCCCGCGTCCCACCCCGTTCGACGCAGCAGCGGTCCCGGTCCGTCGGCCCGCGTGGACCGCAGGCGGTCTCTCCACAGTTCGACCGTTTCCGCCGGTTCGAGGCCGTCGTTCGTTGGCCCACCTCGAGTGGGGTACTCCCAGGTCGATAGATGGCAGTACGTCGGCTGAGTGTATAGTCGAACGCTGAGGGGGGAGCAGAGCCACCGAAGATCCACCAGTGGAGGTGCCGGACTCGCCACAAAATAGGCTCGAGGCAGTGCGCGAGAGAGCCCGTCAACACAGGGCGGCGACACTCGAGCGCGCTCGTCAACGCCGCGAGGCAGCGTTAGAACGTGCCCGCCAGCGGAGGGACGCGGCGCTCCAGCGCCGTCAGTGAATAGGCATAGACCGGACGCCCAACTCGCTGGCACACCGGATTCGGTATTCGATTCCGAAACCCCTCACCTGGGTTCCCGTCCATAGCAGCATCGTGGACCCATGCCAAGTCCGCTGGTATCAGCACCGGAGACGACGAAATATGCCATATCCGCTTCCTCGAATGGGAATCGAACTTCAGTCTTCGTACCGGACGTGCGACTCGAACAGGTTCAACTCAGTGCTGAACACCTGAGTATCGGTCGTAAAGGTGTAGTCGGTGTCTGGCTCGAGAGATTCCTCGGTGAATACGTTCGTCGTCATGTCGATCTGTCTGTCGCCGGTGGTAGACCGAACGACGTATCCCGTGTACCTGTCGGGTTGCGTTAGAACCGGTGCGAAGTCACCATCGGGTAGTCGTAACAGTTCGACCGTGATCGGCGCGGGGAGCTGACTGACGACCTGGAACGTCATTCCGGGACGGTGGTCTATCATGGGAACGAGGAGCTGTTCGTGAGCCATCGATTCTTCGTCGCTCGAGTTCGATCGTTCGTCCGAGCCGGTCGACAGCTCGACGCAGCCGGAGGTCCCGACGACGATCGTCCCCGCGGTGATCGTCCGTCCATCGGTCCGCGATCGGTTTTCCGTCGCGGTTTCGTCCGTCCCGTTTTCGTGGCTGTTGGATGTCATAGGAGTCATCAGTGCTCGCGCCTCCCGTACTCCGCCGAGGCCGATAACGCTTCGCGGGTCAACACACAGTTGTGAGGTGCCGCTCGCACACAGTCGAACGCGAAAAAGTGGTACAGCACCGCTTCGCTATTCGATGTCAACACTGAGGAGGTTCAGCTGCGAACTGAACATCGTCGCGTCCTCCCCGAAGCTTCCGGAGTCATCGCTGCTCAGCGAGACGTCCTGGGAGAAGAGGAACGTGGTAACGCCAGCGTTCTCACCGTCCGTGTCGTATCGGATGACGTGGCCGGTGTAGTCGTCGGGCTGGGAGATCTCGGGCACGGTCTCGTCTTCGAGCTGCAGGACGTTGACCGTCGTACTCGCCTCGAGCTGGGCGACAACATCGAAGTCCTGGCCCGGGTGGAAGTCGTACGAGAACACGAGTCCTCGACCGTCGTCTTGAACCATTTTTAGTTACCTCCGTTATCTTCGTCTTCCGGTTCGTCTTCCGGCTCATCTTCCGGTTCGTCTTCCGGCTCGTCTTCCGGTTCGTCTTCTGGCTCTTCGTCGTCCGTGTCGTCGGCAGCTTCGCCGTTGATCGACGAACTGAGGAGATTCAGCTGAGAGCTGAACATCGACGCGTCTTCACCGAGCGTTCCCGTGTCACCGCTGCTCAGCGAGACGTCCTGGGAGAAGAGGAACGTGGTAACGCCGGCACCGTCCCCGCCCATGTCGTAACGGATGACGTGGCCGTTGTAGTTGTCGGGCTGGGAGATCTCGGGCACGGTCTCGTCGTCGAGCTGCAGGACGTTGACCGTCGTACTCGCCTCGAGTGACGCAACGACCGTAAAGTCCTGACCTGGGTGGAAGTCGTACGAGAACACCAGCGCCCGACCCGACTCCTGGGCAGCCACGTTGCCGGTGGTAGCCGTAGAGCCGAGTGCAACGGCGGTTGCTGCGACTGCTCCCTTCTTCATAAACGTCCGTCTCGAATCGCCTGTAGTTTCCTGATCGCTCATTTTCTCACGCCCCTCTTGGGGCGCATGACTCTTGCCCAGATAGTCGAATAAACGCAGCCGACCGTTTCGTCTGGTATTAATTAATTTAATAAGGTGGTTAAATTCAGCGGATGATACGTTTTGACGGCCGTTTCTTCACCCTCGTTCACGAAATCTATAGCGGCAATATGGCTGCCAGCTTCCACGTGTCCAACTGTGTTCTACTTTGGTTCTAGCACCGACTCGACTTCTGTTAGCTCACCTGAAACTCCGCTTCGTTGGTGAAAACCGCAGTTGAATCGTTTCTGATGGGGAGTAAACCCTGTTCACATCGACCGGAAAAAGTGGAGACTGCTCGTCCGATATTCGGTAGACGATAGTGATCAGTACAATTTTGATATTGATCCGTGCGTTCCAGCTGTAACAGTTAGGGCGTCCTGTGCAATGCTGATTTTCGACTCCGCGTACGCGAGTGAATACGGAGACGTTCACCGTTCGACTGAGACCGGTTTAACAACAGAGGTCTTCTCAAAAAACGGTGTGGTAACCGACCGTACCAACCCCGTGTCTGTTGCCGTAGCGACAGTCAATCTTGTCGAGAGTACGTCACGAATCATCCTTGCCGACCGTCACGGGAGATGACTACAGAACCGCCAAAGCGGCGGAATTAGCTCACTTGTGTACCCGAACCCTGCCCGAGCACCTATATTCTCACTGACGTTCTCGAAAACGGACACTGAAACGGCGCAGCACCGTCGAGAAATCGCATGATACGATGCAACAGTAGCGGACCTTATTGGTTCCTTCGCGCGACGAGGACAACTCATGCCCTCGAGTCATAACCGTTCGGACGAGCGGTTCGGTGGTGTTCGACGACGGCGCTTCGTCCAGGCGATCGCGGCGACAGGTCTCGCTTCGGGCGTCAGTACCCGCTCGCTGGCCCAACAGGACGACGAAGAGAACGGCTACACACTGCCGAGTAGTCGCCCCGGTACGGTCTGGGATTTCCCGGCGGGGAACTACGAGCAGCTGTATCTCGATCAAAAGCGCCTGTCCCTGGAGGTACTGTTAGCCGATCCCGAGGTCCACGAAATCGTCGAAGACATGATCGTGAGCTTCGAGGCCTACGAGCCACACACCAACGACCTCGATGCGGTGAGCATCCAGGGATGCCCAGACGTCGAAGTCGAGGGTGGAATCGACGATGGGGGGTTCGACGTGACGTTCGTAGACAGGCAAGTCGCGTTTGGGCTCGTCGATCGAGGAGCGGACAACCTCATTGCGCTGACGATCACCGAACCCGTGGACGTTTCCTGGACAGTGACCGAGGGAGAAGAGTACGATGGGGCGCTACTCCAGCGAGTACTCGACGATACCACCGTTCAGGCGTTTCTCGACGATAACGACTGGTATCCGTCGACGGTAGATCCTGGGCAGATTACATCCGCCCGCGGAATAGAACACGGCGACGTTACCCCGGTCGTGTTATCCGTTATCGAGAGCGACACCGTCGCCGCGGTCGTCGCTTACGTGCGCGAGCGGGAAGACGACGTAGGAAACGTGATCGACGTCAGGTACGTCGAGCGGTTCGTGGAAACCCCGATGCACGAACGGGCCGCCGCCATCGAACCGGCGGACGAAACGGTACTAGAAGAAGTTCCATCGGTTCCGCTCGAGCAACGGCCCCTGGAAACGGCTGACGACGGTGAGCCACAGCTCGACGAACCACCCGAGAGCTTCGAGGCAGCAAACTGGAGTATCGAATGGGAGTACCCGGAACACCACGGCGTCGAGATTACGGCGTCGTACATGGGGACCCCGGTGTTCGAGAACATCTCATCGCCGGTTACGTTCGTCGGCTACGGTATCGGAGAACGAGGCGACGAAAGCACGTTAGAATGGTTTTTCCCGGACAACAGCCCGGTATTCGGCGGCGAGATGCTACGGTGGGACGTCCACAGTTCGGACTTCGGCGGTCCCGAACCACTCGGCTTACTCGAGTACCCGGAACGAGATGGGCTTCCGGACGGGTTCGGACTCACGAGCCAGTATCGTACCGGGAGCGTCGACCCAGCGTCTCGAGATCACCACTCCGGGCAACGCTTCGGCCAGACCAATCACGAGATAACATACATATTCTGGGAGGATGGGACGGTCATTCCCGTCTGGAAGAGACACGGTCCGGGATTCGTCACCGAGTACGAGGATTCCGATTCGGAGACCGTCGAGCGCTGCGTCGCTGCGTTCACCATGGAGATTACGCCCGGAGTAGACAGGGACGTAGCGGTCGAAGTGTACGACGGCGACGAGTGGATTTGGCAAGAGGAAGAGTTCTATCAGGAAGGGGGACCGGGAATTGCCGTGCGGTTCTCGAACATGGATGGGGAAGAGACCGTCGAAATCCCCATTGAGGAGGACATGGAAGCCGTCCTCACCAGTCGTGGGCCTCGAGAGATTCCAGTCCAGAGCCGTCTCGACGATCCGGCGATCGAAACCGGGTTCTATCACCCTGCACAGTACGTCGGAAACGAGGGAATCGTGGGTGATCGAACGGTTTTCTGGCTGTTGTTAGAGTCGCCCACTAGTGAGGTCCCACAACCCGCCGGAGCCGCATCGTTCGTGGCACATACGGAAATGTACGTGTACGGATACTGACTACGCGAACCACTCGATTGAGGCCCTCTCACGCTGAAGGCGGGTTTGAGTCTCACATAGACTGATACTCTTCTTTCCAGTCGCCCGGTTCTTCTCCGTCGATCTCCCTCTTTTCGCTCGTCGCCTGTGAGGTCACTGACTCTCACGACGTCCTGGACAGTGAGTGTGAACGGATACGTCGCTCGAGTTCGTTCCGACCGACTTCCTCGAGCAATCGCTCGCGGTTCAGCTAACCCACCTCGAAGAGAAGGCTGGTGCGTTGCCCGTCCCAGAGGCGCGGCGGGAGAAAGATAGATGCGTTCGAGTGGGACCGCCGAGAATTGAACTCGGGTCCTACGGACCCCATCCGCAGAGGATACCACTACCCCACGGTCCCGCACGTTGGACGACGGCGGTGCGAGTGTTAAGCGTGTCGTTTCACTCCCGGGATGCGAGCAGTTCACCCTCGTCACGAACCGCCAGACTGTAGACCGGATCGTTCTCGTAGACGACCGGCGAGCGGCGTCCGAGAACGTACCCGTCGTGGTCGGTCGACAGCGTCTCGAGGACGTCTCCGTGCGGCGATACTACCGCGGCGAGTTCCTCGCCGGCAGCGAACGACTCGCCGGCCGCCAGGCGGTGTCGACAGACCCCCGCCCGCGGCGTCTGCGGGCCAACGAAGCGCCGAACCGGGAAGTCGACGGGCGACTCGAGCGGCGGCGCATCGCGTTCGATCCGTTCGGGGACGGCCTCGAGCATATCCAGGTGGACCATCGCGCGGTACGCCGCGGCGACGCCGGCCGCCCGATACGCCTCCTCGACGGCGTCGTGACCGCCGAGTTCGAGGGTGAGCGCTGGAATACCGGCCTCGTTTAACACCGCGCCCGCAGTCGAGCGGTGGAGGTTGCGGTCGGCGTACTCGTCGGAGGGGTACTCCGTGACGATCGGAACTTCCGTCGCTTCGGCGAGAGACTCGAGCCGTGCGGCCAGCTCTCGGGCCTCGTCTTCGTCGCGACGGCGGCCGTAGAGCACCCGATCGCGAATGACGAACGGCACCGATCCCGCCTGCGCCGTGTGGAGGTCGAGCAGCGCGTCCGCGGAGTCGACGATCTCGTCGTACAGCCGTTCGTCGATCAGCTCCTGCACCCGCCGGCGAGTCGGCGACTCCGTATCGGCGGTCGGAAAGTAGCGGTTGGGGTCGTCGCCGTGGTAGTAGGAGGTGCGCTCGACACGGCGGATTCCGGCGGGGTTGCACATCGGAACGCAGACCACGGTGCCGCACAGTCCCTCGGGCACGCCCTCTGCGAGAACGTCCTGGGCGGCCGCGATCCCCGTCATCTCGTTGCCGTGGACGCCGCCAGTTATCCACAGCGTCGGGCCGTCTTCCTCGCCGCGTGCGAGGACGACGGGCAGCCGCTCGACTCCGCCGGTCGGCAGATCGGTCACCTCGAGGTACCCCTCCGTGCGCTCGCCCGCGCCGACGCTCGCGGTTCCAACAGTGAGAGTCATACCGCTCCTCTCGAGAGCAGCGTCGAAAACCCCACGGGTTCAGCCGCGTCCTCC
Source organism: Natrononativus amylolyticus (assembly GCF_024362525.1). Classification (GTDB taxonomy): domain Archaea; phylum Halobacteriota; class Halobacteria; order Halobacteriales; family Natrialbaceae; genus Natrononativus; species Natrononativus amylolyticus. The sequence goes on from NZ_CP101458.1 coordinate 2,086,403, forward strand.
ACCGCGCGTTCTGCGCTCGCGTAGAGCTGGCTCCGCGAGGTCAGTCGAACAGCGGCGCCGGTTCACCGTTCGGACCCGAGACCGTGCCCGAAAACTCGACGGGGTCCCCGATCCCGGCCTCGCAGTCGTCCGCGAGCCGCGCCAGCACGCGCGCCTCGCCGAGGTCGACTACCGCCACCCGATACCCGCCGTCGAACCCCTCGGGCGCGACCGCGACCGTCGTTTCGGTGTACACCGTCCCCTCGGTCGGAAGCGAAACCGTCTCGAGGTCGCGCGCGCCACAGCGTCCGCAGGCGGCCTTCGGTGCAGCCGTCTCGTGGCCGCAGTCGGGACAGCGCTGGCCGCGAAGGTCGCCGTCCTCGAGAGCGGCCGCCCACTCGTCGTAGCGGAGCAGATCGCCGGTTTCGTCACCAGAAGCGGTCATTGGGCGACCTCCAGAACCGAGACGACCGTCGTCGCGGCGTCGCCCCCCAAGTTGTGTGCGAGCCCGATCTCGGCATCCGCGACCTGTCGGTCTCCCGCGTCGCCCCGGAGCTGTTCGGTGAGCTCGACCAGCTGGGCGACCCCTGTCGCACCGATCGGGTGGCCCTTGGCCTTCAGCCCGCCGCTGGGGTTGACCGGAATCCTGCCACCGAGGGCGGTCGTGCCCTCGACGGCCGCCCGGCCACCCTCGCCGTCTTCGACGAAGCCGAGCGCCTCGATCGCGAGCACCTCAGCGCCGGTAAAACAGTCGTGAACCTCCGCGACGTCGACGTCGCTCGCCTCGATTCCCGCCTCCTCGTAGGCTTGCGTCGCGGCGTCGCGGGCCGACTGCGTCGCCGTCGGGTCGACCTTGTCCGAAAGCGGAACCACGTCCGTCGCGTGGCCGACCCCCGCGACCGACACCGACGGGCGCGCCTCCGAAAGCGAGGCGGCCGCTTCCTCGCTCGCGACGAGGACCGCCGCCGCCCCGTCGGAGAACGGACAGCAGTCCATGAGCCGGAACGGGGAGGCGACGATCGGCCCCTCGAGGATGTCCTCGACGGTCGTCTCCGTGCCGAACTGCGCCCGCGGGTTCATCGTCCCGTGGCGGTGGTTCTTCACCGCGACCGCGGCGAGGTCCTCCTCGGTCGTCCCGTGTTCGTGCATGTGCCGGGTCGTCAGCAGGCCGAAAACGCCCGGAAACGAGAGGCCCGTCGGCTGCTCGTACTGGCGGTGGGCCGCGCTCGCGAACACCGACGTCATTTCGGGTGTCTCGAGGCCCGTCACCGGGGTACAGCGCTCGACCCCGCCCACGAGGACGACGTCGTGCTGGCCGGCCTCGACGGCCCGCACCGCGTGTTTGAACGCGTTCGAGGAGGTCGCACAGGCGTCCTCGTAGCGCTGGCAGGGCACCCCCGCGACGCCGACGTGTGTCGCGAGCGTCGGTGCGAGGTGCGTGTCGCGTTCGGTCTGCCCGCCCATCGCGTTCCCCAGGTAGAAGGCGTCGATCGCGTCCGTCTCGAGGCCGGCGTCGTCGACGGCCGCGAACGCCGCCTCGGCGAACAGCTCCGCCAGCGGCCGGTCGTGGACGCCGAAGTCGGTCATCCCGACGCCGACGATCCGTGCGGTTGTCATGACCGACCGAACACGGTCCTCGATGAAAAACGATTGGAAACCAGCGGGAACCGGCGACGGGTTCTTCGGCCGAGCGCGGGCCACGACCCTCACCGGAAGCCATGATTTCTCCGCACTGCGACGAAATCGGTCCTACACCAGCACCCGCTCGAGGTCGACGACCGTCCCCTCGTTCGCGTCGGGATCGCCGACCATCCTCCCCAGGCAGACGGCGGCTCCATCCTCCGTGTAACAGGCGACCAGCGCCCCCCGCTCGACGTCGTCGGCTGCGATGACGCCCGGCGCGTACACCGGGGCCCCTTCGGCGACCTCGCGTGCGGCGCTCTCGGCGATCGTCACCGACGGGAGTCCCTCGAGGATTCGCTCGCCCGGCGAAACGACCTCGTAGAGGAGGTCGGGATCGTCGTCCTCGAGCCAGAACGCCAGCGCGTCGAACAGTTCGGAGGCAGTGTGCAGCGTCGAGTCGTCGAACGGTTCGGTCGCCGTCCGCCGGAGGTGACCCATGTGCGCGCCCGTTCCGAGCGCCAGTCCGAGGTCGTGACACAGCTTTCGGACGTAGGTGCCGCTCTCACACCGGATGCGGAGGAGCGCCTGGCGGTCGGTCGTCTCGAGCACCGAGAGATCGTATATCTCGCGTACGCGCAGGCGTCGGGAGACCGCGCTCTTTCGGGGCGGTTTCTGGTAGATCGGTCCCTCGAACTCCGCGGCGACGGACCCGACGTCGGCGGGAACCGGTCCGTGGCACTCGAGGACGGCGACGTACTCCTTTTCGCCCTCGAGAAATGCCGGCGCGAGGCGTGTCGCCTTCCCGAGCATGACAGGGAGACAGCCAGTCACCTTCGGATCCAGCGTCCCCGCGTGGGCGGCCTTCTCGATCCGCGTCTCGCCTCCAGCGTCGGCGAGCGCGTCGTCGACGGCGTCGCGAAGCCAGCCGCTGACCTGGTGGGAGGACGGTCCCGGCGGTTTGTCGAGATTGACGACGCCGAACGCGAGTAGTTCGGCCGGCGAACGTTCCTCGGGTGGGCCGCGCAGACTCATCAGAACTCGTAGTCGATCGTCGTCGGCGCTTTCCCCTCGTCACCCGTCGCGTCGTACTCCTCGACGGCAGTCACGAGCATGTCGAGGACGGCTTCGGGCTCCCACCGGGCCGTGTTCACCGACAGATCGTAGATCTTCAGGTCCTCGATGTCGATCCCGTAGTACTCGTCGTAGCGCAGCGCCTCGCTGGCTTCCCTGGCGCGGGTCTCCTCGGTCGCCCGCTCGGGATCTTTCCCCTCGCGCTCGGCGATCCGTTCGCCGCGGACCGTGGGCGGCGCGTCGAGCCAGAAGCGGAAGTCGGCGTGCTCACCCGCCAGCCAGCCGGCCAGGCGGGACTCGAGCACCAGATCGTCCCGGTCGACCGCGATCTCGTGCAGCCGTCGGTCGAGGTCGCGGTCGATCTGGTCGTTCTCCTCTGCGAGTTTGTTGAACTCGAGGGGGGTGTAGCCGCGCTCGTCGGCGAGTTCCCGAAAGATGTCGCCGCCGCTCACGTGCTCGAGATCGAAGGTGTCGGCCAGCAGCGCCGCAGTCGTACTCTTTCCGCTGCCCGGTGGGCCGGAAACAGTCAGTAACATAGTCGAACTGCGACCGGGCGGGTAAAATGGGTTTTGAATCGACCGAGCGGGATCAGGCGCTCGAGGGCGTCATGTCGATGTTGAGCGATTTTCGCAGCAGTTGCGTAAAGCCCATCGAGCAGAGGAAGTACCAGACGATCCAGGCCGGCATCGGGCCGAGCAGCCCGCTTCGCCAGGTGACCTCGCCGGCGATGGGCATGACGACCGTCTCGTCGCCGGTCGGCCCGCCGTGGATCTTCCAGTACATCCAGAGGAACAGCGGGATGGTGAACAGCATGATCCAGACCATCGGCCGGAACTGCTCTTTGAACATCCCGAGGTTCTCGGCCATCGCCTCCATCTGCTCCTCCTGGACCCGCTGCATCTCGTTGTCGAGACGCTCGAGTTCGGCCTCGCTGGCCCCGCGCTCCTCGGCTTCCTTCTTGCGCTCCTGGACGTCGCTTCGCTTGTTCTGCATCGCCTTCATCCGCTCCTGGTACTTCCCGATGCGATCCATGTTCATCAGGTTCGCCTGGAGCAGCGTCGAGTACAGGCCGGTGAGCATCGCGACCACCAGGATCACCGCGTAAAACGGCAGGGCGGCGTCGAGCGGCCCCAGAAAGAGGTTGAGCGCGCCGCCGACGACGTCCCGCACGGACTCGAGCCAGTAGCCGATCATCAACAACACCGACCCGACGGCGGCCATCTTGTCCCACTGGGACCACTTCGATGCCTCCTCGTCGATGTCGACGTCGGGGACATCGGTGTCGCCGTCGCCGTCCAAGGCCTCGTCGTAGGCCTCCCGGTCGGCGATCTCGAAGCCTTCGGCGCCGTCGACCAGCACGCCCTTCTCGATCAACCGCCCCCACTGTCCGCTCGTCAGATCGTCGCGGACGTCGGCCCACTCGACTTCGCCGCCGTTTCTGTCGGCTTCGGCGCGAACGGACTCGAGGGCCTCGGCCATCGAGGCGTCCTCCCGGACGAGGGCGTCGATTTTCTCCGCTGTACGCGTCATCTGAGTTGTGCTAGGTCACGTCCGGTATACAAGTGTTTATCTTCGGGTTCCTCCGCGGCGCGTTCGGAGCCGGCTCCCACCACATATCGTGTATAAAATATATCCAAACGATATATTAGGCTCGAGCGGAATGGTCTCCTAGATGAACTCGAGCGAACGCATTGGTGATAGCGAATGACAGGGGGCTCGAGGGGGCAGAGTGCGGTTCTGGGAATCGTTTTGCTGATAGGGATCGTTGCAATCGGGAGTATTGGTCTGCTAGTTGTTGCTGGTGAGGCTACATCAGAAATCCAACATCAGAGTGAAAACGATCGCGTTGAACAAGCGTTCGTGGAACTGAGTACGACGCTGACCACCGCGTCAAGCAACGACGACGTTACACACGAGATTGATCTCGCCGCAGGAGAGAGTGGCGCGATAGCGAAAGAAGACACCGGCTGGATTCGCATCGAATCCGAGGGGATCGAAGACATAAACCACACGATCGGGACGATAGAGTACGAAGGCCACGATGGAACCAAGATTGCATACGAAGCAGGAGGCGTTTTCCGCGAAACCGGCGACGAAACCCGGGTCGTGTCGGGACCACCGATCCACTACGAAAGTACCACGCAGACGTTTACGATGCCGGTGACGACCGTTACTGGTGACGAACGACTCGGCTCGGGCGACGTTACGATATCCAAATATGAAACGAACGTACATTCCGAGGCGAGGATCGTCGAAGACGAAAGCGTAAACGTCGTGATTAAAAGCGAGTACTGGCGAGGGTGGAAAAACTACTTCCAGAACCAGGCCGGTGACACGTCCGTTCGAGGCGTCGAACATCTCGAGGGAGATGCGGCGAAAGTAACGGTCCGTATCGGTTATTTCGAACTCGAGGAAGCGTTTGGGACCGGAGTAGCGTACTCAAGTGAATTCGGAAGCCAGGGTAACGTTCCGATCGGCGAGGAGGATTATGAGAAGGCGTCGTTCCCGGAGTTAGATGAAGTTATCTACGAGATGGTAGAGGACTTCGAGAACGGCGAGGATGTGCAAAACTGGGACGAGGTGGCTGGTGAAGAGACGCTGGCCGATGGCGCGTATTTCGCAGACGAAATATACTTGGAAGAGGACCTCGCGTTTGATCTCTCGGATGGTAGTGTAACGCTCGTCGTCGATGGTGATATCCACCTCGACAGTGCGTTAACAGCTAAAAACTGGGAAGATACAGATAATGAATTGAAGATATACACGACCGGGAATCTAGTTATCGATCACGGGGAAGTATATCCGGAAACAGAGAAAAGCGGCACGAACTCAGAACGTATCCAGTTGTATGGGACATCCGAAACGAAAGTTGCCTTCTTAGAGGGCGGTGAGCCGAGTTTCGAGGGAGTCATATACGTAGCAAGCGACGAGTGGGACGCAGACTCCCATCCCATCGGAGGTAATCACTGTGGTGATGGGGAGTATCAGGTGTGTGCACGATCAAATCCCAACTTCACCGGGGCATTGATCGCAAACTCTGTTTTCTTCCAGGGCGGTGAGGGAAGTATCGACTTCGAGTACGATACCGGCCTCGAGGATGCAGACATCGATCTTTACCCCGAGGAATACGAACTCCCGCCACAGCTAACGTACCTCAATATTGCTCACCACGAGATCGAAGTCAGGAACAAGTAACGGTTACGCCGCGTCTTCGATCGTCACCTTCACGTCCTCCCACACTTCGTCCGGCGCCTGCTCACCGTCAACGCGCTCGAGGCTCCCCTCCTCCTCATAATACTCGATAACCGGCTCCGTGTTCTCGCGATACACCCGGAGCCGTTCCTTCACGGTGTCCTCGGCGTCGTCCTCGCGCTGAACTAACCGATCCTCAACCTCCGCGTCTTCCGGCGGGTTGTACTCGAGGTGGTAGATGTCGCCCGTCTCGGGGTCCATCCGGCGGCCGGTGAGTCGGTGGACGAGTTCGTCCTCGCTCACGTCGAGGTAGAGCACCACGTCGAGATCCGTCATCCCCTCGAGTTCCTCGGCCTGCTCTAAGTTCCGCGGGTAGCCGTCGAGGACGAAGCCGTCGCTCTGTGAGAGGGCCTCGTCGACGATGGCGTTGACGACCTCGTCGGGGACGAGTTCGCCCGCGTCCATGTACTCGCCGGGGGTGTCGTACTCGAGGCCCAGGTCGGAGATGTCCATCTCCTTGTTCGAGCGCAGCGCGTCGCCGGTCGTAACGTGCTCGACGTCGAAGTGGTCGGCGATCTTCGCGCTCTGCGTGCCTTTCCCCGCTCCGGGTGCCCCGAGGATCAAAATTCGTGGCTGTGCCATAGTCGGCCGTTCGCCGGCGTCGCATAAAGGCTTAAAGAATGGCGCACATCCCTCCGACTATGACGCGATTCGACGCGAGCGAGCCCGCCGAACGGCGAAGCCTGTTCGTCGACGCCATCACCGCCCACCGCAATCGAGGCAGCCAGTTTCTGACTATCGAGGTGGACGAGCGCGCGCTCGAGGGCGAGAGCGCCCCCGACCCCGACCTCGGAGTGCCGTGGCTCCAGTTCGCCGACGGCGTGGTGAACCTCGACTGCACCGACGGTGAACTCGAGGAGCTGAAGGCGCTGCTCGGCTCGTTCCCGGCGTTCAAGATCGACGAGATCACGCGCCCCGAGAGCGCCGACGGGAACAACGTCCGCGTGAGCGCGAAGGCCGATCCGAACCGGATCGCCCAGTTCCTCGACGCGGTGTTCCGCGAGGTGTACGGACTCCCCGAAGAGTTTCGGGCGTGGGTCGTCGCCGTCTAGGGCGATTCCCGGTCGTCTTCGAGCAGGACGATGGCGTTCTCGCGACCGACACGTACCTTCTCGATGAGCCCGTCGTCTTCCATCTGCGAGAGGAGGCGGCTCACCTTCGATTTCGACCAGTCGCCGCGCTCGATGAACTCCTTCTGGGGCAGTTCGCCGCCGGCTTCGCGCAACCACCGGCACACTCGCTCTTCGTCGGAGAGCCCTCGTTCGGCTCGGCCGTCAGCGTCCGACCGAGACGATAGCCCGTCACGATCGGGTGCCGCGTCGTCGGACTCGCCACTTCTCGCGAGCCAGTAGGCGGCGACCAGCGCGAGGAGCACGACCAGTGCGCCGACGAGAACGAGTGAGACCGGGTCTCCAGCGACGAGCGAGTAACCGACGGTCGGTGACGTTTCGGACACGGTCAGACGGGGCTGTGTTCCCAACCAGGCGGGCGATTACCCGATGGTGAGGTCGCCGCCTCCGTCCTCCTGGCCTTCGTCCCACTCGAGTTCGAACTCGATGCTGAGTTCGCCCGGACCCCCCGAACTCGAGGTTTCGCGTTCGGCTTTGACCTCGAACGTCGGCCGGGTCGGGGGCGTGAGGGTGACCGACTCCGACCCGGACTCGAGGGCGATCTCGCCGCCGGAGTCGAGCGTGTCGGCGACAGTCCGCAGGTAATCGGCGATTTCCGCGCTGTCCATCCGTCGTTCGAATTTGAAAAGTACCTCCTCGGGCATACCGTATCGTACGGCGGCGCCGATATAGAACCTACCGCTCGAGCCGACGCGGGCGGGCAGCGTCGGCGGTGTGCTCTCACCGGTTTCGCCTCGCTTATGATGCCTCGGAAAGTTTCCCCGGGTATGAAACTGTACTTCGAGTCGGCGACGGGACGGGCTCACAGGACACACACAGTGGTCCGTCGAACGGGGTGACAGAAATGAGTGATTGGAGCGAGACGACGGTGAGCACGGGCCAGTCCGTATCCCGTTGGTGGCGGGGAGACACCCTTCGGGGGAAGGGGCGATGAGCGACGAAGAACTCGCCAAGGACCTCGGGCTGCTGTCGGCGCTGACGATCGGGATCGGGACGATGATCGGAGCCGGTATCTTCGTTCTTCCGGGCGTTGCCGCCCAGGAGGCCGGACCGGTCGTCGTCGTTTCGTTCATTCTGGGGGGAATGATCGCGATGGTAAACGCCCTCTCGGTGAGCGAACTCGGGACGGCGATGCCGAAGGCGGGCGGTGCCTACTACTACATCAATCGCGCGCTCGGTCCGCTGTTCGGGTCGATCTCGGGGATGGGTGACTGGATCGGGCTGGCGTTCGCCAGCGCGTTCTACTGCATCGGTTTCGGGGGGTATCTCGCAGACCTCCTCGACGGCACCGTCGTCTCGGTCCCCGGTATCGGCACCGTCGCACTGTTACCGACGGTCGCCCTCGGACCGCTGGTTCTCAACGAGATTCAGATCGGGGCGATCCTCGCCGGCGTCATCTTCGTCGGCGTCAACTACATCGGCGCGAAAGAGACCGGCGGCATTCAAACGGTGATCGTCACGCTCTTACTCGGCATTCTGACGATCTTCGCCGTCGTCGGGTTCTTCTCGTTCGACTGGGGGACCGTCACGGCCGACGGCGGCCTGGCTCCCGAGGGAACGGGTGCGATCCTCCCCGGCGCTGCGCTGGTGTTCGTCTCTTACCTCGGCTACGCGAAGATCGCGACCGTCGGAGAGGAACTCAAGGACCCCGGGCGAAACCTCCCGATCGCGATCGTCGGCAGCGTCGCCATCGTGATGGTCATCTACACGATCCTCGTCAGCCTCCTGATGGGGCTGGTCCCGCAGAGCGACTTCTTCCTCGAGCACGTCGAGAACGCGCCGATGTCGTACGCCGCCGAGACCGTCTTCGACTACCAGCTCGACGTCGGCGGCCTCGACGTCCCGATCCTCGGCGTCGGTGTCACCTCGATCACCCTCGCCGCGTTGCTGGCGACGGCCTCGAGCGCGAACGCCTCGATCCTCGCCTCCGCGCGGATCAACTTCGCGATGGGACGAGACAAGATCGTCACCGACTGGCTCAACGAGATCCACCCCCGATTCGCGACGCCGTACCGGTCGATCGCGATCACCGGGCTGATGATCGTCGTCTTCATCGTCGCGCTCGGCGCCGACGTCGAGGTGCTGGCGAAGGCCGCGAGCGTGCTCCACCTCGTCGTCTACGCGCTGATCAACGCCGCGTTGATCGTCTTTCGGGAGACTGAGTTTCCCGATTACGACCCCGATTTCCGGGTGCCGCTGTACCCGATCACGCCGATCATGGGGATCGTCCTCTCGCTCGGGTTGATCGCGTTCATGCAGCGAATCGAGATCGTCCTGAGTATCGGGTTCGTCATCTTTGCGATCGTCTGGTACTTCGTCTACGCCCGAAACAAGACTGATCGGCAGGGGCTGCTCGCCAACTACGTCCTCGAGCGCTCCGAGGAGATGCCCGACTCCGCGGTCAACGCCGTCAGCGCTGTCCAGCCCCAGGGAAGCGCCGGACCCAGGGTGATGGTCGCGCTCTCGAACCCGCGGACGGAGCGGGCACTCATCACGCTGGGAAGCGCTCTCGCCCGCGCGAAAGGGGGGTCCGTACTGGCGACGCACATCGTTCAGGTGCCGGACCAGACGCCGCTCCAGAAGGGGGCCGAGCACATCGATCAGCTGAGTTCGGAGTCCGAGCGACTCCTCGAGAGCGCCCGTAGCAGTGCGGAGACGTTCGGCGTCGACGTCGAGACGAAGACGATCGTCTCCCACCGATCGTTCGAGGAGGTCTTCGACGCGGCGAGCACGCACGACGTGGACGCGGTCGTGATGGGGTGGGGCGGCTCGAGCCTCGGCGAGGGCCGGATCGAGCGCCCCCTCGACGAACTCACCCACGATCTGCCGTGTGATTTCCTCGTCCTCGACGGGAAGTCGATCGACGCCTCGCGGATCCTCGTGCCGACCGCCGGCGGCGACGACTCCGACGTTAGCGCCGAGGTTGCCCGAGCGCTCAGCGCGGAGTACGACGGCGAGGTGAGCCTGCTCCACGTCGTCGACGACAGCGATCAGCGGGCCGAGGGCGAGGCGTTCATCCGGGACTGGGCGGCGGATCACGGCCTCGAGGACGCGTCGATTATCGTCGACGACACCGGCGACGTCGAGGGGGCAATCGAGCGCGCCGCGGCCGACCACTCGATGGTGATCATCGGCGCGACCCGCCGCGGACTGCTGTCGCGGCTCGTCCGGGGATCGCTCGTCTTCGGCGTCATCGACCGACTCGAGGTACCCGTGTTGCTCGCGGAGAAGCGCGCGTCCCGGTCGCTGCGCGAGCGCGTTCTGGGACGACGGGACGAGTGATCGGACGAGCGAACTGTTTTTTGCGGTCGTCGGCTCGAACGGTTCGTAACGGTCGGCTAACACTGTGTGGAGCCGACACGACGGCGGTGGAAGAACGATAGAGAAAAGGTCGGTCGGTCGAAGGCCTAGACGAAGGACCACGAGTACCGGGAGTCGACGGCGCCCGTCCCATCCACGCCGCTGATCGCCGCCCTGTGGAAGTCAGCGGGCGAGACGGAAGCCGTGGGCCGTTTCCAAATAGATAAGTGTCCCCGGGAATCATCGTCCGACATATAAGCGACTACAATCGAGGTGAACACAATCTTCAGCGCACTTTCGACCCTGATGCAGACGCAGCCCGAGACGCGTGTAAACGTGTTCGAGGAGATTTTCCTCGTCTTCCTTGGACTCGGGACCCTCGTTGGCGTCGTCGTGATCGCGTATACGCTGTACAACGCGTACAAGTACCGCGACCACGACGACAGAAAGCCCGACGAGGATCTGCCGACGCTCGGGGAGTTACCGACAGGCGGAGGCAGTGGGAAGAAACTATTCGTATCGTTCGGCCTGAGTGCGATCATCGTTATCTCGCTGGTCGTCTGGACGTACGGGATGCTCCTGTACGTCGAGGAGGGACCGGACGGCAACCCCGGCGACGACGCCATCGAAGTCGACGTCGAAGGCTTCGCGTTCGGCTGGGACTTCTACTACGAGAACGGCGTCGAGACCGGCGGTGAGCTGGTCGTCCCCGAGGGACAGACCGTCTGGCTCAACGTCACGGCGACCGACGTCTGGCACTCGTTTGGCATAACGGAACAACGCGTAAAAGCCGACGCGATTCCCGGCGAATACGACGAAACCTGGTTCATCGCCGAAGAAGAAGGCGAGTACCTCATCGAGTGCTTCGAACTCTGTGGACCCGGTCACTCCGCGATGGAGGCGACGCTCAACGTGACCGACGAAGCGACCTACGAGGAGTGGCTCGAGGAACAAGCCGCCGAAATGGAAGAGGAGGAGGAGGCGGATGAGGAAGCCGACGAGGACGAGGCTAACGGCGACGATGAGGCGGATGAGGAAGCCGACGAGGACGAGGCTAACGGCGACGATGAGGCGGATGACGCCAACGGCGACGATGAGGCGGATGACGCCAACGGCGACGACGAAAACGGAGATGACGAGAACGGTGACGAAGAAACCGACAACGAGACCGACGACGAAGCGGGTGACGACGAGGGCGGCGACGTCGACGACGGGGGTGAGGACTGATGGCTGACGACTTCCCCCCGATGACGTCGGTCAAGCGGTGGCTCGTTACGACCAACCACAAGGACGTCGGGATCCTCTATATAGCAACGGCGCTGTTCTTCCTCATTTTCGGCGGGATCCTCGCGCTCCTGTTCCGCGTCCAGCTCTGGGAAGCCGGCGGGACAGGGATTCTCAGCGACAGCGCGTACAACCAGTCCGTCACGGCACACGGCCTGTTGATGGTGTTCTGGTTCCTGTCGCCGGTTGCATCCGGGTTCGCGAACTACCTCGTTCCGCTTCAGATCGGAGCGAAGGACCTGGCGTTCCCACGCCTGAACGCCCTGAGCTACTGGTTCTACCTGTTCTCGGGTATCCTCATTATGCTCTCGTTCTTCCAGGGCGGAACCTTCGGCGGCGGCTGGACGATGTACGCGCCACTCAACGTGCCGACGTACTCGCCCGCGATGGAGGCGACGACGGGCGGCAACGCGACGATCCTCGCGTTGATCCTATTTACGATCTCGATCACCATCGGGACGGTGAACTTCCTCGTGACCATCCACCGCTCGCGCGCGGAGGGGCTCGGTCTGTGGAACATTCCGCTGTTCACCTGGTCGTGGCTGCTCACCGTCTGGATGATGCTGTTCGCGTTCGCGGCGCTGCTCGCTGCGCTGCTGTTGCTCGCGACCGACCGGATCCTCCTCACCCAGTACTTCGCAACCGACCAGGGGTCGGGGCTGTTGTGGGCCCACCTGTTCTGGTTCTTCGGCCATCCGGAGGTGTACATCGTCTTCTTCCCCGCGCTGGGGATCATGTTCGAGACGTTCCAGACGTTCACCGGTCGTCGGCTGGTCGGCCGCAAGTGGGTCATCATCGCGATGGTCCTCGTGGCCGTCCAGTCGTTCCTCGTCTGGATGCACCACATGTTCCTGACGACCATCAACCTCGAGATCAAGACGCTGATGATGGCGACGACCATCGGGATCTCACTGCCGTTCGACCTGATGGTCTTCGCGCTGATCTACACGATGGTCAAGGGACGGGTGCGGTTTACGACCCCGTTCCTGTTCAGCCTCGGCGCGCTCGTGTTGTTCATCCTCGGTGGGATTACCGGGGTGTTCCTCGGCGCCGTCGTGCTCGACTACGAGTTCCGCGGCACCTACTGGGTCGTCGCGCACTTCCACTACGTGATGGTCTCGGGGGTCACCGCGCTGATCGCCGGCCTCTACTACTGGTGGCCGAAGATCACCGGGAAGATGTACGACGAGTTCCTCGGAAAGCTCAACTTCGCCGTCTACTTCATCGGGTTCAACCTGCTTTACTTCCCGATGTTCCTCGCCTGGGAAACCCCGCGCCGTGTCTTCCACTACGGCGAAGGAATGGAGATCTACCACCAGCTCGCGACGATCGGCGCGTTCGTCCTCGGGGCGTCGTTCCTGATCCTGTTCTACACGCTCGGGAAGAGTCTGGTCTCCGGCCCCGACGCGCCGGACAACCCATGGGAGTTCTCCCGGACCGCCGAGTGGGCAGTTCCATCGCCCCCGCCGCTCGAGAACTGGGACGACCGCCCGTCGTACGCGAGCGGTCGACTCGAGTTCGTCGACGATACGGCCGGCGAGGCGGCCACCGACGGCGGCGTTCCGGCCACCCAGACCGCTCGCGGCGAGCTCGCGACGAAACACGAGTCACACGCCGAAGAGGAGCACCCGGACCACGCGAGCATCTGGCCGCTCGGCATCGGTATTGGGACGTTCGTCCTGTTCCTCGGGCTCTCGGGGCTGACCCCGTACATCGCGGACTTCGCGGCCGCAACCGGCCAGATCGATCCGTCGACGCCCGAACCGAACATTGCGTATCCGATCATCACCGCCCTCGGGCTAGTGATCCTCGCGTACGTCCTGTTCGAGTTCGGCCGCGAGAGCTTCCACGCCCCCGAGATGGCGATCGCCGAGCGCTGGCCGTTCGAGGGCGTCGGCAACACGAAGTTCGGCGTCTGGGTGTTCCTGGCGTCCGACGTCGTCGTCTTCGGCGCGTTCATCGGCGCGTACCTGTTCATGCGGATTCACGCCGGCTGGGACACCTGGAGTCCGGTGCCGCCCGAGGCCTGGCCCGGCCTGTTGAACACGTACATCCTGCTCACCTCGAGCTTCACGGTCATCCTCGCGCTGGTGATGGCCGAACGCCAGAACAAGAAGGGGCTGCTCGCGACGATGTCCGCGACGCTCCTGCTCGGGCTGTCGTTCCTGGGCGTGAAAGCCTGGGAGTGGAGCGACAAGTTCGCCCACGGAGAGTACTGGTTCAGCGGCCTCGAGTACTCGCTGTACTACGTGACGACGGGGCTCCACGGCCTGCACGTCGTCCTGGGACTGCTCGTCGCCATCTTCATGATCTTCCGGATCATCACGATCGACGCCTACATGGAAGACTCGCGGCCGGTGGAGTTCTTCGGACTCTATTGGCACTTCGTCGACATCGTCTGGGTCTTCCTCTTCCCGCTGTTCTACCTGATGTAGCGGGTTTCCGCGGCGCAACTTCCCCTTCTTTCGGCTCGATACCCGGAGTACGCGCGAAGATCCACCGCCTCGTCAGCGGAGCGACTCGAGAAACCGTCGTCGCGCCCACCGGCCGGACCGATAGCCGGAGCGGTCGGTGGATACAATGCGCATCGGCCGCTGTGAGCGGGCGAGATGGATCGTCACCCGCGAGATCGAGTTCCGCTCCCGTCGTCCACAACGCCTCGAGAGGCGCACGTGACGGGAGGTGGACGTGAGAGGCGTCGATCGAAACCGACACTCGAGCCCCGACGCCGGCGCGGGGACACGGCGCGGCTGCGGCGATCACGGCCCGCAAGGTCGGGTCGACGGACAGCGTCCGCCGGCTGACAGAGCCATACCCACGAGCCGTATGAGGAAGGTATAAGTGCGCCGTCCGCCGATAGCCAACTAATGGCGAGCGTTCGAACGTACACGATCATCTACGTCGTGTTACTGGTACTGGGGACTAGCAAGTTCATCTTCTTCACGTTCGACGATATCTTCACCTACTGGATGGCGATGGGAGGGACGCTCTTCCTCGCTCTAGTCAAGTCCCTGTTGATCGCGGCGTACTACCAGCACCTGCTCCACGAACCGCGCTCGATCACCTACATGATGCTCATCGCGGTGTTCATGGTGGTCCTGCTCACCGTCGCCGCCGGCTTCTCGATCCAGTAACGCGCGGCACCGTCCGACGACTATCGACATCGTTTACCTCGCCGTGTTCTCTCGCGCCAGCTGTACGCCAACGAGCGACCGCCACTCTCCAAGAGAAGGCCAAAACGCAGACCCGGAAGGGCACACGATCCGTCGTCTGCCGCGTTCTCGTTTCGAATCGTACGGGCCATACTCCGCACACGCACAGGCGCGAACTCCGAAGAGAGCCGCCATCTCGACCAGAAACCGTCGGCGAACCGAGTCGGCTCGAGGACGTCCACTTCCCGGTGGACGATCAGTCGGAGATCGTCGGCATCCCGAGCGGGCGGATCGAACGCGGGTTTCACGACTCCCGAACGCCGAGAGCGCGTCGTCGACCTCACGCGGCGACAACGACGGCCCTGGTCGGAACCGGGCTGCGTGCTAGGCGGAGTTCAACGGTGAGACGCGCGAGCCACACAACCCAGCAGCGAGCGTTCCGCTAGCAGTGAGCAGCCAGTCAGGAAAACGTGAGGAGATCAGTCGAGCAGGAGCATCACGATGACGCCGATCAGGAACAGCGTGCCGAGCGTCGCCGCCGCGATTCCGACCGCCGCAGCGGTCTGTCCGACGCGGTCTCGAGCCGAGAAGTACGCCCCGAAGAAGACGTAGCCGAGCAACACCGCGCCGCCGACCGCGAGGAACCCGGTCTCGAGGACGCCGGTGTCGACGTCCGGGACGCCCTGGACCAGGAGGACCGCGCCGGCGATGAACGCGACGGCCAGGCCGATGAACCCGACCGTCCAGACCAGCGGGTTGTTCGCAGCCGCGACGAGGCGGCTGTCGTAGCTCTCCGACCGCTGTGACCACTCGGCGTAACCGATGCGCGACCCGGCGTGTCCACTCGGCGTTGCTCGCTGCCCGCTACGGGCGATCGCAACCGCGACGGCGATTACGAGAAGTCCCATCAGGAGTGTGCTTATGAGATACATTTCTGGCATCGAACCACCTCTTTGGTGAGCGTTGTCCCTTCGCCCATATATATCCTGCACACTTGCGTTCGCGGTGAACTCGAGGGGTTCGCAGTGCGGTCGCTCGAGCGGCGCTCGAAGAAAGAAAAACGGAGTATCGCTACTCCTTGCCGAACATCTCGCGCATCATCGGATGCATCTCCATCATCTGCTCCTCGGCGATCTCCTCGTACAGCTTGTACGTAATGGAGACGGCGAGCAGCAGCCCCGTCCCGGTGACGGCGCCGATGGTGCCCAGCATGTTCGCCCAGACGGCCAGCAGACCGACGAGCGCGCCGCCGATGACGGTCACCTGCGGGATGTACCGCTCCATGACCTTCTCGACGACGCCGACGTTCTGTCGGAAGCCGGGGATCTGCATCCCGGAGTTCTGGATCTGCTTTGCGGTCGCCTCGGGACCCATGTTGGTGGTTTCGACCCAGAAGATCGCGAAGATCGCGCCGCCGATGACCATGAACGTCAGGTCGACGCTGATCCGGACCATCACCATCCACCAGTCTTGCGTGACGGCGCCGGTCCACCACATCCAGTCCTCCGGCGAGTAGATCGGTGCGGTGTAGTAGAAGAACCCGCTGACGGGCTGGCCGTCGACGTACACGCCGAGCCAGTCGGGCATGTTCTCCCACTGGGAGGCGAGAATCGTCCCCATGAACTGGATGTTCGCCTGCACCGCGCGGACGAGGATCATGGGCAGGACGCTCGCGTAGATGAGCTTCACGGGGAAGCGACCGCGAGCACCCTTGACGCGGGCGTGACTCAGCGGGATCTCGACGCGCACGGACTCGGCGTAGACGACGATGGCGAAGATCAACACCGTCGTCAACAGGGCGATCAGCTGCCCCTGACCGAGGAACAGCGCGTAGAGGCCGTCGCCGGTGAAGCCGCCGACCTCGGACTGGCCGGTGAGGATGAGATACCAGCTGTAGAAGAACCCTTCCTCGCTCCAGGCCAGGAATCCGCTGACGAGGCGCTGGCTCACGCCGGCGATGATGAACAGCCCGATCCCGCTGCCGACACCCCACTTGCTGACGACCTCGTCCATGTACAGGATGAGGACGCCGCCGATGAAGATCTGGGTGAACAGCAGCATCTGTACGCCGCTCTGATCGAGCGTCAGCCCGCCGAGCTGTAACGAAGGCTGTGCCGGGAGGAAGCCACCTGCGAACACCATCGGCAGGGCCGTCAGCGCCGTCATGACGATGACGAGCAGCTTCTGGAGTCCCTGATAGAGGACCTGATCTCGAGGATCGTTCGTGTCGAGACCGAGTAGATTCGCCCCCCCAAGGAGCTGTAAGACGATGCTCGCCGTGACGATCGGTCCAATTCCGACCTGCAGGAGCGAGCCGAACTCGCCGGCGAGGATCGCACGGAACTCGCCGAAGAGGTCGTCACCCCCGGCCTGGAGGCCGAGCAGGTCGATGTTCGTCAGGAAGAAGTACAGCACGAGGATACCCGCCGTCCACATGAGCTTGCGCTTGAAGGGGACGTGTCCCTCCGGTCTGCGTACGGTGGGCATTCGGGTAAGGACCGGTTCAGCAGCTTCCTTCCATCCCATCGCTTACTCCTCGCCCTGTTCCTGTTCGGTGTCGTCTTGCTCGTCGGCTCGCTCCTGGCCGCGCTCGGTGAGCACCGCGTCGCCACCGGCGTCCTCGAGTTTCTCCGCGGCCGCCTCGGTGAAGGCGTCGGCGGTGACCTCGAGGCTGTTGCGGACCTGGCCGCTTCCGAGGACCTTCACGACGTCGACCTCGTGGCCGTCCTCGACGACGTCGCGCGCGTCGATCGCGTAGCCGTCGCCGGTCTCGTCGGCGAGACCCTCGGCGGCGTAGAGGATCGCGTCCTCGTCTAGCTTCTGGACGTCGATCTCGGCGACCTCCTCGCGGATGTCCTGTGGCCGCTTGAAGCCGTGTTTGCCCTTCGGTTCGTAGTTGTGGAACTCGTGTTTGCTGCGCCCGGCGCGCCCGCGGCCACCCCGGTGGCCGGCACCGCGGCGGTTCTTGTGGGTGCCGCCGCCGTGTGTCCGCGATCCGCGCTGGCGTCGTTTTTTGCTCGTCATAGTTATCGCATCGATTCTAGGAGGGCGTTGATTTCCTCCGTTGTATGTTTTCCGAGTTGGCCGCCCTCGATGGCGGCGTGTTTGATGCCGTTGTGACCGCCCCGCGGCGGGTGGAGTCGCAGCGTCGGCGACAGCCCCTGCTCGCGCAGCGTCGTCTCCTCGGCGAGCAGCGCCTCCGCCAGCGAGGTGAAGCCGTCGTACTCGGTGTTCTCCGCGATCCACTCCTCGTCAACGTCCGACTGGCGGCCCTCGAGGGGCTCCGCCCGCTTCGCCAGCAGCGTCTCAAGGACCTCCTGGCTCGGCTCGCCGAACGCGACGAAGTCGTTGACCTTGGTGATCATCCCGCGGTAGGTGTCGCTGTCGGGGACGAGCGTGGCGTGGTTGACCTTGTGAATGTTGAGCATCGACAGCGTGTCGTTGACGCCACCCTGACGGTTGACCTCGCCCCGGAGCTGGACGACCGCCTTCATCGTTCAGCCACCTCGGCTTCTTCGTCCGCGGCGTGACCGCGCGGGCGACGGGACTGCGAGGCGTTCTCGAGCGCGTTGAACGTTGCCTTCGCCAGGTTCACCGTCGTGCGGGTGTTGCCGTGGCTCTTGGTCCAGGCGTTCTCGATTCCCGCGAGGTCGAGGACGGCGTGAACCGTGTCGCTCGCGGCGAGTCCGAGCCCCTCGGGGGCCGGGATGAGCTCGACTTCGACCGAGCCCGCCTTCCCCTTCGTTCGGTGGGTCAGCGAGTGGGGTCGGTCCGAACGGTCCTCCCACGAGCCGGAGCCGCGGGGAACCTGGATCATGTTCAGCTTGGCGATACCGATGGCCTTCTGGATGGCTGCGCCGACCTGGTCCTCGCGCCCTTCGGCGTAGCCAACGAAGCCGTCGCGGTTGCCGACCGCACAGACACAGCGGAACTTCACCCGCCGGCCGGAGTCAGTCATCCGCTGGACCATGTTGATGTCGAGGACCTCGTCGTCCAGTCCAGGGAGGAGCTGGTCGACGATTTCGGGCTCCTTCAACGGGAGTCCCGAGTTGAGGGCGGCCTCCATCGAGTCGATTTCGCCCTCCTGGACCATCTTTCCGAGTCGGGTAACGGGCTCCCACCCGTCGTTGTAGTTGTTTCCGCTCATTCTAGGATCTCCTCTCGTACCGCATCGAAGTGCTCCGGGAGTTCGGTCGCGTCGAAGTCGCCGCCGTACAGCGGCTCGTCGAGCTGTTCTGCGTACTCGGCGATGTGTTCGCCGCGCGTGCGCGACCAGTCCGCCAGCACGCTGTCGCTGTGGGGAATCTCGAGGCCGGCGTCGATCGCGCCCTCCTGCACCGCAAACACCTTGTTACCGGGCGTCGCCGTGTTGAGGCCGATGTCGAGCACCGCCTCCTCGATTCCTGCTTCGACGGCGCGCGTGCCGGCCAGCAGGCCGGTGAGGTAGGCTGCGGAGATGTTGCCCGTCGGGGCCTCCCAGCCGTACTCCTCGAGGTCGCTCGAGTGCGCGCTCGCGAGTGTTTCGTCGCCCTGAGGTCCGGGAGCGATCAGCTGCGCCGTAGTGTGCTTGTTGCTCTTGCGAGCAACGAGGCGGGGCTTGCCCGATTTTAGCAGGCGCAACCTCTGATGGTAGTCCGTCCGGACCTCACGGCGACGCCGCATCGGTACCTTGTATCGTGGTCCTGTTGCCATTAGTCGTCACCGTATTCGTTGTCGATGTAGTTCAACAGATACCGGACGCTACGGAACTCCCCGCCGCCTGCTTTGCGGTACAGTTCGCGGTACTGCGTGGGCGTGAGTTCGCCCTTGTCGCGGAGTTCGCGGAGCTTCCGGCGCTGTGCGCGGATCTTGCTCTCCCACTCTTCTTTCGAGTTCTGGCGTGCGCCCTTCGTACCCTTGCGCTTGCCCGGTCCCTTGCGGTGGCCGTAGGCGCGCTTTGCGTTGCGTTCGCGGGCGCGACCGCGGGAGTTGCCGCGGGCGTCTTTCGCGCGGATCGTCCCCTCGTCGACGAGTTCGCGGATCTCGTCGCGGGTGATCGCCTGGGCAATGTCGCCCTGGGCGTCGGGGTCGAACCAGACGCGGTTCTGACCGACGTCTAAGACGTCGGCCGCCAGTCGCTTCTGTGCGGTCAGGTCTGTCATTGGTCCACCTCGACTTCGACGTAGGTCGGGTTCAGGACGCGAATCTCGGCGTCCTCGCACTTCTCCTCGATGCGCTCGCGCTTGCGGGCGCCGACCGAGGACCCGATGCGGACCGCCTGGGTGTCGCCGTCGACACCCTCGAGGTCGTCGACGTTCTCGACGTACACTTCCTCGAAGCCGCTCGGGTGCTTGCCGCGGACCGATTTCGGCGTTCGGTAGCCGGCCTCGACCTTCGGGCCCTTACCCTTGATGCCGCGGCGCTGCTTCGAGAGCCCGCCGCGGGGGCGCCGCCACGATTCGGGCGTGCGCTTTTTCTTGTGGTAATCCTGGCGGTTGAACTGCGGTTTCCCCTCGTTCTTCCGGCGGGTGAGCAGTCGTTGCTCGTCGTCGGAGAGGTCGGGCGTCTTCTCGGTCAGCCCGCGGGGCTGCAGTTCGGTTTCGACGTCTTCTTCCGGCTCCTCGGCGTCCGCCTCGACCTCCTCGTCTTCGATCTCGGCGTCCGTGTCCTCGGTTACCTCGAGGTCGCCGACGTCGGCTTTGATACGGGCGGCGAGTGCGTTGCCGATCCCGTCGGCCTCGGACAGGTCGTCCTGGGAGGCCTCCTTGATGTCCTCGATGGACTCGAAGCCGGCCTCGCGGAGGGCGTCGGCCTTGCTCGCGCCGACGCCGCTGATGTCCTCGAGCTCCTGGGGTCCCTCGTCAGCGTTTTCGGTGTCGTCTGCCATCTATCAGGCACCTCCTTTCTGGGGTTTCCCGGTGATGTAGACACCGTCCTGGAAGACGCGGGTGTCCTTGCCTTTCACCTTCGTCAGCTGCTCGATGTCGGCGGCGGTCTGACCGACGTGCTCCTTGTTCGGGCCGGAGAGCGTCAGCCGTTCGCCGTCGACGGCAACCTCGGTGTCACCGTGGATAGTCGTTCGTCGCGCTGCCTTCTCGCCGAGGAAGTTCTCGATGACGACCTCGCCGCCCTCCACGCGGACCTGCATCGGAAAGTGAGAGTAGAAGACTTCCATCTCGTACTCCCACCCATCGGTCACGCCGTGGAAGGCGTTTCGGACGTGGCTCTCGAAGGTACCGATCGTCGCGTTGGTTTTCGCGTTCTCGGTGTCGCTTTCGATGACCACGGTGTCGTCGTCGACCTCGACGGTGACGTTCGGGTACCAGAGGCGGCGGGTGACGCTGCCTTCCGGACCCTCGATCGTCACGTCGAGATGATCGACCTCGGCGGATACGTCGTCAGGGATGTCCAGTTCGACTCGCATTGTTAGTAGACGTATGCGATCACCTGGCCGCCGATTCCCTGCTCTCGCGCCTCGTAGTGGCTCATGATGCCACTGCTCGTCGTGACGACGAGCGCGCCGAAGTCTCGAGCCGGGAGGAATCGCTTCTCCCATTTCTCGAAGTCCTCGGCACCGGCGGAGTAGCGGGGCTTGACGGGGCCGCACTTGTTGATCGCGCCTTTCAGTTCGACCTCGAACTCACCGGCTTTACCGTCGTCGACGAACTCGAAGCCGTCGATGTACCCGCGGTCGTAGAAGACCTCGAGTACGCTGCCGATCTCGTTCGAAGCGGGCGATACCGTGTGGCTCAGTTTACCGACGCTCTCGGCGTTGTCGAGCCCCGAGAGCGCGTTGCTGAGTGGATCGTTCCCGGTCATGTTATCGGTACTTCTTGAATCCCATGTCGCGGGCGATCTCGCGGAAGCACTGCCGACAGAGGTTGATGTCGTACTTGCCGACCAGGCCCTGGTTGCGACCGCATCGCTGGCAGGACTCCATCTGGCCGGTGCGCTTTTCGGCGTGCTCGCCCGTCTGTTCGTTCTCGCTTTCACTCATCGCTTGCCTCCACGGTCACGTCGAACGTCGACTCGAGGAACGCGATGGCGTCCTCGGGCGTCAGTCGGTGGTTCGACGGGATTTTCTGCGTGGCTTTGTCGCGTTTGCTCACCCGGTAGCCGGGGCGGACGAGGTTGACGGTGACGTCAAGCCCGTAGATCCCGACGTTCGGGTCGTACTCCTGGCTCGGGAACTCCGTGTGTTCCTCGACGCCGAAGCTGAAGTTGCCGGTGTCGTCGAACTGCGTCGCCGAGAGCTCCGCGAGCGGCAGCGCCGTCTCGAGGAACTCGTGGGCCTCCCGGCCGCGAAGGGTAACCTTCGTGCCGATCGGCTCGCCCTGGCGGATGCCGAACTCGGGTTCGGTCTTCTTCGCCAGCGTGCGGACGCTCTGCTGGTCCGTGACCGCCTCGATGATGTCCTCGGCGCGGCCGAGGTCGCGGCCACCGCGGCCGACGCCCATGTGGACGACGACTTTCTCGACGCGGGGTTCGCGCATCTCGTGGAAGTCGGCTTCGGCTTCGCTCATTCGTCATCACCCATGCTCGCGGTTTCACCGCTCGCGTCTTCCGAGGACGAGTCCTCGCCCACGAAGTTCTCGTCGATGACGACGACGTACTCCTCGACGGTTTCGAACTCGCCGTCGTCGTCCTCCCGTTGGCTGTCGACGGTGACGATGTTCGAACCGCTGCCGAGTGTGACGTCGATCTCGAGCAGTTCGCCGATCTTGCCGCCGTGGTTACCGCTGACGGCCGTCACGAGTGCACCCTCCTCGTAGGGGAAGTGTGCGACGATCTCCTTGCTCTCGTTGTCGATCACGACGGAGTCGTTCGTGCTGTAGCCGTCGTCGTCGACGGTGATGTTCGTCCCGTCGTGAAGCGACAGCTGAGTCACGTCGCCCGTGACCTGGCGCTTGCCCTTGACCTTGCCGAGGCGGCTGTCCGCCGAGTCGGCGTCGATCTCGGTCAGCGCGAGGCGCCCGCCCTCGTCGGGGAAGACGCGGTAGTACTCCTCGCGCTGTGGGAACGCGACGATGTCGAACATTCCGATCGGCCGACGCTCGTCGTTGATCGGATCGCCGTTGACCAGAATCGCGTCCTGGCTGAGCGCGTAGCGCGCTTCCTTCTTCGAGTCGACGTAGCCGAGCACGTCCCGCAGGAGGATGACAAGCGGAACGCCCTCCTCACCGTGGGGGCCGCCGGCGGCCTTGACGGTGAAGGTGTCGGTCTTTCGCTCGACCGGCCAGGACTTCGGTACCGAGAGTCGTTTCTGGTGTTTCGTCATTCGTTATCACCTTCGAGGCGTGCCTCGCGTCGGTCGTCCTCCAGGTGGAGGTCGGTGATGCGGACGTTCGAGGGCTCGAGCGGGCGAGGAACCTCCTCGCCGTCGGCCGTCTCGACCGTCACACCCTCGACGTGGATGACCTCCTCGGTGAGGTCGACGGTGAGCACCTCGCCGGAGCTTCCGGCGTGGTCGCCGCGCATGACCTCGACCGTGTCGCCCGCGTTGACGCGGGTGCGACGCCGGTCGTACTCGTCGCGGAGCTCCTCGGAGAGCGCCGCGTTGAGCTGGTCGTGTCGCTGGTGTAGCGGGGCACGCGCCGTCTGATTTCGCTGTTTGCGTGGTTGTTTGCTCATGGTTCTAGACGATCATCGTAGCCGTGCTCGCGATTGCACCGAACCGTTCTGCGACTTCGCGGGCGATCGGGCCCTTGATCTCGGTGCCGCGAGGCTCTTCGTTCTCGTCGATGATGACCGCCGCATTGTCCTCGAACTTCAGGCGGGTGCCGTCGGGCCGGCGGATCGATTTCCGCTGGCGGACGACGACGGCCTCGAGGACCTGTCGGCGCATCTCGGGGGTACCCTTCGTGACCGAAACGGTCACCTTGTCACCGAGCCCCGCCTTCGGCTGGCGGTTCTTGGTGCCGTGGTAGCCCGCGACGCTGATGACCTTGAGTTCGCGCGCGCCGGTGTTGTCGGCACACGTGACCAGCGAGCCCTTCTTCAGGCCCTGCGTGACGTCGGCTTTCATCGCCTCCATCACTGATCACCCTCGTCGGC
This sequence comes from Natrononativus amylolyticus, assembly GCF_024362525.1. Classification (GTDB taxonomy): domain Archaea; phylum Halobacteriota; class Halobacteria; order Halobacteriales; family Natrialbaceae; genus Natrononativus; species Natrononativus amylolyticus. Next base: position 2,110,227 of record NZ_CP101458.1, read on the forward strand.
TTCTTCCTCGGCGTCCTCCGTGACGTCGCCGGCCGAGAGCTCGCGTTCAGGCTCGGCCTGCCGGGTGAGCTCGGCGATGTCCTCGGCGGTTGCCTCTTCGGTTACTTCGACGACCACGTGCGATTTCGTCTTCGACAGTGGTCGGGTCTCTGCGATCGTGACCGTGTCACCGACCGAGAGCGGCTCGAGCACGCCCGGCACGTGTGCCGGGATGCGCGAACGACGTTTCATCTGACGGTCGTACTTCGGAACCGTCACGTCGTACTCTCGCTCGACGACTACGGTCTTCTCCATGTCCGTCGAGACGACGGTGCCGACGAGGGTCTGACCTCGTACCGGCAGATCGCCGTAAAACGGACACGTCGAGTAGTCGTACTCCTCCGGGTTCTCTGGTTCCGGAGGCTGTGTTACATCCAGTCCTATTGCCATGGTGAATCACCGTGTGTTTCGGTGCGTCGGGCGGGCCGTGAGAGCAGGCGGCCCCCATCGACCGTAACGTAGGCCACGTCCTCGCCAGCGGCGTGCCTGCTGGCACGGCTGACGGCGTCGCCGTCAGCGCAGTCCGAAGCGGATGACGCTCCGGGTTTGGTGTCGGCCAGTTTGGACGCGGTCCCCGGAGACTTGGCGTCTCCGGCGGCGTCATCTGTGGGCTCGAGGTCGCGGGGAATCGCGAACTCGAAGACGGTGCCCGACTTCGGTACCATCACCACCCGAGAGTCGCCGTCCTCACGAACTTCTATCGAAAGGGTGTTGGCCGTCTCGATGACGACGCGCCCCTCGAGACCCTCCCGACCATCGTCGTCGCTCTCGACGACGCGGACGGGCAGTCCGTTGAGTTCGTGTCGCGGCAGCGTCTCGGGTGTCACTGGCATTGTCGTGTTACTCTTCGCTCTCGTCGTCCAGGTCGCCCTCTTCTCGCTGGATCGTCTTGACCCGGGCGATGGTGCGCTTGAGTTCCCCGATCTCTCCGGGGTTCTCGGGTGCACCACCAGCGGCGAGGACGGCCTTGTTGTTCAGCAGTTCCGTCTCGAGCTCCTCGAGTTCCGCCTCGCGTTCGGCGGGCGTCATGTCGCGGATCTCGGCGGTGTGGAGGATCGCCATCAGGCATCACCCTCCTCGTCTTCGTCCGAGGCCTCAGCCTCGCCCTCCTCGTCCATTTCCGAGAGCAGCTCCTCGGCTTCGGCCTCGACGTCCTCGTCGAGCTCCTCGAGCTCTTCGTCCGCCTCGGCGGCGACGTCTGCTTCCTCCTCGTCCTCGTCGGCGACTTCCTCTTCGATGACCTCCTCGACGACCTCCTCGTCGACGGCGGCCTCACCGGGTTCGGACTCGGCCTCGGGCTCGTCTTCTGCTCGCTCGTCGGCGACATCTTCGGCGGGCTCCTCGAGCAGTTCCTCGACGCCCTCGCCCTCGTTGTACTCGACGGCTTCGGGGACGACCTCCTCGGGGTCCATGTCCTCGTGGATGCGGAAGTCGTCGGGGAGCTCGGCTCCCGGCGGGATGATCTTGACGGTGACGCCGATCGTCCCGAGTTTCATCACCGCGACGCCCTGACCGTGGTCGACGATCTCTTCGGCGGGCTCGCCGTTGTGTTTGATGTAGCCGCGGTTGAATTTCTCGACGCGCGAGCGTGCGCCCGTGACCTTGCCGGCGAGGACGATCTCGGCGCCCAGCGCGCCCGCGTCCATGATGCGGTCGATCGTCGTGTGACCGGCCTTCCGGAAGTACCAGCCCCGTTCGAGGGCGTTCGCCAGTCGGTCGGCGACGATCCGCGCGTTGAGGTCGGGCTCGTCGACCTCCTGGACGTCGATCTGGGGGTCCTCGAGGTTGAACTTCTCCTCGAGGGCCGACGTGACCTTCCGGATGTTCTCGCCGCCTTTGCCGATGACCATCCCCGGCTTCTCGGCTTTGAGAACGATCTGGGTGCCCATCGGCGTCTTGGCGACGTCCATGCCACCGTAGCCCGCACGGCCGAGCTCCTCTGCGAAGAACTCGTCGATCTGGGATCGCTGCAGGCCGTCTTCGATGAACTGGTGTTCGTCTGCCATCAGTCTTCACCCTCCTCTGTTTCGTCGTCGACCTCCGCGGTCACGATCTCGACGTCGACCTGCGGGGTGTTCCAGGCCGTTGCACGCCCCATCGCGCGGGGCTTGCGGCCGATGGACTCGCCGACCTTGTGGGCGGCGACGTGGACGATCTCCATCGATCCACCGTCGAATCCCTGGTGGTCGGCGTTCGCGCTGACGTTCTCGAGGAGGTCGAGGAACGCCTCGCTGGCCTTCTCGGGGTAGCGGCCGGCGTCCCAGCCGTCGATGTCCGAGCGGTGGCCGACGCCGGAGTTGTGCGAGCGGAACGGCACCGATCGCTCGCCGGCGATGACGGCCTCGAGGTACTCGATGGCGTCGTCGACGGTTCGCCCCTTGAGTTCGCGGGCGATCTCCTTGCTGTGCTTGTGGCTCATGTGACGCTCCCGGAGCATCGCTTTCGCGGTGGAGTCCGGGTCGGCGTCGACTGAGTAGTTGATTCCCATGCGTGGATCACTTCAGTGGGACGAACTTCGACGAGCGGGTCGCACCGATCCCTGCCTGACCGTGCGTGACCGAGTTCCGGGTCAGCTGGAACTCGCCGAGGTAGTGACCGATCATCTCGGGTTCGACGCGAACGCGCTCGAACGACTGGCCGGTGTACACCGCGAAGGTGAGCCCGACGAACTCGGGCAGGATCGGCATGTCGCGCAGATGCGTTCGGATCGGTGCGTTCGCACTCTCCTGTTCGTCTTTGGTGCGGGCCTTCTCGAGCAGCTTCTGCTGTTCGACGGTGAGCCCGCGTTCGATGCTTCGCCGCTTGCGTGCGGGGAACAGTTCAACGACCTCGTCGAGCTCCATCTCCTGGAGCTCCTCGAGCGTGTGACCGCGGTAGGTGAACTCCTCACCCTCGCGGCCGGTTCGGTACTCCTGGCTCATTTGTTACCACCTCGGCCGGTACGGCGCGAGGAAATGTCGCCCACCTTCCGGCCCGGCGGGGCGTCCCGCGAGACGGACTTGGGGCGACCGGGGTGTTGACGGCCGCCGCCACCGAAGGGGTGGTCGACGGCGTTCATTGCGACACCGCGCACGCGAGGCCACTTCGTGCCTCGCGCGCGCATCTTGTGGTACTTGTTTCCTGCCTTGACGAACGGCTTCTCCGTTCGGCCACCGCCGGCGACGACACCGATCGTCGCGCGACACTGCGGGTCGAGGCGCTTGACCTCGCCGCTTGGCAGCTGGACGATCGCGGCGTCGCGGTCGTGGGTGATCAGGTCCGCGTTGACGCCGGAGGCGCGGGCGAACCGACCGCCGTCGCCCGGGTTCGCCTCGACGTTACAGACCGGAACCCCCTCGGGGATCTCCGCGAGCGGGAGCGTGTTGCCCGGCTTGATCTCCGCGCTCACGCCGACCTGGATCTCCTCGCCGACGGCGACGCCCTCGGGAACGAGGACGAGTCGCTGCTCGCCGTCTTCGAACTCGATGGCGGCGACGGGCGCCGAGCGGGCGGGGTCGTGTTCGATGCCGACGACCGTTCCGCTGACGACGTCCGCGTCCTCGGGCTTCTTGTGGTTCAGCTTCGCCTTGTACCGGTGTGACGGTGCCCGGAACGTGGGCGATCCGCGACCGCGTCGTTGGCCGAAGATGCGACGTCCCATCGTTAGAACACCCCGATTCGCGAAGCGACTTCCTGGGCGTCGTCGTCGTCGCCCAGCGTGACGGTTGCTTTCTTCTTGCCTTTCATCGTGACCTGCGTGTTGAGCTTGACGACCTCGACGTCGAAGCGCTCCTCGACCTCCTCCCGAATTTCGGGTTTGGTCGCGTCGACGTTGACGACGAACTGGAGCTTGTTCTGGAAGTCCATGTCGTTCATCGCCTTCTCGGTGACGAGGGGGTAGTCGATGATCGAACTCATCGGTCTGCCACCTCCTCGAGCGCGCTCTCCGTCCAGATCGTCAGTCGGCCGGCCTGTGCACCGGGGGCGAGCTCTTCGGCGTTGACCTCGGCTGCGGTCGCCACGTCGGCGCCCGCGAGGTTGCGGGCGGCCCGGGAGGGGCCGGTCTCGCTCGAGGTCACGAAGAGGATCGACTTCGGCGTCTTGTACTTGCGTCCGCGGGTCGTCCCGCGGCCGGCGCGGATGCTCTTGCCGTCCTCGGCGCGCTGGATGTCCGCGTCGACGCCGAGCTCCTCGAGGAAGGAGACGACCTCCTTCGTCTTGACGAGCTCTTCGAACTCGTCGCTCACGACGAGCGGGAGTTCGGTGTCCTCGCCGAACGCGTGGCCGCGTTCGGCGACGAGGTCGGCGTCGGTCGTCGCAGCGACGGCGCTGCGGACGGCCAGCTTTCGCTCTTTCTTGTTGATCGATTCGGTTCGGTCTTTCTCGGCTTTCGGCGGGTGAGCCTTTCGTCCCTTGACGGCCTGGGGAACGCGTCGAGCGCGCCCGTTCTGTCGGGGGACGTGGGCCATCCCGCGGCCGCTACCGAACGACTCCGCCGGCGTGCGCATGCCGGCGAACTCGTCGGCGCCGTAGTCCTGGGTTCGGTTGGCCTGGGCGGCGCGAACGGCGCGGTTGATGAGGTCCGGGCGGTACTCCGTCTCGAAGATCGCCGGGAGCTCGACCGTGCCCGCGTCGCCGCCGTCCAGGTCTCGTACTGTTGCTTCCATTGTTTATCCCTGGTTGGATGCGGTGGAGACGTAGCGCACCTCGGGATCGAGGCGCGGCTGGTCCCCGGGTCGGATCGCCGGGCGAAGGCGCACGAGGCGCTTGTTCGGCCCGGGCAGCGAGCCCTTGATCAGCGCGTGTGGCCCGTCGACCTCGCCGTAGTTGACGAAGCCGCCGTCGACCGTCGCGTCCGCGCCGTCGCCGAGGTCGACGAGGCGCTTGTTCAGTTCCGTCCGCTGGTGGTAGCCGGTCTGACCCTGCTGGGGAACCGTCGAGCGAACGCGGCTCGGGTTCCAGGGGCCGAGGTTACCGATGCGGCGGCGCCATCCCTGCCGGGCGTGTTTGCCCTTGCGCTTCTGGACGCCCCACCGCTTGACGGGACCCTGGGTCCCCTTCCCTTTCGTGACGCCGCTCGCGTCGACGTACTCGCCGGGGCGGAACACGTCGTTCATGACGTGTTCGCCGCCCTCTGCGATCGTCTCGAGTGCGAACTCGACGCGCTCCTCGACGGAGCCGCCGCCGACGCGCGTCTCCATCACGTCCGGTTTCTTCTTCGGAACCGAGCGGACGGCTCCGGGAACCGTGTGCGTGATGACGCGAACGTCGTCGACGCGCCCGTCCTCGAGGTAGCCACGGAGGTCGTCCTCCGCGGCCTCAGCGTCGTAGTCGTCACCGGGAAGGTCCAGAACGCGGTCGAGTTCGGGAACGAACTCGTCGGTCCAGACCTCGGTTAGCGGCTTCATTCCATACGGCGTGTCTTCGTACGCACGCAGGGCGACGGCGCGCATCGGCGGCGTCTCCACGATGGTGACGGGAACGGTCTCTTCCATTCCCTCGGTCGGCGAGTTCGCTTTGTCGTCGACCATAACCACGTGGGTCATGCCGGCCTTGTAGCCCGCGAAGCCCTGGAGCGTCGGCTGTCCGTCGTCGTCCGGCCACGAGGAAAAGCGTGGGACCTCGCTGGTCGCACGCCCTCGCGGACCGAACCCGAGTGAGCCTTTGCGTGGTGCGTTTGGTTGTGGCATTCTATCACTCTCTGAGTGAGAGGGGAGCGAGGGTGGCGAACAGAGCCTCCTCGGTCCGCACGACCTCGCTTCCCTGGTTCGGAACCGTATTGAGCCAGAGGTCGAACCCCGGATCGGCGGGTTCGACGTCGGCGTCGCCCTCGGCACCGACCGCAGATGGGTCGATGCCCAGGATTTCCGGCAGCCCTCTCTCGGGCGCGCCGAACGCGACGGTCATTCCGTCGCGCGCTACGCGTCCGGCCAGCGTCTCGAGCCTTCCGACGGTGAGTTCCTCACCGAACCGGGAGGCTGCGATGCGAACGCCGGCGTCCTCACGGCCGAGTGCTGCTGGGAGGTCCGTCCACTCGACTTCGAGCCCCGGTAAGGGGGCGTCCTCGAGTTTCGCCCGGACCGGTCGTCGCGAAGAGATCCTGACGGTCACGCGTTCCCCCTCCTCGACCTCCATTCCGGGAGGCACGTTGAGGGAGATCGGGTGTTGCAAGCCGCAATTGACCCGGACGCGATGATCAGGTCCGACCTCGGTCACGATTCCTTGTCTTGACGACCCCGAACCGTTCGATTCGGAGCCGGTCTGTGACGCGGCGCGGAGCGGCGGCAGGATGCCGACGTACTCCAGTTCGTCTCGCATCCCCCAGGCCTCGTTTCTGAGGTACGGGGGCGTTGCGGCGTACCGCAACACGGTGCGGACGAACCCGCCGCCGAATCGCCCGTCCTCCCCTTCCGGATCGGGGAAGACGACCAGGCGATCCGCCCGAAAGATCGTCGCCGCACGGGCGACGTATCCGAGTTTGCGAGTTGCCTCGCGTTTGTCCTCGGCTTCGCGGGCGAGCGACGACGGCACGAGCACGCTGACGGTCATGCCAGCACTTCGGCGCCTCGTCACTAGACTGTAGCGATCCTTGTGGGCAATGTCTTAAAAGGGTAGCGGAATCGTTCGCGGCTGTGAACGCCTCACAGGGCAGATTTCGTGTGACTCGAGCACACTATCGAATCGGTGTAGAGTATATGAATATGTGGATTGTTCGCACAGCTATCAGATTGTCGTCGCCGCTCGAGGGGTGGTCGGCCTCGAGGGGCTGCTGGTGGGCCGCAGTCGAGAGAGTGCGAAACGGCCACGTGGTCCACGCCCCGACCCGATTCGCAACCCTTATACACTCCTCCGAGAGTAGTTGAGAGTGCAGCAGGGCGCTGGTAGTGTAGTGGTATCACGTGACCTTGCCATGGTCACAACCTGGGTTCAAATCCCAGCCAGCGCATTTCTGTCGCGAACAAATCCGTGAGCGACAGAAATCGGATCTGGATTTGAATCAGACCGAGGTTCCGCGAGCGAAGCGAGCGGGTTCTCGGGCGTGGTTCAAATCCCAGCCAGCGCGCTTTTCCAACTCTACTCCGCGAACACCGCGCAGCGTCTCGAGCGCCGTCGGCCGATGTTGCGGAGACGTGCTGATTTATACCACTCGACAGTGTGGGCGTATTATATGCATATCTGCTATGTCGTCTCCCGGGGAGCCGAGGGTGACGAGCACGCACGCTCGCTCGAGGAGGTCGACAGCGAAATAACGGTCACCGTCGTGACCGGGGAGGGGTGGACGGAGACGGACGCGGTCGACTGCGTGCTCTATCACGACGCCGCGACGTCGCCGGCGGCCGACGAGCTCCGGTCGGCGTGGCCGTCCGTTCCGTTCGTGTACGTCCTCGAGGGAGCGGGCGGGGAGACCGACTCCGATCCGGCGGGTGGACTCGAGCGTCGCGACGACTGGGTGTCCGAGGAGCTCCATGCACCGACCGCCGTCGTCAGCCGCATCCGGCGGACGGTCGAGCGCGCGTCCGAACTCGCCGAACTGCGAGAGCGCGCCACCCTCTTCTCGAGTCTCATCGAGAACACGTCGGACGTCGTGACGGTGCTCGACGAGCACGGCACGATCCGATACGAGAGCCCGTCGATCAGCGAGGTGCTGGGCTACGACCCCGAAGAGCTGGTCGGAGAGCGCATCTTCGACTACATCCACCCGGACGACATCGGTGACGCCGCCGCCGTCTTTCTGGACGTGATCACGGCCGACGATCGGCGCACGGGCCGCGTTGTGTTCCGGTTTCGTCGCGCCGACGGATCGTGGGTGTACCTCGAGGGAGTCGGCCGAAACCTCCCGGTCAACGGCGACGTCGCCGCGGTGGTCAACACCCGCGAGTTCGTGATCACCTCCAGGGACATCACGGAGATGAAGCGCACGACCGAGGAGCTGCGAAGCACTCGCGATCAGCTGCAGACGATCCTCGAGAACACGCCCGCGGTGGTCTACATGAAGGACCTCGACTGGCGGTACCTCTACGTCAATCCGACGTTCGAGCGCCTCCTCGGCCGATCCCGCGACGAGATACTCGGCAAGCGAACCGAGGAGATCCACGCCGACGCGAACGTCGAGGAGATCAGGGCGATGGACAGCGAGGTGCTCGAGCGCGCGGAACCGCTCGAGCACCTCGAGGAGCTCAGGTTCGACGGCCAGCGCCGGGTGTTTTTCAACGTGCGGGTGCCGCTGTTCGACGCCGACGGCGAGCCGTACGCCATCTACGGGATCGCGACGGAGATCACCGAGCTCAAACAGCGCGAGGAGAGCATGCAGGCCCTCGCCGAGGTTGGCACGCGGCTGCTCGAGTGCGAGACGACGGAGGCGATCGGCGCGGTCGCCGTTTCGGCGGCGAAGTCCATTCTGAACCAGCCGATCACGGCCGTCATGACCCACGACGAGCGGTCGGACGTCCTCCGACCGATCGCGACGACCGAGGAGGCGGTGGAGCTACTGGGGGACTCGCCGTCGATCGAACGCGGGACGGGGATCGCCTGGCGCGTGTTCACGACGGGCGAGCCGTTCGTCTCGAGCGACGTCACCGCCGACCCGGACGCGTACAATCCGGACAGCGCGATCGAAAGCGAGATTATCGTTCCGCTCGGCGAATACGGGGTCCTGGTCGCCGGCTCGACGACGGCCCGCGAGTTCGACGACAAGGACCGCGAGTTCGCGATGATCCTGGCCGCGATGATCCAGGGGACGATGGATCGTGTCGACCGTGAACGACAGCTGCGTACGAAAAACGAGCGTCTCGAGGAGTTCGCCGGCGTCCTGGCACACGACCTGCGGAACCCGCTCACCGTCGCGAAGGGGTACACCGAACTCGCCGAGGAAACGGGCGAACTGGCCTACCTCGAGGACGTCGAGCAGGGTATCGACCGGACGGCGTCGATCGTCGAGGGGCTGCTCGCGATCGCACGAACCGGTCAGGGCGTCGGCGAGTTCGAGGAGCGGCGCCTCGAACGGCTGGCCCGCGACGCCTGGACGGCGGTCGACACCGACGGGGCGACGCTCGAGATCGACGGCGACCGGTCGGTCACCGCAGACGTCAGCTGGCTCCAGCAGCTGTTCGAGAACGGGTTCCGAAACAGCGTCGAACACGGCGGATCGACCGTCGGCGTTCGCGTCGGTGCGCTCGAGGACGGGTTCTACGTCGAAGACGACGGCCCCGGAATCGATTCCGAGCAGAGGGAGCGACTGCTGGGACGGACGGACGCCGAGAGCGACGGTCGGTTCGGGTTCCGGATCATCCGGGACGTCGTCGACGCACACGGCTGGGAGCTGTCGATCACCGACGCCGAGACGGGCGGAGCGCACCTCGCGATCACCGGCGTTCGGTAGCGTTCCCGGCCGCCGGCGACGGCTGCGGGCCGAGCCGCCGCAACGAGCGCGCCCTCATCGCCCTCCGATCTCCCGCTTTGCCTCCTCGGCGTAGGAATCAGCCAGGCGAACCGGCTCTGGCAGTTTGTACCCCGACGACAGCGCGAGCACCGCGTCGGCGGCCGTCTCCGGTCCCACGCGGTGGCCCGGACTCACGTACAGCGGATTGACGTGGCGATTGGACGACTCGTACTGTTTGGTCTGGACCGCGTAGCCGATCAGGGTTCCACCGGGGGCGTCGACTCGAGAATTCGCCTCGATCCCAACCCGAGCGCCGGCCTCGAGTCCTGCCGTCTCCTCCCGAGGGACGCCACAGAGCAGACTCTTGGCGACCCCGATCGCGGGGGCGTCGAGGACGACGCCCATGTGGGTCGCGATGCCGGCCTGCCGGAAGTGGATGCGGCCGCTGCCGTCGAACAGGTATAGGTCGGGGTCGATCTCGAGGGCCTCGACGGCCTCGAGAATCGGCCGTCCCTCCCGAAAGGAGAGCAGGCCGGGAATGTACGGGATCTCGAGCGGCGTCACCGCGTGCGCGCGTTCGATCACCTCGCCGGCTCGCACTGCGACGACGGCGCTGACGGCCCGCTCGTCCTCGAGCAGGAACGACTGATCGACGCCGGCGACGACCGGCGGGTCCGTCCCGCTGGCGGTCGCCGCGAGCGGATCGGCGAGCAGCGACGGGTCGAACGCGAACTCGTCCTCGAAGACGGCGCTCTCGGCGATCTCGCGCTGCAGCGTCTCCATTTCCTCGCGCGTGAGACTCGCGTCGGGGACGAGATCCGGACGGGAGAGGCGGGTCATGGGTGTGGGGTACTCGAGACGGGGAAATGAGTGGCGGGGTTGCAAGCGGCGCGGGTTCGATACCGCAGCTGACTGGGCGCCGGCTCAGAACCGGCCGCGGCCAGGCCCACCGGGGCCGCCCGGTCCTCCGGGACCGCCCGGACCGCCGCCGAGCTGGAACTGGTTCTGGGTGCGGATGTTCTTCGTCCGCTTGACGTACTCGCCGTAGCCGAGACCGATGAGGAGTCCGACGAGGTGGGCCGCGTGAGCGATCGTGCCGCCGCCGCCGGTGCCGATGAAGAAGACGCTGATGACGGCGGTCCCGACGGCCAGCAGCCAGATCGGCACCGGGAGGATGAAGTACAGGTACACCTTGAGGTTCGGGTTCAGGATCGTAAGCACGCCCATGATCGCGAGCGCGGCGCCGCTGGCCCCGAGGACACCGCCCCCGGCCGGTGGGACGCCCTGGAAGAGCTGGACAGCGATCTGGCTGAGCCCCGCGAGGGCGCCGCTGACGACGAAGAGGATCGCGAAGTTACGCGAGCCGACGTAGCGCTCGACCAGCGGCCCGAAGAAGAATATCACGATGCTGTTGAAGACGATGTGCCAGATGCCGAGCGGATCGTGGGCGAACACCGACGTCACCCAGGTCCAGACGTACTCCGGGTTCTGCGGGGTCAACACGAACAGCGCCCGGTGGAGCCCGGCCCCGCCGACGATGAGCGAGAGCCACTGCAAGAGGAACGTCAGCCACATCAGCGCGAGGAACGTGTACGTCATGTTCCCGCGGAAGTACGCGAGCGGCCCGCCGGGACCCGTATCGAACGGCAGTCGATCGGTGAGACTCGAGGCCGTCGCGCCGCCGCCGTTCACGCTGTCGTCGAATCCGCTATCGAACACGCCGCCCGGGTCGTTCCAGCTGTGCAGTCCCGTACAGTTGTGATTCTCCGGGAGCCGGTGTTCGCCACAGTGCGTACCCCCGCAGTGCCGACAGTTGTACGGCATGTTTTCGGACTTCCCACACACGTCGCACGTTGCCATCGGCCGGAGCTATGCGTGGAACCGCTAAGGGGTTTGGGGTTAACGCCCGCCGTCGGACGTAGATTTTTGCCGCCGCAACCCGGAGAGACGGGTGTGAAAGGATACGAGCGCAAGCAGCTGCTCGAGCGCGTCGAGCGCGACGGGGCCACCGTCGGCGCGGACATCCCGGAAACCATCGAGATCCAGGGCGAGGAGATCGACCTCCAGCAGTTCGTCTTCGAGATCAAGCGCCGCGAGACGGTTCCCCCGGGAGAACGCGACCGCGTCGAGCGCGCGAAGAAGAACCTGCGACGCGAGCGCTTAGAGCGCATCGAACGGATCGAGGAGGGCGACATCTCCCGTGCGGAGGGCGACGAACTCGCCCGAAGCGTCATCGGGATCGACCGGGCGCTGAACGCCCTCCAGAGTCTCGGCCCGACCGACTTAGAGCGCGAACAGCAGGCCCAGCAGGCCGCCGACCGCAAGCGCTGGATGTCGTTTCTCAAGAAGGCGCTGGGCAACGACGACGGCGGGGCGGCACGGAGGGGGCGATGACGACCAACGCCGAACTCGCCGCCCGCTTCGAGGAGTTCGCCGACTTACTCGAGGCGAACGACGTCGAGTACAAGCCCCGCGCCTACCGCCGGGCCGCCGAAGCTATCAGCGCCCACCCGGCGCCGATCGCGAACTACGTCGAGTCCGGGAACGAGGCGGCGATCGGGGAGATCGAGGGCGTCGGCGACGCCATCTCCGCGAAGATCGTCGAGTACGTCGAAACGGGCGAGATCGAGGAGCTCGAGGAACTGCGCGCGGAGCTGCCCGTCGATATCGCGGACCTGACGCGGGTCGAGGGCGTCGGTCCGAAGACGGTGGGATCGCTGTACCGGGAACTCGAGATACAGACCCTGGACGACCTCGAGGAAGCCGCCGAGGCGGGCGAGATTCGGGAAGTGAAAGGGTTCGGTCCCAAAACCGAGGAGAACATCCTCGCGAACATCGACTTCGCCCGCGAGATCGGCCAGCGCCAGCTCCTGGGCGAGGCCCGCCCGCTCGCCGACGACGTGCTGGCGTTTCTGGAGGGGCTCGAGGCGGTCGAACGCTGCGAGGTGGCGGGCTCGATCCGCCGGTGGCTCGAGACGATCGGCGATGTCGACGTCCTCGCCGCCACGGAAGATGCGGAGGCGGTGATCGAGTCGCTGCTCGAGTGGGACTCCGTCGACGCCGAGATCGAGTCCGGCCCCGAGAAGGCGAGCGTCCGCGTCGGCGAGATCCGCGTCGATCTGCGAGTCGTCGTCCCCGAGGAGTTCGGCTCCGCACTGCAGTACTTCACCGGAAGCAAGGATCACAACGTCCGCCTGCGTAACTACGCCATCGAGCGCGGGATGAAGCTCAACGAGTACGGCGCCTTCGACGTCTCGGAGATCGACGACCCCGATTCCGGTGAGGGAACCGACGGTTCGCGAACGTCGTCGGACCGGGGGTCCGACGGAAGCCAGCGCGTCGGCGAGCGTGTGGCAGGGGAAACCGAGGAGGGGATGTACGAGGCGCTCGGGCTCCCGTGGATGGCCCCCGAACTGCGCGAGGATCGAGGCGAGATCGACGCCGCGGCGAACGGCACCCTTCCGGACCTGCTCGAGCGTGCGGACGTCCGCGGCGACCTCCACACCCACACCGAGTGGTCCGACGGCAACAACACGATCGAGGAGATGATCGCCGCCGCCGTGGAGCGGGGGTACGAGTACTACGCGATCGCCGACCACGCCGAGGGGCCGGGCGTGGTGGCGGATATGGGTCTTTCGAACGACGAGATCCTCGAGCAGGTCGAGGCGATCCGCGACGCCGCGGCGGGCGTCGACCTCGAGGTCTTTACGGGCATCGAGGCGAACGTCGACGCCGAGGGCGATATCGGCCTCTCCGATGCGGTGATCGACGCCCTGGACGTGATCGTCGCCTCGCCACACAGCGCGCTCGACCAGGACTCCGATGTCGCCGGCGAGCGCCTGCTGCGGGCGATCGAGAACCCCGCCGTCGATATTCTGGGCCACCCGAGCGGCCGGCTGCTCAACCAGCGCGAGGGGCTCGCTATCGACGCCGCAGCCCTCGGAGAGGCGGCCGCCGAACACGGCACCGCCCTCGAGGTCAACGCCAACCCCCGCCGACTCGACCTGCGGGGCAGCGCCGTGCAAGCGGCCATCGAGGCGGGTGCGGTCATCGCGGTCAACACCGACGCCCACCGGCCGTCGACCCTCGAGTACATGCGCTGGGGGGTCCACACCGCCCGCCGCGGCTGGGCCGAACCCGCGGACGTGCTCAACACCTGGCCGCTCGAGGACGTCCGGGCGTTCCTGCACTGACCCTCGGCCCGCCAGAGACGGATGGCCGAAACCGAACCCCGATTCCTGCTCGACGTGATGTGCGGCGGCCTCGTCGCCTACCTGCGGATGTGTGGCTACGACACCGCGTATGCGGGTGAGCGGGGCCTCGAGGCCGACGACGACCTGCTCGCCGTCGCCCGCGCGGAGGAACGGGTGGTCGTGACTCGAGACGTCGAACTCGCGGGACGACTCCCCGAGGAGCGGTCGATCCTGCTCGCGGCGCGGGAGGTCGAGGATCAGTTGGCGGAACTATCGGGTGCGGGCGTTTCCCTCGAGTTACCCGACGAGCCGACGCGCTGTGGGCGGTGCAACGGGCGTCTCGAGCGGGTCGAGCCGGAGGAGCGGACGCCCGAGTACGCCCCCGATCCGTCGGGAACGGGGGTGTGGCGGTGTCTCGAGTGCGGACAGCTGTTCTGGAAGGGGAGCCACTGGGAGCGGGTTCGGGAGACGCTCTCGAGGACCTCTCAGTAAGTACGACGGCGCTCCGCGTAGGCGAGGATTCGGCTACGTACGCGGGTGATAGGTAGAACCGAAATCATTTACCCGGATACATGATGTTCAGGTAGTATGGATCGGACTGACTGGTTCCTCGCGGTGATCGCCTACCTCTTGACGATTATGACGACTGATCTCATCGGCGGAAACCAGCCGATGATCGTCTCGGCCCCCCTTCTCATCCTTCTGTACGGCCTCCCGGTCTATCTGATTGCCGTGCTGTTCGTCGAGCACCTGTTCATCCCGTGGGCGGGTGCGAGGGGCGGAAAAATCGAAGCTCAGTAGGATCGGTTTCCGGCGAATCGAACGCAGGGAGTTCGAGGCCCGGATCGGCGGTCGGCGACGAAGCACTCGCACGAAACACACCGAAGCCTCACCCTCCCCAACCGACTCGCTCGGCTCCGCCTCGCTCGCCCCTCACGCGGAGTCGAGTCGAGGGCTCACGCGAGTTCGCCCTTGACGCAGCGCGTGCCGCGGAGGAAGGACGAGAGGGGTCGGTTTAGTGGATGGAGGCCGAGCGGAATCAGTACACTGCGACGTCGTCGAACTTCCCGCCGTAGGCGATGTGTCGCGGGTGGGTCGGCTCGGTGCCCGAGAGGAACAGCCGGTCGACCTTCTCCCAGGTGTTCTCGTAAAAGAGGTGGCCGAGTTCGGCGGCCGTCGTCCGCCAGCGCCGGAATCCGTTGTCGTAGACGACCCGGCGGGGCGCTCGCTCGCGGAAGGCGCGAACGAGGTCCGCCCCGCGCTCGAGGCCGCTTTCCAGTTCGAACTCGGTGTAGGCGACGCCCACGGAGCCCGACAGGTGGGCGTAGGAGGAGGTAAACGGCGGGAGATCGAGTTCGTCCGCGATCTCCCTGGCTCGCCGGTTGTGGGCCGGGCGGTGTTTGGGGTTGAAGATCTCGACGGCGTCGACCGCCTCGCGGTGCTCCCGGAGGTCGGCTTCGGTCAGCGAGACGTTCGCGAACTCCGGGTGCGGCGCGAGGACCGCCGCGTCCTGGCGCTCGAACTCGGCCATCGCCGCCTCGAGGGTGATGAAATCCGGCACCGGCTCGGCGAGGCCGACCGCGAGGACGTGTTTCCGGGTTCGCCACGAGCCGGTGAACACCTCGCGGGCGGGGATCACGAGCAGGTCGTCGCTGGAGTAGCGATCGGCGCGGGCGCGAATCTCCGGGAGCCGAGTGAAGTGCGGGGCGTAGACGATCGCGTCGAGGTTCGCCCGCCGCGCGCGCTCGAGCACCCGTTCGTTCAAAACCTTCACGTGGCAGTCGACTCGAGCCGTCACTCCATCGCTCACGGGGGCAGCTTTCACGACCGGGGGGTTATGAATTCTGATTTGGCGTCGGGGTCACGCCGTCGAGTGGCGAAAAGGCCATAACCACGGCCCGACGATTCAGCGAACGAGAACGAATGGCCTGGGAATGCGGGATCGACGACTGCGGTGCCGCCTTCGACGACGTCGAATCGGCGATCCGCCACCAAGCGAACGAACACGAGCGTCTCGAGTGTAAGGTCTGTGGAACGGTCGTTCCCGACGGGTACGTCGCTATCAGACACGTGTTCACCGAACACAGCCGCGCGGAGTACGTCCGCGCCTACGGGGCGAACTCCGAGGACGTCCGTCACCGCGAGCGGGTGCTCGAAGAGATAGAAGCGGTCGTCGACGTTCAGGCGCTGACGAACGAGTTGTAGTCCGTTACCGTTCGTCCGAATCCAGCACCCGAATCTGGTCGCCGCGAACCGTCACCGGAATCGGAACCGTCGCCTCGTACAGTTCGACCGTCACCTGATCTTTGCCCTCGTCGATGCGCTGGACCTGGGCCTTCTCACCCTTGAACGGTCCCGCGATGAGCTCGACGATGTCTCCCTCGGCGATCCCCTCGACGTCCGGCTTCGGCGAGAGGAAGTGCTCGACTTCGGAGATGTCCGACTCGCCGGGAACGATACTACGCGCGTGGGGAATGTCCTCGAGCACCCGTTCCAAGACGGCGTTGCCGTCGGCTTCGACCATCACGTAGGAGGTGAGCGAGTCGGGCGCCAGGGCGGCGTGGACCTCCGGCTCCTCGCGGTTGATGATCATCTCTGCGACCGTTCGCTCCTGGCTCGCAGTGGTCTTTACGGCGTAGATCGGCATCAGACGCCACCTGTACCCGTCAACAGGAGCATGACCACGCCGATCACGAAGCCGATGAATCCGATGAAGAGGATTCCGGCGCCGGCGATCTTCGAGACCTGGAGGAACTCCTGTTTCGTCGGTGTCGTCGCCATCTTCAACACTCGAACGTACGAGGTGAGGTCGTACGGAACGTCCATATCTGTGTGTTTACAGCGCGGGCCCTTTTATCTGTCTTTCGTGTCCGCGCCGTGACGGTCACGGTCCGCGACACCTACCGGTTGCACTCGCCGGCACAACGCCCACACGCGTTTCGGTGGTACCGCCGAACATGGCAGAAGACGATACCGACCGGCGAGACGAGCACGAGGCGGAACGGGAGGCGGAGATCGAGGACGAACTCGAGCGCATCGACCGCGACCCCGACGAGGTCGACGACGGCGACGACGACCTCGGGAAACAGAACGCCCCGCGTCGCGACGAGGAGTGACTCGGCCGAGGAACGGAGAGGGGGTTCGAGCCCGGTAAAGCGCGTTTCTCACCGCACGGCAACGATCGGATTCTCGAGGTCGGTTCGCTCAGTCGCACAGCACAAATCGGAGATTCGCTGGCTCGACGAAGCTACGCCTCGTCGAACAACTCCTCGCCGTCGACCATGTGCTCGGCGACGGCGTCCATGTCGAGCGTGACGCCGATGCCCGGCTCCTCGGGGATCTCGATGTAGCCCTCCTCGATGACGTCTTCCTCGACCAGGTCTTCCCACCAGCCGAGCTGGTAGCTGTGGTACTCGACGGCCAGCGAGTTCGGGATCGCCACGCCGACGTGGGCGCTCGCGACCGTCGCGATCGGCGAGGAGACGTTGTGCATCGCGACCGGCACGTAGTACATGTCCGCGAGGTCCGCGATCTTCTTCGTCTCGCGCATCCCACCGACCTTCGGCATGTCCGGCGCGATGATGTCGACCGCCTGGTTCTCGAGCAGCTGGCGCTGGCCGTGCTTGCGGTAGACGTTCTCGCCCACCGTGATTGGGGTCGTCGTCGACTGGGTGACCTCCCGCTGGACGTCGTGGTTCTCCGGAGGCACGGGGTCCTCGAGCCACCAGACCGAGTAGTCCTCGAGCGCCCTCGCGAGGCGTTTGGCGCTCCCCGCCGAAAACGTCCAGTGACAGTCGAAAGCTACGTCGGCGCGGTGGCCGACGCGCTCGGTGACCGCCTCGACGATGCTCACTTTGTGGTCGATTTCGACGTCGCGCAGGTGGCGGTTCGCGCGATCTTTCTCGTGGCCCGAGGGAACGTCGAGGTCGAACTTCAGCGCGTCGTAGCCGAGTTCTTCGACGACGCGTTCGGCCTCGTCGGCACAGGCCGTCGGGTCGGCCTCGTCGGCGGTGTGACAGTCGCAGTAGACGCGCATCTGATCGCGGTACTTCCCACCGAGAAGCTGGTAGGCGGGAACGTCGAGGATCTTCCCCGCGAGGTCGTGCAGCGCGATTTCGATGCCCGAGATCGCGGTCACCGTGATGCCCGCGAGCGAGCCCTCGCCGGACATCTTCTGGACGAGATGTTCGGTGAGCCGGTCGATATCCAGCGGGTTCTCCCCCTGCAGAAACGGCTTCATCCGCTCGATCAACTCGGGCGCGCCGGCGCCCCAGTAGGCCTCGCCGGTGCCGACGATCCCCGTATCGGTGTAGACGCGCACGAGCGTCCACGGGAAGTTGCCGTCGACCATCGTCGTCTGAATATCGGTGATCTCGACGTCGCGGTCGCCGCCGCGCGCTCGCGTGACGCCCATGGTTTCCGCCGAGAGGTCCCGCATCGTGTACTCGGCGTTGGGGTCGTGGAGCTGTGAGTAGTCGATGCCCATACGACACCACTGACTCGAGTCGTAGTAAAACCTTATACCTCCCGGCGGGGTCGAGCGAGCGCGAACTCCCTCGAGGCCCACCAGTGAGACGTTCACACGCTCGACTCAATGACGTGTTGCTCTCACGGTGGCCGAACGACGGGCGGACGCCGTCACTCGAGGAAGCCGACGATCTCCGCGGGCGAGGCGTCGAAGCCGCCAGCCTGAGCCGCGGTCTCGGAACCGCCGCCCCCGCCGCCGAACTCGGCGGTGAGTTCGTCGACGACCGCAGACGCCGCCGGCGAGCCCGCGGAGGCGACGACGGCGAACGGCTGTCCGGTCTCACCGGCGACGACGACCACGTCCGCAGCCGACTCCGCACACCGCGCTCGAGCGGCCTCGCCGACGGTGTCCGGCTCGACGCCCGACACCGTAGCGAGGAGCCACCGACCATCGTCGCGGTCGACCGGCGACGCCGCGTCGAGTCGCTGCGCGACGAGTTCGCCCTCGAGCGTTCGAACGCGCCCGGCCAGCGATTCGCGCTCGTCTCGGAGCCGCTCGAGTTCGGCGGGGACGGCGTCGACGGCGGCGCCGAGGACGTCCTTGCCGGCGAGCGTCGCGCGCTTTTCGGCGGTGCGACGCTCGATCGCCCGCGGCCCCACGGCGAGTTCGATCCGCGTCAGCCCCTCGCCCGGATTGGACCGGTCGAGGACGGTGACGGGGCCGACTTCGCGCGTGTTTCGGACGTGCGTTCCGCCGCAGGCGGCGACGTCCCAGGCGTCGGCCCCGTTCCCGTTGGCTCGCGGGTCGGGGCGCCCGCTGGTGTCGGCCGCGCCGATCGTGACGACCCGAACTCGGCCCCGGCTCATCGCGCCCTCCTCGGTCGCCTCGTTGAACGCGATCGACTCGTGCTCGCGGGCCTCGGCGGCTGAGAGCTCCTCCCAGGAGACGGGACGGGACTCCCAGACCGCCCGGTTGACCAGTTCGTCGAGTTCGACCAGCGTCTCGTCGCCGATCGTCGTCGTCGTCTCGAGGTCGACCCGGACTTTCTCCTCGCCGATGTCGAACCCGCCGTAGCCGAGGTCCGAGAGGAGCCGTCGACCTGCGCCGTAAAGGATGTGACTCGCCGTGTGCGCGCGCATACAGTACATCCGGAAGGCCCAGTCGATCGAGCACATGACCCGGTGGCCCGCCCGGAACGACGGCTCCTCGGCGAGGACGTGGACGTGTTCGCCGTCGACGATCTGGACGTCGTCGACGGGAACGTCACCGATCGTCCCGCGGTCGGCCGGCTGCCCGCCGCTTTCGGCGTAGAAGTAACTCGTCTCGAGCCAGATCCGCGTGCCGTCGACTGCCGTCACCTCGGTTTCGAATCGTGTGGTGTACGGCTCCGCTGCCGCCCGTTGTCCGCTCATCGCTCACACTCCGTCCGCCTCGGATAAAAGTCTGCCCGCCGGGCCCGGACGACGGGGCGGTGGCCGCCGACGCCCCGTCGGGTGCCGAACAGTCAGGAACGGCCGACGGTCGCATACCGTGCTACCTAATGACGCAGGCTTTATCCGGTGGCAGCCTACGGGTCACATGGCACCACGTTCCCCTACCGTCACGGAACAGCGTCGCCGCCAGCTGGCGCACAGGCAGCTCGAACAGACCGTCGAGCGCCTCGAGGTCACGGAACGACGTCTCACGCAGGTTCACAACACGCTGAAAGCAGTGGCACAGGACGCCGGCATCGCCGTCGGCGGCCCGTGCGGTCGGTGCGACCGGAGCTTCCTGCTGATCGCCGAGGGAACGATGCGCTGTCCGGCGTGTGGCTACCGGCGCAGCCTGTAACCGGCTACTCCGCGAGTTCGATCCCGAGGCGCTCCTCGAGAGCCGTAATCAGGCCGCCGCCGACGCCGGCCTGGGTCGCACGGCCCTGCTCGACCGCGAGCAGGTCCGACTCTCGAGCGCCGAGTTCCGTCGCGAGCTCCTCGCGCTGGAGACCCGCCTCCTGGCGCGCCTCTGTCAGCACCTCGCCGTAGCCCGAAACGAGGTACGGAAGCGGGTCCTCGTCGTAGTTCGTCCCCTCGCGCTCCCAGTGCTCCGAGTCGCCGTCCCACACGGGGTTCGCCTTCGCGACGTTCTGGGCCGCGCGTTTCTTCCGGCTCGTCTCGTCCCGGCCACTTCCCTGGGACTCTCCGCGCGAGCGGTTCGATTTCGTCTTCCGCGTGTCGTCGTGTGGGGCACAGCTCGAACAGACCTCGAGTTCGGCGCCGGCGACGGTCGCCAGTCGGAGCGAGTCGCTCTCGGCGCCACAGAGCTCGCAGGTCGTTCCGCCGCCACCCGACGACGACCCCGTCGAGTACTTAGCCATGCCATCGTTTGGCACCTGCCGCATTTCAAATCTCCGTTCCCGGTGACCGCGTGCGACCCCGACGCAGACGCGCGGCAAAGGAAAGGGCTTTTATAACCACACTGGATACGGTTGAGTGCAGAAAAGCAGACGCGAGCGTGGGTAGCCAAGCTAGGCCAACGGCGCAGCGTTGAGGGCGCTGTCCCGTAGGGGTCCGCCGGTTCAAATCCGGTCCCACGCATCGCACGCGCGGGTTTCCCGCCACACGATGCAGGTGATCTCCCTTCGTGGACATCACCCACGCATAACCTTACTGCGGTACCACCGACCGGCGAGCGACGCTCATCGGTGACCGGGAACTCGAGCCGTCGCTTTCGGTCTCGAACACCGTCGTATCGCGAGAAGCACCCCTCCGAGCCGTCGCTACACTCGACAAGATGGAGGGACGTCGGTGGCACACCACGCCGGCAAAAGTCCAGTGTACGGGCGACCGCCGCACAACGCCCGCCCGTAACCGCACACAGATTCCTCCCGAGGCCTCCATCGTCGGAGGCGTCTCAACGAATACGACCCGATCACACGGTTCCACGCCCGGAGTATGCAAGCAATATTTGTATTCAGAAGACTGTCGACCGCGCCGGACAGTAATCGCTTTTTGTACCCGCCACCGAGAACCGGCTATGGAGTACGTCACTCGAGAGCGAGTTCCGCTGCTTACCGGGCTGTTGAGTGTGGTATCGCTGGCGCTCGTCTTCAGCGCGGCGGGCGGCGTGATCCCCTCGAGCGCCGTTCCCGCGCCACCGGAGTGGGTACTCGACGCCATTCCGGCGATCAACGCCGCGATCAGCCTGGTCGCGATCGGGACGATTCTCGCCGGCTGGCGGGCCGTTCGCCGGCGGCGCATCGACCGCCATCGAACGCTCATGCTCGTCTCGGTCGCGCTGTTCGCGACGTTTCTCGTCCTCTATCTCTACCGGCTGGTCGTCGTCGGCGGCGCCGCCGAGTTCACCGGCCCCGACGCGGTCTACCGGTTCGTCTACCTCCCCGTACTCGGCGTCCACATGCTGCTCGCGATCGTCTGCATCCCGCTGCTGTACTACGTTCTCTTGCTCGCTGCCAGCCACTCGATCGCCGAACTCCCCCGGACGCGTCATCCAACGATCGGCCGGATCGCGGCGGCGCTGTGGCTCGTCTCATTCGCGCTCGGAACGGTCGTCTACGTGCTGTTACATCAGCTGTACTGACCCTCGAGGCGGGAGCGGTCGGACTCGCCACGCGGTCGACGTACTCGCCGCACCCGCAGCCGTCGAATCCGCCGGATGGCCGGCCGTGACGTCGAGGGGTCAGTCGTCGGCGAACACCGACTCGTCTCCGATCTCCGGTCGCGTCACCTCGCGGTCGGTCGCCTCGCCTTCGATGTCGTAGGGGTACTCGCCGGTGACACAGCCCAGACAGAGGTCGAGCCGCTCGCGCTGGAGGACCTCGGCGACGGCGTCGACCGACAGGTACGACAGGCTGTCCGCGTCGATCGCCTCGCGGATCTCGTCGGTCGACTTATCGGCGGCCATGAGCTCCTCGCGGGTGGCCATGTCGATTCCCATGTAGCAGGGGGCGACGATCGGCGGCGCGCCGATGCGCATGTGAACCTCGGCCGCACCGCAATCTTTGAGCAACTGGACGAGTTGCGTCGACGTCGTCCCGCGGACGATCGAGTCGTCGATGAGGGTGACGGATTTGCCCTCGACGGTGCTCTTGATCGGGTTGAGCTTCAGGCGAACCGCCCGCTCGCGCTCGTCCTGGGTGGGCATGATGAACGTCCGGCCGACGTACCGGTTTTTCATCAGCCCCTCCGCGAACTCGACGTCCGCGTCGCTCTCCTCGTTCGCGCCCTCGGCGTAGCCAGCCGCGAACGCCCGCCCCGAGTCCGGAACGGGCATCACCACGTCCGAGACGACGCCGCTTTCCTCCCAGAGCTTGCGGCCGAGTTCCCGGCGGGCCTCGTAGACGAGCGTGCCGTCGATGACGCTGTCCGGGCGGGCGAAGTAGACGTGTTCGAAGAAGCAGTGAGCCGTGTTCTCGGCCTCGAACAGCTGGTAGGAGTCGAAGCCGCTCCCGCCGTCTCGCAGGACGACGAGTTCGCCCGGGCGGACGTCGCGGACGAGGTCGCCGTCCAGGGTGTCGATCGCCGCCGACTCCGAGGCGATCATGTAACCGTCCTCGAGTTTTCCGAGACAGAGCGGACGGTTCCCCTGCGGGTCGCGCACCCCCATGATCGTCTCGTCGTGGCTGATCGCCAGCGAGTAGGAGCCGTGGATGCGCCCCATCGTGCGCTTGACGGCGCGGATCAGGTCCTCCTCGAGTAAGTTCCGCGCGAGATCGTGAGCGATCACCTCGGTGTCGCCGTCGCTCGTGAAGGCGTGGCCGATTCCCGCGAGTTCGTCGCGGATCTCGTCGGCGTTCACCAGGTTGCCGTTGTGGCTGAGGCCGAGCGAGCCGGACTTGAACGAGACCGAGAACGGCTGGGCGCAGCTGGTGTCGAGGCTGCCCGACGTGGGGTAGCGGACGTGGCCGATGCCGGCGTGGCCGGCCAGCGCGTCGAGGTCGTGCTCCCCGAAGACGTCGCCGACGAGCCCCGTGTCGACGTGGCTGTGCTGCTGGAACCCGTCGTGGGTGACGATCCCCGCCGACTCCTGGCCGCGGTGCTGGAGCGCGTAGAGGCCGTAGTACAGCGGCCGCGCCGCGTTACGACCGTCGAGTGAGACGCCGACGACGCCGCACTTCTCGGTCATTCCCGTTCGCCGGGGAGTCTCGCCCCGCCCATCAGTCATGAGAGCGGGTAGACGAGCGACCGATAAAAACCCCCGTGTTTGTGCGTCGATCGTCGCCCCTCGGAACATATGTATACACGAACGTGCATCAGTCTCGAGCGGGGCGGCCGTCGTCCGTCGGAACCGGTCGCTGTTCGGAGAGGAGTGATGGAGGAGTCCCCGTCGAACGGGGTGGGTAGACCGGAAGCTACCGCTGGCCGACGAGAATGGTGTGCGAAAACGGCCGACAGACGTCAGAGAGAGGGCGAAGTCAGTTGTCGCCGGTTTTCCCCTGCCAGGCGTACTCGCGGCGTTTGGCGGACTTGCCGAAACCGCAGGACGCACACTTCCCCTTCTTTACGTGGTAGGACTTCTCGCCGCAGCGTCGGCACTTCACGTGGGTCGTCTTGTTCTTCTTTCCTTGGCTCGGGGTTCCTGCACCAGTCATGGAGTGATCGAAACGACGTTATCGCCGCGTATAATGGTTGTGTCTTCGATCGGCGGCTCCTCCTCGGGTCCGCTGTCGGCGGGAATGGTGACGTCGTCCAGCACGAGGTTCATGTGCTGATCGTACCCCGACAGGTCGCCGACGTACTCCTCGCCGCTTTTGAGCCGCACCGTGACGCGTTCGTCGAGCGACGCCTCGAGGACGTCCAGCGGTCGTCCACTCATACGAAAGAGGGCATGAGATGAGCACTTAATCGTACCGGTCGACGGACCGTCCGAATCGAACGCCGGGGCCAGCGGCCCAACCCAGCGTCCCGCGGTGTCGAACTCAGACGTCGACGGCGAACGAGTCGTACTCGTGGAGCCGACCGGCGAGCGCAGCCAGGAGGTCGGCGGTTCGCTCGAGGTCGTCGACGTCGATCAGCTCCACGGGAGTGTGCATGTACCGGTTCGGGACGCTGACGACCTGCGAGGGGACGGCGCCGGCGGCGGTGAAGAAGGCGTCCGCGTCGGTTCCAGTCCCCACGCCCAGCGCCTCGAGCTGGATCTCGATGTCGGCGTCGGCCGCGGCCCGGCGAACGGCCTGACAGAGCACCGGGTGGTTCGTACTCCCTCGAGCCACCGCGGGGCCGCCGCCGAGTTCGACGTCGCTGCCCTTCTCGGCCGGCGCGGAGGGGTAGTCCAGCGCGTGGCCGACGTCGACGGCGACGACGGCGTCGGGTTCGAGGTCGAAGCCGACCATTCTGGCGCCGTTCGCGCCGAGTTCCTCCTGGACCGTGCTCACCGCGTAGACGGTCGCGTCGGCCCCGCGCTCGACCGCCCGGCGCAGTCCTTCGGCGGCCGCCCAGGTGCCGACGCGGTTGTCAAGCCCGCGCCCCGCGAGGCGGCCCTCGGTGAGCCAGGAGAGACTCGAGGAGACGGTGATCGGATCGCCGACGTCGACGCGCCCGCGGGCCTCCTCGCCGTCGGTCGCGCCGATGTCGATCCAGAGGTCGGAGACGTCGGGGTCGTCCGCCCCCTCCTCGCGCAGGTGGATCGCCGTCTGACCGATCACGCCGTCGACCGCTCCCGCGGCGGCGTGGATCGTGACGTGTTGGCCCCGCGAGACCGAGAGGTCGACGCTGCCGATCCGGCCGGGACGGACGAAGCCGTCGTCGTCGATCGACCGGACGATGAAGCCGATCTCGTCGGCGTGACCCGCGAACGCGAGTTCGGGCGTCTCCGCCTCGGTCGCCCCGTCGTACACCGCGACGGCGTTCCCGTAGTCGTCGGTCCAGACGTCGTCGGCGAACTCCGCGACGTAGTCGAGCCAGACGCGCTGGCCGCGAGTCTCGTAGCCGGCGGGCGACGGCGTCTCGAGGAGGTCCGTGAGAAACGCTCGTGGCTGTAAATCCATGCTCGATCATTCGAGACGCGGGGTTTGAAGCTACTGACTCCGGCCTCGAACTCGGGGAGGTGACCGGACCGAGCCGTGAGTTCGTCGACACCGAGACAGTTGCCGAGACCCAACCAAACGGCTAAGTGCGCGGTCGTGGACCGTTGGCGTATGGGTTCAAAGAAGTTCACGTTCATCGAGTTGCATCTCGACGGCGACACGCAGATCGGCCCGAAATCGATCGACGACGCGCTGCCGGCCGGGACGAAAGTCGACGTCGAGGCGGAGGAGGAAACCGAGAGCGAGGCCGAGGAGTCCGGCGGGAAGGGGGCGATCGGCGCCGTCGTCGGGCTCGTGTTGCTCGTCGCCGTCGCCGTCGCCGTCCAGAAGTTCCGCGGCGAGGACGACGAGCCGGAACTCGACGTTCACGAGGAGCCGGACGTCGTCGTCAACTGAAACTATCGGACAGAACTATTCGACGATCGGTCGCTCGAGTGTGGCTGTCCCTGGCGGTGACAGCCACTAATTCGCGACCGACTTCTCACTGACTCCTGTCCGACAGTATGACCGCACGTACCGCGTTCGACCGGCCGTCGGGCGGTATCCGCGAGCCGAACGCTTTTGCGTCCCCTTCTCGTACGACTGGTCGTGAATCTCTATCGTAGCGTCCGGACCGTCGCCGGCGCTTCCGGTGAGAACGCCATCGACTGGCGCGCGGCCGCCGACGCCGCGAAAGCCGCGACCGAACCCGGCTCGCTCGAGCTCGAGCCCGGCGAGGCCGAGGCGTTCGCCCGCGACGTCCGCGAGGCGCGCGACGGCGTCCGCGCGGTCGCCGACGTCCACTTCGACGTCCCGGACACCGTCGAGATCCAGAACCGACACCACTGGATCGACGCCAACGTCGAGACGTTCGAGCGCGTGATGGCCCCCGTCGAGGCCCACACCGGGGCGTTCCCCGGCGTCGCCCGCACGATCAACACCGGAACGATGACCGTCCTCCTCGCCTTCCTCGGACGCAACGTCCTCGGCCAGTACGACCCGCTGCTTCTCGCCGACAGACCCGACGATCAGCACGCGCTGTACTTCGTCCGGCCGAACATCCTGAAGGCGGCGGAGGCCCTCGAGGTCGACGCAGACCGGTTCCGCCGCTGGATCGCCTTCCACGAGGTGACCCACGCCGCAGAGTTCGGCGCCGCGCCGTGGCTCTCGGATCACCTCGAGGCCCGCATGGAGTCGGGGATCGACGCCCTCGCGGAGGGGAGTTTCGACCGCGAGGCGTTTCGCGACCTCGACGCGGCGATGACCGTCGTCGAGGGGTACGCCGAACTCCTGATGGATCACGCCTTCGACGACGAGTACGAGGACCTCCGGCGCAAGCTCGACGCCCGCCGGCAGGGCCGCGGGCCGCTCCAGCAACTGTTCCGCCGGCTGCTCGGGCTGGGGCTCAAACAGCGCCAGTACGAGCGCGGAAAGAACTTCTTCGAGCACGTCGTCGCCGTCAGCGACCTCGAGACGGCGAGTCTCGTCTGGGAGCGCCCGGAGAACCTGCCGACCCACGACGAACTCGACGCCCCCGGCCGCTGGCTCCAGCGGATCGAACGCTGAGAAAAAGGAGTCGCGCCCGGCTCGGTCAGCGCGACCGGTACGTGGAGAAGTTTTCGTCACCGCACGTTACACACCGCCGCGGCGGCGTCACCGACGACGTGGCCATGACGGCTCCGCAGTGTCGACACACGTGTAGCTGGTTTCTGTCGCCCATCGTGATCCCCAGTGTGAACTATGCTAGCACGGAATATAGCGTATCCCTCGTGAGGACTGACAGGAGTCAAGCGATCACGTCGATACCCACAGCAGGTACCACAGCAGCGCGGCGCCGGTGACGAGACCGCTGAGTATCGAAACGGCGACGATCAACGGCGAGGCGTCCGCCTGGAGCGCGATCATCCCTCCCGACAGCCCGACCAGTACGACGAATCCGATCTTGAGTCGTCTGGCGCCTGCGAGCTGTGCCGCCGTCGACTCGGGTCTCACGGGACCGCCTCGGCCGTACTGACGTGCATGGAGGCGAACGCCCACTCCGGATCCGACCCTCGCTCGCGGCGCTCGAGCGCGCCGCTCCAGCGGGTGTCGAAGCGGTTTCGTTCGCCGCTCTCGCGGTCGGTCCACGCGAGGGCGACCTCGTCGGCGAACCAGGCGTACCCCTCGCGCTCGCCCACGGTGAGCCGACGGCTCTCGACCGACCAGCCGTCGGTCGTCTCGGTCTGTTCGCGCAGGCCGTCGGCGACCGCCTCGCCGCCGAACAGCGATTCGCCGATTCCGAACTTGACCGTCGTCTCAGCCTCGAGGAAGTACGGCGCCAGCGGATCGCCGCGACGGAGGCTCTCGTAGTAGTCGCGGATGAAGTCCTCGGGGTGCATGGGCCAGCCTCGGGGCGGCGCGGGTAAAGGCTCACCGGAGTCGAGCGCGCGCCCGGAGGACCCGCTCGTGGGACTCACATGAAGCCGCGGTCGACCTCGTCGGTCTCGATGAGGTCGTCGAGTTCGGCGCTGAGCAGCTCGTCGGCCTCCTCGAACCGGTCGGAGAGGTCGTCGAGTTCGTCGGGCCGGTCGTACTGGTCGTACTCCATGGGGCCGAACGCGGGGCTCTCGAGGGCGTCCATCACGTCGTCGAAGAAGTCCTGCGGGGTGGTCGGCGCGTCCGCGTGGGCCTTGACGACCTCCTCGAGGTGCGTCGCCTGTGACTCCGCGTGGTCCTCGTCTTCGGGCGGGGATCGAACCGCGAACCGACCGCCGGCGTCGCGCTCCGGGAGGAACGAGCCGATCTCATCGTCGAGTTTGCGGGCGACCTGCGCGCCGACGCCGCGAACCTGGAAAGGGTTCTTCGCGTACGTCTTGAGGAAGAAGACGCCGGCGCGGGGGTGTGCGAGGTACATGTCTTCGCCGACCCCGCCGGCGCGGTCGCCGGCGACCGCTCGCCAGTCGTCCGGGTCGGCGGACCGGCTCTCGTCGGTGACCTCCGCCAGCACGTCCTGCCACTCGCGAATCCGCATAGGTGGTGGTTACGAGTCGGAGCGAAAGAACGTATCGGTCGGGAGAGCCCGGCGCGGGCGGCCGACGAACCGAAAGGGCTACGAGAGCCCCCTCGAGAGCGCGAGTAACGCTCCGTTACCATGACCTCGAGACGCTCCCGCTCGTCGCGTTCGGATCGGTGTCAGTCGACTCTCGAGCCGTTCGCCGCCGCGCCGGCGAAGAGCCTGCTGCTCTCGGTCGGACCGGTCGCACTCGCCGCCGGACAGCTGCTCAACGGCTACGTGAACGGGCTCTCACCCGGAATAACGGTTCCGTTCGCGATCGTTCTGATCTGGTTCGCCGTGGTCGCGACCCGCCACCACGCCGCCGAACACCGGCTGCGACGGCTCGAGTCGGACCCCGCCTGACTACCGCGGCGCCGACTCGTCGGCCGTCGCGATCGTTCGCGCCTCCCGCGCCTCGTAGGCGTTGATCCCCGAGAGCCCGGTAACGAGGATTCCGGAGGCGAGCGTGCTCCAGAAGATGCCGCCGGCCATCTCGAGCAGCGGTCCGACGACGACGAGCCAGATCCCGAGCAACGCCACGAGCGCGGCGACGCCGACGCTGAGCGGGACGTCGCTCGAGAGCCGGTAGTAGTTGTACGTCGCGGCGAGGAAGATCGCGGCGCCGACGAGCACGTTGTTCCAGAACACGGCCGCGCTCGCGTCGTAGAGGAACACCGAGAGGCCGACCCAGGCGCCGATCGCGGCGACGATCCCGCTGAACAGCGGCGCCCGCCGCCGCCGCTCCTCGTTCGCGATCTGGGTCGACTCGTCGCGCGGGTCCCGGTCGGGGTCGTGTCGCGGCCCCTGCTCGTCGCGGCGCTGGTTCGTTTCGCTCATGGCCGGCCCTACCACGGGTGGGTCGAAAAAGACCCACGCGGCAGATACAGGGGTTCTGTCGGTCTCGAGTGGTGTACTGCGGTTTGCAGCGGTCGGCCCGCCGGGTGCCGGCGACGGACGGGACCGATAGCGTTTTTCTGTTGCCGTCCGATCACCGGAACCGTGAACGTACGCGGGACCGTCGCGGGAGAAGTCGACGTGCGGACGGTGACGACGAGCTACGGCGAGAGCGAACTCGCCGAGGTGCCGCTCAGGGTCGGTCCAGAGGGACCGGCCGGCGAGTCGGGCGACGGAGGCGACACGGGCGGCGACGAGGTCGAGCCGACGACGGTCACCCTCTGGGGCAAGTGGACCGAGACGGCGGCGGTGCTCGAGTCCGGCATGGAACTGGTCGTCACGGACGCCGAGGAGCGGGAGTTCCGCGGCGAACGGCAGTTCTCGACCACCGGCGACTCCTACGTGATCGTCGAGCCCGGGTTCCTCGTGAACGTGACCGACGTCCGCAACTGGGTGGAGTGTCCGCGGCTGTACTACCTGAACAAGCTCTCGGGCGTGCCGCTGAACTATCCGGTCACGAAGGGGACGCTGGTCCACGAGGTGTTCGGCGACCTGCTCCGCGGTCGGGACCTCGAGGCGTCCATCGACGCCCGGATCGACGAGCGCGGCCTCGAACTCGGCCTCCTCGGGGAGTCCCCCGAGAGCGTCGCCGAGGACGTCCGGAAGAACGCCGCGGCTATCGAAGGCTGGCTCGAGCAGGGTCGGCTCACCGAGGAGGACAGCTGGCGCTCCGAGCAGCTGCTCATCAGCGAGACGTTCGGCATCCGCGGGCGGGCCGACGCCATCCGCCGGGGCGCACCGGTCGAACTCAAGACGGGAAAGAACCTCCGGAAGGAGCCCCGGTTCAAGGACAAGGTGCAGGCGGCCTGCTACGCCCTGTTGCTCGAGGAACACGGCGAGTCGGTCGACACCGGCACCCTGCTGTACACCAAAAACTCCGCGCTGGACCGCAACGAGGAGACCGGCGACCTCACCCCCGCGAAGGACTTCTCGATGGGCGACGGGCTGCTGAAGTACGTCCTCCGGCTGCGAAACGAGATCGCCGCGATGGAAGTCGCGGGCGACGTGCCGACCGGTTACGAGGGGAACGCGAAGTGCGAGTACTGCTTCGAGCGCGACACCTGCATGGTCGTCTCCGGTCGCCTCGACCAGGAGTCGAAGGCCGGCAAGATCGGCGACCCTCTTCCCGCCGAGGAGCGCGAGTACTTCGAGCGCTTCTACCGGGCTATCGAGGAGGAGCGCCGCGAGGTTCACCGCGAGTACGCCAAGCTCTGGGAGCAAGGCGCGGAGGAACGGGCCGACGACGACCGGGCGATCATCGACCTCGAGTTCCTCGAGAAACGGGAGCTCGAGGCCGGGCGCTGGGAGCTGCGAGCCCGCCAGCGCGAGCCCCAGACGTCGAAGATCCGCGAGGGCGACCTGGTGCTCGCGAGCGACGGCCATCCGATCCGCGGCGACGCCGAACTCGCGCGGATCGAGCGGTTAGAGAGCGCGGAGCGTAGCTCCACGGATAGTTCGAGCGGCCGAGAGCCACGGGGAGGAGAGATCGTGCTCACCGCCGCCGAACCGGTCGACGTCACTCGCCTCGACATCTACCCCTCCGAGTTGACGACGAGCCGACTGTTCACCGCCCTCCACGACGCGATTCTCACGGGGAGTGGCCGGCGCAAGGACGTCCTGTTCGGCCGCGCAGACCCCGAGTTCGAGGAGATCCGGGAGGTGTTCATCGACAACAACGCGGCCCAGAACGAGGCCGTCACGAAGGCGGTCGGCGCCGAAGACTGCGCGCTGATCCACGGCCCGCCTGGCACCGGAAAGACGTACACCATCGCCCGCGCCATCCGCGCGATGGTCGAACGCGGCGAGCGCGTGCTGCTCTCGGCCTTCACGAACCGCGCGGTCGACAACGCCCTCGAGGCGCTGCTCGAGCAACTCGAGGACGTGGTCGATCACGAGCGGATCGTCCGCGTCGGCTCCGAGAGCGGGGTTCGGGAGGACATGCAGGGGTACCGCCTCGAGCGCTCGGGCGACCCCGAAACCCGGCTCGCGGAGCTCCAGAACGCGCAGGTGGTCGCCGCGACGACGGCCTCCTGTGGCTCGCGGACGATGAAAGAGCAGTCGTTCGACGTCGCGCTGGTCGACGAGGCCGCTCAGCTCACCGAACCCGGCACCCACGCGGCGATCACCCTCGCCGACCGGTTCGTCCTCGTCGGCGACCACGAGCAGCTTCCGCCAGTAGTGAGAGCGGAAAACGACCTCTCCGAATCGCTGTTCGAGCGCCTCGTCGACCTTCACCCGGAAGCCGGCGTGATGCTCGACCGCCAGTACCGGATGAACCAGCGAATCCAGGCCTTCGCCTCGCGGGAGTTCTACGACGGCGAGTTGCGCCCCGCGACGCCCGAGGTCGCCGGCCGAACCCTCGACGACCTCGAGGGCGTCTCCCGCGAGGCGCTCCCGCCGGAACTCCGCGATCCGGTCTCGTTCGTCGCCGTGGAGGGCGACGGCGAGCGCTACACCGACAGCGAGGAGGCCGCCCGGATCGCCGAGCTGGTCGAAACGTACGAGGCCGCCGGGCTCTCGCGCTCGCAGATCGGCGTCATCGCTCCCTTCCGGGCGCAGGTCGCCGAGATATCGAACCACGTCGAGGGCGTCGCCGTCGACACCGTCGACCGCTTCCAGGGCTCGAGCCAGGAGGTGATCGTCGTCTCCTTCACCGCGACGGGCGAACTCGAGGGGCCAATCTTCGAGGACTACCGCAGGATCAACGTCGCGCTCACCCGCCCGAAGCGGGCGCTGGTGTTGGTGGGCGATCCGGCGGCGCTCGAGAGCGATCCGGTGTACCGCCGGATGCTCGAGTGGGCGCGGCGGTGATCGGCTCCAGGACGATTCTGTAGCGTTATGTACGCCCGACTGCAAGACCGAGTATGGACGAGGATCTCCCGGTCGAACCCGTCGACGTCCTGATCCTGGTCGTCGTGTCGGTCGTCGGCGGGGTCGGCCTCGCCTCGCTGACCCTCGCGCCGGCGCCGACGCCCAACTTCGCCGTCGCCGTCCTCTCGGGGACCGTGCTGCTGGCGTTCTTCCTGTTCATCCCCGTGATGGGCGTCCGGCTGTTGCTCGAGGAACGAAAGGAAACGGACCAGAACGCCTGAGACGGGCTGCCGTAACGATTTATGGGGCCGGACGAGCCGACACGCGACCGGTTCGCAACCGTCGCCGTTTTTGCGGGCCCACCCCGAACGGAGCGTGTGAAGCTCCCGCTGAGTACCGGAACGATCGACGTGCGACTGCCCGACTGCGAGGTGTGCGTCGCGGCGCCGCCGGGCGGCGAACCGGTCGACGTCCGCGCGGCCGCCGAGGCCGCCCTCGAGTCGCCGCACGGACCGCCGCTCGAGTCCCGCGTCGACGCCGGCGACGCGGTCGCCGTCGTCGTCACCGACCTCACGCGGGCGGTGCCCGACGACGTGTTGCTCGACGTTCTCCTCGAGCGCCTCGGGGCGATCGGCGTCCCTCGCGAGGACGTAACCGTGGTGATCGGGCTGGGGCTCCACAGGCCGATGACCGACGCCGAGATCGAGTCGATGCTCGGTCCTCACGCCGACCTGGCGATCAACCACGATCCGGCACCCGAGGCCGTAATCGAGGTGGGAACCGTCGGCGAGGCGGGCGGGGACTGTCCGGTCGAGATCGGCCGGCCCGTCGCCGACGCGGACGTCGTACTCTCGACGGGCGTCGTCGAACCCCACCAGTACGCGGGCTTTTCCGGCGGGGCGAAGACGGTCGTCGTCGGCGCCGGCAGCGAGTCACTCATCCGCTACACCCACGGCCCCGAGATGCTCTCCCGTGAGGGGGTGCGCCTGGGGCGGATCGACGACAACCCGTTCCGCGAGACGCTCGATCGCGCCGGCGACCTCGCGGGCGTCGACTTCTGTCTCAACCTGACCCACGGCCCGCAGGGAGTCCTCGGCGTCGCGGCGGGCGACCACCGCGCGGTGGTGGCCGATCTGGCGGCGGTGGCTCGAGACGCCCTCGCCGTCCCCCTCGATCCGGATCGGGAGTTCGACGCCGCGGTCTGTGGCGTCGGCGCCCCCAAGGACGCGAACCTCTATCAGGCGACGCGGGCCGCGACGTACGTCGCCCTCGGCGATCGGAACCCGCTTCGGCCGGGCGGACGGCTGGTGATCCCCGCGCTCCTGCCGGAGGGCGCCGGGGAGGGAACCGGCGAGCGGCGGTTCTACGACCGCCTCCGCGGAGCGGCCGACGCCGACGACCTCTACGAGGAGCTGCGCGCGGGGTACGAACCCGGCGCCCAGCGGGCGTTCGTCGTCGCTCGCGTCCTCCGCGACCACGACGTCTACGTCACCAACAGCCGCGCGGCGGCGGTCGTCGAGGAGTGCCTGATGAGCGCGACCGATGCGGTCGGTGACGCCGTCGCGCCCGGAAGCGACGTGCTCGTCGTTCCCGACGCGCTGAACACGCTGCTCGTCGAGCGCTGATGGCGCCTTCGGCGGCCGATTCTCGCCGCGTGAGTCGCCGTCTCAGGTTTATCGCCATTGAAGTGGTTAGAACGGTATGCTCGAACGCGTCGAGAGTCACCGGTTCGGCGCCGGACTCGCGGTCTGGCTCGTCGTCGCCGTCGCGCTGACGTCGATCGCGACCGGCGTCGTCGCCATCGTCACTGAACCGGCACTGAACGGCGTCGGCATCGTCGGCGACCTCCAGGCGGCCGCGGAGTTCAGCGGAACCGTCGTCGGCTTCACGCTGCTCGTTACCGCGTGGTGGATGCGACGGGGGTACCGCCTCGCGTACCTCGTCGCCGCCGTGCTGGTCTTTCTCTCGGCGGCCCACGGCGTCGCCCAGTTTCGGCCGCTCTCGATCCCGCTCGTCGTGCTCTCTCTCGGCGGGTTCGTCGTCCTCGTGCTCACGAGCCGTCGGTTCACCCGATCGGCCTCGCTCAGCGCCACGCAGCTGGGCTCGCTGATGGCGATCGTCGGCGTCCTCTGTTACGGCACCGCCGGCGCCTACGCGCTTCGCGAGGGGTTCTCCGGCCTCGAGACCCTTGTCGACGCGCTGTACTTCACGCTCGTCACCGCGAGCACCGTCGGCTACGGCGACGTCCACGCGACCACGGAGGAAGCCCGGCTGTTCGCCATCTCGCTGGTCGTCCTCGGGCCGGCGACCATCGCGGTCACGGTCGGCTCGCTGTTCACGCCGCTCCTCCAGGCGCACCTGTCGAAGACCGGTAACCGCGTCGCTCCGGGCCAGCGCTCGAGTCGATCGGAACACGTGGTCGTTCTCGGCGGAAGCGACCTCGTGGAACCGGTCGTCGAGGGTCTCGAGGAACGCACCTCGTTCGTGGTCGTCACCGACGACGAGACGACGGCAGAGCGCCTCGACGACCGCGGTGCGGACGTGTTCGTCGGCGACCCGACCGACGACGAGACCCTCCGATCGGTCGGCCTCGAGGACGCCGCGGCGGTCGTGATCGCGGCCGACGGGGCGGTGACGCCGTACGCGACGCTCGCCGTTCGCGACGTCGCCCCCTCGACTCACCTGGTCGCCATCGCCGCGGACGGGGCGGGCGACCACCTCGAGCGCCTCGGCGTCGACGTCGCCATCGATCCGCAGTCGCTACTGGGGACCGCGGCGGTCGACGCGGCGCTCGGCGGGACAGAAAACGAACGCTAATCCTCGGCGTCCACCGCCGCCCACAGCGGATAGAGGTCGTCCTCGATCGGGCCGGTGACCGTCTCGCCGTCGAGTTCGAGCCCCGGCTCACCCTCGCGGACCGTTCCGATCTCGGCCGCCTCGAGTCCCGCGTCGGCGAGCGCCTCGAGGCAGTCCTCGACCGCGGCGGTCGGCACCGTCGCCAGCAGCGCCCCCGAGCCGAAGATCCGGAGCGGGTCGACCCCGGCCGCCGCACACAGCTGCCGCGTCTCGGGCCTGATCGGTATCGCCTCGCGATCGACCGCGAGGCGGACGCCGGAGGCGCGAGCGAGTTCGAGCAACCCCACCGTGACGCCGCCCTCGGTGGGATCGTGCATCGCCGTCGCGTACTCCCGGACGATCCTGGCGTCGGGGACGACGCTGATCTCCGCGAGGAATCCCGACGCGGCCGCGACGGTTTCGTCGTCGACCTCGAGTCCGTCGCCGAAATCGGCCGCGAGGATCGCCGTCCCCTCGAGCCCGGCGGCTTTCGTGAGGAGAACGCTGTCGCCGGGACGAGCGCCGCCGGTCGGCAGGAACGCCTCGGTGGCGCCCATCGCGGTCAGCGAGATCAGCGGGCGCTCGAGGGCGTCGACGTACTCGGAGTGACCGCCGACGATGGTCGCGCCGACCTCGCGGGCGGTGGCGTCGAGGTCGGCGGTGATCGCCTCGAGCGTGCTGTCGTCCCCGGCGCTCGTCGGAAGCATGATGACGGTCGTGAGCCACCGCGGGTCGGCTCCGGAGGCAGCGACGTCGTTGCACGCGATGTGGACGCCGAGGGTGCCCACCTGGGAGGCGGCCAGCGAGATCGGGTCGGAGCTCACGACGAGCGTGCCGCCGGGCCAGTCGATCGCGGCGGCGTCCTCGCCGTCGGCCGGTCCCTGGATCACCGTCTCGTCGTCGGTACCGGTGCGGCCGAAGACGACCTCGAGCAGTTCGTCCGGCCCTACCTTTCCGGGCATGTGACGAACTGGGTGGGTTCGCGGCTTGTGACTGTCGAAGGCGGCGCGAAGCCGCCCGAATCGCGCGCCGTCATTCCGTCCGGTCGGCGATCCCGTCGAGGGCGGGCGTGATGGCGGCGGCGAGCTCCTCGAAGCGCTCCATCGAGAGCGGGTCCGTCGTCACCCAGACGCCGTGGCTGTCGGCGACGACGCGAGTCAGGTAGCCGTGTTCGAACATCCGAATCGTCGCAAGGTACGACCCCAGCTGTGAGTTCCGGTAGGCCTCCTGGGCGCCGAACCCCGACCGCTCCTGCGCCGCGAACCCGACGAGGTCGGCCGTCTGGTCGAGGTCGGATCGAAGGTACAGCTGTTCGACGGCCTCGTCGGTGAAGTACGTCACGCTCCGAAGCTCGTCGCCGACGGTCGTTCGACACGCGCTCACCAGTTCGTCGGCGGCAGTCGGTTCGAGGGCGGATTCCGTCATGGCACCCTGTAGCACATACTGGCCTAATACCGTACCGGTATCCGATGACTCGAGCCGAGCGGCCTACCGCTCCTCGAGCAGCGAATCGACCAGCCGCTCGAAGCGGTCGACCAGCCGCGTGCCGGGATCGGCAGAAACGGCCTCGAGCAGCGCCGCCGTCTCCGCGGGGCGACACAGCGAGAGCACCACCCGGTTACCCCGCTCGCGGCGGCGCTCGACGACGCCGCACGCGAGCAGGTTCGAGAGGTGGTACTCGAGGGTGCTCCGCGGCAGGTCGAGGTCGGCGGCCAGCGCTCCCGGTCTCGTCTCGCCGCGGGAGTAGAGCGCGGTCACGATCGCGCCCGTGGTCTCCCGGCGCACCATGGCGAGGGCGTCGCGCTCCCACTCGTCGTACGTCGGCGGGTAGTAGTGCGTGCGGCCGAAGCGCTCGTGGCGAACGACGTCGCCGGCGTCGATCAGCCGCCGAACGTGGTACTGGACCTGTCCGGGTGCGAGCGAGAGGTCGCGAACGAGGGCGTTGAAGTGAACGCCGGGATCGCTCGCGATGGCCGCTCGGATCCGGCCGCGGGTCTCGCTCATCGGGACTCCTCCGTCTCCTCGACGCCGCGGGACCCGCGCTCGAGCGAGCCGACCGACACGACGGCCGCGATCAGCAGGCCGGCGATGACGACGTCCAGCAGGTGTTCGACTGTGTGATGGAGGTCCATCGGAACGTAGCCGAGAACGGTTCCGGTCCCGACGATCGGCCGGAGCACCAGTGCGCCCAGCGCGGCGGTGATCAACAGGTACGGAAGCGACCGGCGGCGACGAAACGCCGACAGCGCCAGCGCGAACACGACGAGCGAGCCGACGCCCGAGAGCGCCAGCAACAACGCGAGGTGCCAGTCGACGGCACCCGAACCGACGGTGCTCTCGAGAACGCGGGGTTCGAAACCGTCGAACTCGGGGCCGCCCGTTGCGACAGGCGCCGGG
Source organism: Natrononativus amylolyticus (assembly GCF_024362525.1). Lineage (GTDB taxonomy): Archaea > Halobacteriota > Halobacteria > Halobacteriales > Natrialbaceae > Natrononativus > Natrononativus amylolyticus. The sequence continues at coordinate 2,147,316 of NZ_CP101458.1, forward strand.
GCGAAGTGCATACACGCCGTTGCGGCTCGCCCCTCTTTTCCTCCCCGGTTTTTCGGTGAATGTACCAGAATCCGAATCACGTCCCGAACCGAACGGGCCGGCGATAGATCGACGGACGACCCTGCTCGCGGTCGCGTTCTCGGGTGCGCGCTGGTTTCGGCGGCGACTCACGACGTGTTCGTCGACCACCTCCGCGGGGACGTCGCCCTCGTGACCGAGGTCGCGGAAACCGTCTCGTCTCTCGCCCTGCGGGATGCCTTCTGCAGTCACGGTCTGACCGATCAAATACGAGGCAGCGGGGGTCGAGAGTTACCACTGTTATACATTCTGCGTTACGAGACCACCGGTAATGAATTCGCGACCGTTCCGTTCGGAGGAGGGTCTCTCGGGCTGGTACCGGCCTCTCCCGATCAGTTCGACGTGCTCCCCTGCAGAAGAACCGGTCCCCATCCCTCGAGGTCGACGCCCCGGTCGTCTCGCGATATGGGCCCAATCGATCGGTCGCCGACTCGTTCGAGGGTGAATCCGCCCACCCCCGGATCTTGACTTTACATAGTTCACCATTTACACCTTTAACCGAAAATTGTTAATATCCGAGGAGGAGACAGTGTGCGTATGTCTGACACAGAGTTCAAGCTGATCAATCAGCAGATCGGGTTGCTCGGAGCGACGGCGCTGACGATCGGGAACGCCGTCGCCATCACGATGTTTCTGTTACCGGCGCACCTGCTCGCTGACGGGGCGGGTCCGTCGATCGCGCTGGCGGCGGCGGTGACCGCGATTCCCACCGTCTTCTCGATCCTACTCATGTTACAACTCGGCGGCTCGATGCCCGCGGCGGGCGGAATGTACGTTTACGCGTCTCGGCTGGTCGGCCCGTTCTGGGGGTTCAGCCTCCCGTGGGTCGCGGTGCCCGCGATCTGGCTCGGAATCATCTACACCGGCTACGGGTTCGCCGAGTACGTCCGGTTCTTCCTTCCTCTCGAGGTTCCACTGGCGGTAGCGACGGTGACGATTCCCCAGATTTCGTTGACGCTTCTCATCTGGGCGGCGGTCGTCCCGTTTCTGCTGTTCAACCTCCTCGGAATCCGGTTCGTCACGACGATCCAGTACGTCCTCGTGGCGGTCATCATCGGCGGCATGCTCCTGTTCATCGTTCCCGGCGGAACGGCAGTCGACGCCGGAAACTACACCCCGATGTTCCCGGAAGGGTACGGGCCGTTCTTCGTCGCGATCGTCTCCCTGTTCATCGGCATGTACGGTTTCAGCCTCGCGCTCAACATCGGCGAGGAGATCGAGAACCCGCTCGAGAACATTCCGCGGGCGATCGGGCTGAGTACGGTGATCGGCGTCTCGCTGATGGTCGGCGCGGTGGTCGTCGCCGTCGGCGCGATGAACTGGACGGAGTGGGCCGGTGCGGAGGCCGGCATCGCCGTCGTCGCCGAAGGGTTCCTCCCGCCGTGGGGTGCCGCGCTCGTCGCGCTGGCGGCGATCGTCGGCGCGTTGACGACGATCAACACTATCTACGTGAACTTCTCACGGCTGGTCATGCGCGCCGCCCGCGACGAGGTGTTGCCCCCGTCGCTCGCGAACGTTCACGACCGCTTCCAGAGTCCAAACCGGGCGGTGCTGCTCGTCGGCGTCCCGGCGGTGTTGCTCGTCCCGGTCGCCCCGTCGCCGGTCGTCATGTCCGTGGTCCTCTCGCTGACGCTGCTGTACAGCATCATCCTGCTCGGGATCGCTGCCTACCGCCTTCCGACGCTGTTCCCCGACCGCTACGAGCACTCCTTCTACCGGCTTCCGAAACCGCTGCTCTACGTCTCGGCCGCCGCCGGCGTCGCCATCCCCGCGCTGTTCTGGGTGCTGACGACGACGGAACTGCCGATCGTGGGCGTCGGAATCGTCGCCTGGATCGCGCTGGGGTACCCCGTCTACCGCTACCGGGTACATCGGTACGATCAGCGAGGAATCGACCTCGAGTCGCGGATCGCGCAGCTCCACGACCACGAGGCGGAGCAGGCGGCGACGGGGTCCGACTGAACGACGGGCCGTCCTCGGCGGGGTATCGTACCATCGGTGACTCGACGTCGTCGGAGAAGACGCTCCCGCGAGAGAGGCCGACCCACGACGAACTCGACGCCCGGGGCGCTGGCTCCGGCGGAGGGGGCGATTAGATCGCGTCGGCGTCCTCGAGCAGATCCTCGAAGATCCGGGGGTCGGTCTCAAACTTGAGGACGTTGTGGACCACGGAGTTTCGGAGGTTCGAGATCACGTCGCCGTGTTCCTTGTAGAACTCGTGGATCCATCGCGAGACGTCCTCCCGATCGCGAAACATCATCACCGTCTTCCACTGGTACTCGCCGTCGGAGAGGAAGTAAAACAGGGTGTGCTCGTCGTCGCGGATCGCCTCCATCGTCTCGCGCCAGCCGTCGGCGAAGTTCTCGGCGTGGAACTTGAACTCGAACAGCGCGAAGACGTAGTACTCCTCGTTCGGGACGATGGCCTCCCGAAAGACGCCCTCGTCGCGCATTCGGCGGATCGACTCGCTGACGGTGACGTGCGAAACGTCGATGCCGTACTCCGCCTCGAGGACGCCGGTCAGTTCCCGCGAGGACAGTTGTGGATCGTCCGCGAGTTCGGTCAGTATCGCGACGTCCCGTCGCGAAAACTCCCAGTCTGGAGAGTCGTCGACCATGTGCGGTGATGCGTCCCGTCGTACGTGTTCGTTTCGGTCGGGGGGTTTCCCTTCCACCGTAAACCCAGCGTCTGAAACGCCGAACGTTGATAGCCGGTCCGCCGACGACTATGCGACCCGCGGCTGCGGCGGACGCCGGTTCTCGAGTTCGTCGGTCGTCGTCACAGGATGCGATCGGCGATGATGTTCTTCTGGATCTCGCTCGTCCCCTCGTAGATCTTGGTGATGCGCGCGTCCCGGTAGAACCGCTCGACGGGGTGGTCGGCGACGTAGCCTGCACCACCGTGAACCTGGATCGCCTCGTCCGCGACGTCGACGGCGTGCTCGCTCGCGAACAGCTTCGCCATGCTCGAGAACTTCGCCGCGAGGTCGTCGTCGCCGGAGCGCTCGTAGCTCGCCGCGCGGTAGGTGAGCGAGCGGGCGGCCTCGACGTTCGTCGCCATCTCGGCGAGTTTGTGCTCGATCGCCTGGAACTCCGCGATTGGCTGGCCGAACTGCTCGCGCTCGGTCGCGTACTCGAGCGACGCGTCGAGGGCCGCCTGCGCAGTGCCGAGCGCCTGGGCGGCCACGCTCACCCGCCCCGCCGCGAAGAAGTCCATGAGCTGGTAGAAGCCCCGGTTCTCCTCGCCGATGAGGTTTTCCGCGGGGATCCGCACGCCGTCGAAGACGAGTTCCGCGAGGTCGGAGGCCCGAATACCGAGTTTGTTGTCGATCTTCTCGGCGGCGAGGCCGTCAACGTCGGTCGGCACGAGGAACGCGCTGATGCCGCGGTGGCCCTCGCCGGAGTCGGTCTTCGCCATCACGACCGCGACGTCGGCGACGGTCCCGTTCGTGATCCACATCTTGGTGCCGTTTATCACCCACTCGTCTCCCTCCCGCTCCGCCCGCGTCTCCATTCCCGCGACGTTCGAGCCGTGAGCGGGTTCGCTGATCGCGCTCGCGCAGGCCGACTCCCCGGCGGCGATCCGCGTGAGCCACTCCTCTTTCATCCACCCGTCGCCGAACCGCTGGATCACCGTCGAGCCGAACCCGCGGCTGCCGATCGCGCTGCCGATGCCGGGGTCGGCTCTCCAGAGCTCTTCGGTCACGATCGCGCTCGAAAGCGTGTCCATCCCCGCACCCCCGTACTCGACGGGAATTCCGGGCGCGACGAGGTCGAACTCGGCGGCCTTCTCGACGAGCGCCGCGGGGTACTTCTTCTGCTCGTCGTGTTCGCGCGCGACCGGCCGGATCTCCTTCTCTCCGAACTCGCGAACCGTCCGTCGAATCGCCTGCTGTTCGTCCGATAGCAGGAACTGCATACCCCCAGAACGACAGCCGTGGAAAAATAAGTTCGGAATTCTCTTAACAATGTTAATCTGGCGGGCGATAGAGCGCGTACTACCCTGCCGGTCCGAGTACCCGAACGAGCGCGATCGACGTCACTCGTCGATCACCAGTCCCGACAGCGACTCCTCGCCGATCTCGGAGAGCACGTGCTCGTGAAACGCCTGGAGCGCCGCGCTCTCGTCTTCGGCGAGCACCACGTCGCTGGCCGACAGCGTCGCCAGTCCGAACGCCCGCGGCGTCGGCGAGTCGACGAGGGTACGGTCGACGGCCACCTCGCCCGCGTCGATCCGGGCGACGAGCTCCTCGATCTCGGCGACGTTGAGTTTGTCCGCGAGAATCTCGCGGTAGGTCTCCTCGATCACCGCGAACCCCTCGAGTCCTTCGGCGAAGCCGAGCAGCATCTCGCTCGAGACCTGCTGTTCGGCGGCGGACTTCTCGTAGCCCTTGTAGCGTTTGAGGATCATCAGCGACCGGGTGGCGTTGATCCGGAAGTACCGCTGGAGGAGGTCGGTGCCGGCGAGGGCGCTTCGGAGGTCGTCGCGGACGGCGTCCGGCTCGAGGTCCGCGAGCACGCCCTCGAGGTCGACCTTCCGGTTGAGCGGCATCGAGAGCACGAAGCCGTTGTCGGCGACGGCGACCCGGACGTTCGCGGTGGCCTCGTTCGCACAGCGGGCGGCGAGCAGCCGCGAGAGGCCGTCGTTGACCTTCCGGCCGTAGTTCGAGTGGACGTAGTAGCGACGTTCGTACTCCGTGCGGTCGCGCTCGACCTCGATCGCGAGTCGCTCGTCGGTGCTCACGCTCTCGGCCCCCGCGTACCGGAGCTGGTGGTCGAACAGCCGCGCGATGGCCCGGACCGCGGCGTCGTCGAGGGGAAACTCCCGGAGCCAGCGGCGGACCGCCGGCGACCCGCCCTCGGCGTGGCGCTCGAGCAACTCGCGCTGAAAGGCGAGGATCTCACGGCCCAGGTCGGACGACAGCGGCAGTCGCTCGGAGTACCACGAGGGGACGGTTGGACGGGCGCCCGTCCGGTCGACGTACACCTTCGAGCCCCGCCGGTAGCGGTACTCGAAGTGACTGCCGCCGAGAACGAAGACGTCGCCCTTCTCGAGGGTGTCGAGGTAGTTCTCGTCGAGTTGGCCGACCCACTCGTCGGCTCCCCTCGTGAGGACGTCGCAGCTAAAGGAGTCGGGGATGGTGCCGACGTTGGTCATGTAGATGACGCGGGCCAGCCGCCCCCGCTTGCCGATCAGGGGTTCGTCGACCGGGAACTCGGGGTAGTGGTGCTCGCCGCCGGGCGGGTCGTTCTCGTCGCGCCAGACCTTCGCGTAGACGTTTCGGTCCTCCATTCCGGCGTAGGCGGCGGTGAGATACCGCATGAGCGTCTCGAACTCGGCGTCCGAGTAGTTCCGATAGGGGTACGCCCGCCGGAGGATCGCCGTTACTTCCCGCTCCGGGCGAACCGACGCGATCGCCATCCCGTAGACGTGCTGGGCGGCGACGTCGTGGGCGTTCTCGGGGATCGACACCGAGTCGACGAACCCCTCCCCGGCCTTCTTCAACATCACCGCACACTCGAGCAACTCGTCTCTGTCCAGGGCGATTACCCGTCCCGTCACGGTCTGGCCGACGCGGTGGCCCGCCCGGCCGACCCGCTGGAGCATCGCCGCGACGGATTTGGGCGAGCCGACCTGGACCACCATGTCGACGTGGGGCATGTCGATGCCGAGTTCCAGCGAGGTCGAGGTGGTCACGACCTCGAGGTCTCCCGACTTCAGCTTCGCCTCGATCCCCTGGCGGACGTCCTTCGAGAGGCTGCCGTGGTGACAGCCGGAGTTCTCCTCGTCGTACTCGGGAAAGCGCTCGCGGAGGTTGTGAAGCACCCGCTCGGCCCCCGACCGCGTGTTCGTGAACACGAGCGTGTTCGTGTGCTCTTGGACGTGGTCGTGGAGCAACCGGTAGAAGCGGTCCTGGACGGCCTCCCGCGAGGCGTTGATCAGGTCGTCCGCGGGCGACTCGAGACGCAGGTCGAACTCGCGGGCGAAGCGGGCGTCGACGATCTCGTACTCGCGGGGAGTCGGGTTCGGCTCCCTCGCACCCGCCCCCGCGCCCGCTCCGTCGACGTCACAGCCGACCAGGAACTCGGCGACCTCGGATAGCGGCTCGATCGTCGCCGAACAGCCGATTCGCGTGACGTCGTGATCGACCATCGCCTCGAGACGCTCCAGACTCACCGCCAGGTGGGTGCCGCGCTTGCTCGCCGCCAGCGAGTGGATCTCGTCGACGATGACGTACTCGACGGTTCGAAGCTTCTCGCGGAACTTCGGCGAGTTGAGCAGGATCGCGAGCGTCTCCGGGGTCGTGTTGAGGATGTGGGGCGTCTCCTCGAGCATCTTCTGGCGCTCGTAGGAGGTGGTGTCGCCGTGGCGGATCGCGTGGCGGATCTCGCCCATCGACTCGCCGCGGTCGGCGGCGATCTCCTCGATGCCCTCGAGTGGCTCCGTGAGATTGCGATGGATATCGTTCGCGAGGGATTTCAGCGGCGAGACGTACAGACAGTAGACCGAGTTCTCGAGACCCTCGTCGGTTTCCCCTCCGGAACCGCCGCCGTCCGACGCCCCCGCTTCCCGATCCCGGCGGTACAGTTCGTTGATGATCGCGGTAAACGAGGCGAGCGTCTTTCCGGAACCGGTGGGCGCCGCGATCAGCGTGTTCGTCCCCTCGTCGATCAGTGGAATTGCGCCGCGCTGGGGTGGCGTGAAGAAACCCCCGTTCTCGGGGACGTACTCGCCGAACTCCCGGAGCCACCACGCCTGGACCGCCGGCTCGAGGCGGGCGAACGCGTCCCGGTCGGCGAGGTCGGCACCGGGGTCGAAGGGGAGCTCCGCGGCGGGAATCGGGAGCTCGTGGCCGTCCATGGCGGAGTGTCGGACCCGACGGGCAAGAGGGTTTGGCCAGCGGAGCGAAAGTGATCGTCCGGCTCGCGGTAGCGGACCAAACCGTTATGCGGCTCCGGGTCGGTCAGATGGATATGCGCGTGACCTTTCTCGGAACGGGGAGTGCGATGCCGACCGGCGAGCGGTTTCAGACGGGAATCCTCGTCCAGGAGGACGGCCGCACGCTGCTCGTCGACTGCGGCTCCGGCGTGCTCCACCGGCTCCAGCAGTCCGGCGTCGGCTACGAGACCGTCTCGAGCGTACTGCTCACGCACCACCACCTCGACCACGTCGCCGACCTGTTCCCCCTGATGAAGGCCCGCTGGCTGGCCGGCGAGGAGCACATCGAGATCGTCGGTCCGCGGGGAACGAAGGCGCTGGTCGACGGCCTGCTCTCCGTCCACGAGTACATGCAGGACAAACTCGAGATCCAGATCCGCGAGGTCGTCCCCGGCGAGTTCTCGGTCGCGGGCTTCGACGTTTCGGCTTACGAGACGCGCCACTCGCTGCCGTGTCTGGCCTACCGCTTCGGCGACCGGTTCACCTTCAGCGGCGACAGCGAGGCGTTCGCCGGGCTGGCGAACTTCGCCGACGGCTCGGCGGTGTTGGCTCACGACTGTTCGTTCCCCGACGACGTCGACGTCTCCAACCACCCGACGCCGGACCAGCTCGGCCGCGAACTCGCCGGCCGCGAGATCGGACGGGTGTACCTCACGCACCTCTACCCGCACACGCAGGGCCGTCACACCGAGATGCGCGACTCGCTCGCCGAGCACTACGACGGCGAGGTTCGGTTCGCCGAGGACCTCCAGACGATCTCGATCGATTGAGCCGAGAGTCAGCCTCGCTCGGCGAGTTCGGAGAGTTCCTCGAGCGGCGGCAGCACGCCGAGTTGCCGAAACAGCCCGAGCGCGTCGTAGCTCGTCCACATCTCGACGATCTCGCCGTTCTCGACGCGGTACATCTCCATCCCCGGAACCGATACGCGCTCGCCGGTCGGTTCGACACCGAGTAGCTCGCCGTCGTGGGTCCCCGTCGCCGTGTACCGCAGCGCGGCGGTGTCGCCGTCGGCGATCACGTCGTCGACCGCGTACGTCAGGTCAGTGAACGCCGATCGGAAAGTCTCTACGTACTCCCTGTACTCCTCGCGGTCGCGCGGTTCGGCGGGCGACGACGGATAGTGCAGGACGAACGATTCCGCGAAGATCTCGTCGATGACGCCGACGCTTCCCTCGGTCCAGACCTCCTCCGGATCGCGCCGGACGAGTTCGATCATCTCCGTTGTCATGGTGCGGTTGCCGTTCCGACCACGCGTGTTCCAAACGGAACGCACTCCGAAACGGCCGGGGAGGCTACCACGAGTCGGATGGTAAGCCTAGCCACCTTCGAGTATTCCTGTGAGTACTGGAATAACAACAGGTATTTGCCCGTCCGTTAGTAAGCTCCTGACAACAGATGATCGTGCCGCTCCTCCACCCCCCGACGACAGGTGGTCTCCCGTGAGCCTTCCCGAACGAATCTCCGCGGCGATCACGACCCACAGCAAGATCGTACTCGTCGCACTCTTGCTGACGACTGCACTCGTCGGCGCCGGCGCAACGATGGTCGACGACGACTCCTCGCTCGACCAGTTCGAGACCGATACGCCCGAGGCCGAGGCCGTCGAGTACGCCAACGAGAACTTCACCGTCGAAGGCGAGGAAAACACGACCTCGGTTCAGTTGATCGTCAGAGGAGAGAACGTCCTCACCAAGGAGTCGCTGCTCGATTCGCTCGCCTTCCAGCAGACGCTTCGAGAGAACGAGTCGGTCAACGCCACCCTCGTCGAAGACCCGACGTTCGGCGTCGAGAACGTCCTCGGGATCACTGTCGTCCAGTCCCAGCAGGGCGAAGCGTTGGCCGAACGCGGCCAGGAACTCGAGAACGACAGCGCCGAACTCGAAGCCCGCGGCGAGGAGCTCGCCGAACGAGCCGAGCAGCTAGAGCAAGATCAGGCCGAACTCGAGGCCCGCGGCGAGGAGCTCGAAGAACGCGGTGCACAGCTAGAGCAAGACCAGGCCGAGCTCGAAGAACGCGGCGCACAGTTGGAGGAAGACCGGGCCGAACTCGAGGAAGCGTCGGCCGAACTCGAAGCCGAACAGGAGCGCCTGGAGGAGCGGGTCGCCGCCCAGGAGGAGGCGTTGAACGAAACCGCCGAGCTCCAGACCGCCTACGAAGAGGCCGACAGCGATCAGGAGCGAGCGGGAATCGAGGCGGAGATGGAGGAGCTGTGGGCGGAGACGACCGCCGACCTCGACTCCCAGCAAACCGAGCGGTTCGAGGAGAGCGCGACCGCGGTTCGGCAGCTGACGAGCGACCGTCTCGAGCTCGAGACGGCCATCGAAGGCGCTTACGAGACGGGGATCGGCGTCACCGACGATCCCGACCGACAGGCCGAGCTCGAGGCGGCCCTGGACGAGACGGCCGACCTCCAGCGACAGATCGAAGCGACCGACGACGACGGGGAACAGGCCGCTTTAGAGGAGGAGATCGACGAGGTCTGGGCGGAAGCGACCGCCGAGCTCGACGCCGAGCAAACCGAGACGTTCGTGGAGGCCGCGACGCAGGTCCGTGAGTCGACGGCCGGACTCGTCGGAGTCGAGGAGGGCCTCGAAGGGGCCTACCAGGGAGGGACCGTCGGCGTTCTCGCAGACGAGTTCGAAGCCCTGGAAGAACGCGGGCAGGCACTCGAGGAGCGCGGGCAGGCGCTCGAGGAGCGCGGACAGGCGCTCGAAGACGACTCGGCCGAACTCGAGGAGCGCGGCGAGCAGCTAGAGCAAGACAGACAGGCGCTGGAAGAAGACGGCGAGGAGCTCGAAGAACGCGGTGAGCAGCTAGCCCAGGACCAGGAGGCGCTGGAAGAAGACGGCGAGGAGCTCGAAGAACGCGGTGAGCAGTTAGAGCGGGATCAGGCGGCGCTCGAGGATGGCGACACGCCGACGCTCGACGAGCAGATCGAGGCGATTGAGAGCCTCGACGACGAGGAGTTCGAGGACTACCTCACCGACATCGTCTCGGACAACGACGGTGACAGTCCGGCGCTCAATCTGATGCCGACCGGCTACGAGCCCGGCAGCACCTCCTCGGACGCCCGAATGGTCTTCATCACCCAGGACGCCGACATGGGTGAGATGGCGGAGATGGGCGGCGGAGGCGGTGACGCGATGGACGCCCAACTCGACATGCGCGACCTCGCCCAGGCTCACGCCGGCGACGACGAGGAGTACATCGTCTTCGGCTTCGGCGTCATCGGCGAGGAGATCGACAACTCGATGAACGACAGCCTGGCGATCGTCGGCCCGCTCGCCCTGCTGTTCGTCGTCGTCGCGCTCTCGGTCGCCTACCGTGACCCCCTCGACATCGTGCTGGGTGTCCTCGGCATTCTCGTGGTACTGATCTGGACGTTCGGCTTCATGGGCTGGACCGGCATCGCGTTCAACCAGATGTTCGTCGCGGTGCCGGTCCTCCTGATCGGGCTCTCGATCGACTACGCGATTCACGTCTTCATGCGCCACCGCGAACAGCGCGAACGGGGCGCCGAAGCGGACAGCGCGGTCCGCCCGTCGATGACGATCGCGCTCGCGGGCGTCGGCGTCGCCCTCGTCTGGGTGACCGCGACGACGGTCATCGGGTTCCTCTCGAACCTCATCAGTCCGATCGCCCCGATTCGGGAGTTCGGCATCGTCAGCGCCGCCGGAATCCTCGCGGCGCTGATCGTCTTCGGGGCGCTCGTCCCGGCCGCGAAGGTCGAGATCGATTCGCTGTTCGAATCCCGCGGGTTCAACCGGCGAAAGCGGGCGTTCGGGACCGGCGGCGGCCGCTTCAGTTCGGTGCTGACCGTCGGCTCCACCGCTGCGCGGAAGGCCCCGCTGATCATCATCGTTGCCGCCCTCCTGTTGACCGCCGGCGGGGTGTACGGCGCGACGCAGGTCGACACCAGCTTCGAGGAGGAGGACTTCCTCGCCGACAGTCCCCCCGAGTGGACCCAGTACCTCGGGCCCCTCGCACCCGGCGAGTACCAGGCCAAGGACGACCTCGAGTACGTAAACGAGAACTTCCAGCGCGAGGACACCCAGACGCAGATCCTGATACGCGGGCCGGTGACCGACGACGCGACGCTGGGAGAGATCGATCGGGCGTCGAGCGACGCGAGCGAGAGCGACATCGCCTACATCCTCCCGACCGGCGAGGTCGACGTCGAGAGCCCGCTAACGGTGATGGAAAACGCCGCGAGCGAGAACGAATCGTTCAACGAGTCGTTCACCGCCGCGGACACGACCGGCGACGGCGTTCCGGACCAGAACCTCGAGGAGCTGTACGACGAACTGTTCGAGGTGGACGAGAGCGCCGCGAGCAACGTCATCTACCGGACCGACGACGGCGAGTACGAGGCGGTCCGGATGATCATCGGCGTCCAGGGCGACGCGGCCTTCGGGGACGTGACGAGCGAGACGCGGGCGATCGCCGACGGCTTCGGCGGCGAGTGGGACGTCATCGCGACCGGCGACCCGATCGTCAACTACCTCGTCGAGCAGGACCTCCTCGACACGGTACTCGAGAGCCTCATGATCACGCTCGTGGCCGTGTTCGTGTTCCTCACCGTCGCGTACTGGCTGACTGGGAACAGCGCGACGCTCGGGGCGGTGACGCTGCTACCGGTCGCCTTCTCGGTGAGCTGGATCCTCGGAACGATGTACCTCATCGGGATGCCGTTCAACGTGCTCACGGGAATGATCACCAGCCTCACGATCGGACTGGGGGTCGCCTACAGTATCCACGTCAGCGCCCGGTACACGCTCGAACTCGAGCGCCAGGGGAACGTCTGGACGGCGATGCGAACCACCGTGACGGGGACCGGCGGCGCGTTGCTCGGCAGCGCCGCGACCACGGTCGGCGGCTTCGGAACCCTCGCGCTGGCGATCCTGCCAGCCCTCCAGCAGTTCGGGATCATCACCGGACTGACGATCATCTACGCGTTCCTCGCGAGCGTGGTCGTGCTCCCGTCGCTGCTGGTGCTGTGGACGCGCTACTTTGGCCCCGACGTCTCCTTCGACGCCGCGCGGACCGGGCCGGCGACGCCGGCGGCGAGCGACGGCGGGCGGAACGAGCCCGTCCCCTCGAGCGGAGGTGACGACCGATGACGAGCGAATCCGACGCGATCGAGGCGTTCGAGCGCCTGGGGCTGACCAGCTACGAGGCGAAGGTGTTCATCGCCCTCCAGCGCCTCGGGTCGGGTTCCGCCCGCGACGTGGCCGGCGTCGCCGACGTTCCCCGCTCGCAGGTGTACAGCGTCGCCGAGAGCCTCGAGTCACGCGGGCTGCTCGAGGTCCAGCAGTCGAGCCCGATCCGCTATCGACCGGTGAGCCTCGAGGAGGCCCAGCGGACGCTCCGAGAGCGCTTCGAGAGCGAACAGGAGCGGGCCTTCGAGTACGTCGAGGGGGTCCGCGAGGAAACCGAGGGCGAGGAGGAACAGGAGGACATCTGGACCGTCCGCGGCCGACGACGGGTCGACGACCGTATCGTCGACGTGCTCTCGGGCGCCGAGGAACGGATCCTCTTCGGGACGCGGCTCCCGGCGCTGCTCACCGATGATATCGTCCGGACGCTCGAGGAGCGAGCCGACGCGGGCGTCGACGTCACGGGCGTCAGCCGCTCGGCGACGGTTCGAACGAGAATCGAGGAACTCGACGGGGCGATGGCCTTCTCGCCGCCCGACCACCGTGCGACCGACGACCGCTCGGGTCGGATCGCGATCGTCGACGACGACACTATCCTCCTGAGCGTCATCGACGACGACGAGAGCGAGACGGCGATCTGGAGCGCCGGCTCGCTGTTCGCCTCCGTGTTGATCCAGTTGATCGAGGCGAGCGACGAAGCCGTCAAATAGCCGCGCGAGCCGGGCGGCCGGTTACTCGAGGCGGTAGCGCAACAGCGCCGCGATCCCGCCGAGGTTCGAAAGCTGCTGGCCGGGCGGGAACTCGCTCGAGAACACCGTCACCTCGCCGCCCTTCTGTTCGGCCGTTCGTACCACGTCGTCGACGTCGATCGCCCACTCGCCGTCGGGGCCGCGCTCCTGGCGGAGCCGGTCGTCGACGATCAGCAGGCGCTCGATCGCGCCGTACTCGGCCGCCTTTTTAACCTCCTCGGGACCGTAGGCCGCTTTGGCGCCCTCCGCGATCCGTTTCGTGAGTTCGTCGATATCGGCCGCCTCGCTCTCGATTCGGGTCTCCTGCTGGACGTCCGCCACGGCCCCCCGTTTCAGGACCTCGTGGACTCCCCGGTCGCCCACGCCAGCGGTGTCGACCATCGTGATCAGGTCGGCGACCTCGGGTTCGTTCTTCTCGAGGTACTTCCTGGCGTCCTGTTTCGTAAAGCCCGGTCCGGCGAGGATGATCGCGTCGACGTCCATCCGCTGTAGCACTTTGCCGAGCTCGGCGAACAGCTCCGAACGGTCGCGGGCGTACTCGCCTTTCCCCGTCGGCCCCGAGATCGTCGCCCGCTCTTCGGTGCCGTACTGGGCGACCGTGTGGACGAACGCCTGGCCCTCCTCGACGGTGGCGATGGCGACGTCGGGGTTCTCCGTCGACGCCTCTGCCTCCTCGAGGCGGGCCTCCTGATCCGGCTTGAACCGCTTGTCGATCGAGAGCTCCTCGCGCTCTTCGATGTTGAGGGTGTGGTGAAAGCCGAGTTGATCCTCGCGTGAACAGGCCACGATCTCGCCGCCGACGCGCAGGCGGTTGGCGAACTTGTGGAACTCGATCGTGTCGACGGCGATGGCGACCCACATGTGCTCGCGCTCGCCGCCCGTATCCCGCATCTGCTCGTCGTTGCGCTGGATCCGGCGGGTCGTGTCGCCCGCGACGCGGTCCCCGGGCTCGAGGACGTACTGGAGGTGCCAGAGGTCGTCCAGACTCTCGGGGACGAGCGTTACCCGCTCGCGCCCGCCCTCGAGCGGCTCCCGGCTTTTGATCTGCATACTCGAGTGTGTGCCCGCTCGAACCAAGTGCGCTCTGGTCTCGTCCGTACTGCATGCGGGATGGAATCACCCCACACTATATTTTTTAGATACCAATTTCAAGAAAAATGTTTATTCACCTATGGATCAATATACTCTCGAGGGACAGATGACAACCGAAGTACCCGAAACACCAGACGCACAGCTTCCCGAGACGGAACACGTACCCGCCGAAACGAGTACCGGGCTGAGCGAGAACGTCCTCGGCGCGCTCGCGTACCTGTTCGCGTTCGTGAGCGGCCTGCTCGTCTACTTCCTCGAAGGCGAGAACGAGTTTGCGCGCTATCACGCCGCCCAGAGCATCGTGCTCTCGGCCGCCGGTTTCGCCCTGATGATCGGATTCAGCGTGATGAGTTCGGTCGTCGCGCTCGTTCTCGGCGAGATCCCGCTGTTGGGTCTTCTCGTCGGCATCGGAATGCTGTTCGTCTCGGCCGCCCTGGGACTGGTCGGACTGGTGCTCTGGCTCTACCTGATGGTGTCGGCGTTCAGAGGCAAGCGGACGCGGCTCCCGGTCGTGACGAACGTCGCCGAGACCTACCTGCTCTGAACTCGTCTCTTCTCAGCTTCGAAGCTCCTCGAGCGTGTCCTTCGCCCTGTCGACGGCCGTCTCGAAGGTATCCTCGAGTTCCTCGACGGAGCGCTCGACGTACCGGACTCGCTCTTTTGGCACCCGGCGGACGACGTCGTTGCCCTCCTCGTCGGTGCCGTAGGCGAACAGCCAGTGGCCCTGGAAGTAGGCGATGTGGTCGTTGTCGACGGTGACCTCCTCCGTGTCGCCGTCGGTCGGTTCGTAGACGATCGTCGCGGTGCCGACCTCGCGGTCGGAGCCCTGTGTATCCGGATCTACCACGGGAGACGGATCCACGGCCGCCGGGGTAGGACTGACGCAGGCAGGTGCAGCCTCGAGTCCGCTGGTCGACGGAGCCTGCCAGATCGACGGCCCGGGCAGCGCGACTCGGCGGCGTGAATCGGTGGCGCGGCCCGGCGGAGAGGTCGCCTATCAGGCCCCCAATCTATCCGTGCTGCGGTCAGTCGCCTATATTTAACTAGATGGTTAAATATTAGGGTGGCGTATACTCAACCGGATGGTTGAACGACAGGCGAACGAGCCGGATCTCGACGCGATCTTCGGAGCGCTGGCCCACCCGACGCGACGGGCGCTGCTCGAACAGTTGGCCGCCGGCCCCGCGAGCGTCGGCGACCTCGCAGACCCCCACGACGTCTCGCTGGCGGCGGTGTCGAAGCACTTGCAGGTACTCGAGGACGCAGGACTCATCGAGGTCGAGAAGGACGGGCGGGTACGACGATGTCACCTCGAGGCCGCGCCGCTTTCGGCCGCCTTCGGCTGGCTGACCCGGTACCGCGTCTTCTGGGAGGACCGGCTCGACGCGTTGGCCATCCACCTGGAGAACGAAGACCAATGACCGCAGACGAAACGGAAACCACAGAGTTCGACCCGAGCGATTACGACATGACCATCACGCGGACGTTCGACGCGCCACGCGAGCGCGTGTTCGAAGCCTGGACCGACCCCGACCGGGTCGAGCAGTGGTGGGGACCGGCAGGCTTCACGAGCACGGTCCACGAACTGGAGGTCCGCCCCGGCGGCGCCTTCCGCCTCGACATGCACGCCCCCGACGGCACCGTCTACCCCGACAGCGGCGAGTTCCACGAGGTCGAGCCACCCGAGCGACTCGTCCTGACCAGCCGTGCGTTCGAGGACGAGGACGGAGCCTACGGACTCGAGGTGTACAACACCGTCACCTTCGCCGAGCGCGGCGGGAGAACGGAGCTAACCCTCGAGGCGGAGGTCATCGCGGCGAGGCCGGAGGTGGCCGAGGCGCTCGAGGGAATGGAGCTGGGCTGGAGTCAGAGCCTCGAGAAGCTCGACGATACCGTCGCTGCCTGATCGAAAACCAGTGTAGGGAAAAACGGATGACCAACGAAACTACCAACGGGCGGACGACTGGGAGCGTCGTCGCGGAGATCTCGACCTCCCTCGACGGCTTCGTCGCCGGGCCGAACGACGGCCCCGAGAACGCCCTCGGCGACGGCGGCGAGCGGCTCCACGAGTGGGTCTACGAGCTTTCGAGCTGGCGCGCACAGCACGGCCTCGAGGGTGGCACGACGAACGAGACCGACGAACGCCTCGCCGAGTCGGTCGAGAACACCGGCGCGGTCGTCATGGGCCGCCGGATGTTCAGCAACGAGGACGGGCCGTGGGGCGACGAGCCGTTCGAGGGCCACTGGGGCGACGAGCCACCGTTCGGCGTGCCGGTGTTCGTCCTCACCCACCACCCCCGCGAGCCCCTCGAGCTGGGCGGGACGACGTTCACCTTCGTGACCGAAGGCGTAGACGACGCCCTCGAGCGAGCGCGCGAAGCTGCGGGTGAGAAGGACATCTCGATCGCTGGCGGCGCGAGTACGATTCGGCAGTGCCTTCGGACGGGGCTGCTCGACGAACTCCGGATCCACCTCGTGCCGGTGCTGCTCGGCGACGGGATTCGGCTGTTCGATCGGAGCGGAGACCGGATCGAACTCGAGCGCACGAGGGTGAGCGAGTCGGACGGCGTGACGCACCTCGAGTTTCGTCCCGCATAGGGTCCGAACTCCGCGTCGCCGCGTGTGCGGCACGGAAGCGCCCGCTACTCCCGGGTCGGTTCTCCGGAGGAGGGGACGGCGCCAATTTGTTCCATCAACCCGAGCATGTCGCTCTGCGTCCACGTCTCGACGAGTTTTCCGTCCCCGAACCGGTTGATCTCGATCGCCGACAGTTCGACCGCCGTTCCGGTCGGTTCCACTCCGAACATCGGCCCCTCGTGGGTTCCCGTCATGGTCCATCGAAGCGCCACCATGTTCCCCTCGCTGATCGTCTCGTGGACCGTGAACGCCATGTCGGGGAAGATCGCTCGAGTCATCTCCGCCAGCGTTTTGTACAGCTCCGGACCCCGGGTCTCTTCCGCGATCTCCCTGTCGTGGATGTAGTACTCCGGGTGCACCAGTTCGTCCGCGACCGCGAGGTCGTCGCCGTTCCAGACGCCATCGTAGAGTCGGTGGAGCGCCTCGACTGGAGTGTCGGCGTTCGGCATGTACCCTGTTTGCGCGGGAGGGGACAAAACGGTTCGTTCACGCGCTACCGCGGAACGTTTGGCGTGCCTCGAGGATTCTGAATCCTCCCCCAGCGCGAACCGACGACTTCGCGGAGCCGGAACTGCACGCTCCTACTCGCCTTTGATCCGGCTCCCGCCCGGGGGCAGGAAGTGCGCGATCTTGTCCGGGCTGGCGATCTTTCGGACGAACGATTCGTCCTCGAAGCGTTCGCGCAGCCGTCGGTAGATCCGCTTGGCGACGTCGCCCTGGGCGAAGCGGCCGGGTTCGACTTCGATCGTCGTGACTGCCTTGCCCTCGAGCGACGACGGCGGTCCGCCGATCACGCGGGTGTAGGGCTCACACTGGATGCCGACGGCGGCGCCGACCGGCGTGTCGTCGAGGTAGCGCCGATCGCCGCGCACCGCGAATCCCCCCTTCTCGAGGTACTCACCGCTTTCTGGGGTTTTCGACACCTGGTCGGAGTCGACGACGTAGACGTCGCCCGCGTACCGGCCGTCCTTCCACACCGAGGCGTAGGAGACGGCGAACTGGGCGGCCTCCTCGATGCTCGTCTCGGGGATTTCGATGTCGCTCGAGGAGGCCTCGCTCGGATCGGTCGCCTTGAGCACCGTGACGGGGCCGCCGTGGGCCTGCGTGTGGAGCACCCTGTCGCCGCGCTCTAAGTACTTCTTCACCAGTTCCTCGTTCTGGTCTGCGTTTCGTCCCCCGATGACGAGGAAGCCGTCGCTGGTGTGGAACCACCGGAATCGACCGTACCACGGCTCGTTCTCCCGGATCGGGATCGAGGGCTCGGCGAGCCAGTCGCGCTCTTCGGCCTCCTCGTCTCCCTCGTCGTCGGTCTCGCCGGCGTCCGCGGCCTCCCAGGCGTCCCGCTGGCGCTCGATCTCCGCGAGTTCCTCGCGGGTGTCCTCGATGGCCGCGAGCGCGCCCTCTTTCTTCTCGGCGATGGCCTTCGCCTCGGTGTAGAGGCGATCGGCGTTCTGTTCGACGCCGTCTCGGACGACGAGTTCGACGAACTCGTCTTCGATCTCGACGGTGACGGTTCCCTCGCTCTCGTCGAACTCGACGACCGCCTCCGCGGCCTCGATTCCCTGCTCTCTGCCCTGCTCGAACGTCTCGGCGATCTCGGCCCAGGGCCGGTCCTGCTCGCGGGCCCGTCGGACCGTCGTGAGGATCTCGTCGACCAGCCCGTAGTTCGCGTACAGCAGTTCGGCCTGCTCGCGAGTGTCCTCGGCCTGCCGTTCGAACCCCTCGATCGCCCCCTGCTGCTGGTCGATGATCCGCTCGTGCTTGGCGATCCGTTCCTCGAAATCGGGCCGCTGGCTCGTCGGATCCGGCTCGTCGGCCTCGAGATCGAGCCGGAAGAAGTAGTCGTCGAGCGCCGAAAGGAAGGTGTCGTAGGCCTCGCCGGGCAGTTCGGCGTGTTCCTCGAGCGGGAACGGGGTGACGTCGACAACCCGGTCGGGGGCGTCCGCCTCGCCAGCCGCTTCGCTCCCGCCGGAGTCGTCGTCCCCGTCCTCGAAATAGAGCCGAGGATCGAAGTTCCCGTTTCGCACGTCGAGTGCGAGGCGCTCGATCGCCTCGTAGATCCGGTCGTACTCCGCCTCCCCCGCGTCCGTGATATCCATCGCCTTCTCGACCCCGGCGCGGGTGCAGACCTCCTCGGCGTAGAGCCCGCCGAAGTTGAGCTGGGTCGCGAGCGTGCGAACGACGTCGGTGTCGGAGTCGTCCATCTCGTGATCGAACGCCTCTCGCGAGACCGACAGCGGGTTGATCCGCGACTCGGGGAACTCGTAGCGCGAGCCGGGGACGACGGTTCGGGACTTCAGGCGAACCGTCTCGAGGCAGTCGATCACCTCGTACTCGCCGTCGGTCACCGCGACGTTGCCCTGACCGAACAGTTCGACGATGATTCTCGTAATCCCGTCCTCGCGCTCGAAGACGAACTCGAGGATGCGGTCGAACTCGAACTGCTCGACGCCGACGAAGTCCGCCCCCGACAGGCGGTTGCGAAGCATCATCGCGAACTGCGGCGGCCGGCCGGGGGCGTCGGGCACCCGCTCGGGGGCGACGGTGTGGGCGCGTTTTACCTCGCCGACCTCGAGCAGGAGTTCGAGGCGCCCCCGGTCGAAGTCGCGCATCTTCAGCCGCACGAGGTCGTCGCCGTAGAGGTAGGCCTTGTCGACCTTCGCCCCCTCGTATGCTCCGAGTTCCCGGACGAGGGCGGCGAGGTCGACGCTGGTGAGTTCCCGCTTGGGATCCATATCTACACTCTGCCGGGTCGGGCCAAAAAGGCGTGTCGTTCCCGTCCATCCGGTCGGCTGTACGTCGCGCCTGGCGAAGCCGCAGGCGAATCGGGTTTCGCCGGTACAGCAGGCCGTCTCAGCCGCCGACCGCCATGAACTCGACGGTGTAGCCGAACGGGTCGGTGACGTAGTAGGAGGTGTAGCTTCCGACGGACTCGCGTTCGCGCTCGGCCGTCGAACCGATTTCGATGGCTGCGTCCTCGAGCAGGCTCCGGACGGCCTCCGGAGAGTCGTCGATCCGGATGGCGACGTGGCGGTAACTTCCACGGTCGGCGTCGAACTCCTCGACCGGCCTGACGTAGAGTCGAGGACCGCCGCCGAGTTCGATCGCGAACAGTCCCGGGTCGTCCCGTACGGCCGCGTGTGGATCGTCGAACCCCGTCTCGAAGCCGAGCCGGTCGACGTAGAACTCGATGACCTCCTCGAGGCGATCCGCGGGAAAGCCGAGATTGACGTGATCGATGGCTGTCGCGTGCATACGGTGGGTCGCCCGTGAACCCACAAAAGTTCCCGCCCGGCGGCGAAGGTAACCGGTAGCTCCCTCAGCGTCGGGTCTCGACACGTTTTAGACACTCGGTCGAGTGGGTTCCTCGAATGGTCTCCGTTCTCGAAGTCCTCCTCGTCGCGACGCTCGCAGGCTGTGCGACGGGTCTCGGGGCGATTCCGACGCTGTTTACCGACCGCGTGAGCCACCGCGTCTACGACGGCGCGCTCGGGTTCGCCGGCGGGATCATGACCGGCGCGGCGGTGTTCGCGCTCGTCGTCCCCGGCCTCGAGTTTGGCTCCCCCTGGGAGGTCGTTCTCGGGGTCCTGGCCGGCGGCGGCTTCCTGCTCGTCGCGAACGCCTTGCTCCCCCACCTCCACCTCCGGTTCGGACGGGATCGGCTCGAGGGAACGGCCGCGCTCGAGGTCGGGGACGGAAACGAGGCCGCCGTCGACGACCGCCGGCGGGCGCTGCTCGTCGGCAGCGCGGTGACGATCCACAACGTCCCCGAAGGCCTCGCCGTCGGCATCGCCTTCGCCAGCGGCGAGGCGGGACTGGGTTTCGCTATCGCGACCGCCATCGCCGTCCAGAACGTCCCCGACGGGTTCGCGATGGCCGTTCCTGCGGTCCGGGCCGGCGTCTCGAGGCCGAAAACCCTGCTGTACACGACGCTCTCCGGCGGAGTTCCGGAGCCGGTCGCCGCCGCCGTCGGCTTCTCGCTCGTGGTCGTCGTCACCGGACTCTTTCCGCTGGCCGCCGGGTTCGCCGCGGGCGCGATGATCGCCGTCGTCTTCCGCGAACTCGTCCCCTCGAGCCACGGCCACGGCTACGCCGACACCGCGACGGCGACGTTCGTCCTCGGGTTCGCCGTCATGCTCGTCGTCGACACCGTGTTAGCCGTCTGAGCCGACCGTTCGAGCCGCAGCGCAGATAGCGAGGGCTACGCCTCGAGCAGCCCGTGGCGCTCGAGGAGTTTTCGAACCATCGTCTCGGTCCACTCGACCCGCTGCTCGAGGTCCGTCCGGTACTTCGTCGTCTCGACCAGGTAGCCGCTCACCTCGAGATCGCCGGCGACCTTCCTGACCAGGATCTGCCCGGACCGCCCGAGCGGGTTCCCCTGCTCGAACCGGTGGTCCTCGCTGAGGTCGTCGGGGACGTGGTGTTCGTTCATCGCGTCGACGACCGCCTGGCTGTGCGCTTCGGCGTCTCCCGTGACCGTCGGAAAGATCGCCTGCCCGACGCCGCGGCCGTCGGTGATGTCGGAGTTGTAGATCCCCATCGAACTGTGGAGGTCCAAGAGGGCGTCCGGTTCGTGTGACTCGATCTCCACCCAGAGCGCCCGCGCGTGGGGCGTCGTCGGCTCCTCGCCGACCGGGAACTGCTTGTTGATGTCGATCCCGTCGTACTCGCGGGTCCCCGCCTCGACCGCGCTCGGATACGCCTCGGGGATGACCACCAGCGTTCCCGCGTCGATCTCCCACCCGGTTGCGTTCGCCGCGGCCTCGAACCCCGCGGGTTCGTCGCCGTGGATGCCGCCGATGACGAGCGCCGTCGGCCCGTCGACGGCGGATTCGATGACGTACGTCGTCGTCTCGTCCTGGCCCTCACCGAACGTGTGCGTCGAGACGGTTTGCTCGGAACTCGAGCCCTCGGCGTCGTCCCCGTCGTCCGCCGCATCCCCGTCGGCGTCGTTCTCGTCGGCCGCATCGCTAGCTTCGCTCGAGTCGTCGGCCGGATCCTCGTTCCCGCTCCCGTCGCCGGGATCGTCGTGCTCTCCGGCGGAATCGGTACACCCCGCCGCAGCGGCGATCGAGCTCGCGAGAACCGCCGCGAACGTCCGTCGCCCGACCCTCCGCTCGCTGGAGACCATTTCGTCGAAAACCGGCTCGACGGTGGTTTATTATTGACCGAATAAGCCCGTCGTCGTCCCGTTATGCGGTAGAAAAGGCGTGGTACCCGCTACAGCCGCTTCGAGACGTAGGGGCCGTCCTGGTAGTAGCCGAGCTTGGTCCGGTAGTACTCGCGGGCGCCGATTCCCGAGATCACGCTCACCTTCTCGTAGCCCGCGTCGGCGGCGAGTTCTTCGGCACGTTCCATCAGCCGGCGGCCGTAGCCCCTGTGCTGGTGCTGGTCGGCCTCGCCTTCCGTTCCGACTGCGACCTCGCTCCCGTAGACGTGGAGTTCGCGGACGAGCGCCGCGTTCTCGAGTTCCGGCCGCACCGGATCTCCCGGGAACCGGAGCCGACAGAAGCCGATCAGGAGGTCGCGCTCGAAGTCTTCGAAGGAGACGAAGTGTTCCGTGCCGCCGCAGGCGTCGTACGTCATGACGTCGAGTTCGATCTCCTCGGGTTCCTCGTCGTTCATCCCGACCTCCCGACAGCGGATGCACTCGCAGGTCCAGCCGTGTTCGTCCATGCGCTGTCGGGCGAGCTGTCGGAGGTTCGACTTCCAGACGCCGGCGTCGATGAAGTCGGCGGGAATGTCCCGTTGAACCCGCTGGAGGCGGGTGTAGCGGGGCACCATCGACTTGATCTCGGCGACGAGTTCCGCCGCTTCGTCGTTCGTGAGGGGGTCGTACTCGCCCCTGTGCCACCAGTCGTAGGTCGCCGTGCCGCGGACGATCAGCGTGGGATAGATCTTCAGGTAGTCGGGTTTCCACTGCTCCTGTTCGAAGATGCGCCGGAAGTCCTCGAGACACATCTCTTTGCTCATCCCCGGCTGGCCCGGCATCATGTGGAAGCCGACCTTGAACGCGGAATCTCTCAGGCGCCGGTTGGCGTCGATCGACTCCTTCGCCCCGTGGCCGCGGTGCATTTCCCTGTTTATGCGCTCGTAGGTCGTCTGGACGCCCACCTCGACTTTCGTCCCGCCGAGGTCGAGCATCCGGTCGATCTGCTCGGGGTCGCACCAGTCGGGCTTGGTCTCGAAGGTCGTCCCGATGTTCCGCACCGAGTTCGTCTCGTTCTCGGCGATCACGTCCTCGAGGTACTTCCACTCGTACTCCTCGGGATCCTCCGCGAAGCTCACGCCCTCCGCGGGCGCGGGCTCCTTGTCGACGTCGTAGTCGTTCATCGCCTCGAGGGCGCGCTTGACGAACCACTCCTGGTAGTCGTGGCTCCGGGCGGTCATCGTCCCACCCATCAGGATCAGCTCCACTTTGTCGACCGGGTGGCCGATCTCGCGCAGTTGCTCGAGTCGCAGCGTCACCTGGCCGTAGGGGTCGTAGTCGTTCTGGACCCCGCGGGCGGCGGCGGGCTCCTCCCCGGTGTAGCTCTGTGAGGACGAAAATTCGGAGTCGGGACCGCCGGGGCAGTACAGACACTTGCCGTGGGGGCAGCGCTCCGGCGAGGTCATGATCGCCACGGGCGACACCCCCGAGGCCGTGCGAACCGGCTTGCGCTGGAGGATCGGCTCTAGGTCCTCGCGATACTCCTGGGGGGCGTAGTCGAGCAGTTCGGAGTTCTTCGGCACCTTCGGCGCGGAGTGTTCCGAACACGCCTCGAGTTTGGCCTTCTCGACCTCGTCGCGGTCCACCTCGCCGTCGAGGATTCGCTCGACGAGCGTCTCACAGACCGCCTCGAACGCCTCCGACTCGCTGACGCCGCTCATCGCCACATAGTCGCCGCGGGTCGCGGTTAAGGGTGTCGCTCTCGGGGGTCAGGTCTCGTACTCGAAGTCCCGATCCCGGTCCTCGCCCGACTCGCGACCCCCGTCGCGGGTCGACTCCGCGCGTCGACTCCGCCGCCACGCCGCCGCGTCCTCGACCGTCTCGACCTCGAGCAGGCGCTCGAGTTTGTGCTCGAACTGCTCGTCGGTGAGGTCGCCGGCGGCGTAGCGGTCTCTGAGGGTTTCGAGGGCGTCTCGAGTCTGCGGGTCGTCGACCCGTTCTGGGAGCTCGCCGTCGTCGAGATCGAGTCGCTCCCGCTCGTCCTCGTCCCACCACTCCTCGATGTCGTCCTCGTCGCCGTACAGCAACGCGACGAGCGGGACGACCACGATGTAGCCGAGCAACAGGACCGCCAGCCAGAGCGAGCCGCCGATGCCGGAGACCAGGAGCGCGAGCCAGAGACCGGTCACTAGCAGCGACGCGATCTCCGTGGCGTTGTTTCGCAGCCGGGTCCCCGGATCGTCGCGCATAGTATGCACTCCTCAGCCGACGCTGAAAGAGGTTTCTTTCGAGAAACGGGACCTGGAAGTCCGAACGAGTTACGCGGTCAGCTCCTCGAGCGCCTCGAGGGCGGCCTCGCGGACCGCCTCGCGCTCGCCCTGGAGGAACTCGACGTGGCCGTCCCGACCGCCGACGACGTGCACGCCGCCGTCGGGGACCGCCTCGCGGATCGCCTCGCCGAGTTCGCGGACGTCGATCCCGTCGGAAGCGCGGACGCGCAGTTCGTCCTCGTCGACGCCCAGCGTGAACGCGGCGTCCCGACGGCGGTGGAGCTCGTCGAGCAGCAGGTCCGTCGTCGGGAAGTCGAATCGGTGGGTGAACGCGGCCGTGTCGAGAACCGTGACCTCGGCGCCGCCGGCGTCGCGGCTCTCGAGGTTCTCGGTCGCCGTCTCGAGTTCGGTCTCGAGCTTGTCGCGGAACTGCCCGGAGACGTGGGCCGCGAGGTTGCCGTCCTGGGCTCGAGTCGCCTCGCCGTCGCCGAACAGCAGGTCGGTGACGAGCTCGCGCTTGTCCTTGTAGGACTGGTAGTACGCCTCGAGGGCGACGGCCTCGCGCCGCTCGGAGACGCCGGTCTCGTCGTAGCCGGCCTCGGTCGCGAGGTCGGCGTACGCCTCGGGGGTGTCCTCCCAGTAGCTCACCGCCGGGAGGTGGACCAGGTCGTCTCGCACGTCGTCGTTGACGTGGGCGGCGACGTTCGCGGCGAGCGCACTCGAGGTGACGTCGTCGACGTCGGCGCCGGCCAGCGACGGGGCGACGGCGACGGCCACCGCGTCGACGATCTCCTCGTCGGTGCGGCTGTCGTCGATCACGAGCGACTCGGCGCCGTAGTGTGCGAGCAGCTCGTAGCCGTCGGCGGACTCGGCGGTCGACCCGGCGTCGACGAGGACGACCAGCGGCAACTGCTCGCCGTGGCGGTCGCGCGCCTCGAGCATCGAGGTGACGTCGCCGGTCGCAGCGTCCATGTCGTACACCCGACCGTCGAGCGGCCGACGCTCGAAGTAGTGGTACTCGGCGTCGTCGCGCGTGTGTTTCTCGCGGACGAGCGGTAACACGGCGCGCTCGATCGCCGCCCCGGCGACGTAGCCGTCGGCGGTCGCGCTGTGACGGACGATGATCGGGCGCGTCTCCATCACGGCCCGGCGGATCACCGTCGCCGCGTCGACGAGTTCGTCGCGAACGGCCGAGACGGCGTCGTGGTCGGCCAGCAGGTCGACGCTCGTCGGCGCGGCCTCCTGTTCGAGCGCCTCCTCGAGACGGTCGGCGACGGCGTCGCGCTCGTCGCCCGCGAGGATCTCGAGGGCCTCGGTTTCGACCTGGAGCTCGCCGTGGCGGCGCTCGACTTCGCCCTGCAGGGCGACGACGTCGTCGACGTCGACGTCGGGGTAAGCACGGACGCCGGCCTCCTCGAAGGCGGCGCACTCGACGGTCGCGGTCTCGTCGCGGAGTTCGAAGATCGTCGGGCCGCTCGTCTGGCGGACGCTCGTGATCTCGCCCTCGAGGTGGACGACGCTGCCGACCTGCTCGCCGATCGAGTCGACGGTCGTTCGGTTGAGGCCGCCTTCGGTCTCCTCGGCGAGGCTCTCCTCGACGGGCTCCGGTTCGGCCGTCGCGGCGTGTGCGCCGCGGCCGTTCGGGACGGTCGCGTCCGCACTCGGAGTCGCGTCGTCCGCACTCGAAGTCTCGTCGTCCGCACCCGAGGGCTCCGCCTCGTCTGCGGCAGCGCCGGCGCTCGCGGAGCCCTCGTCGTCGTTCGTCTCGACGTCTTCGGGGTGGTGCTCGCCGTCTGGCGCGTCGATCAGCTTTCCGCGGAAGTCCCGCTCCGTCTGCCGGATCGACCAGCCGAGGTCGACGTTACCGTTGTCTCTGACGTCCAGTACCTGTACGTACACGGTGTCGCCGGGCTCCCAGTCTAAACTCTCGAGCCGGCGATCGAGTTCGCTCCTGTGCAACAGTCCCGTGACGTGGTCGCCGATGTCGACGAAGACGCCGAAATCGGCGTAGCCGTCGACGGTCCCCCGGTAGTACCGGTCGGGGGTGAGCTGCGAGGGGGAGTTGCCGTCGAATTCGAAGACGACGTCCTCCTGGTGACTCTCGCAGACCAAGCCGTCTACGGGCTTGCCGCAGATGATGCAATTACCCATCTATGCGGTACAAGCAGGTTCGCCCTAAAACGGTTGTCGAAATACGGTCGCGGTGGCCGCCGCCGAGCGAGCGGGGCGTTCCGGTGCGATCGATTTCGGTTGATCGGTGCCACTGCTTGCGATCTGGTCGATCGGGACCTCACTCGAACACCGGGGAGTCGTCCTCGAGCGCCTCGATGTCGCGGGCGATCGCCCTGACGTCCTCCGGGAACAGCGAGACCTGTACCTCGTTCCCTTCGCCGTCCTCGAAGACCAGTTTGACGCGCTTGTCGCCGAACTCGCGGGCCTCGGCCGACTCGACGTCGAACAGCTTTGCCGTCGCCGACTTGTTCGTCGGGCCGACGTTCTTGATCGATCCCTCCTTGAACTCGAGCATGAACTCCTCGAGGTTCAGCGTGAGCATACCCGCCCTACGACCGCCCGGTAAAAAACGGCACGCTATCCGGGGCGTGCCCTGTGTCGCGTGACGCGCGACGATACGACCGCGTGGTGTGTCTCCGGTGTGCGGCCTGCGACGGTAGCGACCACTGCCTGATAAATCGTGGTGATCGTCCACGGTGATCGCCGTCGAATCTCCGATTGCACGCGTGACGGGGATTACGTATCGCCCCCGTCCGTTACCGCCGCGGCCACTTTTAAGGTGGTTTCGAGTGAACTCCCGTCTGGCATGCAACTCACCTGGCACGGCCACTCGACGTGGCACGTCACCGTCGGCGACACGACGCTGTTGATCGACCCGTTCTTCGACAACCCGAAGACCGATCTCGAGCCCGCGGACGTCGACGCTCCGGACTACGTCCTGCTCACACACGGCCACGCCGACCACATCGCCGACGCCGGCGCGTTCTCGGAGGCGACGCTGGTCGCGACGCCCGAACTCGTCTCCTACTGCGAGGCGGAGTTCGGCTTCGAGGACGCCGTCGGCGGGATGGGGATGAACCTCGGCGGCACCGTCGAGTGCGGCGACGCCTACGTGACGATGCACCGCGCGGACCACTCGAACGGGATCATGACCGAACACGACACCTCGGCGGGGATGCCCGCCGGCTTCGTCATCTCGGATACGAAGCCGACTCAGGTCTCGGATGAGGAGTCGACGACGTTCTACCACGCCGGCGATACGAGCCTCATGACCGAGATGCGGGAGATTATCGGCCCTTACCTCGAGCCCGACGCCGCGGCGCTCCCCATCGGCGACCACTTCACGATGGGGCCGACCCAGGCCGCAATCGCCGTCGACTGGCTCGACGTCGACCACGCGTTCCCGATGCACTACGACACGTTCCCGCCGATCGAACAGGACCCGGACGACTTCGCCCGCGAGGTGCGCGGAGTCGGCAGCGACGCGGAGGTTCACGCCCTCGAGGCCGACGAACCGTTCGAACTCTCGACGTGACGCGGTAGAGGCCCCGCTCCCCCGGTAGACCCACCCATCAGCGGTATCGACGATGCGGTTATAAGCACTCGCTACCCATCGGACGTGTGGAGTCCGCACATGCGATCTGGTCCGACTGTCTCTGCACGTCGGCTCTACGTCTAGCACCCTAATGTCGCCAACAGAAACCCCTCCGGATGTGGAAGCGTCCACCGAATTTCAGCGAGAGCTGACCGATCTGATCGCGACCGCCTTCGCACGCGGCACGCCGATCGAGACGACGTGGGAGATCACCGTTCCGATCGCGGACGCGCCGAACTGGACCGTCGAGATCACGAAGTCGTACTCCGACGAGGAGCCGGCTTACGATCCCGAGTTTATCGACCGGTGACCGCCGTCGACTCGCCGTCCGCAGCCGCTTTTCACCTCATCTGGGTCACTATCGCCACACGGACAGTCATCCTGTCACGTAGATTATTCGATCCAAAGGCTTATACTATCGCTCACCCATCTGAACAGCCGAACTCTGCCGAGTCGCGGCACGAATGAGGAGTCGCTCCACGACGTCGAGGCCGAGTCGGAGCACGCCATGAAGTCCAACGTCACCAACACAGATTCCGGAACCGCCACGTCCGAGATTCCCTCGCCGATCGTGTTCAGGGCGCTCTCGCACAGGCGCCGCCAGTACGCGCTGCAGTACCTCGTCCAGCGACCGGGGGCGGTCGCTCTCGGCGACCTCGCCGAGTACATCGCGATCGAAGAGGGGACGGTGACGCGCGACCGCTACGAGCGCATCCTCACCGGACTCTACCACACGCACCTGCCCCACCTGT
This sequence comes from Natrononativus amylolyticus, assembly GCF_024362525.1. Lineage (GTDB taxonomy): Archaea > Halobacteriota > Halobacteria > Halobacteriales > Natrialbaceae > Natrononativus > Natrononativus amylolyticus. The sequence continues at coordinate 2,175,745 of NZ_CP101458.1, forward strand.
CCGACGCCGGCTTCGTCTGGTACGACCTCGAGCGCGAGGTCGTGGACCTCTGCGTCGAGCCCCGCGCGCTGGCCCCCTACCTCGAACTCGCCCTGCCGTCGACTCACGAGTGACCCTCCCTCGACAGACGCCGCCGAGAGAACAACGTTTACCCGCTCGGCCCGCGACGTCTCGAACGCAATGTCGAAGGAAGTCACCACCATCTCCGAAGAGGGCTTCAGTGCGACGAACCAGATCCGCGACTTCGAAACGCAGATCGACGCGACCGGCGAGGACGCACCCGACACCCTCGAGGCGCTGCTCGCGGCGTACGGCTCCTGTTACGTCCCCGCCCTGCGCGTCGGCGGCCAGCAGCGCGGCGTCGACGATCTCGGGAAGATCGAGATCGCCTCCTCCGGCGAACTGAACGACGACGACAAGCTCGAGTCGATCAGCTTCGACATCCGCGTCGAGGCCGACGTCGACGACGAGACCGGCCAGAAGATCATCGACCGCGGGTTCGAGCTCTGTAAGGTCCACGACGCGCTCAAAGAGAGTCTCCACGCGGACGCGACGTTCGAAGGCGACGCCTTCTAACGTCCTCCGAACGCCGATTTTCCTGCACGCCGGAACCGACGACCGCCGGGTGTGGGGAGACCCCTCTCGAGTCAGTTCGACCTGCGAGGAGTCGCTTCTCCGGTCGCGGCGGTTCTATCGGCGAGGAACGCGACCACCGTCGTTCCGGCACCGTACTACACCACCTCACCGCCCGTCTCGACGACACTTACAGCGGATCACAACGGCCGCATACCTCGAGGGAGCCGGCTCGACGAATCGGGCCGAACCAACGATTTAGCTCCGTTCGCGAGTGAAACCGCGACAAGGAGCGTTACTCGTCGTCCTCGCCGTCGTCGTCCTCGCCGTTCCCTTCGTCGCCGTCACCGTCCTCGCCGTCACCATCGTCGCCGTCACCGTTCTCGTCTTCGGCCGCCCCCTCGTCTGCCTCGCCGTCGGGGGTCGCCCCCTCGAGTTCGAAGGTGAGCTCCTCGTCGTCGTCACCCATCGTCAGCTCCTCTTCGACCGGCTCGAACTCGTCGTCCTCGCTCTCGACGACGACCGTGTGGTCGCCTTCCTCGAGGTCTTCGAACACGATCTGGCCGTCCTCGATGACGTCCGAACCGCGGCTGTGAGTGACCGGGGAGTCGTGGATCTCGACGTGGACGACGACGTTCTGCGAGACCGGTTCGCCGTCCTCGTTCTCGAGGGTGATCGTCAGCGTCGGCTCGTCCTCGTCGGTCGTGTCGGGCTCGGTGTCGTTCGCGTCGCCGTCGTCCGCGGGTTCGTCGTCGGCGGGTTCGTCGTCGGCGTCGTCGCCGCCGTTGTCGCCACAGCCCGCGAGAGAGAGCGCGAGCGTGGCAGCGGCAGCGGTACCGAACTGGCGGCGCGTGGGTCGGAGGTTCGCCATACGAAACGCTGTGGTACTGTCGGGTAAAACGCTTCTGAAGGCATGAGTTGACGCCTCCCGCGGGATCCGACACCGTACCACAGAGACGACGGAACTGCGGGTCGTACCGGCCGAGAGCGGGTGAGGGAAACGCTGATACGACCGCCGGTCCAACCGGCGGTCATGACCGAAAACGCGTGGACCGACCGAATCGTCGGCGAGCGCATGACCGTCGACCAGGAGTTCTCCCGGCGCGTGGCGAACTCCCGGTTTACGAGCCAGGAGTGGAGCCTGATCATGACCGCGACGGAGTTCGAAATCGCAAACCCCGACGACCCAGAGCGGGCCCGCATCGTCGCCAACACCGACAAGGTCGAGCAGATCCTGCCGGAACTCGAGAACGTCCGCTCGCAAGTCGGCGCGATGGGCGGGGCGCCGTCGGAAGCCGGCGGCTCGGGCGGCATCGTCGACTCGATCAAGGGCGCGCTCGGAATGGGCGGCGGGGGCGGCAGCTACGACGCCGAGCGGGAAGCGGCCGAGACGCTCACACAGGAGTACGCGGAGGAGCTCCAGTCACACCTCGAGTCGAACGGTCGGTGGGAGTCGGTCCGGGCGTTCGCGGCCGGCGAGTAAGGTTTTCGGGCGATCAGTCGCCCGCGTGAAACAGCGTGTACTCGCTGGCCTCGTAGATGTTGATGAGCTCCATGATGAGTTCGTCGTCGGACTCGTCCTCGATGCGGATGGCGTCGAGTCGCTCCATCGTCTCCTCCTCGAGTTCGATCGTAGGCATACGCGAAGGTACGGTCGGAGTCCCCATAAACGTCTCCGGGCCGCGAGCCACAGGGTCTTTAGGTGTGCCCGGCGACAGTGTGAGTATGACAGACGACGTCGAGACGATCACGTTCTCCATCGAAGCCGACGACGACACCGACGAAGTCACGCTGCCGGCCGGACTCGTCGACCTCCTCGCGGAAGGGGACCAGTCGTCGAGCGAGACCGTCGGCGACATCGTGTTGCTCTCGTTCGCCAGCCGCGCACACCACATCGTCCACCACGGCGAGGGCGCCGACGAGGACCTCGAGGCCCAGGAGGCCCGCGTTATGGAGCAGTTCGAGAAGCGCTTCGGCCAGACGTTCGGCGAAGCGACGGGCCACCAGCACTGACGGCCCTCCCTCGTGTAGTCAGCGCCTCGAGAGCGGACGCGCCGTCTCGAGGGCTCACCGGAGACCGGACGGCGCGAGCGCCCCAATCGGGGGACCGATCTCGATCGTGACGGATTCGCCGTCGTCGGCGGTCGCGACCTCGTGGGTCGTCGTTCCCTCGAGCGCGGTCGACGGGATCGGCACCGTAAACGAGAGCTCCACCGACTCCCCGCCCTCGAGGTCCACCACGGAATCGCCCACGGTTTCGCCGTCGATGCGATAGGCGACCGCCGCCGTACCCGCGAGTGAGCCCTCGTTGGTCACCGTCGCGGTGACCGAAATCGTCTCGCCCGGCGCGGCGGTGTCCGGGGCCGACAGATCGGTAACGGCGAAGAACGCGGGGTCGTCCGCGGCCTCGAGTTCGACCGTCGTCTCGGCGCCGTCGGCCTCGCTTTCGACCAGCACGGCGTAGGTGCCGGCCTCGAGGTCCGCCGTCTCGACCGCGAACGTCACCAGCACCTCCTCGCCGGCCCCCAGCTCGACCGTCGTCCGATCGACCGTGGAGCCCTCGAGTGCGAGCGAGATGGGCTCGGTCGCCGTTTCGCCGCCCTCGTTCGCGACGAGGACCGCGACCTCGAGCTCCTCGCCGACGGCGATCGGCGCGTTCGTCTCCGCGATTTCGACGGCGAAGCCCGCGTCCGTGTCGACCGCGACGAGTGCGTCAGCGGCGACGGGTACTCCTTCCGAATCGACGTACGGCGCGTCGACGTCGCCGTCCGTCTCGACGGAGGCGAACGTTTCGTCGCCGTCGGTGTCCTGGAACGCGGCCGCGACGAGCACCTGCTCGCCGGCGGCCAGACGCTCGTCCGCAAACTCGGCTCCGGGGACGTCGAACAGGTCGACGCTCACGTTCTCGTGGGTGCCAGCCGCGAGGTACTCGGAGACCCCGATGACGCTCTCGCGGAGGGTTTCGTTCGTCCGATCGTCGAGTCCGTCCACGTCCCCGGCCGCCTCGAGCAGCCGGTCGTCGTGGATCGTCACGAAGCCGCCCTCCGGGAGGAACGCCTCGTCGACGACGACCGACTCGCCGTCGCTCGACTGGTCCTCGAACGCGAGCGACGCCTCGAGCGCGTACTCGATCGACTCGCTCTCGAGTACCGTTTCGCCGTCCGTCGCCAGCGCGGCCTCGTCGGCCGCGACGACGGCGACCGCGAGCGTGGTTCCGGCCTCGAGCGGGGGCTCCAGCTCGAGCGTCGCGTTCTCGACCGTTTCGTTCGCCGGCAACGTCTCGCTTCGAGCGAGTTCCTCGTCCGCCCCGTCAGTCACGACCAGCGCGTACTCGACGGTAGCGGTCGCCGACTCGACGAGGAGCGTCTCGCCGTTACCGACCTGGTCGCTGGCGGCGAGCGTCGCCTCGGGCTCGTCGGGTTCGTCCGGTTCGTCTGGCTCGTCCGGCACGTCCGGCTCCTCGAGTTCGGGCTCGGTCGGTTCGTCGGGCGCCGCCGGCTCCTCGAGGTCCGGCGCGTCGGGCTCTGGGACCGGGTCGTCGATCGCGTCCTCGGCCGGCTCGTCGACGTCGTCGACGGCCACCGTGATGGCCGCACGATCGAAGACGAACGCGGCGCGTTCGTCGGTGTACGGCTCGTCCTCGAGCCCGTCGCTCTCGACGTAGGCGAAGGACTCGTCGCCGGTCGTCTCGCGGTGGGCCACCGCGAGGACGGCCTGGCTCTCCTCGAGCGGCTCCTCGAGGTCGATCTCGACGTCCTCGTGGGTGCCGGCTGCGAGGTACTCGGAGACGCCGCGGACGCTGTCGACGGGGTCGTCGGCGAGCGTCTCGTCGTGGATCGCAACGAAGCCGCCGTCGGAGAGGTCGACCCGGTCGACGACGACCGTCTCGCCGTCGCCCTCCTGGTCGCGGACCGTCACCGTCGCGGTTTCCTCGCGCTCCTCGACCGCGTCGAACGCTTCCGTCGCGTCCGCCTCGGCGTAGTCGGCGATCTCGGTCTCCGTCTCGAGACCGGCGTCCGCCGCGTAGGCAGCGGTGCTCGCGGCCGCGTCGGCCGTCAGCGACTGGAGCTGGCTCACGGACACCCGCTGGAGCTGGCTGGCTCCGGCCGCCGCCTCGCAGGCGCCCTTCGCCGCCGCCTGCACCTGTTCGACCGACGCCACCTGCGCCTGCGAGAGCGCGCCGCTCGAGGCGCCCTGGGCGAGCACCTGGACCTGCAGGACGTCGACGACCTGGACCTGCGTGACCGCGCCCTCGCCCGCCCCGCGGGCGGCGGCCTGGATCTGTGTGACCTCGACGACCTGGTGCTGAACCGCCGACTCGACCGCTCCCTTCGCCGCGCCGCTGGCCGCCCACTGGACCTGCGTGATCGAAACCGTCTGGTGCTGGAGCAGCGACCCCTCGGCGGCGCCCCACGCGGCGGCCTGTATCTGCTCGACGGTCGCCTCCTGGCTCTGGACGATGGCACCCTTGGAGGCGCCGAAAGCGGCCTCCTGGATCTGCGTGACGGTGATCCGCTGGACCTGCTCCACGCGGACGAGCTGAACCTGGAGCAGCGATCCCGCCGCCGCCCCGCGGGCTGCCGACTGGGTCTGCTCGACGGTCACCTGCTGTTTCTGGACGAGCGCACCCTTCGCCGCGCCCATCGCCGCCGTCTGGACCTGCTTGATCGACACCCGCTGGTACTGCTCGATCTCGACGCGCTGTTCTCCCTCGAGCGTCAGCCGGCTGCTCCCCTCGAGCGCGCCGCTCGAGGCGCCCGCGGCCGCGTGCTGGACGTGCTCGAGCGTAACCCGCTGGCGCTGCTCGACGGTGAGCCGCTGGTACTGCTCGAGGACGCCGTAGGCCGATCCCTGTGCGGCCTCCTGTACCTTCCCGGCCTCGCCGACATCCTTAACGCCGGCCTCGTGAGCGGCGCCGGCGGCCGCTCCGCTGGCGGCCACCTGGAGCTGTTCGACGGTCACGTCCTGGCGCTGTGTCAGCGCCTGCGCCACCGTCCCGTGGGTCGCTCCCCACGTCGCGCTCTGTAGCTGGGTCGCGTTCGCCCGCTGGTGCTGGGCCAGCGCGCCGCCGGTCGCACCGCCGACGGCGACCTGAAGCTGCGTAACGTTGACCCGCTGGTCCTGGACGAGCGCGCCGTGTACCGCGCCCGCCGTCGCCGCCTGCACCTGTTCGACGTCGGCCGCCTGGTGCTGGGCGGCGGACGTGCGCGCGCCCTCGAGGGCCGCCGCGCGCTGTTCCTGACTCACCTCGACGCCCTGAGTCTGGACGAGGTCGATCCCCTCCTCGACGCCGCGCTCGACGGCGTCCTCGTGTTCCGCTGCGAGCGCGGCGGGCGCCTCGAGCGTCGCCGCCGGCAGCGCCACTCCCTCGAAGGCACCCGCGGTGGGCGCCGCCGCGACGGTCGTGTCGCCGCCGTCGATCCCTGCCTGCCCGGAGTCCGTCTCCGCGGGTAATCCGGCGCCTCCCAGCAGCGGGAGGGCGACCAGTCCCGAAACCAGTCCCACGGCGACGAGAGCCGCGAGCGCGACCGTCGGTTTCACGACGAACCCTCGACGTCGAGTGTTCGCCTCCCGCCTCCGTCGAGCGGGACCCACGTAGCCGCGTTCGTTCCCGATCCCACCGGTGTATGCGTGTCCATCCCACTCACGCTCGAGGAGGCGCAAACCCAGGGTATAAGGCCGCCGGTGGTTTCAGCCGACGCGGAGAGGCAATGCCGAATTACGGCCGCGAGCGGCTACGAACCGAGGAATCACCGAACAGACAGGTATCCCGCTCTTGTGTCCGACGGCGGCCCGCAGTCGCTCGTCGTGTGAGCGAACCGGCAGCTCGTAAACCACAGCGTTAATCACGGTTTACGAGACAGCCCTGGTATGGCAACCGAACACGACTCGGTCGAGTTGGTCGGCGCGGACGTCGTTTTCCCGTTCGTCCTGTCGGCGCTGTTGGCCGCACTGCTGGGCGCGAGCGCGTACGTCGTACTCCCGCTTCCGATCTCGCCGGTCCCGGTCACCCTCCAGGTACTGTTCGTCTTCCTCGCGGGACTCCTCCTGGGACCGTACTGGGGCGCGTTCTCGATGCTCCTCTACCTGCTCGCGGGCGCGATGGGTGCCCCGGTGTTCGCCGGCGGCTACGCCGGCCTCGGCGTCATCGTCGGGGAAACCGGCGGCTACCTGCTCTCGTACCCCCTCGCGGCGCTCCTGATCGGCCTCCTCGTCCACGGCACCGCCGGTCGGCGAAACCCCGCGGAGACGCCGGTTCCGGTGCTCGTCGGCGCCCTGCTCGCCGCGACGATCCTCATCTACGCGCTGGGCGTCGCGTGGCTCGCCTGGGTGCTCGCCCTCGAGCCGACGGAGGCGATTCTCGTCGGGGCCGTCCCCTACGTTCCGGGTGAGATCGTAAAGCTCGTCGCCGCCGTCGCGATCGTCCGCAGCGCGGCGCTGGCGGGCCTCTGGTCGCGATGATAGAGTTCCGCGACGTCTCCTACGCGTTCGAGGACGTTCCCGTCCTCGAGTCGCTTTCGCTGTCGATCGGCGACGGCGAGTTCGTCCTGCTGGCGGGCGCCAACGGCAGCGGGAAGACGACGCTCCTTCGCCTCTGTAACGGCCTCCTCGAGCCCGATTCGGGATCGGTGTTCGTCGACGGCGTCCCGGTGAGCGAGAATCCGGTGGCGGCCAGAACCGCCGTCGGAATGGTGTTCCAGCACCCCCGCGACCAGTTCGTCGCAGCGACCGTCGGCGCGGACGTCGCGTTCGGCCCCGAGAACCTCGGACTCGCCCGCGAGGAGATCGACCGACGCGTCGCTGCAGCGCTGTCGGCCGTCAACATGACCGGCCGAGAGGACGAGCGGGTCGACGCCCTCTCGGGCGGCGAGCAGTCCCGCGTCGCCATCGCCGGCGCGCTCGCGATGGAGCCGACGCACCTCCTTCTCGACGAGCCGTTCACCGGACTCGACCAGCCGGCTCGCGGCGCCGTCCTCGAGCGCCTCGAGTCTCTCTCGGCGCAGAGGACGGGGATCGTCGTCGCCACCCACGACCTGCGCGACCTCTGGGCGCTCGCCGACCGCGTCGTCGCCATGCGGGCGGGGGAGGTCGCGGTCGACGGCCCGCCGGAAACCGCTCGCAGGGCGCTCCCGGCCCTCGGTGTCCGCGTCCCGGCCGCCCGCGAATGCTGAGCTACGAACCCGATGGGACGATCGCCCACCGCCTCGATCCGCGCTCGAAACTCGCGTTTCAGGCGGCGTTCGCGCTCACCGCGCTGGCACACACCGAACCGCGGGCGCTCGTGGCTCTCACCGCGGTGACCGCCCTGGTCCTCGCCTGCGCCCGCGTCTCCCCGTGGCGGGCGCTGTACGCGTACCGCTTCGCGTTCCCCGTTCTCCTGGCCGGGCCGCTCGTCGCCGCGCTCACGCTCGGCGCGCCGTGGATCGACCTCGAGCGCGCGGTCGAACCCGCGCGGGCGAGCTACCGGGTGTTGCTCATCCTGCTCGTGAGCGCCGCCTACGTGCGATCGACGCCCGTTCGAGACTCTCGCGCGGCGATTCAGCGAACGATCCCCGGGAAGGCCGGACAGCTGCTCGGCATCGGCGTCGCGCTCGTCTTCCGGTTCCTGCCCGTCCTGCGAGCCGACCTGCGAACGATTCGCGCGGCGACGGCGGCCCGGCTGGGCGACCGGCGCGGCCCGGTCGACCGGGCCGAGAGACTGGGGACGCTGGGTCTCGCTCGCGTGGTCGCTCGAGCCGAGACGCTCTCGCTCGCGCTCCAGGCGCGCTGTTTCTCGTGGAATCCGACGCTGCCGCCGCTCGCGTTCGCTCGCCGGGACGTCCCCGTCCTCGCTGCGGCGGTGGTGCTCTCGCTGTCGGCGTTCGTGTGACGGCTGTCACTCGGTGCTCGAGAGAGTCGAAAACGCCACAGACGTCGGAAGCCGAGTCAGCGAGAAGAAAACGGGTTCAAAGCCGCCTACCGTTCCAGCACCTTCGCAACTGTCAGAATCGCGTCGAACGTCGGCGGGCTGTCGGTGAGACGGACGACCCGCTCGTCGGCATCGTACTCGATGAACTCGACCTCGTCGATCATCGGGAGGTGGGTGTGCTGGAGGGCGGTTTCGACGCGGCCGAAGCGATCGTCCGGAACGTCGAACTGCTCGGCGTTCGCTTCCATCTCCGCGACGGCGTCGACGACCTCCTGGACGGGGACCGGTCCGTCCTGCTCGGCGAGATAGTACAGCGCGTATCGGCGTCGCCGCTCGTTCAATAACCCCAGTACCGTATCGACCTCGACCATAGAGACGATACTACCTATACCGAGAAAACGCTGTTGGATACCGAAATAACTTCTCTCGCGTACTGCAATTATATTTCAATCATATGGATACTCGGAATCCGGAACGAGAACAATAGTTAGTAATTTCGAACGCTCGAGACACGAGAGGCGGCGCTCACCGGACGTTCCGGTCCTCGAGCGACACGACCCGCCGAAGGCGGACGGACGATGTATCGTCGGCCTCGGAAGCGGTATCGACCGCCGAACGTCGTTCGAGACGTCCGAAACCGCAGGATCGAAGGCTTTGAACCCGAAGGAGAACGCCGGTGGAGGAGATCGTGAACCGCGGTCGGAGCGAAGCTCCTCCCTGATTCGGATTCCTCCACTGTCGCTCTTTCTACTTCGCCTCACTCGCCAAAAAGAGCCGGTGGAGGGATTTGAACCCTCGACCTAATCCTTACGAAGGATTCGCTCTGCCAGTCTGAGCTACACCGGCGCACCGCCGCTGGCTCGCACTTCTACGTAGGTCCGAACCGGGCCATAAGGGTTGCGAATCGTCGCTCGGGCGACTGTCGGTCGCGTCAGGGCCCCCTACTCGCGGCGCTCGAGTCGGACGTCCAGACAGACGTTTAGCTCGTGGGGCGCGTACGAGCGCACGGTTCTGCGGGTTTCGACGGACACCTCGTACTCGGGTTCGGCGGCCGCACGGATCGCTCGCTCGCCCGGTCCGAACGGATCGTCCTCGTGCTGGATGTCGTAGTAGTGGAGCACGCAGGAGGCCCCCGCGAGGGTCACGGCGGTCTCGAGGAACGCGTCGGCACTGTGGGGGAGGTTCATCACCAGCCGGTCGGCCCACCCCGAATACTCCGCCGCGACCGTCCGAACGTCCCCGCAGATCGCCGTCACTCCGTCCTCGACGCCGTTTCGGCGAGCGTTCTCCCGGAGGTACTCGATCGCGCGCTCGTTGACGTCGACGCCGACGCACTCCGCTCCGCGTTTGGCGAAGGGGATCACGAACGGGCCGACGCCGGCGAACATGTCGAGCGCCCGCTCGCCCGCGGCGACCTGCGCTGCGACGCGGTGGCGCTCGGTCGCCAGCCGCGGCGAGAAGTACACCTCGGCGAGGTCGAGAGCGAACTCACAGCCGTACTCGCGGTGGACGGTTTCGGTAGGCCGTCCGTCCGCGGAGCCGTCGACGAGTACGGCCCACTCGCGAACCCGCGTCTCGCCTTTGATCTTCGAACGCTTGTTGAGCACCGTCTCGAGCGGCAGGTCCGAGTCGACGATCGCCCTCGCGATCTCGGCAGCCCGCTCTGGGTCGTCCTCGTCGAGCAGCGCCACTTCCCCGAGGCGCTCGTAGGAGGGCTCGAACCCGAGGATGTCGGCGGGCGTCGTCTGGGTCTCGCGCTCGGGAGCGTCGTAGTCGACGACCTCGAGGCCCGGCGGCACCGCTTCCGGTCGCGCGACGGGAACGTAGAGCCACCCGTCGGAGACGGTGATCTCGAACTCCTCGGCGATCAGGTCCGCGTCGGCGAGCTCCCGGCGAATCGCCTCCCCCTCCGAGGGGCGTACGCGGACACACGGCACGTCCATACCCGCACTCGCGGGCCACTGGCCGTAACGCTGACGCTTTTCGGCCGCTCGAGGGCGTGGTGGCCGTTCGACGGGATGCTTCGAACTCGTCGACACGAGGGCGACTGTCACCGGATGCGGCGTCGACGACGGCGCGACCGCTGGCAACTCGACGGAGTCGGAAAGCGGTAGACCCGGCCGTCCGCGGTTACCGGTCTTTCTCGACTACGCGCCAGCGGTAGCCGTACACGGGCGAGAAGACGACCGCATCCGAGTGGCGAACGCTTCCGGGAAGCGTCGAAACCCGCGTGGAAGCGCCGTCCGGGAGCGGTCCCGGCGGTTTCAGCGACACGGCCGTCGGGTTTCGCGAGGCGTGCCCGCCCAACTGTTTCTGGTTTTCCTCGTACACTCGCTCGAAGGCGGCGTGGCCCTTCACGGCAGCCTTCCGGCCGACCGTAACCGCCTTCACTGCCTGCTGCTGGAGCGCCGCCTCCGTCGCCTCCGCTTCGACGCCGGAGACGAACGTCTCGAGATCCGACGACGCCTCGGACTCGCCGAGCGCGTCGCCCATCGAGTTCTCGCCGCCGATCCCCTCGAGCGGGCCGTCCTCCCCGATGAGGTCCTCGAGTTCCTTGTCGAACGCCTGCTTCGCCTCCCAGAAATCGACGAGATCGACGGACCCCCACAGCTCTTTCAGTTTGATCACCTTGCGGAGCTTTTTGAGATCGAGGGCGAGATCCGGATCGTGTTCGCGGATCGCTGCCGGAATCTCGTCGACCTCGACCAGGTCGGGAAGCTCCTCGAGGTCGACGGCGTCCGGAAGCGCGTCCGCGTCGATCGTTCGGAGAACGTTCTCGATCGCTTCGACGACCTCCCAGAGTTCCCGTGCCGTCTCCGACACCGTCCCCTCGGCTTCGCCGCGTTCGATCGCCTCGCCGATCCGATCGAGGACGGCCTCGATCTGTGTGGTCACTTCGCGGAGTTCGGTCTTGCTCATGGTGGGGGACCTCGTCGAGAGAAACGCTCCCAACGGACAAAACTATTGTTCGAGTAACATTTTCTGGCAGTCAGTTCGACCGGCCGGTCCGCGAGAATCGACTCGAAAGCTTATAGCGAACGGTCTCACTACGGACGCCTATGCTCACTTTCATCGGCCTCGGCCTCTACGACGAGCGCTCGATCACCGTCGAGGGGCGGGGCGCGCTTCGCCGAGCGGACCGGGCCTACGCCGAGTTCTACACCAGCGAGCTGATCGGCACCGACCTCGAGACGCTCGAGTCCCACCACGGGATCGACATCGAGGTCCGCGATCGGGCCGGCGTCGAACAGCACCCCGAGGAGATCCTCGAGGCGGCCGAGCGCGAGGACGTGGCCTTCCTCACCGCCGGCGACACCATGATCTCGACGACGCACGTCGACCTCCGGCTCCGGGCGCACGACCGGGGGATCGAGACCCGCGTGATCCACGGCGTCACCGCCCAGACCGCGACGAGTTCGCTCACCGGCCTCCAGAACTACCGCTTCGGGAAGGCGACCACGCTGCCGTTTCCCTACGCCCACGGCGCCGACGGCCTCCCGGCGAGCGTCACGGAAACGATCGACGACAACCGCGCCGACGGCCTCCACACCGTCGTCTACCTCGACATCAAAGTCGACAACGAGGCGGCGGTCCGGCGGGCAGAATCGGCCGGCGACGACACCGCGGGCGGCGAGGCCGGCCAGACGTACATGACCGCCGACGTCGGCGCCTCCCTGCTCGCCGAGGCGTACCCCGGTCTCGTCGGCGTCGTCGTCGCCCGCGCGGGCAGCCCCGATCCGGTCGTCGAGGCCGCGACGATGACCGAACTCGCCGACCGAGAGTTCGGTGACCCGCTCCACTTGCTCGTCGTTCCCGGCGAGTGCCACCTGCTCGAGGCCGACGCCCTCTGTGAACTCGCGGGGGTCGATCGTGACGCCCTCGACGTCGTATAGTCCCCTGGAATCGACCGTCGCGGCTCCGTCGGCGACCACGAGAATCGCTCGATCCGACACCGTTATGTGTACAGTCAGTGCCAGACACGTACACGATAACGCATGGAGGACGGTGTGAACGCGGACGGGGACGCAGACGAGAGCCGGGAGACCGACGACCGGTTACGGCTCGCAGTCGAAGCCGCGGAGATGGGCACGTGGGAACTCGACCTCCAGAGCGGGGAGTCCCCGGTCCGGTCGCGACAGCACGACCAGATCTTCGGCTACGAGGAGCCGGTCGAAGACTGGAGCCTGGATCGCTTTCTCGAGCACGTTCACCCCGACGACCGCGCCGACGTGGAACGACGCTTCGAGACGGCCCTCGAGACGGGCGAGTGGCGGTTCGAGTGTCGGATCCGCCGGGCCGACGGCGAGCAGCGGTGGATCATGGCACAGGGGGAGTTCTTCTACGACGGTGGCGAGCCCGTTCGCGCGGTCGGGATCGTTCAGGACGTCACGGAGCGCAAGGAGCGACAGCGGGAACTCGAGCGACAGAACAAGCGCCTCGAGAGCTTCGCCAGTATGCTCGCCCACGAGGTCAGAAACCCGCTGGGTATCGCCCAGATCTACCTCCAGCACGCCAGACGCGGTGACGACGACGCGTTCGATCAGGTCGAGACCGCTCACGAGCGGATCGAGGAGATGATCACCGTCCTGCTGGTCCTGGCCGAGGGCAAGCAGTCGGCCGTCGATCCCGAGCCGGTCTGTCTCGGCGGACTGGCGACCGAGGTCTGGGAGACCCTCTCCGCTCCGGACGGTCGCCTCCGCGTCGAAACGGATCTCGTCGTCGAAGCTGAACCTCACCACCTCCGACACATCCTGGAGAACCTCTTCGAGAACGCCCTCGAGCACGGCGGCGACGACGTCGCCGTCCGCGTCGGTGGTCTCGACGACGGGTTCTACGTCGCCGACGACGGGCGAGGGGTACCGGAGCCGAAGCGCGAGCAGGTCTTCGAGGCGGGCTACACGACGGACACGAGCGGGATCGGTCTCGGCCTCACGTTCATCGGCCAACTCGCCGACGCCTACGGGTGGGACTGTCGGGTCGCCGAGAGCGAAACCGAGGGCGCCCGGTTCGAGTTCACCGACGTCGACGTCGTGTCGACGGGGTGAGGTGAACGCGGGCGTCGGACGACGACCAACCGCCCTCAGAGCCGGTCGACGACCGCCGCCGTCACGTCTTCGGTGGTCGCGTCGCCGCCGAGATCCGGCGTCCGCGGCCCGGACTCGAGGACGTCCTCGACGGCCTCGCGGACCGCCGCTCCCTCCTCACAGCCGAGGAACTCGAGACACATCGCCGCCGAGAGGATCGTCGCGGCGGGGTTCGCCACGCCCTCGCCCGCGATGTCGGGCGCGGTGCCGTGGACCGGCTCGAACAGTCCGCGTTCGGGGCCGACGTTGGCGCTCGGCAGCAATCCGAGCCCGCCGACGAGCCCCGCCGCGAGGTCCGAGAGCACGTCGCCCGCGAGGTTGGGGCAGACGACGATATCGAACTGCGCCGGGTCGAGACAGACGTGCGTCGCGAAGGCGTCCATCAGCACCTCGTCGGTTTCCACGCCGCGCTCGTCGGCGACCGCGAGGACGGCGTCGCGAAATCGCCCGTCGGTCTCGCGCATCACGTTCGCCTTGTGAGCGACGGTGAAGCCGTCGGCGCCCCGGGTTTCGACGAACTCGCAGGCGAACTCGGCCAACTGCTCGGAGGCCGAGTCCGTGACGACCCGCGTGAGCGTCGAGAGGTCGTCGCTCAGCCGGTCCTCGTGGCCCGAGTAGACGCCCTCGGTGTTCTCCCGGAGAAAAACCAGGTCCGTCTCGGGACGGAGGGCGTCGACGCCCGGATACGCCTTCGCGGGGCGGACGTTGACGAACGAGTCGACGGCCGCCCGCAGCGGGAGGATCACGTCCGCGGCCGTCTCGCCCGCCGCACCGAACAGCGTCGCGTCGGCGCTGGCAGCGAGGTCGTACGTCTCTCGCGGAAGGGCCTCGCCGGTTTCGTCTCTGACGTGGTCGCCGGCGTCCGCGTACGTGAACTCGAACTCGAGGTCCGTCGCCTCGAGGACGTCGACGGCGGCGGGAACGACCTCCCGGCCGATGCCGTCGCCCGGAATAACCGCGATTTCGTGGGCGGTCATACGGGTCTGCCGTCCTCCACGTACGGCAGCGACTCGGCCGTCTCGCGAACCGCGTCGGCGTTGGCTTTCATCAGCGCGGTCGTGTCCCAGACGCCCTCGACGAGGGCCTTCCGCTGGGCCTCGTCGACCGCGACGTCGACGGTCGTCTCGCCGTAGGTGACGGTTTCGGCGGCGACGTCGACCTCGAGTTCTCCGTCCGGGTTCGCCTCGACCCAGTTCTGGATCGCTTCGACCGTCTCGGCGTCGGCCGTCACCGTCGGGATGCCAAGCGCGAGGCAGTTACCCGCGAAGATCTCGGCGAAGCTCTCGCCGACGAAGGCGTCGATCCCCCACCGCTGAAGCGCCTGCGGGGCGTGTTCGCGGGAGGAACCGCAGCCGAAGTTCGCGTTGACGACCATCACCGAGGCGTCGCGGTGTTCGGGCTCGTTCAGCGGGTGTTCTTTCTGGTTGTCCTCGTCGTCAAATCGCTGGTCGAAAAACGCGAACTCGCCCAGGCCGTCGAAGGTGACGACCTTCATGAACCGGGCGGGGATGATCTGGTCGGTGTCGATGTCGTTGCCGCGGATCGCGACCCCGGTTCCCGATACCGCCTCGACGGACGGGATCTCGACGTCCTCGGACGCGGTCATTGCATGGTCACCTCCTTGAGTTCGCGAACGTCAGTTACTTCGCCGGTGATCGCCGCCGCGGCGACCATCCGCGGGTTCATCAGGACGGTACGGCCGTCCTTGCTCCCCTGTCGGCCGACGAAGTTCCGGTTCGAGGAGGACGCACAGGCCTCGTCGCCCTCGAGCTGGTCTTCGTTCATGCCCAGACACATCGAGCAGCCGGCGTTGCGCCAGTCGAAGCCGGCTTCCTCGAAGATCTCTTTGAGGCCTTCCTCCTCGGCGGTCTCCTGGACGCGCTGGCTGCCGGGGACGACCATCGCCCGTACCTCGGGGTGGACCTCGCGGCCCTCGACGATTCGGGCCGCCCGTCGCAGGTCGGGCAGCCGGGCGTTGGTACAGGAGCCGAGGAAGGCGACGTCGATCGGGTAGCCCGCCATCGTCTCGCCGGGTTCGACGCGCATGTGTTCCTGGGCGCGTCGGGCGGTATCTCGCTTGTCCGCCGGCAAGCCTTCGGGCTCCGGAATCGGATCCGTGATGCCGACGCCCTGACCGGGGGTCGTCCCCCAGGTGACGACCGGCTCGAGTTCGCCCGCGTCGATGGTGACGACGTCGTCGTACTCGGCCGTCTCGTCCGATTTGATCGACTCCCAGTACGGTTTGAGCTCGTCGAACGCCTCGGGGTTCTCCCGGAAGTAGTCGGTCTCTTTCAGGTACTCGTAGGTGGTCTCGTCGGGGTTGACGTAGCCCGCGCGGGCGCCGCCCTCGATCGACATGTTGCAGATCGACATCCGACCCTCCATGCCCAGACGTTCGATGGCGGAGCCGGCGTACTCGTAGACGTAGCCGACGCCGCCCTCGGTTCCCAGTCGGCGGATGATCTCGAGGATGACGTCCTTCGCCTCGACGCCGTCGCCGAGTTCGCCCTCGACCTCGATCTTTCTCACTTTCTGCTTCTCGAAGGCGAGGGTGCCCGTCGCGAGCACGTCGCGGATCTGGCTGGTACCGATTCCGAACGCGAGCGCGCCGAAGGCGCCGTGAGTCGACGTGTGGGAGTCGCCGCAGACGATCGTCTTTCCGGGCTGGGTCAGTCCCTGCTCCGGGCCGACGACGTGGACGATGCCCTGATCGCCGCTGTTCGGGTCCGAGAACTCGATGCCCGCCTCGCGGACGTTCTCCTCGAGTTCGCGCATCATCTCCTCGGCGGCGTCCTCGGCGTACGGGCGGGACTGATCCGCCGTCGGAATGATGTGATCGACCGTCGCGTGGGTGAGTTCGGGGTAGGCGACCTCGAGGTCGCGCTCCTCGAGCATGCCGAACGCCTGCGGGCTCGTCACCTCGTGGATGAGGTGGAGGCCGACGAACAGCTGTTCCTGGCCGGTCGGCAGCGTCGTCACGCTGTGGCGGTCCCAGACCTTGTCGTACAGGGTGCGCTCGCTCATTCCTCGTACTCGTAGGCGACGTCGTCCTCGCTGCCGCCCCGCTCGAAGACCCGATTGGCGTCCTCGGCCTCCTTCGGCGGGGTGTGGCTCACGTCTTTCATCCGCCGCTCGTCGTCGTCGCGGTCGGAATCGACCGCGTTCGCGCGGCCGCCGTCGGCGGCCACGATCGGCCCGCGGGTGAACAGCTGTCCCGTGCTCTCGCCGGTGTAGGGGTTGGTGTGGCTGACTCGTTTCATCGTCCGTCGGTCGCTGGCTGTGTCGTTTGCAGTCATCGTTCTGGGTTCCGTCTCCGTTCAGTCGTCCGCCGGCACTTCCGCCGGCTCGGTCTCCTCTTCTTCCCACTCGAACAGATCGCGCAGCGGCGCGCCGATCTCCTCGATCTCGTGTTCCTCGTCGTGGCGTTTCAGCTGGGTGTACGCCGGCCGCCCGGCCTGGTTCTCGTTGATCCACTCGCGGGCGAAGGTGCCGTCCTGGACCTCCTCGAGCACCTCCTCCATGTTCTCTCGTACCGTCTCGTCGACGATCTCGTCGCCGCGGGTGAGCCCGCCGTACTCCGCCGTGTCGCTCACGGAGTACCACATGCCGCCGAGCCCGTCCTCGTACATCAGGTCGACGATCAGCTTGAGCTCGTTCAGGCACTCGAAGTACGCCATCTCGGGGGCGTAGCCGTTGTCGACGAGCGTCTCGAAGCCGTGCTTGACGAGGGCGGTGACGCCGCCACAGAGCACGGCCTGCTCGCCGAAGAGGTCGGATTCGACCTCCTCGCGGAACGTCGTCTCGACGACCCCCGCGCGGGTGCCGCCGATGGCCTGCGCGTAGGCGAGGGCCTCGTCTTTCGCCTCCCCGGTGTAGTCCTGGTAGACGGCGATCAGGGCGGGCGTGCCGCCGCCGTTCTCGTAGTCCCGGCGGACGATGTGGCCCGGCCCCTTCGGGGCGGCCATCGTCACGTCGACGTTCTCGGGTACCGAAATCTGGTTGTAGTGGATGTTGAACCCGTGGGCGAACATGACGGTGTTGCCGGCCTCGAGGCCCGGCTCGATCGCCTCGAACACCGCCGGCTGGACGGTGTCCGGCACGAGCATCATCACGATGTCCGCCTCTGCGGTCGCCGTATCCGGCGTCGTTACCCGGAGCCCGTCGTCTTCGGCCTGCGCCCACGAGGAGGAGTCCTCGCGAAGGCCGACGACCACGTCGACGCCGCTGTCGTGGAGGTTGAGCGCGTGGGCGTGGCCCTGGCTGCCGTAGCCGAGGACGGCGACCGTTTTGTCCTCGATGTAGGCGGCGTCTGCGTCCTCGCCGTAGTAGATGTTCGTCGTGAATGCGTCGTCTGCGTTCTGTGTCGTATCAGTCATCGTCGGATGGTGCGGTGTGTGGCTGGTTCGTCTGCTCGACGCGCTGTGCGGCCTGGTTGGGCGCGACGCCCGCGGTGTCCTCGGTGCCGCGGGCGAGCGCCGTCGTTCCCGTTCGTGAAATCTCGCGGATGCCGAACTGGCTGAACGCCTCGATCGCCGAGTCGATCTTCTGGCGGGCGCCCGTGATCTCGACGGTCGCCGTCTCGGGGCTCGCGTCGACCGTCTTCCCGCCGTACATGTCCGCGACGGCGGCGACCCGGTCCGGCCGAGTGGCGTTGACCTTCACGAGCGCGAGCTCCCGGCGCATCGCGTCGGGCTCGAGTTCGCGCACGGCGACGACCGGGATCAGCTTCCGGAGCTGCTTTTTCACCTGGTCGATCCCGGGGTCGGTCTCCTCGACGACCAGCGTGATCCGCGCGCGGTCGTCGTCCTCCGTCGGGCCGACGGTGAGGCTCTCGATGTTGAACTGTCGCCTCGAGAACAGCCCCGAGACGTCCGAGAGCACGCCGGGTTCGTGCTCGACGAGCACCGAGATGACGGTCCGACGAGGCTCGTGTCTGGCCTCGACTTCGGGATCGATCCGGATCCCCTGGGCGTTTCGACGCCCCGTCGATTCGGGGCGTTCCTCGGGAGCGGGGCCGTCTAACCCGCTCATAACTGGTCCTCCGACAGCGCGAACTGTCCGTTGTCGCCGCCGCTCGGAACCATCGGGTAAACGTTCGCCCGCGGGTCGATGTGGACGTCGATCACCGAGGGGCCGTCGTACGCGACCGCTTCCTGGATCGTGTCTGCGACCTCGTCGTAGTCGTCGATGCGGAAGCCGCGGGCGCCGAAGGCCTCGGCCAGCTTGTCGAAGGCGGGACACCAGTGGTACTCCGAGGCGGAGTGGCGGCCCTCGAAGAAGGCGTCCTGCCACTGGCGGACCATGCCGATGTACTCGTTGTTGAGCACCGCGACGGTGATGTCGAGGTTCTCCCGGACCGCGACGGCGAGTTCCTGCATCGTCATCAGGAACGAGCCGTCGCCCTCGACGCAGATCACTTCCTGGTCGTCGTCAGCGGCGAGTCGCGCGCCGATCGCCGCGGGGAGGCCGTACCCCATCGTGCCGAGACCGTGACTCGAGACCCAGGTGCGGGGCTCGGTGTAGGTCCAGTACTGGCAGGCCCACATCTGGTGTTGTCCGACGCCGGTCGTCACGATCGCGCGGTCGCTCGTGGCCTCGTCTAACGCCTCGACGACGAACTGGGGTTTGACCGGCTCGTCCTCGGGGGTGTCGTAGGCCATCGAGTACTCCGACTTCCACTGCTGGCACTGCGCGCGCCACTTCGTGGCTTTCGGCGACTCCTCGACGGCCTCCGCCAGCTGGGTGACGACCGTCGCCGCGTCGCCGACGAGCGGGTACTCCGCGTGGACGTTCTTGCTGATCTCGGCGGGGTCGATGTCGACGTGGATGATCTCCGCGCCCGGCGCGAACGTGTCGATGCCGCCGGTGAGGCGGTCGTCGAAGCGGGTGCCGACGGCGATCATCGCATCGCAGTGGGTGATCGCCATGTTGGCGTAGCCGGTGCCGTGCATCCCCGCCATCTCCATGGCGAGTTCGTGGTCCTCGGGGAACGAGCCGATCCCGGGCATCGTCGTCACCACCGGGATCTCGTGTTCGGTCGCGAACGCGCGACACTCCGCGGCCGCGTCGCCCTTGATCACGCCGCCGCCGAGCAGCATGATCGGCTTCTGAGCGCGCTCGATCCGTCGGGCCGCCTCGGCGACGATCGTCGGGTCGGCCCGCTCCTGAACGTCGTACGTCGCGGGCGTTTTCGGTTCGGCCGGCTCGCGGTCCGTCTCGGCCAGCGTCACGTCCTTCGGCAGGTCGACCAGCGTCGGGCCGGGGCGGCCCTCGGCCGCGAGCGCGAACGCCTCGCCGACGTCGTCGCCGACGCTGTTCGGATCGCTCGAGAACGTGTTCGCCTTCGTGATCGGCGCCGTCACGCCGGTCGTGTCGGTCTCCTGGAAGGCGTCGTTGCCGACCAGTTCGGTGGGAACCTGGCCGGTCAGCGCGATCATCGGATCGGAGTCCATGTCCGCATCGGCGATGCCGGTCACGAGGTTGGTCGCCCCCGGTCCCGAGGTGGCGAGACAGACGCCTGGCTCGCCGGAGACGATGCCGTAGGCGTCGGCGGCGTGGGAGGCACCCTGCTCGTGGGCCATCGTCACGTGCCGGATCGGCGAGTCGTAGAGGGCGTCGTAGACGGGCATGATCGCGCCGCCCTGGACGCCGAAGGCGTACTCGACGCCCGCGGTCTCGAGGGCGCGGACGACCGCCTCTGCGCCCGTGGTTACCGGCCGAGCGTCGGCGCTCGAGTCCGCCGCGGACTCCTCGGTGTTCTCCTCGCGGGTGCGGTCCTGTTCCGTTCGTGGGGAAACCGACGTCGCGCGCTCGCTCATCGATCCCCTCCCGCCGCGGTCGTGCGGCGTCGTGGTGTGTCTCGTGTCATCTGGTGGTGGGCTGGTCGCTCTGAAAACGGTGCGGGTTCGGGTCGGAGAGAGGGGTGAGTAGGGGCTAGGCGGCCCCTACAATAATGAGCGAAGCGGACGCGGCGCTGTCGGCCGTGCGAGCCGAAGCGAGTGCGCGTCGCGCCATTACCTGCACAGTAGCGAGCCCGACCGATATAAGGCTTGTGTGGGTGGCAACCGTTGCACACTCCCGGCTGCGCCAGCGGGTGCTCGGGGGGAGCGGTCGTCGGAGCCCGCATCCTCAGGCTCGCACCTCCTCTCTACGTCTGTCGACGTTCTCCTCCTCGGCGAAGCGCTCCAGGTCGGCCACCGTGACGCGGCGCTTCTCCGCGCCGTAGTCCTTCACGCGGCGGGTGACAGCGCGGACCTCCTCGTCGGTCGGGTCGAAGCCGCGCTCGGTCAGCCGTTCGCGCACCGAGTGGGTGCCCGTGTGTTTGCCCATGACCAGCTTGCGGGTCGCGCCGACCATCTCGGGGGTCATGACGCCGGGTTCGAACGTGTCGCTGTTCTCGATGACGCCGGCGGCGTGGATACCGCTCTCGTGGGAGAAGGCGTTCGCGCCGACGACGGGTTTGTTCCCCGGCGTCTCCATGCCGCTTTTCTCCTCGACGATCCTCGAGAGTTCGGTGATCCGGGTCGTGTCGATGCCGGTGTCGGTCTGGTACACCGACTCGACGGCCATCACGAACTCCTCGTAGGCGGCGTTACCCGCGCGCTCGCCGATGGAGTTCACCGAGACCTGGGCCTGCTCGGCGCCGGCCTCGATGCCCGCCAGCGCGTTCGCGGTCGCCAGCCCGAAGTCGTCGTGGGTGTGGACGTCGATCCGGGCGTCGGTGTGCTCGCCGATCGTCTCGATCAGGTCGTAGAACCGCCGCGGGGTCGCGACCCCGCAGGTGTCCGGAACGTTGATCCAGTCGGTGCCCGCCTCGGTGACGGCCTCGACGACCTCGAGCAGGAACGACTCGTCGGTTCGCGTCGCATCCATCGGCGAGAACATGCACGTGGTGCCGGTTTCACGGACGCGTTCGACGGAGTCGACTGCGCGCTGTACGACTTCCTCTCTGGTGGCGTGCATCGAATCTTCGATCTGGACGTCGCTCGTGCTCACGAAGACGTGAACCATCTCGACGCCGGAGTCGAGTGCGGCCTCGACGTCGCCCTCGACGACGCGGGCCAACCCGCAGGTCGTCGTGCGCGTCGAGGAAGCGATGTCGCGAACGGCCTCGAACTCGGCCTCGCCGTTGACGGGGAACCCGGCCTCGATGACGTGGGTGCCCATCTCGTCCAGAATAGCTGCGATCTCACGCTTGTCGTCGTAGGAAAACGACGTCCCGGGAGACTGTTCGCCGTCCCGCAGCGTGGTGTCGAAAACCCGTGCCGTCTGAATCTCCTCAGTGGAATCTAACGTGCCCTGGAAGAACTCGACCGCCCTGACTGGTATCAGAGCCGGGTGTGTCTGGTGTAGACATTGTATCTCCATCCGAGGCTCGAGGTGATATATAAACCTGGCGCTGAGACAGGTTTCGGCAGTATTTGTACAGAGTCGCTCAGCCATGTACATCGACGAAACCGCAGGACATCAACGACCTATGTCTCACCATACATCCTTATACACTACCGGATGATACTGTGTGAAGTTCGTGCATGGTAGACCGTGACGTTGTAATTTCCGACCGGTTTCTTGAGAACCGAAGGTCCGGCGCGCTGGCGCGCGGCCTCGACTGAACGAGTGTCCAGTTGGAGGGCGCTTCCGGCCGTCGCCGATTTCCGCAGCGTGTCAGTATTATACCACGGCTCGTGGTACGCCGCCCCGCAATGACATCCGACGACGTGATCGACCTGCTGACGACGGCGTACGTCGACGAACTCGAGACCGTGATGAACTACCTGACGAACTCGATCGTCCTCGACGGCGTCCACGCGGAGGAGGTAAAGGAGAGCCTCGCGGCGGACGTAGAGGAGGAACTCGAGCACGCCCGCCTGCTCGGCCAGCGGCTGAAACAGCTCGAACACGCCCCGCCCGGCTCCGAGGGGTTCGAGCCCCACCAGTCGAGTCTCCAGCCACCCGAGGACACCACGGACGTCCAGTCGGTGATCGAGGGCGTCCTCGAGGCCGAGGAGGAGGCGATCGAGACGTACCGCGCGCTACTCGAGGCCGCCGAAGAGGCGAACGATCCGGTGACCGAGGACGTCGCCGTGACGATCCTGACCGACGAGGAAGCCCACCGCAGCGAGTTCCGCGGCTTCCGGAAGGAGTTCCCGTCGAATTAAAAGACGACGGTTCACTCCAGGGGAACGTTTTTCTCGTCTCCCTCCGACCCACGACCATGAGCGACTTCGACCTCGACCTCAGAGCGGTCGAGGAACACATCGACGAGGAACTCGAACTCGAGGGCGAACTCGTCCTCGGGGTACTCGACGGGACGAACGACCCAGAGGAGTGGCTCGAGGCGGTCGCGAGCGGCAACGTCCTCGTCCTCTACGTCGACGGGAGCGTCAACGAACTCGCCGCGGGCTTCGCCCGCGACGTCAAGGAGTCCGGCGGCAGCCTCGTCCACTTCCGGGGCTTCCTGATCGTCGCGCCGCCGGGGATCGACGTCAACACCGACCGGCTCTAACCCGGCCGTCAGCGGGAGGTTTCGGAGACGATCGTCAGGTGGTGACCGTCCGGGTCGCGAATCACGGTTCCGTCCGTGCCGCCCTCGAGGCGACACGCGCGGTCGGCGACCGCGTCGGCCGCGCGGTCGGGGTTCGGCGCTTCGAAACCGAGGTCGACGTGGACGCCGCCGCGGGCGTCAGCGATCCCGAGGTGGGGTTCCCACAGCTCGAGCGCCACCGGGCCGTTCATCCGCACCCGTTTCCGGTCGTCGCCCCGGTCGACCGTCTCGAAGCCGAGGTCGGCGTAGAAGGACTCCGCCGCCGGGAGCGACTCGACCTCGAGGACGACCTCGAAGATCCCGTCGATTCCCGGCCCGGGAACGCCCTGTTGGCCGAGTTCGACGCAGTTGCCGTCGGGGTCGTAGCAGTAGAGCGACCTGGCGCTCCCGAAGGTGAACTCCTCGAGGTCGTACTCCTCGCTCAGGCGGTCCCACCAGTCGTCGTACTCCGCGTCGGGGATCGAGAACGCGAAGTGCGTGTGAAGCCCCCCGCGGGGAACCCCCGTGGGTCGGCGGACGACGAGGTCGGTCTCGCCCGCGGCGAACGCCACGGCGTCGCCGCGCTCGTCGGTCACCGATAGCTCGAGCGTCTCCTCGTAGAACCGTCGCGCCGGCTCGAGGTACTTGACCTCGAGGGCGAGCCAGGCCAGCCGGGTCAGCATGCCTCGACGTACTCCGGCCGCCCTCAAAGAGGCGTCGCCGGACCGGTTGCCGACAGACGTCGGCCGCGCGCTTATACCGTCGGTCGTAGTAACCGACGCATGGCATTCCGCGTCGACGAGCGCGCGACGGAACTCCGTGAGATCGACCGGTTCGAGGGCGGCGCCGGCTGGCTTGCACACCCCGAGGAGACGATGCAGCGGGCGAGTCACGCCCTGGTCGCCGACGGCGAGGTGTGGGTGACCGACCCCGTCGACGCCGAAGGTCTCGACGACCTGCTCGAATCGCTGGGCGAGGTCGCCGGCGTCGTCGTCGGGACCGACAGACACACGCGCGACGCTGCGGCGATCGCGCGACGACACGGCGCTCACGTCTACCTCCCCGAGTTCTTCGACGGCGTCGCCGAGGACCTCGAGGCGCCGATCGTCCGCTTCGGGGACGAACTCGCCGACACCGGCCTCGAGGTCCGCACGCTCCACGATAGCCGGTTCTGGCGGGAGGTCGCGCTGTTCGACCCCGAGCGAGGGACCCTCGTCGTCCCCGAATCCCTCGGAACGGCGCCGTACTTCCTGGCCGGGGGCGAACGCCTCGGCGTCCACCCGATGCTTCGGCCGGTGCCGCCCCGCGAGCAACTCCGCGGACTCCGACCCGAGCGGATCCTCGTCGGCCACGGCGAGGGCGTCCTGCGCGACGCACCCGAGGCGCTCGAGACGGCGCTCTCGGGCGCTCGCCGACGAACGCCGCGGCTTTACGCGGAGAGTCTCTGGCGGTTCCTGCCGGTGTAGCGCCGGAAACCGGTCGCCGCGCTCGACAGTCACGTCGCCTGTAACACACCACTATTGTCGCGGCCGTCGTAGACCCCCCGTGGTCTACATAACCCGCGCCCTGGTCGACGTCCTCGTCGACCTCGCGAGAGAGGCGGACCCGGATCCGGTGAGTACCGGCATCTCGACGACGCCGGCGGGCAACCTCGAGGGGGCCGAGGAGCTGTCGGCCGAGACGGCGGTCTTCACGGACTTCTACCTCCCGGACCCGGGCAACCCCGTCAACGCCGTCTTCGGCGTCGACCTCACGACGCCCGCCGGCCAGACCCAGGGACAGTTCGTCTCCCACCCGGTCGGCGAACTCGAGGTGACCAAGCGCGACGACCTCGCGCCGGTGATCGTCGTCGCGACGCTCCCGTGGGGGACCGGCGAGGACTCCTTCGGCGCGTTCAACCGACTGGGCGAGCGCCAGCCGCTCTCGATCGTCGACGCGAGGGCGCCGGACGGCTCGTTGCCCGAGGAGTCGTCCGTCTGAGCCGGGTCGGCGGTCCGCGCAGAGCCGTTACTCCAGGTAGCCCAGCCCCCGAAGCTGCTCTGCGATCTCCTCGAACTCCGCCTCGGTGAGTTCGCCAGAGCGCTGGTGCTGGATCACGATGCTTCGAAGCAGAAAGCGAACGAGATCGCTCGTGCTCTGGAAGCTCGTTCCCTCGATCGTCTCGTCGACCCGCTCGGCGAGATCCTTCGGAATCGACACCGTCGTGTACTCGGTCATACCGGTATCGAGCACCGGCGGCGTGAAATCGTTGTCGACGGCCACACGTACCTCCGGTTCCGACCGCCCGCTGTCGTAGCGACTTTGAGAGCGGAGCGCCTACGCCGCCCCATGGGAGTCCGGCCACCATCGAACGGAGACGACGACGAACCCGACAGCATCGAGTTCGGCATCGCCGCCGTCGACGCACACCTCCGGGACAGCGACCTCTCGTTTCCCGCCTCGAGGACGGCTGTCGCGTCGACGCTGGGCGAGAAACCGGTGCCGTACGACGTCCACGGAAACGACGTCGCGCTCGGTGAGATCCTCGAGGAGGTCGACCGCGAGGAGTTCGCGACCCGCCAGGAGCTACTGAACGCCCTGCACCCCCACTTCGAGGAGTACCGAAAGCGCCACTCCGGAGGAGTCGTCCAGCAGTTACGGTCGTTTCTCCCCTTCTAGGGCTCCTTCCGTCCGTTCTCTCGCGTGATTCGCTCGAGGCGCCGTCGCTGTTCGCGGTGCAGTGTGACGATCATGTCCGAGAGCACGCCGAACATGAGCAGTTGCACGCCGAGTAAGATGGCCGCAGCCGAGACGACCGCGAGGATCTCGTGGCCGGTCCCGTACCAGACCCACTGGGAGAGCACGTAGAGCGCGATAACGCTCCCGGAGGCGATGCCGGCGAACCCGAAGAAACCGAAGTAAAACAGCGGGTTGTTCGTCTTCGCCAGCGAGTACAGCGCGAGGAGGATCGTCCCCCCGTCCCTGACCGGGTGGAGGTTCGTCTCCGAGTCCTCGGGTCGGGCGCGGTAGCTGATCGGCACCACCGTCGTCTCGACGCCGTGTTTGACGCACTCGACGGCGAGTTCGGTCTCGATCGTAAAGCCGTCCGAGTCGAGCGAGATGCGCCGGAACGACTCGGTCGTAAACGCCCGGTACCCCGAGAGGATGTCCTCGTAAGCCGCGCCGTGGATGAACCGGAACGCCCGGTTGATCAGCCGGTTGCCGACGCCGTTGAGCCGCTTCATCGCGTCGTCGTCCATGTCCGCGAAGCGGTTGCCGATGACGTGCTCGTAGCCGTTCGCGAGCGGCTCGAGCATCCGATCTGCGTCCGCCGGGTCGTAGGTGCCGTCGCCGTCTGCCATCAGCACGTAGGGGACGTCGACGTGGTCGAGCGCCTCGCGAACGGCCTGGCCCTTCCCGCTGCCGGACTGGGTGATCACGCGGGCGCCGCGCTCGCGTGCGATCTCCCGCGTTCGATCCTCGGAGTCGCCGTCGACCACGAGGACGTTCGTGTAGCCGTAGCCCGCGAAGCCGTCGATCACCTCGCCGATCGTCGCCTCCTCCTCGAGTGTCGGCAGCAGAATGCAGACGTCGTCCGGGGAGAGCGACCGCTCCTCGCTGGTCACGGCGACACCGCCGTCGGGCCGGGGACTCGCGTCGGGACGAGCCGCGTCGTCGTCCATTACCGTCGTCTCGATGCCGAGAACCGAAAAACGTACTGGTCGGGTTCGGGTGGTGACACGTCCGATCCGCCCCGTCGAGGCGCTACCAGGTCAGCCCCTCGTACGCCTCGAGGCCCCCCTCGTCGACGTCGATCCGCCGGCCGTCGACGAGGATCCGGCGGGCCATCCCGTCGAACGAGAGGTCGTCGAACTCGGGCCAGTCCGTCGCGACGACCGCGCCGTCGGCGCCCTCGAGGGCCGCCTCGGCCGACTCGGCGTACTCGATCTCGGGGTACGTTTCGCGAACGTTGTCGATCGCGACCGGGTCGTAGGCGACGACCGTCGCGCCGCGGGCCTCGAGTTCGGCGACGACGTCGAGCGCGCGGGACTTGCGGGTGTCGTCCGTGTTCGGCTTGAACGACAGCCCGAGGACCGCGATCCGCGCGCCGGCGAGGTCGACGTGGGACTGGATGGCGTCGACCAGCCGCACCGGCTGTTTGTCGTTGACCTCGACGACGGCGTCGAGCAGCGTCGGCTCGTACCCCTGCTCTCGCGCGCCCGCCCTGAGGGCGTTGACGTCCTTCGGGAAGCACGAACCGCCCCACCCCAGGCCCGACCGGAGGAACCGATCGGAGATCCGGTCGTCGAGCCCGACCGCCTCGAGCACCTCGTAGGCGTCGGCGCCGTACTCCTTCGAGATGTTCCCCAGCTCGTTCACCAGCGACACCTTCGCCGCGAGGAAGGCGTTGTTGGCGTACTTGATGAGTTCGGCCTCTCGCACGCCGGTCTCGACGAGGTGGGTTTCCTCGCGTTCGAGAATCGGCCCGTACAGCTCCCGTAGCGCGGCGAAGGCGCCCTCGCCCGTCGCCCCAACGACGATCTTGTCGGGCTCGAGGAAGTCCCGAACCGCAGTACTCATCCGGAGGAACTCGGGGTTCATCGCGAGGTGGAGGTCCTCGCCGACGCGCTTGCCCGAGCGGTCGGCGACGATCGGCCCCACGACGTCCTCGGTCGTGCCGGGAAGCACCGTCGACTTGACGACCACGAGGTGGTCGTCGTTCTTCTCCGCGAGGGCGTCACCGAGGGACTCGGCGGCGGCCTCCATGATCGCGAGGTCGAGGCTGCCGTCGTCGGCCTGCGGGGTCGGTAGACAGAGGAAGGTGAGTTCGGTGTCGCGGACGGCGCCGTAGTCGGTCGTCGCCCGGAGGGTCGTCCCGGCGTGTTCGGCGATGCGCTCTGCGAGGCCCGGCTCGTGGATCGGTGCCTCGCCCGCGTTGATCGCGTCGACGACTTCCTCGTTGATCTCGACGTTGACGACGTCGTGTCCGAGCTCCGCGAGGCAGGCGGCGATGGTAGTGCCGACGTAGCCGCTGCCGATGATCGAGACGTTCATGACGGGGGAGACGAGGTGCGGGTGTTAGTGGTTTTTGGGTTCGGTCCGGAGTCGACGCCGTAGTATGAGTAATTATTACCCTGGTTCGTGTACGATGAAAAAATGCGCCGGCGCGTTCGTCGTTCCGTTTCGATTATTCGCACGCAGGGAATGATGAGTCTACTCGCCGAAATGTTCGATTTCGGGCGGTACACACTCCGAACATGGGTGACGGTAGCACTCCGAAGGGTATCAGACCCGCGCCCCATCCTCTGGTTGGCTATCCAGTTCCGTGCGGTCGTTACGAACCAGCGATACACCGACACGGATCCGTTCAAACTCGTCTGGGTCGATCCGGATGAGGTCGCCTGGTTCGGTCCCGACGTGCCCAAACGGTGGGGGGCCGTCAGGGACGGGCCGTGGGATCAGCACAGCAGACGGTTCGAAGAGAAACCGGTGTACTCGTCGATGGTCGCCCGGTTTCAGGAGAACGTCGACTGGGAAGAGACCGAAAAATACCACCGCTATCTGACGAAACTCGAGAACCACGAAACGACCAAGGGGATGACGACGGAGGCTGATCTCCGGGTGTACTACCGCGGAATCGACGAGTTGTACGAACGGATCGCCGCAGAGGGCTACAAGACCCAGGAGAAGCTCCTCCGCGAATCACCCGGTCGGACGTTCGAGTCGAACAACGATAGCCTGCACCCGCTGTTGAACGAACTCCGAGTCTCGATCGGCCGTGATGGTTCGTTCCACAAGAGGGGCGCTGGAGACCACCGGCTCTCGATCGCGAAGGTGCTCGGCCTCGAATCGATTCCCGTCCTCGTCGCGTCCCGCCACGAGGAGTGGCAGGCCCTCCGCGATGAGATCGCCGTCGCGAAGCGATACGAGGACCTCAGCGACGACGCCCGAGTACACCTCGATCATCCCGATCTGCAGGATCTCGTTCCACGGACCTGGCGACAGCGAGGCGACTCGAGCGGCCAGGAATAGGATCGCGAGGCTACGGCTCCGCAAATTCGCAGAGATCCGGGTGCGACTGTGACTCCTCGAGTCCCGCCGCGACAACGCGTTCTCGGCGGGCCTGCCAGGCCGCGTGGCGGACGACGACCCGAACCGGGATCGTCTCGAGTTCGAGCACCTTCGCGATCGAGAGACGGTGGTTGCCGCCGCCACAGAAGATTAACGCGCCGTCGCGGCCGATGCTAACACACACCTGATCGAGCGCCGTCGACACCCGCGTGTCCGGCCCGTCGTACCCGCGAGCGGGGTCGTAGCCGTGTCGGCGCATGCTCTCGTAGAGCCCGTCGATGCGCTCGTACCGCCGCTGCAGATCCGCGAGCGAGAAGCAGCCGTCGACCTCGCCCTCGGCCTCGAGCCGTCGGCACAGCGCGTCGTGGCCGACTGTCTCCTCCCAGTCGCGGCCCTCAACGAATCGCTGTTCGACCGACCGGTACTTCAACGACTCCTCGTAGGGGACGACCCGGCGGTCCCAGTCGCCGCCCCGGACCGCGCCCGCCTCGAGGTACTTGTTGATTCCGTGGTTCGCGTCGACTATCGCGTTCGGGTCGACCTCGATCAGCGCGAACGGGTCGGCGAGCGCCTCGTAGCCGTGGACCGAACGGTAGTACTCGAGTCTCGCGTGAGCGAGGGTGCGGGCGAGCAGAGGGTGGTGAGCGAGGTACGCCCGTCCCGAGGAGACGAGCCCCCGGAGTCCGCCGGAGGCGACGACCGACCGGGCTCGCGCGACCACTGACATGGATCGGGCGTTCGCCCGAGCGCGGTAAATACCGTCCGGTATCGCCGCGAGCCGTCAGCGATTTGGTCGCGCTCGACGAACGCGAGAGCATGTCACTCCGACGCGCGCGTCGAAAGGCCCGTGCCGTCGGACCCGTCGATTTCCTGCGGCGCGGAGTTCAAACGGCGGCGAAGCCGCGACTGATCGCCGCGACGGCCGCGACCCGGCTTCGAATTCCCTACCGGACGCGAGCAGAGCTGTCGGGAATCGCGAGCGGCTGTCGATCGATCGGCAGCGCGGAGACGATTACGGTAGAGCCGCCAGCGGACGCCCCCGCCCAGCTCGAGCGGGTCGCCGGCGAGTACCGACTTGAGCGGCCGGTCGTCTGCACCGTCGCGAACGCCCGTCTGCTCGGACCGGACGCGCTCGCGGTCGGGCCGGACGGCGCGTTCCTCCTCGAGACGTCCCTCGGCCGCCGCGACCGCCTCGAGCGCTCGCTGCTCGCCGATCCGCGGCTGTTCGCGCTGGCGACCGCACGACCCGGCTCGCTCTCCGGCCCGCGGGCGACCGATCGACGGCTCGGAACCGTCTGCTCGCTCGTCGACGCCTCCCTCGAGGGGTACTCCCACTGGGTGCTGAAGGGACTGCCGCGCCTCGAGGGGCTCCGTCGGTGGGAGGCCGAATATGGCGTCCGGCCGTCGGTTCTGCTTCCCGAGGCCGCGCCGGCGTACGTCCGCGACTCGCTCGCGTGCTTCCGCTACGGCGACGACCGCCTCCTCGAGTGGGACGGCACCGACACCGCGGTCGACCGGCTGGTCGTTCCCTCGGTCCGCTCGCCCGAGCAGCGCCGGTCAGCGTACGAACAGCTGTTCGAGTACGACCTGACCTACAAGCTCACCTCGCCGGCGGCCTGCGCGTGGCTCAGATCCGAGCTCCGGAAGGGGCTCGAGGGCGACGAGCCGTCCGATCTGCCGGACCCGCCGGCAAACGGCGGGCGGCGCCTCTACATCTCGCGGGCCGACGCGGGCCGGCGGCGCGTGCTCAACGAAGATGCCGTACTCGAGGCGCTCTCCCCCCTCGGCTTCGAGTCGCACGCGCTCTCCAACCTCGCGTTCGCCGACCAGGCGCGGCTCTTCCTCGAGACGGACGTGATCGTCGCTCCCCACGGCGCCGGGCTGGCGAACCTCGCGTTCGCGAGCGACTGCGCGCTGGTCGAACTGTTCGGTGAGAAAGTCAAGCCGACCTACTGCATGCTCGCCTCGGCGCTCGGACTCGAGTACGAGTACATGCGGTGCGAGCCGAGAGGAGCCGATCTCGCGGTCGACCCGGAGCGGATTCGAGCGCACGCCGCCCGGTACTGCTGACCGGCGCGAGGGAGCGGTAATTCACCAGCGATCGCCGGTCGAAACGAGAGGGGGTTCTGCAGTCGCGAGAGGCGCCGTTCGATCGACCCCGCGGAAAACGCGTTGTGATCGGCGAATGTCACGCGGGCTGGAAGACAACGAAGGACGTTTACCGACGGGTGGGAACTGTACGCCAACGCCGGCTATGAGAATCGGGCAGACATCCTTCCTCCAGTTCGTCGCCGAAATTGCCGCCTCCGCAATCGGTTTCGTCGCGACGATCTACTTCGCCCGCATCCTCGGGCCCGAGATTCTCGGTTACTACGCCGTCGCGCTCGCGGTCGTGACCGGCCTCGGCATCGGCGGCAACATCGGGCTCTCGAGCGCGATCACGAAGCGGATGAGCGAGGGTGAGGAGCCGAACGCGTACTTCTGGGCCGGAGCCAGCATCATCCTCTCGCTGTTTCTCGTCCTCGCGATCGGCGTGCTCGCGTTCCACGAGCAGGTGAACGCCTATATCGGCGCCGACGTTCACTGGCTCATCGTCTTCATGCTGCTCGCGAGCCTGTGTTACTCGCTGTTCAATGCCGCGCTGAAGGGCCGACACCTCGTCCACGTCTACGCCGTCCTGAAACCGCTGAAGATCGGCGGCCGGGCCGTCGTCCAGATCGCGCTCGTCCTCGCCGGCCTCGAGCTCACCGGGATGCTGATCGGCTACTCGACCGGCTGGGTGATGGCCGCGGCGGTCGCGGTCGTCGTACTCACCCCCCGGTTCGAACGCCCCTCGCGGCGTCACTACGCGAAGCTGCTCGAGTTCGCGAAGTACTCCTGGCTCGGCCGCGTCCAGGGGAAGACGTTCAGCGAGGCCGACATCCTGATTCTGGGGGCGCTCGTCTCGAGCGCGCTCGTCGGGATCTACTCGATCGCGTGGGCGCTGTGTTCGTTCTTCCTGATCTTCGCTCACGCGATCAGCACGGCCATGTTCCCCGAGATCAGCAAACAGAGCGCGCGGGGGGAGTCCGGTCGGATCGCCAGGCTGACGACGGACGCGCTCGCCTTTGCGGGGTTCGTCCTGATCCCCGGCGCCGTCGGCGGGATACTCGTCGGCGACAGAGTCCTCGCCGTCTACGGAGCGGAGTTCGTCGAGGGGCAGGCCGTCCTCCCGATCCTCCTGTTCGGCTCGCTGCTGTACGCCTACCTCGACCAGCTCCTGAACACCCTGAACGGGATCGACCGTCCGGACGTCGCGTTTCGCGTCAACGGGCTGTTCATCGGGACGAACGTGGTCGCCAACGTCGCGCTCGTCTACGCGTTCGGCTGGGTCGGCGCGGCGGTCGGGACCGCGCTCTCGGCCGCCGTCGGCCTGGTAGCCGCGTTCTGGTTGATACGCCGGCGCCTCGCGTTCGAACTCCCGGTCGCCGAGATCGGCCGCCAGTGGGCGGCGGCGCTCCTCATGGCCGCGGCGGTCTACCCGGCGACGCTCCTCGCGGGCCCGCCCGCCGAGACGCTGCCCGCGGCGATCGTCACGGTCGTCATCGTCGGGATCGGCGCGGCCGTCTACACGGTCGCCCTGCTCGCGATGTCGGCGCGATTTCGGACCGTCGTCAGAGAGAATGTCCCCGTCGACCTCCCGCGCGTCGCCGGCCGCTAACCGCTGGCCGCGGCAGGGTCAACCGCGACGTGGGCCTCCGGCGACGCGTTTCCCGCTCGCGCGTCGTGGGCGTTACAGCACGCTCGCGTAGATCTCGAGTAGCCGATCCCCGATTCGCTCCCAGCTCACCTCCCGGACGACCTCGCGGCCGTTCGACCGCTCGCCGACCTCGAGGACGCGAACGAGGTGGTCGACCAGTTCGTCCTCGGACGTCCCCACGCCCGACGGCTCG
This sequence comes from Natrononativus amylolyticus, assembly GCF_024362525.1. Taxonomy (GTDB): domain Archaea; phylum Halobacteriota; class Halobacteria; order Halobacteriales; family Natrialbaceae; genus Natrononativus; species Natrononativus amylolyticus. The sequence continues at coordinate 2,208,817 of NZ_CP101458.1, forward strand.
ACGCGCTCGAGGCGGGTCCGGACGTCCCCGACGGCCGTCGAGACGACCGGCAGGTTGCAGGCCATCGCCTCCTTGACCGTGTTCGGCGACCCCTCGTGTCTCGAGGTGAGCAACAGCGCGTCGGCGGCGTTCATGTACGTCGCCACCCGGTCGTGGCGCACGCCCGAGATGGTCCGGAGTTCGATCTCGTCGTCGAGCCGATCGCTCGCCCGCGCGACGACGCGCTCGGCCAGCGGGTAGTTCTTTCGCTCGTAGTCGGGCGCGTACGGGAACAGCACGTTCGTCGCCCGCGGGTCCCAGCCGACGGCCTCGCAGGCCTCCCGGCGATCCATCGGTTCGAACCGCTCGAGGTCGATCCCGCTCGGCAGGATCTCCGCATCGCGGCCGAGCAGTTCGCGCATCTCCTCGCTGCGAACCGTGATCGCGTCACAGCGCCAGGCGCACGCCTTCGTCACGAGTCCGTCGAAGCCGACGACGTCGGACCCCCACAGCGTGAGGACGACGGGGAGCCGACGCTGCGTGATCGCGTAGGGAGCCGTGAGGCCGTAGTTCGCGTGGATCAGATCGTACTCGCCGCGGCGAAGCTCGCGGCGGACCTGCGGGACGAACCGGAGGTACTCCCTCGGCCCGCGACCGCGGCCCATCGCGCCGTCGATCTGGTCGGCACCGGGGACGACGAGCACCGTCGTCTCGACGCCCTTTCGCTCGAGCGTGTCGATCTGCTGGTCGAAGAAGACCTCTCGAGCGGTCACGAGCTGGAGGACGCGAAGGCGCTCGTCGGGGGAGACGACGAGCGTCACGCGTCGTCTCCGATCAGCTCCCGGCGGGGTTGCGTCAGACCGTACAGGTAGCCGAAGCCGACCGCGCCGGTGAAGACGAAGATCGCCACGAGCTGCTTGAGCTCGGGCATTGAGGGCGCGCGCACGAGGTCGCGAACCCGTATCGGGACGAACTCGAGCATGAGCCGTTTCAGGTAGTCGTTCTTGTCGCCAGCGGCCTCCGGCAGCAGGAGGTCCATGATCCGTTTGGAGTAGCCCTGCCAGAACGAGCGGAAGACGAGCCAGCGGAAGTCCCCGCGGTAGTCGAACAGCCTGTGGTTGACGACCGCGTCGGTGTTGTAGATCACGCCCTTGCCGTACCTGTTCGCCATCCGGATGCAGACCGGCGCCTCGTGGGCCTGGATGTGCCGGTCGCCCTTGCGGCCCGTGTTTTCGTCGTAGCCGCCGACGGAGAGGAAGACCTCCCGGTAGAAGGAGATGTTCGAACCGTAGGTGTTCCGCAGTTCCTCCATGTGCTCGCCCATCCCTCGCTCGTCACAGCCCACGAGCCAGTAGAACTCCGCGGGGAAGAAGTCGGGTTTCTCGGTGACCCAGTCCGGTTTCGCGTGGCCGCCGACGGCGATCGCGTCGGTTTCGTCGTACACGCGCGCGAGCTCCGCGATCCAGTCGGGCTCGGCGACCGCGTCGTCGTCGATGAAGGCGACGACGTCGCCGGTGGCGATCTTCGCTCCCCGCGTTCGACTGGAGGAGATGCCCTGGTTCTCGTCGTTGCAGTGGAGGACGACGCCCTCGCGGTCGCCGAACTCCTCGCAGACCCGGTCGAAGACGGCGTCGTTACCGTCGACGACGACGACGACCTCGAGCGGCTCGTACGTCTGGGCGAGGACGCTCTCGACGCACTCCGAGAACACGTCGTAGCGCTCCATCGCGTACGTACAGATGACGACGGAGACCTTCATTGGCGTTCGGTTTCCGTGAGCGGCGAATAAGCCTTGCCCTTCAGACGGACGACCGGAGGTCGTCTCCGGTACAGCCCAAGGCGGTTCGCGGCTACGCAGAGAAATCGGTACGTCAGGCCGTCGTAGGATACGATCGGCTCTCCGACTCGTTCGCCCGTCCCGAACATGAAACGCGAGCAAGTATATGACAAGGCTTATTCTTGGCTTGCGACTGTTGGAACCTAATGAGCACTGACACCGAACACGTCGACGAGGCTGCCGAGACCTCCGTCCTCGACACGTGGGAGGAGTGGTATCACATCCCAATTATCGGGATCGTGATGCTGTTTATGATCTGGGTCCGCACCCAGTCGTACGACCGGTTCGTCACCGACGACGGAACGCCCGCCCTCGCCGCCGTCGACTCCTGGTACCACTGGCGAACCGTCCAGTGGACGGCGGAGAACTACCCGTGGACGATGCCGTTCGACGTCTGGACCGGCTTTCCGACCGGGCGGTACGTCGGCCAGTTCGGCACCCTGTTTGATCAGCTGATCGTGACCGCGGCGATGGTCGTCGGACTCGGCGATCCGTCGACGGAAACGCTGTACACCGTCTCGTTGCTCGCCGTGCCGGTAATGGCCGCCCTCGTCGCGATTCCGGTGTTCTACATGGGCCGCAGACTGGGCGGAACGATCGGCGGCCTCCTCTCGGTCGTACTCCTCGCGCTCGCGCCGGGAACGTTTCTCTACCGGACGACCGCGGGCCAGCTCCAGCACCACGTCGCGGAGGTGCTGTTCATGGCGCTCGCCGTCCTCGCGATGATGGTCGCCCTTCGCGTCGCCGAGCGGGAGAAACCAATCTACGAACTGGTCGTCGACGGGGACTGGGCCGCGCTGCGGACGCCCGCGATCTACAGCGCTCTCGCCGGAGTCGCGCTCTCGCTGTACATCTGGGTGTGGCCCCCCGGCGTCGTCCTCATCGGAATCTTCGCCGTCTTCTTTACCGTCCAGCTCTGTCTCGACTACGTTCGCGGGATCTCACCCGACCACGTCGCCTTCGTCGGGGCGGTCAGTCTCGGCGTCACGGCGATCGTCACCGCGCTCCTGATCGAGGAGTGGTCGACGAGCACGACGAGTTTCGGCTACCTCCAGCCGATCTCGGCGGCCCTCGTCGCCGCGGGCTGTCTGTTCATGGCGTGGCTCGCCCGACAGTGGAACCGCCGGTCGATCGACCCGATCTACTACCCCGCCGCGATCGGCGGACTCCTGTTCGTCGCCTTCGGGGCGATGGCGCTGGCCCTCCCCGATCTCTTCGGAACGCTCTCGGACAACCTGGTTCGCCGGCTCATCCCCATCGGCGCCACGGAGACGGACATGACCATCTCGGAGGCCCAGCCGCCCGAGGACTTCAACAGCCACGTCTTCTCCGAGTTCGGGATGGCGTTCTACACGATGCTCGCGGGGCTCGCGTTGCTCGCACTCGGCCCGCTTCTCGGACGGACGTACCGCGCCGAGCACACGCTGATCCTCGTCTGGTCGCTGTTCCTGATCAGCATGGCCGCGACGCAGGTCCGCTTCGCGTACTATCTCGTCCTCGCCGTCGCGGTCGTCAACGCCGTCTTCGTCTCCGACGTGATCCGGCTGTTCAACCTCGACCTCGAGGGCGGCGTCCGCTCGATCCGCGAGATCGAGACCTACCAGGTGATCACCCTGTTGCTGGTCGTGATGTTGCTGTTCGCGCCGCTGCTGCCGCCCGTTGCGGCCGGCACCGCATGGGACCGCGGCGCCGCGGCGTTCCCAAGCGACGACGGCCAGACCTGGGAGGAGTCGAACCACTGGCTTCAGGAGAACACGCCCGCACCCGGGGACTGGGGCGGCGCCGACAACGCGAGCGACCTCGAGTACTACGGCACGTACGACTACCCCGAGGACGGCAACTACGAGTACCCGGTCGGCGCCTACGGCGTGATGTCGTGGTGGGACTACGGCCACCTGATAACGGTCCAGGGCGAGCGGATCCCCCACTCGAACCCGTTCCAGCAGAACGCACGCTCCTCGTCGGCGTTCCTGACCGCCCAGTCCGAAGAGCGGGGCGAGCTCATCATGGACGGCATCGCAGCCGACGTCTCCGTCTCGAACGCGAGCGACGAGGAGATCGAACGCCAGCTCGAGGGGAACGACTCCCACGAGGAGTTGCGGTACGTGATGATCGATCACAAGATGGCGGGCGGCAAGTTCGGGGCGATCTCGACGTGGACCGGCCCCGGCTACGGCGCCTACCTCGAACAGAACCAGTACCAGATCAACGGAGAGGAAGAGACCCTTCACGGACCCGGCGAGGCGTACTACGATACGATGCTCGCGAGCCTCTACCTCGAGGACGCGGACGGGCTCGAGCACTACCGACTGGTCCACGAGGCCGACGACTACGCCGTCGTCGGCGGAATGCTCGGCAACGACGGGCCGGTCCCGCGCAACTCGTTCGCGCTCGACGACGGCTGGAACGAGAACACCGAGCAGATCCGGGACAATCTCGCCCAGTCGCGCGAAGACGGCGCGGTCGACCAGTCCCTCGGCGGCGCGATCTGGGACGGCCACCTCGCCTCGTCGGTCAAGACGTTCGAACGCGTCGAAGGAGCGACCCTCACCGGCACGGTCGATGACAGCGCGCTCGACGAGGAGGCGACCGTGTACGCAGAGATCGAACTCGAGACGGCCCCCGGTCGGACGTTCACCTACACGCAGGAAGCCGACGTCGAAGACGGCGCGTTCGAACTGACGGTCCCGTACGCGACGAACGACGAACTCGGAACGGACGACGGCTACACCGACAGCAGCGTCGAGGCCCTCGAAGAGTACGAGATCGTCATCGCAACCGGCGACGGTGACGACCTCGAGCGACAGTACGCCGGGACCGCGTCCGTCCCTGAAACCGCCGTCGTCGACGGCGACAGCATCGACGTGACGCTCGAGGAAGCGACGGACTGACTCGAGGATCCCGATACGAACGCGTAGGCAGCGTCGAACGACGAGGGTGAGGCGTCAACGAGAGCGGCGGCGGCTCGAGTGAGGATGCGATAGAGCGCCTGACGGGGAGTTGCAGTCCGTGTGGCCGTCAGTACTTATTTCGGACGCCCCTTCCCAGAGATCGCAATTTTATACTAACACCTCTAAAAAGATAAGATAGATTGATTTCCGTTGGCAATAGTCTTGTGAATACAATGTCCGCAAAAGACAGCATGAAGGATTACCTCGAAGCACACCCTCGAATGATCGGCGTACTATTTACACTAGTCTTATTGCTAGGACAGGCTAGTTCAGTAGCAGCGACTGCCTCTTCAACAAACCCTGGTCCATAGATCTCTTATTCGGTGGGGTTTTCTGTATTTAGATTTCCATGAAAACCGAACTCATCATTCCACATTATAGAGTTATTGTCAAGAACAGGCATTCGAACCCATGTAAGATATTCCTCAAGTTCATCCTCAGACACATCTGATAGAGATATTTTACCCGGAATTAGATGTTTTCCAGTAGCCGTTTTGATGTTTGGCGACGTTGCAGATCCAACACCAAGTTCTTTAGTTGAGTACGATCTGAAGAAAGTGTCAAACAGTACACCATCTCGGTTTAAACTCATAACTGTTGGCGCTCCACCATCCGACTGAGCGATATCCGTTGACCCATCACCGACGATGAGGTACTGGCTTCCGAGTGTTGTAGTATTTTTCACAAGCTCAAGTGTTGCACGGAGCGGAAAACCAAGATTCAGTAACCGTGCCATCGTTTCACCGACCTCAACAGCGTGTTCGTTCACAATGTCCCCAACGGTAGCAATCCCACCGAAAGCACCGCGGCGCGAAAGGGCGAGTCCCTGCTCGTAGGATTGACACGCGTTAAGAAAGAAGACACCAATATTGACTGATGATAGCGATCTCACATCGAGATCTCCATCAGAACACTGTAATCCATCAGAAGTTGCATGGCCAATATAATGTAAGAAGTCATATCCGCCACTGGTTAATAGTAATTTGAGTTCTTCGCTTGAGACCCCAAACCTCGAATCAACATCGAATGGTAATGCTTCTCGAGTACCATACGTCTCATCTATCATATCGTGCTCGCTAATCATTCGAGCATCGTTGCAAACAACGAGAATTTCAATCGATTCGTTTCTTGCTTTTCGATCAAGTTGGTTCTGGTATGCTTCGAGAGTTGCTTTCGAGGCACTACGTGGAATATGGGAACCAAACCAAGCGTGTTCAATCGATTCATCGATCACCGACGGTTCAATGAAAGTGAGTGAATTTTTTTGATCGGTTGGGGATGGTGATCGGTACTGCCGTGCCGATCGAACAAACTGCGTTTTTCCGTTAGTTGTTATTTTATTCTGGGTTATTACCCCTCGTGGTTCTCGAACGATTCCGAGTTCATTAACGATGAATGGAAGGATTTCGGCTCCGGCAGGGGTAGACGGAACGTGCGCTGTCAATGGCCAGCGAGGGATGTACGGCTCGAGTCGATCGTATGGTACCTCGAGATAACGCTTGAGTTGCGTCGAAATCGACGCGTTGTAGGTGTCCGCCAGATCGAACGGAAGATCCGCTTCGAGCGCGGTTCGTTCGTGGAGGTCGTCCTGGTACAACCCCTCCGTACGCACTAAACAGTCGAGGAGGAGAAAGCGCTTGAGCGTCCGTGCTATGTCGTCTTCCAGCCGGCGTGTAACACCAAGTTCGTGAGATACACTCGGTGTTTTGATCGCCGCCGTAGAACCCGGTTCGATATTTGCACCGAGGTAGAACGAAAGCGGGGCGACCGCGTACAGGTTCTGGAGGGTCGGTGGAACGGAGATCGTAACGACGGTTTCCGGTTGCCGAATGGCGGGTGGAATCTCCAGTTCCGGGCCGCGTTCAATCAACGGCGGGTGGCCTCGCAGCGTCGGCCACGAGCGTTCTGGGGACGTCGTCTTGAGAGCCGAAGAAAACGCCGAAACGGCTTTCATCAGCTGTTTCGGTTCGTCCGGCGTACGTATCGTTCCCGCGGGCTGCTCGTGGAGGGATCGAGCGCCGATCTCGATAGTCGTCCGTTGGTCGAACGTCAAGTGGATCGAATCGATACCGGTTTTGATCTGGCCCGGACTCTCGATACGACAATAGAGTTTGATCGGTCCGCCCAGCCCGATAAACCGGATATCGTCGTCGAAAGACGCGCTTTCACCGACCTCGAGACTCCGGGTCGTCTGCCCGTTTTCATCGTGGAGGTGGACAGAGTATCGCTGGTCGAAAACGAGCGACGCGGTGCTGACCGAGCAGGCGGTGTCGACCGGAAAACAAAACTGCTCAGAGTCGATGAGCGTCGGAGAAACCGAATCGGATGTTCGTACGTGGAGCCGGCGTTGCTCTATCGAGTCGTATACCTCGAGTCCAACCGGATCCGTTGTCCCTTCGAATTCAATAGCCATGTCACTACGCTTTGATAATCCGATATTCACCCGGACGACTAAAAACCAACCGCCCCTCAGGTTCGACGATTGTCGTGTTTCGAAGCGAGTGAGCGGAATGCGATCGATGGAAACCGAGGCTCGACGGTACTCGAGCGACCCCCGTCCTCGCCGGTCGAAAGCGGCGTACGCACCAGCACCTCGAGGTCCGCGAGTTCGTAGAGAATTCGGGTGACGGTGCCGGCGGTCAGCGACGAGTCGGCGGCGATCGTCTCCGCGATCTCCTGAATCGAGTGGGTTCCGACGTCTCCAGCCAACAGCTCGAGAAGAACGCGCTGGCGGGTAGAAGACAGTGCGAGCGCGCGGTCGACGTGAACGCTGTCGGGCGGGACGTCCGTCTTCGCGCGCTCGAGGTGTTCGCCCTCGATCCGATCGCGACCGGCGCGGGCGGCGAGGACGGCGGCGGCGAACAGCGCAGCGAGCGCGTCGTGGGCGTTTCCGTCGGCCCACGCGGCCAGGTCGCGAAGCCGATCGTGCTCGAGCGCGCCCGGCGCCAGCCCCGCCGACGCTCGCTCGGTGATCACGTCGACGAGTTCGTGGCTGCGGTAGGAGGGAACCGAAACCGCGGCGTCCGTCCATCCGTCGGGCCGTTGCTGGCCGACGGCGACGAGCGAGGTGCGGTCGTCGACCGGTTTCAGGAGTTCGCGGGCGCGGTCGACCGAGGGTGTCGCCGGTTCGTCGTGGTGGTCGAGCGCGACCACTGCCCGCCGGTCGTCCCCCTCGAGCATCCCTCGCAACCGGTTTCGGAGGTCGTCGGTTCCGACGCCGCTCGAGGGGACGGTCTCCGCCGAGATTGCGGCGAGAACCGCGCGGTAGAACCCGAACGCGCTGGTTGCGCGTCTCGCGTCGACGTAGACGAGCCACGTCGACGACTCGGCGTCTCCGGTTCGAGTCGTGGTCCCGATCGGCCGACCTCGAGCGGCGAGGCGGTCGGTGAGCGCGGAAAACAGCGCAGTAACGACCGCGGAGGTTCCCGATCCCGGCGGCCCGACGACCGCGACGTCCGGCGGGAGATCACCGTCGAAAACGGGCTCGAGTTCGTCGAGGAGCTGTTCGAGAACGGGACCGCGGCTGACGGGTTCGGACGGATGGACGGCCGGATTCAGATGGTCGCGGTCGGCGACGATCGATCGATCGCGGCGGGCCGAGCGTCGCCGGTCGATGCGCTCGTGAAGGTCCATTACCTCGACTCCGCCCCGCCGCCGGTCTCCGACCGGTCGTTCTCGCCGATCAGCGCCGTCTCGAGCACCTGCAGCGGGTGTTTGATCTCGTAGCCGGTCCCGTGTTCCATCTGCATCGCGCAGGTCGGACACTCGGTGAGACCGGTGTCGGCGTCGGCTCGTTCCATGTGTTCGAACATCTCCTCGCCGATCTTCATCGAGGTGTCGTAGTTCTCGGATTTCCAGCCGTAGGTGCCGGAGATTCCCGAGCAGGAGTCGCCGACGTCGTGAGCGTCGACGCCGTCGATGGCGTCGAGCACTTCGATCGCCTGGCCGTCGAGGCCCTGGTTGCGCGCGTGACACGGCGCGTGGTAGGCGAGATCCGGGAGATCGACCGCGGTTCCCGAAAGCGCAGCCTCGAGATCCTCGTGAACGCGGAGGTACTCGAGGGCCTCCCAGGTGTTGTCGGAAACCTCGTGGACGCCCTCGAGGTCGAACAGTTCGGGGTACTCCTGGCGAAGCGACATCGAACAGGAGGTACAGGAGGCGATAACAGCCGCGCCGTCTTCGATGGCCGCGGCGAGCTCGGGGACGTTGGTTTCTGCTGCCCGGCGAGCGTCGCCGAGCATCCCGTTCGCGTACATCGGCGTTCCCGAACAGCGCTGATCGGGGACGAGCACCTCGTAGCCGAAGTGTTCGAACACCCGGACCATCGCCTTGCCGACCTCGGGGGTGTTGTAGTTCGAGTAACAGCCGTGGAAGTAGGCGACGCGCCTGTCGTCGCTCTGGATCGCCGCGCCACCCCGATCGGCCCACCACGTTCTGAAGGTTTCCGTCGCGAACTCGGGAAACTCGCGTTCGCTCGTGATGCCCAACAACCTGTCGTTGACCAGTTTCGTTATCGACAGTCCCATCACGAAGTTCGTCAGCCGGGGAACCTTGCTACCGATTCGGGCCATCGTCCCGTAGTTAGAGAGCAGGCGGTTGCGCCAGTACTCGAGCGACCGTTTGCTCATGTTCTCGGCGACGTACTCGCCGCGAGCGGTGTTGTGCATCTGGCTGAGGGGGACTTCGGAGGGACAGGCGTGATCACAGCGCATGCAGTTCGAGCACTTCATCACCGAGTCGTCGATGTCGTGGTCGTCCTGGCGCTTGAGCCGCCACTGCTCGGGGCCCTGGAACTTCGGACCGGGGAACTCGTCGTCGACCTCGGCGACGGGACAGTTGGTGTCGCAGGTCGAGCACTTGTAGCAGTTGTCCGCCCCCGGCCGGAGGTCCATCTCCTCGGGTTCGGGGAAGACCTGGATCGGTTCGAACTCGTCGTCCGCGTGGTCGTCGGTGGGTTGTTCTGTGTCACTCATTGGATCGAATCGGTCGTGTCGGTCGGAGAGTCGCTGCCCGGAGAGCGGTCCGTTGCGGCGATCATTCTGCGTCCTCCGTCGCCCGTTCGCCGGCGCGGCTGCCCGCGACGTACCCCGTCGCGAGCGAGACGCCGCTGCCGGACTTCTCGGCCGCGTAGTCGTAGCCGCCCAGCACCGCGCCCGCCGCCCGCAGGTTCGAAAACTCGAGGTCGCCCTCCCCGTCGAGGGGACGAAGCTCGCGGTCGACGGTAAGGCCGTAGCGGGCGAACGGCTGGTCGCCGAAGGCGTCGTCGACGAACCAGTCGTAGCGGTCGGGCGCGTGGGGAACGTGGCAGTCGAAGATCGGTTCGAACACGCGTCCGGAACGCCGTGCCAGCGCCTCGTCGACCTCGCTGCCGGTCGCGGTCCGTGGCTCCGCCGGCGCCCCGTCAGAACCCACGCTCGAGCGGTACGCCGGCGAGCTCGCCGGGTCGTCTCCGGTGCCGTGGGTCGCCGCGTCGTCCACCCCGTCCGTCGGGACCGGCTCGCGCCTCGAGCGGATCCCCTTTCCGACGAGTCCGCCGGTCGCGAGGACGTACTCGCTCGCGCGGTAGGGCACCTCTCGGCCCTTCCGGTCGACGAGAACGCGGTCTATGCGGGCAGCGTCCGTGTCGTCCCCGTCGCCCGCGCCGCTCTCGACGCCGTCTGCCGCCGGTTCGAGTTCGTAGTCGACCACGGGAACGCCGGTCGTCACGCGCACCCCCGCCTCCCCGAGCGCCCCGTACAGCAGGTCCTCGAGGCGCATTCCGGGCAGGCTGGGCGGGCCGGACGGCACCTCGAAGACCGGGATCCCGAGGCGTTCCTCGAGGTCCCGGCGGACGACCCCGGCGTTCTCGTCGCCGAGAATCGGCGGGAAGCCGACTCTGGCTGCGGACTCGAGGTGCGGCCGGACGGTTTCGGCCAGCGCGGTCCGGGCGGGCGCCTCGCCGACGCCCGTGTCGACCGGCGTATCCCGGTCGAGGATGTGGGCGTAGCGCGTGACCTTCGCGTCGTCCCGGCGGATTCCCGGGAACGGGAGGGTAACGCCTCGAGCGGCGAACGGAACGCCCGCGGCCTCGAGATGGTCGGCCGCGAGCGGCGCATCGAAGTCGGGCAAGCCGTGAAAGCCGACGAGGAGGGTGTCGCGGGGGTCGCTCGCCAGTCCCGCTTCCGTCGCGGCGGGGTAGCGCGCGGTCGGTTTGACGGTGCCGCCGGACGTCGGCACGAGCGCGTTCGACTCGGTGTGTGCGCCCGAGTAGGCGTCGCCAGCGACCGCGTCGAAAAAGAGCAGCGCCTCGCGGACGGCGTCGACGCCGACCCGCTCGTAGGGGTGGCCTTCGGGGAGGTCCGGAATCGCCTCGAACGGCTCGGCGAGCGGCCCCTCACCCGCAGGCGTGTAACCGAGGACGTCGATCAGGCCGCTGGCGTGGCGGAGCGTGCTCTGTTTGTACGAGAGCAGGCGGACGTCGGCGTCGTGCTCGGCCGCGGCGAGTGCGGCCGTCGCGCCGGCGAGACCGCCGCCGATCACCAGCACGTCGTCTTCGATTGCCATTCAGCGACCGCCTCCGGCAGGGGTTCTCGAGCCCTCGCCGCCGTCGAACGCTCCGTAGTCGACCGACTCGTCGGCGCTCGCGGGGTCGGCGTCGCGGTTCATCGTCGTCGCGTGGAGCGCGTAGTTCAGCATCGCCTGGGAGAGCTGTTCGCCCCAGAGCGCGTGACGCTCGCCCTTCCAGCGCTCCTGAAAGAGTTCGTCGAGGGCGCTTCTGACGGTCGGTTCGTCGTACTCGGGGTGGAGTTCGTGGGCCACCGCGTGACAGCAGAAGCCGCCCTGGCAGTTGCCCATCGACGCCCGGGTGCGGATCCGCACCGCGTTGAGGTCGGAGCCGGACTGTGCGATGGCGTCGCGGATCTCCGCGCGAGTGACGCCCTCGCAGGCGCAGAGCACGGGGTTCGGCTCGTCGGTTCCGAGCACGTCGGGGGCGCGGCTGCCGAGGCGCTGTTTGCTCCGGCGGGCGATCGGCGACCGGAGGCCGAAGTCGTCCATCGCGTCCTCGAGCGCCTCGAGGTTCTCGCTTCCCGGGAGCGCCTCCTCGGCGGTGGTACACGAAGCCCGAACGCCGAGTTCGGCGCAGACGTGGTCGGCGATCTCCTCGGCCATCGCGCGGTACGTGGTGAACTTGCCGCCGACGATGCTCGACATCCCGGAGACGCCGTCGCGCTCTGCGTGATCGAGCAGGAAGAAATCCCGCGTGATGTCCGTGGGATCGGCGGTGCCGGTCCCCGGCGGTTCGTACAGCGGCCGGACCCCCCAGAACGAGCGGATCGTTCGCGCTTCCCGCAGGATCGGCACGAGTTCCGAGAGGGTGTCGATCATCATGTCGACCTCCCACCCCTCTTCGGGGTAGTCGTCCGGGTCCTCGACCTCCTCGTCGGTGGTGCCGAGGATCGCGGTCGTCTCGTGGGGGACGATGATGTCGGCGTCGCCCTTCGGCCGACAGCGGTTGACGACGGTGTCGACCTGGCGGACGTTCATGATCGTCATCACCCCCTTCGAGGGGCGAACCGCGACCTCGAGGTCGGCCATCTGCCCGATCTGTCCGGCCCACGCGCCGGTTGCGTTGACGACGTAGTCGGCGGTGATGTCCTCGGTGGACCCCGGCGCCCGGTGGACGCGCTTTCCGGGGCCCGAGTCGTGGCGGACGGTGACGCCGTAGACGTCGTCGCCCTCGCGCAGGAGGTCGATCACCTCGGCGTGGGTTTCGATCCGGGCGCCGTGGGCCTCGGCGTCGACGGCGTTCGCGACGCAGAGCCGGAACGGGTCGACGGCGCCGTCGGGGACCTGGATCGCCCGCGTGACGTCCCCGGCGAGGTAGGGTTCGACCTCGCGCGCCTCCCGGCCGGAGAGGACGCGCGCGGGAATCCCGCAGTCCCGACAGCCCTCGAGTTTCTCCCGAAAGTAGTCCTCCGGGTCGTCGGGCCCCTGAACGAACAGGCCGCCGGTCAGCTCGACGCAGTGGCCCGCGATCTCGCGGAGGATCCGGTTCTCCTCGATACACTCCCTCGCGCTGGCCTGATCGGAGACCGCGTAGCGCCCGCCGCTGTGTAAGAGACCGTGCATCCGGCCGGTCGTCCCGTGGGTCAGATTGCCCCGTTCGACGAGGGTGACCTCGAGGCCGCGCATCGCGAGGTCCCGCGCGATGCCACAGCCCGTCGAGCCACCCCCGAGAACGAGAACCTCCGTATCGTGTGCCATCCCTTCGCCCGCACCGACGGACGCACGGGCCTTTATTTTATCGCTGGTGGTCGACCGTCGATAACTGCGGTCGACGGAACAGTCTCGCCGTACGGAATGTCCCGGAGTGCGTCGCTCCTCGTCGACCGAATCCGGCGCGTTCGTCGGTGCGATCGTCGTCTCCGCCGCCGATTCGTCGTCGCCCCCTCTCGAGCGCGCCGGCGCCGGTCACCAAGATTTATACCGGTCGTCGCTACTGTTTACCAGTAACACGCGACTACCAGTAACGCCGTCGCGTAGGAAAACGACTTCGGAGTGACCATCAGTGACGGACAACACATACGTCGGCGCGGTAGACCAGGGGACGACGGGCACGCGGTTCATGGTGTTCGACCACGGCGGCCAGGTCGTCGCGAACGCCTACGAGAAACACGAACAGCACTACCCGGAGCCCGGCTGGGTCGAACACGACCCGCTCGAGATCTGGGAGAACACGAAACGCGTCATCACGGCGGCGCTCGAGCGGGCTGCCATCGACCCCGGACAGCTCGAGGCGATCGGCGTCACCAACCAGCGCGAGACGACGGTGCTGTGGGACGCCGAGACGGGGAAGCCGGTCCACAACGCCATCGTCTGGCAGGACCGCCGGACGACCGATCGGATCGAGGAACTCGAGGACAACGGCGGCGTCGAGACCATCCGGGAGAAGACCGGCCTCGAGGCCGACGCCTACTTCTCGGCGACGAAAGCCGAGTGGCTGCTCGACAATGCAGACCCGATCAAACTCGAGCGGAGCCGCCCCGACGACGTCCGAGATCGCGCCGAGAGCGGCGACGTCCTGTTCGGAACGATCGACAGCTGGCTCGTCTACAACCTCACCGGCGCACACGTCACCGAGGTGACGAACGCCTCGCGGACGATGCTGTACAACATCCACGACCTCGAGTGGGACGACGACCTGCTCGCGGCGTTCTCGGTCCCGCGTGCGATGCTGCCGGAGGTGCGCCCCTCGAGCGACGACGACACCTACGGGACGACCGATCCGGACGGCTTTCTGGGCGCCGAGATCCCGGTCGCCGGCGCGCTCGGCGACCAGCAGGCGGCGCTGTTCGGCCAGACCTGCTTCGACGCCGGTGACGCCAAGAACACCTACGGCACCGGGAGCTTCTTCCTGATGAACACCGGGGACGAGGCCGTCGAGAGCGAACACGGGCTGTTGACGACGATCGGCTTCCAGCGCGCCGGCGAGCCGGTCCAGTACGCCCTCGAGGGCTCGATCTTCATCACCGGGGCGGCGATCGAGTGGCTCGAGGACCTGACGCTGATCGACGACCCGACCGAGACGGCCGAACTCGCCCGGAGCGTCGAGTCGACCGACGGCGTCTACGTCGTCCCCGCGTTCACGGGGCTGGGTGCGCCCCACTGGGACCAGCGCGCCCGGGGCACCGTCGTCGGGATGACGCGGGGCACCCGCCGGGAGCACCTCGTCCGGGCGACCCTCGAGTCGATCGCCTACCAGACCCGCGACGTCGCCGAGGCGATGGAGGCCGACTCGGACATCGAGATGACCTCCCTGAAGGTCGACGGCGGCGCCGTCAAGAACAACTTTCTCTGTCAGCTCCAGTCGGACATCATCGGCTCGGAGATCGTCCGTCCCGTCGTCGACGAGACGACGGCGCTCGGCTCGGCGTACGCGGCCGGCCTCGCGGTGGGCTACTGGACCGGCCTCGAGGAGCTCCGGAACAACTGGCAGGTCGACCGCGAGTTCGAACCCCGCCTCGCGCGGTCGACGGCCGACGAGAAGTACGCCCGGTGGATGGACGCCGTCGACTGTGCCCGCGGGTGGGCGACCGACGGTGCGGACCCCTGACAGCGACACTAGACCGCCGGTAGCCACCCTGCGTCGGCCACTCCGCCCGGAGAACCAACGCCTTTAGCCTCGTCGCCCCCAACCCCGAGCAATGACCTCCGACCCGCCGCTCGTCCTCGACATCGACGGCACCCTGACGCGCACCGAGGGATGGGGCATCGACCCCCGAATCTTCGACCCGTTGCTCGAGTGGGACGCGCCGATCGTCATCGCCACCGGGAAGGCCTTTCCCTACCCGATCGCGCTCTGTCACCTCGTCGGCGTTCCCGAACTCGTCGTCGCCGAGAACGGCGGCGTCGTCTACACCGGCGACGACGTCCGCTTCACCGCCGATCGCGCGGCCGCCCAGGCCGTCGCCGAGGAGTACCGTGCCGCGGGGTACGACCTCGGCTGGGGCCCCGAGGACACCGTCAACCGGTGGCGCGAGACCGAACTCGCCGTCTCCCGCGAGCGGCCCCTCGAGCCGCTCGAAGCGATCGCCGCCGACCACGACCTCGAGGTCGTCGACACCGGCTACGCCTACCACGTCAAGGACAGGGCGCCGAACAAGGGCGACGGCGTCCGAACGATCGCGGACCGCGTCGGGTTCGACCCCGTGGAGGCCGTCGCCGTCGGCGACTCGACGAACGACGTCTCGACGTTCGAGGTCGTGGGCCGCTCGTTCGCGGTCGCCAACGCCGACGAGGACGCCCGCGAAGCCGCGGACGAGGTGCTCTCAGAACCGCACGCCGAGGGCACGCTGGCGGCGCTCGAGCGGGTTCGGAAACGGCAGGTGTAATGGAGCGTCGCGGGGTGGAGACCCCGGGTGTCCGCGTTACTCGAGCAGGTCGCTCGTCGAGAGCCCGGAGCTGATCCAGTCGCGGACGGAGACGTTGTCGGCCCGGAGTCCGAGCGCGCGGACGGTGTCGGGGTTGCAGCCGTTCGAGAGACCGATGCCGGCCGACCGGCTACCGGTGCCACGGAGTCGACAGCCGAACAGATCCGTGTCCTCGGCGTCGAGGTTGACGACGCAGCCGCCGTTTGCGACCTCGATCGTACAGCGGTCGAGACGCACGTCGGGCTCGGAGATGTACACCCCCTCCCTGAGTTCGTCCGACTCGCTGATGCGCACCTCGCAGTCCCGGAGCGTGACGTTCCCCCGGCGAACGAGCACCGAGAAGCCGCGGTCGCCGTCGTAGCGCGTGTCGTCGTGGACGGTGACGTTCTCGAGGATCACCGGCTCGAGGGTGTCGTTTCCGCCCTGGGTGATGCGGATCGCGGGCGCGTCGGCGTCGGGGCCGAGGTAGACGTTCGAGTTACAGATCCGACCGCCGTCGGCGTCGCTGTTGACGCGGATGACGTCGTTCGCGGCGCCCGGGGCGTCGATCGTCACGTTCTCCGCGAGCGGCGATCCGCCCTGGAGCCACAGCCCGCAGCCGGGGTGGGCGGAGTCGGCTCCGTTCTCGAGGACGATCCGGGAGTCCCGACAGACGTCGCCGTCGCCGAGGCGGACGTTGCCGCCGCCGTTGTTCTTGGCCGTACAGCCCCGGAGGATCGACTTTCCGGGCGAGTTCGCCACGTAGAACCCGTTGTCGACGAACCCCTCGACGTAACACCCTTCGAAGACGTTGACCCCCTCGTGGGGCGGATCCGCGCTGAACGGGATCGCGTGTCCGACGGAACCGTTGCCGGTCTCGCGGTCACCGTCCGGGAGCGTGACGTTCCGAATCGTACCCAGCCCGGTCTCCTCCGTGAGGTTGACGAGCACCGTGAACCGGTCGCCGCCGTTCGGCCCCTGTCGGTAGCGCTGCCCGCGAAGTGTGACGTTCTCGAGGACGGCCCGGTCCTCGACGTTGATTCGCGCGATGCCGGCGTCGCGATCGTCGCTCCCGCTGATGTCGACCGTGACGTTCTGCAGTGTCGTTCGCGACGCGCCGCCGCGCCCCGAGCCGAGCCGGAACGCGAGGTCGACGTCGTCGGACTCGATCTCGAGGGTCGCCGCCGG
The DNA here is from genome assembly GCF_024362525.1 of Natrononativus amylolyticus. Classification (GTDB taxonomy): domain Archaea; phylum Halobacteriota; class Halobacteria; order Halobacteriales; family Natrialbaceae; genus Natrononativus; species Natrononativus amylolyticus. The sequence goes on from NZ_CP101458.1 coordinate 2,225,661, forward strand.
CGCCCCGACGAGGCCGAAGAACTCGAAGTCGGTGAGCGACAGTTCGCTGTTCCAGGAGTAGCGACCGGACGGGAGAACGAAACAGTGGTCGACCGCCTCCTGGTCCTCGAGGTACGCGGCGATCTCGGCGGCGAGGTCGCCCTCGTGGTCGATCTCGGGTGCAGCCACGACGTCGATCCGGTTGTGGCCGACGACCGAGAGGTTGTCGACGACAGCGCCCTCGAGCACCCGCAGCGGACCTGGTCGGGGCGTCCCCGGGGCGTCAGCGCGGGCGCCCTTGATCGGGGCCTGGAACTCGACCGGCCCCGGGCTGTCCGCCTCGCCCTCGAACGCCCGCAGGAAGTGCGTTCCCGCGGCGGTATCGTACAGCTGTGCGTGGCCGTCCCCCGACCCCGAGGTACAGAAGCTCGCGTAGTTACTCGAGGGCCAGAAGTTGTCGCCGTTGATCAGGTCGTTTCCGTTCAGATCGAGGTCGTCCTCGAGCGAGAGCTGTCCGTCGCTAGCACCGACGCGGCCGGCGCCGAACAGGCCGACGCCCGCCAGCCCCGCCAGCGCGAGCGTACCCCGCCGCGTCACGCCCTCCGACGCACCACTATCAGTCGTATCGTTCACCATCACTAATCGCTCGGATACTCTTCTCTGTAAGAGTTTACTTCTATATGTACATTCTTTATAATAGAATCAAATTATCGTACTGTTTTTAGAGAACAACGGCAGCGACTCGCGACACACCACACGCCTTTTGGTCGCGCCCGCCGACGCACAGGGTATGAGCGACTCCGCCGATCCCGAATCCGGGAGCACAGACGGTGACGACGGCGGGCCGATGCAGGTCTCGAGTCCGAACTACCACAGCGAGAACCACACGGCCGCCCAGACCTGCGGCTGGACCGCGAACGCGTTGCGCGGCGAGGGGAAGTGCTACAAGAACATCTACTACGGCATCGAGTCCCACCGCTGCATCCAGATGACGCCGGTCGTCCGGTGCAACGAGCGCTGCGTCTTCTGCTGGCGCGACCACAACGGTCACGCCTACGAGATGGACGGCGTCGAGTGGGACGACCCCGAGGCGGTCGTCGACGCCTCGATCGACCTCCAGAAGAAGCTGCTCTCGGGGTTCGGCGGCAACGACGAGGTTCCCCGCGAGGTGTTCGAGCAGGCGATGGAACCCCGCCACGTCGCGATCAGCCTCGACGGCGAGCCGTCGCTGTACCCCTACCTGCCGGAGCTCATCGAGGCGTTCCACGACCGGGATATCACGACCTTCCTCGTCTCGAACGGCACCCGCCCCGAGGTGATCCGGGAGTGTGATCCCACCCAACTGTACATCAGCGTCGACGCGCCCGAGCGACACACCTTCGATCGGGTCGTCAAGGCGATGGAGGACGACGCCTGGGAGAAGCTGGTGGAAACGATGGACATCCTCGCCGAAAAGGAGGAGACGCGAACCGTCCTGCGGACGACGCTCGTCAAAGGCGAGAACATGCGCGATCCCGACTGGTACGCCGCCTTCTACGAGCGCGCCGACCCCGATTTCGTCGAACTGAAGGCCTACATGCACGTCGGCCACTCCCGCGGACGCCTCGACCGCTCGTCGATGCCCGACCACGAGGAGGTCGTCGCGTTCACCGAAGCGGTCCAGGAACACATGCCCGAGTTCACGGAACTGAAGGACGTCCCCGCCTCTCGAGTCGCGCTGCTCTCGAAAACCCGCGACACCTGGGTTCCCAAGCTCAAGAAAGACAGCGAGTTCTGGGCTCGAGACGTCCGCGCGTGAACTGCCCCACCCACCGTCGGGCGCACGGGTCACCCCAATCCGCCCGAACCGCCAGGTTTTAGCCCCGACTCCTCGAGGATAGCGTACTGGCCCGATCGATCCCACCGCCATCACACTTTTGGGACGCATCCCACATTCGGTACGCTTTTACGTCGAGGCGGCAAACTCCCGGCTATGTCACTGACAGCGACGTCTACCGTCGGCCACGACGAACTGGCCGTCCTCAAACTCCTCGCCCTCGAGGGCGGTATCGAGGGTGACGTCAAGGTCTCCTGTGCGGATCTCGCGGCCCGACTCGACGCCTCGAACCAGACCGCCTCGCGGCGCCTCCAGCGTCTCGAGAGCGCCGGCCTGCTCGAGCGCGATACGGTGAGCGACGGCCAGTGGGTCGCAGTCACCGACGACGGCGAAGGGGCGCTCCGGGCGGAGTACGAGGAGTACCGTCGCATCTTCGAGACGGGCGCCGAGATCGAACTCGAGGGCACCGTCACGGGCGGGATGGGCGAGGGTCGTCACTACATCTCGCTGCCGGGCTACAGCCGCCAGTTCCGGGATCGGCTTGCGTACGAGCCGTTCCCCGGAACGCTCAACGTCGAGCTCAGCGAGGACAGCGTCCGTCGCCGGAACGCGGTGACCTCCCTCGAGTCGATCCCGATCGACGGCTGGGAGGACGACGAGCGCACCTACGGCCCGGCGGTCTGTTACCCCGCGACGATCGAAACCGCCGACGGCGAGGTCTACGAGGAGGCACACACCATCGCCCCCGAGCGCACGCACCACGACGACGACCAGCTCGAGCTGATCGCCCCCGAGAAGCTCCGGGACGCCCTCGAGCTGGCGGACGACGACCGCGTCACGGTCTCCGTGGGTGATCGGTGATGGCCGGGCCGTCCACCGCGGGTGCGGGACCGAGCGCCGGCGCCGCGCCGGACACGGTCGACCAGGCCCTCGAGTCGCTTCGCGTCGGCGACCCGGTACTCGTTCACGACGCCGCCGACCGCGAGGGCGAGACGGACCTGATCTACCACGCCGACGCCGTCACCCCCGAGGCCGTCTCGCGGCTGCGAAACGACGCGGGCGGGCTGATCTGCGTCGCCGTCGACGACGCGACCGCCGACGCCTTCGACCTCCCCTTCTACAGCGAGGAGGTCGATCACCCCGCGACGACCGACCACGAACTCGGCTACGACGAGCGCTCGTCGTTCTCGCTCACCGTCAACCACCGCGACACCTACACCGGTATCACGGACAACGATCGGTCGCTCACCATCCGAAAGCTCGGCGAGGCGGCCGCGGAGCCCTCGAGTACGACGTTCGCCGAGGAGTTCCGCGTCCCCGGCCACGTCCACCTCCTCAGGGCCGCACCGGACCTGCTCGTCCAGCGCGAGGGCCACACCGAACTCGGCCTCGCGCTCGCCAACGCAGCCGACTGCCCGCCCGCGGTCGTCGTCTGTGAGATGCTCGACGACGAGACCGGCGAGGCGCTCACCCCCGAGGACGCCCGGGCGTACGCGACCCGCCACGGCTTCCCCTACCTCGAGGGACGGGACGTCCTCGAGCGACTCGGCTGACGCGGTCCCGATTCTGGCAGCGCAGGGGTGAATCGCGAACGTTCATTACAGTGGGTTTCCTCTCCCCGTCTATGAGCTTCGAGGAGATGGACGTCGACACGATCTGGATGGACGGGGAGTTCGTCGACTGGGACGACGCGCAGATCCACGTACTCACTCACGGCCTCCACTACGGCACCGGCGTCTTCGAGGGCGCGCGCTGTTACGAGACCGAAGACGGCCCCGCGATCTTCCGGTGGGACGAGCACGTCGAACGGCTCTTCGCGTCGTGTAAACCCTACGAGATGGAGATCGACCACGATCCCGAGGAGCTCACCGAGGCGACGAAAGAACTCATCACCCGCCAGGACCTCACCTCGTGTTATATCCGCCCGATCGCGTTCTACGGCTACGAGAGCCTCGGCGTGAGCCCCGGCGACTGTCCCACCCGGATCGCCATCGCCGCCTGGCCGTGGGGCACCTACCTCGGCGAGGAGGCCCTCGAGAACGGCATCGACGTGATGGTCTCCTCGTGGCGCAAGCACTCCTCGAGCCAGATCCCGACGAACGCGAAGACCACCGGACTGTACGTCAACAGCATGCTCGCCGGCGAGGAGGCCCGCAGAAACGGTTATGCTGAGGCCATCGTGCTGAACAAGGAGGGTCACGTCGCGGAGGGTCCCGGCGAGAACATCTTCCTCGTGCGCGACGGCGAGATCTTCACGCCCGGCCTCTCGGAGTCGATCCTCGACGGCATCACCCGCGACTCCGTGATCACGATCGCCCGCGACCTGGGCTACACCGTCCACGACAACGTCACCATCTCTCGAGGCGAACTCAACACCGCCGACGAGCTGTTCTTCACCGGCTCGGCCGCCGAGGTGACGCCGATCCGGAAGGTCGACAACGTCGTCGTCGACGACGGCACCCGCGGCCCCGTCACCGAGGAGATCCAGTCGCGCTTCTTCGACGTCGTCGAGCGCCACACCGACGATTACGACGAGTGGTTCACGTACATACAATAACCACCGTTCACCGCCCACCTTTTACCGAGGGACGCTCTGCTGTGTGGCGGAGCCACCAGCAGAGCAGACCGCAGCGTAAAAGGTCGTTAGTCGTCGTCGGCTTTGCCCTCCCCCGCTTTCCGCTCGTCGACGACGTCGATAGAGATTCCCGCGTCCATCCCCCGGTTGCGGTCGGCGTCGCCGAAGCCGGCGCTGAGAACCCTGGTGAGCGCGTCCTCGACGTTCTCGTCGAGTTCGGTGATGCGCTCGGATTCGACTTCGATGACGAACCCGGTAGTGATGTTCGGTGAGGTCGGTAAAAACAGCACTTCCCGCCCGTCGTCGGTCGTCTTCCCGGTCTTGAAGGCGGTCATCCGCAGCCCGTTCCAGGTCTGGAGTTTGACCGGCTTCTGCAGCGAATCCTGTTCCCCGAACGCGGTCTCGGCCGCCATCTTCGAGGCGTTGTAGACGACTCGAAGCCCCGGAACGCGGTTGGCGACGTCGTCGACGATGCGTTCAACCAGTCCGCCGACGGTCGTCCGCATCAGGTAGCCGACGGAGAGCGTCAGGATGACGAGAACCGTCAGCGCGACGACGACGCGCAGGAACTGGGCGATCTCTTCGCGCGTCTGCTCGGCCTGGGGGCCTTGACCCCCGATGAGGGGGTGGAGCGCATCCGCGTCCAGAATCAGCCCCGGAGTGAGACCCGCGATGAGTCCGTAGAGCCAGTAGATTATGTAGAGGGTGACCAGGATCGGGCCGAGAACGATGAGCCCGCTCGCGAAGTCACGCTTCCACGAGGTCATGTGACCAGTCTCACACCACGGGGATATGAGCCCTTCCCTTTAGCGGCCGGTGATCGCTCGTAGCGCGAACCAGAGGTTCTCCTTCCGTTCCATCACGCGCCGGTAGAAGTACGACTTCCAGCGCCCACCGTAGGGGACGTACTGCCACATCTCGTACTCCTCGGCCAGCTCGTGCTGGGCGTCCTCGCGGACGCCCATCAACATCTGGATCTCGAACTCGCGGCCGTGTTCCTCGTGGAGGGAGATCGCGTAGTCGATCATCTCCGGGTCGTGGCTGCCGATTCCGATCCCGGCGGCCTCGTCGAAGTTCTCGAAGGCGTACGCGAGGAGTTCCTTGTACTCTCTGTTGACCTCCGCTTTGTCCTTGTAGGCGAGTTCCGCGGGCTCGTCGTAAGCTCCCTTGACGAAGCGGATCTTCCCGGGAACGTCCGCCAGCCGCTCGACGTCCTCGCGGGTCCGTTTCAGGTTCGCCTGAATGCAGACGCCGACGCCGCCGTCGGACCACTGCTCCGACGAGGATCGCGTTCCGTCGGAACCCTCACCGCCGTAGTGCTCGTGTGCGAGGTCCTCGTAGGCGTCCAGCGTCGCGTCGGTCGTCGTGTGATCTTCCATGTCGATCCAGACGAACACGCCGTTCTCGGCGGCCGTCTCGACGATCTCGTCGAGGATCTCGCGGAAGACGTCCTCGCCGAGGTCGAGCCCGATCTGGGAGGGTTTCACCGAGATGCAGGCCTCGAGGTTCGACCCCGCGATGTCCTCGACGAGCGCCCGATACTCCGCCGCGTCGGCTTCGGCGGGAACGCGGTCGTCGTAGTGTTCGCCGAGTAAGTTGACGATGGCGCGGACGTTTCGTTCGTTCAACGTTCGGACGTGATCAAGAGCCTCGGCGGGCGTCTCCCCGGCGACGAACCGACTCGCGATCGGCGGTATCATACGTACTACTTGTCCGCCATATTATAAGGCAGTTGGTGGTTCGGGGGCGTCTCTCGACCGCCATCACCCGGCCTCGTCCTCCCCGAAAGCACGTGGGGGAGCGGTCGAGTGTGTGGGAGCGGTCGGTTCCACCCGTTCGGAACCAGTTTTTGTGTACGACTCATATAGAAACTGTGGACAAACTATTTATCACTGATTCACCTTCCCACACGTATGACCGCAGGCCCAGCGATCGACGAGCTACACTACGAGGAGGCACCGAACGTCGACGACGTTCCCGGTCCGCGCTCGCGGGAACTGCTCGAGACCCAGCGGGAGATCGACAGCAGCGCGGTCGCCTACCCCGAGGACATCCCGATCGCCTTCGAGGAGGGAAAGGGAGCGACGGTTCGGGACGTCGACGGCAACACCTACATCGACATGTTCGCCGGCATCGGCGTGCTCAACGTCGGTCGCGCGAACCCCTACGTGCTCGAGGCCGTCCACGAGCAGGCCGACAAGCTCGTCCACACGGTCGACTTCCCGACCGAAGCGCGCCTCGAGTTGATCGAGAAACTCGACGAGATCGCTCCCGACGAGCTCCGGGGGAACCAGAAGGTCGTCTTCGGCGGCCCAACCGGCAGCGACGCCATCGAGGCGTCGATCAAACTCGCGAAGTACAACACTGGCGGCGATGGCCTGATCGCGTTCCGCGGGGCGTACCACGGCGCGACCACCGGCGCGATGAGCCTGACCTCGAACAAGGGGTTCAAGGAACGCTACACGCCGCTGCTCCCCGAAGTCGTCCACGCGCCCTACCCCGATCCGTTCCGCCAGGAGAAGGCGCCACAGGAGGCCGTCGATCACGCCTTAGAGGAGGTCCAGGCGATCGTCGAGGACCCCTACGGCGGGCTCGCGAACCCGGCGGGCATCTTCGTCGAACCGATCCAGGGCGAAGGCGGCGTGATCACCCCGCCGGAGGGGTTCCTCCAGGGACTACGCGACATCGCCGACGACAACGGCCTTCCGCTCGTG